>JAVBME010000015.1:0-16851 GCA_031552765.1 Acidaminococcales bacterium | reverse complement strand
TACGGTTTTTTTATAATTCGATCGGTGGGCTCTCATTGCTCGCCCCTACGAGTTCCGGTGCAACAAGCCCGTTATCATCCCATAATATGTTCTTCTTGTCTTTTGTACAAATGGTTATAAAATACGCGCCATTGCTGCTGTAGTCATAGTTTGCAAGGCGGATGTTCTTTCGTTTGGGCAGGCCGGGCAAGGTTACCACCTCCGGCTTTATTATAGCACGGTATGGGTAAAAGAAAGATCCCTCGCATGCGTTTGGGCTGGTCATGAAACGCATGCGAGGGATCTTATGTTTTAGCTGTTTTTACTTTTCCCCGGCCAGGCGGGCGGTGAGGAGGGGTTTGATGCCTCCGGCGGCGAGGATATTTGTGATGTAGTCGGAGAAGGGCTGGATGGTGGCGATGGTTTGTCCATTGCTGTCTATGATGGCGCCTTTGGCTACGTCTACTGTGATGGTTTCGCCTGTCTTTACTTTTTCGTTGATGCCGGGGCAGGTGATGAGCGGCAGGCCCATATTTATGGCGTTGCGGTAAAAGATGCGGGCGAAGGACTCGGCGATGACGGCGGAGAGGCCGACGGCTTTTAAGGTGACGGCGGCTTGTTCACGGCTGGAGCCGCAGCCGAAGTTAGTGCCGGCGACGATGAGGTCGCCGGGGTGGACTTTTTTGACAAAGTCCGGGTCGGCGCCGTGCATGGCGTATTTGGCGACATCGGCGACATCGGTATATTGCACGAAGCGGCCGGGGTATATTTGGTCTGTGTCTATGTTTTTACCGAATTTGAATACTTTGCCGGTGATGATTGTTTTCATAGCGCACCTCCTGTTAAAGAAGACCCGTGAAGATAGTGCGAGAAGCGCTATCTGAACGTGGTCGCACTTATTTTGAGTTTAGCGCCGGTTTGGAGTTGCCTTTTATGGATAAGAGGCGACTCCTTAACGGCGTTTAATGAGATAAATACGGACGGGGGTCGGTGATGCAGCCGGTGAGGGCGGCGGCGGCGACTGCGGCGGGCGAGGCGAGGTATATTCCGGCTTTGGCCGAGCCCATGCGTCCGGGGAAGTTGCGGTTGGTAGAGGTGATGCAGGTCTCCCCGTCGGCAAGGAGCCCTTCGTGCGTGCCAAGGCAGGCGGCGCAACTGGGGGTGACGAAAGTAGCGCCGGCTTCGATCAGTGTTTGCACTGTGCCGTCGGCCATGGCGTCCAAAAAGACTTTTTTGGAGGCGGGCACGACGACGAAGCGGATATTCGGGCTGATACTCTTGCCCTTCAATATGCGGGCGGCAACTTGCAGGTCAGGCAAGCGGCCGCCGGTGCAGGAGCCGAGGTAGGCCTGGTCTAGTTTTTTGCCTTCAACTTCGGCCAGCGGCCGCACGTTGTCCACGCTGGAGGGGGCGGCGACCTGCGGCCCAAGCGCGCTGACGTCGCAGGAAAGCTCTTCGGCGTACTGGAAGCCGGGGTCGGTGTGGTATATTTCGTAGGGTTTGTCGGTGTGGGCGAGGAGGAATTCCAGCGTTATTTCATCCGGCTGGATGTAGGCGGCTTTGGCGCCCATCTCGGTGGTCATGTTGCAGAGGGCCATGCGTTCGGAGACACTAAGTTCTTTCAAGACCGGCCCGGTGAATTCCACCGCTTTGTAGACGGCGTAGTCCGCGCCCAATTTACCGATAATGTGGAGGATGACGTCTTTGGCGTATACGCCTTTGGGGAGTTTGCCGTCAAGGTTTATACGGATGATTTCCGGCACGCGCAGCCAGAGCTGGCCGGTGGCCAGGATGGTGGCGAGATCGGTAGCGCCGACGCCGGTGCCGAAAGCGCCGAAAGCGCCGTGGGTGGTGGTGTGCGAGTCTGTGACGATGATCAGCTCGCCCGGGCGGGACAAGCCTTTGTCGGCCAGTATCTGGTGGCAGACGCCCTGGTTGATGTCCATGAGCATATCGATGCCCTGGGTGCGGCAGAATTCGCGGAACTGGCGCTGGTTGTCCGCTTGCATGATAGTGGAGGCGGGGGCGTAGTGGTCGAGGAACATGATGACTTTATCTGGCGAGTGGACTTTTTTGCCGCCTACTTCAAAGAAGGAGCGGACGGTCTGCAAATACAGGTCGTTGATACCGGCCAGATCGACGGTACAGTTGACTATCTCGTCGGTGGCGACGGACGCTTTGCCTGCTTTGGCGGCCAGTATTTTTTCCAGTGCGTGCATGGTATACGCCTCCTTTTACAGTATTTCGAGGACGCCGGACAGGCTGGACCATTGATAGTCTGGCGAGTATTTTTTGTCGATGGTCACTTCGTTCAGCCGGTTGGACCAGCCACAGAGGATGCCGGCGGATTTTGCGCCCATCATGTCAAAGGGCGAGCCGGCTATGTGCAGCAGTTCTTCGGTTTTTATGCCAAGCTTTTGAAAAGGCACTTTGTAGATGGCCGGGTTGGGTTTGTAATGCTGGGCATGTTCGCCGCAGAAGATGTCGTCGAAGGGTATGCCGGTAGAGCGCTTCAAGGGCTCGAGCATGTCGTAGTCGCCGTTGGAGAGTATGGCTATTTTGTAGCCGCGCTTTTGCACTTCTTTAAGCACCTCTTGCGCTTCCGGCCAGGCCTTGATGTCGCCCCAGGCGTTGACGAGGGCCTGTTTGCCGGCTTCGTCCAGCTCGAGCTTGAATTTTTTCAGCATGTATTCGAGGGTGCAGTAGGTGATGTAGCGGAAGGTATGAAAGCCTTTTTCCAAATTTTCACTGAGGAGGATGTAGTCCCACTGGCGGGTGCGCCAGGAGCGAAAGGCAGTCAGGAGGTCGGCGTCCGCTTTGTCGGGGAAGTACTTTTTGAGTACCGGCACCATGCTGCCTTCAATGTCTAAAAGGGCGGAATACGCGTCGAAGGTGATCCAGGTGTACTTGTTTGCCATGATTTTCATCTCCTAATTTTTATTTATATTTATTTCCATAAGCCGAGGAACATCCAGTAGGGAAAAGCGATGACCGTATTGACAAAGAGATGGACGAACATGAGCGCGGTGCCGACAGACCACCAGGTTTTCTGGTCGACGTAACCGGCGCCGAAGATGACCGGCCCCGGGGCGCTGCCGTAGTGGGTCAGGAGGCTGGCGTAAGAGAGCGAGCAGGCCATGACAAGGATAAGCGGGGTGAAGGGCACTTTGGCCGCGAGGCCGATAGTGAAAAATACCGGTATCATGGACAGGGTATAGGCGCCGCCCGAGGCGAAGAGGTAGCGCACTACTATACTGAGGAGCAGCAGTATCACGATGACGGCGATGGGCGGGTAGGCGCTGAGGTCGATCTGGCTTTTGAAGAAGGCGGCCAGCCACTTGAAAAAGTCCGCCTTGGCCAGGGAATTGGCGAGGCCGATGATGCCGCCGTACCAGGCGAGAGTAGTCCAGGCGCCTTTGTCGCTGACGATCTGCTGCCAGGTGACAACGCGGCACACGAGGCAGAGAGCGACTACGGCTATAGCCACGGCTGTGGCGTTGAGTTTGAGCGCGGAGCCGAACATCCAGCCGCAGATGGCGAGAAGGAAGAAAAACACCAGCTTTTTCTCGGAGGTTTTCATCGGGCCCATCTGGTCGAGGCCGTCTTTGGCGACTTTTTTGTTGTCGAGTGTTTTCAGTTCGGGCGGGTATAGTTTATAAAGTAGCCAGGGGGTGAGCAGCATCATGATAAGTGATGGCACGAGAGCCGCTTTGAACCAGGTCATCCACTCGAGCGGCGTGCCGAGGATGTCGGAGGCCAGCTTGACGAGGAGAAGGTTGGGCGCGAAAGCGGTGAGGAAGGCGTAGGAAGTGGTGGAGGTGGCGGCATAGGTGAGCATGGCCAGATATGAGCCGATGCGCCGGGCGGTGGGGCCGGGCTGGGAATCGAGCGCGACGGCTACGCTCCGTAAAATAGGAAAGGTGATGCCGGCGGTGCGGGCGGTGTTTGAAGGGATGCCGGGGGCCAGTATGTAGTCGAGGATGGCGCCGGCATAGCCGAGGCCGAGCGTCGTCCGGCCGAGTATGCGTATCAGGTGGAAGGCTATGCGTTTGCCGAGGCCTGTTTCCACAAAGGCGACGCTGATGAGTACAGCGGAAAAGACCAGCCAGGTGGTAAGGTCGGAATAGCCGGAAAGGGCGTTTGTGATGTTGCCGAGAAAGATGCCGCAGATGCCGACGGCGGAAAGCATGATGACAGGTTCGGGGAAGGGTTGAAAGACCAGGCCGAAAATGGCGCCCACGTAGACGGCGAACAGCTTCCAGGCTAAAGGCGAGAGGCCGGCCGGCGCAGGGAAGAACATGATGACAGCCGGCGCTATGATGACCGGCAGTATTTTTTTTGCAAACTCTGTATTCATTTTACCACTCCTTATATCTTATTGTTGCTGTACTTGGGTTAAGCAATAAGCGTGCCAAATGGGAAAGGGAGGTAAAATAAGGGCTTTGCTTTGAAGTTATATAATACATGTTTTTTGTATTGCAATATGAAATATTTTTGCGACATATGCAACAAAAGGAGGAGTATAGATAAGTATGCAGAATTGTATTTTACATAGCTAATCTTCAGGCGGAACGGGGATATTAAAAATGAAGCCTATCGTATTTATTGCACCCAACAGCAACATGTTCGCTATGGCGAAAGAGGAAACCGCGGGCAAATATCAGGATATAGAAGTGTTGCAGGGGCTGCTCAGCGAAGGTCTGGCTTTGGCAAAAAAAGCGGCGGAAAAAGGCGCCGGGATAATCATCAGCCGCGGGGCTACCGCCGCGCTGGTAAGAAAGGCCGCGCTGCCGGTAGTGGTGGTGGAAGTGCCGATAACGGCTTTTGACCTCATCCGGGCGCTGGAGCGCAGCGGGCAAGAGGGCGCGCGTATTGGCCTGGTGGCTTTCCCGCCTATGGTCGCCGGTTTTGATTACCTGGCCGGGGTGCTGGGAAAAAAGGTGCGCTACTATCCTTTGCAGAAGGAAGAGGACGCGCCGGGGCAGGTAAAGGCGGCGCTCAAAGAGGGCGCGGAAATAGTCGTCGGCGGGGTAGTGACCGGCGAGGCGGCGCGTATGGCGGGCTGCCCGTATGTGCCGATAGAGACGGGGGCCGAAGGTATAAGGCAGGCGCTGGAAGAAGCGACACTGGTAGCGGCGGCGCAACGCATGGAAAAGGAAAAGGCCGGGCTGTTCGGTACAGTGCTGGCACATGCCCACGAGGGAATAATATCAATCAACAGCGCGGGTGAAGTGACGGTATTCAACCCGCGGGCGGTAGAACTGACCGGCATACGGGCGGACGACGCTTTAGGCAAAAGGCTGGGGGCGGTATGGCCGGAGTTGATATTGCAGGATGTGCTGAAAGGTCAGGAAAAATTTGGCGTGCTGCTCAATATAAAAAACCGCGACCTGCTTTGCAACCAGCTGCCGGTGCTGGCGGACGGCAAACCGGCGGGCGCGGTGGTGACGCTGCAGGACGCGGGCGAGATACAAAAACTCGAAGAGACGGTGCGGCGCCGCCTTTATGCTACCGGCCATGTGGCGGAGCGGACTTTTAAGGATATAACCGGGGTGAGCAAAGAGATAAAACGGGCGGTGCATATGGCCAAACAGTATGCGCTGACCGATTCGTCCATCCTGATCGTCGGCGAGACGGGCAGCGGCAAGGAAGTGTTTGCCCAGAGCATACACAACTACAGCCGACGGCAAAAAGGGGCGTTCGTCGCCATAAACTGCGCCGCCCTGCCCAGCCAGATCCTTGAAAGTGAGCTGTTTGGCTATGTGGCGGGCGCGTTTACCGGCGCCAGCCAGAAAGGCAAACCCGGGCTGGTCGAGCTGGCGCACGGCGGTACGCTCTTTCTCGACGAAATAGCCGAGATGGAGTTGGCGACGCAAAGCAAGCTGCTGCGCGTCCTGGAGGAGAAAAAAGTCATGCGCCTCGGCAGCGACAGGCTGCTGCCGGTGGATGTGCGCGTCATAACCGCCAGCAACCGTGACTTGCGCCAATGCGTGAAAGAGCAGGTGTTCCGGCAGGACCTCTATTACCGGCTGAATGTGTTGAAACTGGCCTTGCCTACTTTGCGTGAGCGGGTGGAGGATATAGAGCTGTTAGCCGGGCATTTTCTCGCGCGCAAAAGCCGGGCGCCAATGGAACTGGGCGCGGACGCCATAAAGGCGCTCAAAAGTTACAGCTGGCCGGGCAATGTGCGCGAACTGCAAAATATCACCGAGCGCCTGCTGGCCGTGCATAAAGGCGGGAAGATCAGCGGCGCGCTGGTGCGCGAATTGCTGGAGGAAGAGATCGCACCGCCGGTTTTGCCGGAAGTGCATTTTTTGCAAGACGAAAAAAGCCGCATCCAAAGCGCATTGGATTTAGCCGCAGGACACCAGGGAAAAGCGGCGGAGCTGTTGGGAGTACACCGCTCTACGCTGTGGCGCAAGATGAAAAAGTATTCTTTATTGTGAGGGTGATAACATGAGAGCATTGGAAAATATCAGGGTACTTGACCTGAGCATGCTGTTGCCGGGCGGTTATTGCGGCATGCTGCTGGCTGACTTCGGCGCCGAGGTGATAAAGGTGGAGCCGCCCGCGGGCGATCCGGTGCGCGCTTTTTTACCGCAAAAAGATGACGTGGGTTACTGGCACCGGACGTTGAACAGGAACAAAAAAAGCGTAGTTTTAGATTTGAAAAGTGAGGCCGGCCGGGCGGCGGTGCTCAAACTGGCAAAAAGCGCGGACGTGTTTTTGCAGTCCTATCGGCCAGGCGCTATGAATAAACTGGGCCTGTCTTATGAAGAACTGTCAAAGGTAAACCCACGCCTTATCTACTGTTCGCTGTCCGGTTACGGCGACTTTAGCGCGGCGGCGGCGCATGACATCAATATTTGCGCTATGGCCGGCGTGCTGTCTGGCGACGAAGGACTTTTCATGGGCGACGCGCAGTTTTCCGGTATAATGATGGCGCAGCAGGCGGCCTTTGGTATACTGCTGGCGCTCCAGGCCAGGCAGGCCACGGGTAAAGGGCAAGAGGTAGATACTACCTTGCTGCGCGCGGCGTTCTCCTTTTTGCCGGGCGCGCTGTGCAATGCCTGGGGCGAGGCGGAGACCGGTACGCCAAGCCATCCGCGCCGGACGCCCAACTACAATGCCTACCGGACAAGCGACGGAAAGTACATGGCAGTAGGGGCGCATGAGCCAAAATTCTGGCGGCGGCTTTGCGAGATACTGGATATGCCGGATCTGGTGGAAAAACTAAAAGACAGGACTCTTTTTCCCGAACTGTTTGCCCGTTTGGAGGAGGCGTTCCGGCAAAAGACCAGGGCAGAGTGGGAAGAAATATTTGCCGGCGAAGATATCTGTGTAACGCCGGCCTATGATGTAAAAGAAGCTGTAGCGACGGGGTTGGCGCGTGATTGCGGCATGGAACTGGCGCTAGAGGACGAGGCCTTTGGCCGCTACAGGCAGTTTGGCTTGCCGGTGCGGCTGTCCGGGACGCCGGGTGATTTCCGGCGGAGAGCTCCCTACCTAGGCGAACACAATGAAGAAGTGCTGGGCGGGCTGGACGAGTAGATAAAGCAAAAAAACGGGCTCGCAGTGCTCGCCCCTACAAGAAATGTTTCGTAGGGGCGAGCACTGCGAGCCCGTTCGTGTTTTTTAGAATTTATAGATAAAATTCAGGTCGAAACTCTGGCTATTGCTCCTTGCGCCGAATAGGCCGGTATAGTTAAAGCCGAGCTCGGTGTTTTTGCTCAGTTGCCACTGCGAGCCCAGGCTGAGGCCCAGGCTGCCGCGGTCAAGCGGCGTTCCCGCGCTGCTAAAGGGGGTGGCCGGGTCGGCGGTGAAGAAGGCGGTTGTCTCAGGTGTTCTGCTGCCGAATTGTCCGAGGTAGAAAATGCTGGCACGGGTGGTGTTGCTGTTGCTGCGTTTTTCAAAAGTCAAACCTGCGGCGAGGCGGCTAAGCTCCTCGGTGTGCCCGGCAAGGGCCAGTGAGTACTGGCCGGGGTTTTCTGCGTAGCCGTCACTTTTGACAGCCAGGTATTCGTAGCTGATGAAAGGCTCTAGGGTGCTGTTTTTCCCCTCGTAAGGCCGGGACAGCTTAAAGGCGGCGGAGAAGGGGCGGGCGTTGTAGGATGCGTTATATCTTTCGCCCAGTACATCGCGTCTTTGCGCTATATCCGCCCAGCCGTAGCCGAGAAACCAGCCCAACCGGAAAGTATCGATCCTTGAGCCGCCGTAAAGGGCGAGGCGCACATCGCTGGCGTCAGCGTCCGTGCCGCCGCGCGAGTAGTCCGGTCCGGCCACGCCTATGGCGCCGCCGAGGAAGGCGTTCGCGGAAATTTTCGTGTCGTAACCCAGGGCAAAACCGGAGTTGTTGACTTTGCCGCTGTCGTAGCTACCGTTACCATCAATATTGGTGTGTACGGCAAAGGGCACGGCCCACAAATGGGAGGGGGCGGGGGTGGCTGAGGCGTCGGCGAAATAATTGATTGTTTCTGTTTGCGGACGGCGGGTCGCCGTCCCTACGGGGGGAGATGCGGGCAGTTCAAACATGCCGCTCTGGCGCTGGAAAACGATGCGTTTTAAAGGGTTGTCGAGCATGAGGCGCAACGGGGCTTCAGCGCTATAGATACCGCCGCGTTCGGGATTTATGACTGACGCGTCAAGGCCGACCACCAGATTGTTGCCCTCCCAGTGCAGGTCGCTGTAATTATAGTCAAAGGCGCCTATGCTGATCACGCCGTTGGTTTGCGTATAGTTTTCCTGCCTGCTTACAGTAGTGCCTTCAAGTGTGAGCACGGTACGCCTGCCGGGTGTGAGTTCAGGGCCGTAGGTGAAGGGGGCTAGTCCGGATTTTCCGTCTATACTTATATTGTCCGCTTTTATAAAGGACGGCGTCAGGCCGGGGGTGACGGCGAGAACCGCGCCGCTGTTTAAAGTAAAGCTGCCTATATTGTTTGCGCCGCCGTAGACGGCGCTGTTGGTCAGTTGCATGGTACCGTTGTGTACGGTGGTATTGCCGTACACATTGGAGGTATATTTATCAAACAGCATTGTTCCGGTGTAACCGGCGCTGTTGTTGATGTCAACAGTGAGGTTGGTTTTTGTGCCGTTGCTGGCGATGGGATCGAAAAACGAGATAGTTTTGCCGGACGCTGCCGCTAGATTTAATGAAGAGGCATTGGTGGAATTGCTCACGTAAATGGCATTTGGCTCGCCGCTAGCTATATTGCCGGAAAATGTCATGTCGCTGTCTTGCGCGACCAGGGTCGCGCCGCCTGCCGAATATATAGCTCCTCCCAGGAACTGGGCGGCGTTGCCGGTGAAAGTATTTGCGCCGCCGGTAATGTTTACATTGTCCAAACTAAAGACTGCTCCGCCGGAGACGGCGTTGTTGCCACTGAAATAATTCTGGCCGTCAGTTATATTCACTGTGGAAAAACTGGCAATGGCTCCGCCATCACTATCACTGCTGTTGCCGTTAAAAGAGTTGAGGCCTCCGGCGATGGCGACATTGCTGCGGGCGCTTATGGCGCCGCCTGGATTTTGCGAATTGTTAGCGGTAAAAGTATTAACGCCGCCGCTGATATCTATAGTGCCAGAACTGGCGATCGCGCCGCTGGTGGATGCGCTGTTGCCGATGAAAGTATTCGAACCGTCAGAGACGTTTACCGCTGTGCCGCTATAGACCGCTCCTCCGTCAAGGCCGGCGAAATTGCCGGTGAAGCTGTTCACGCCGCCGCTGATGTTGACAATACCCGCGTTATAAATGGCGCCGCCGGCGCTGTTGGCATTGTTGCCGATGAAGCTATTGTTTCCGCCGGTGATGTTGGTGTCGCCTTCGTTATAAATCGCTCCGCCGTCTTCACTCATGTTGGCGGCAAAGATATTGTTTCCGCCTGTAAAAGTGATGGTGGAGCCGGTTGTGGCAGTGACGGCCGGGTCAGTGAAGGACTGATTGTTCATAAATAGAAGGGTTCCGGTGGAGGAAGGCGTCCCCAGGTTGAGTGAGCCGCCGTTTACAGTGACCAATGACCCGCTTGAGCTATTTGGGCTGAAAAAGGCCGTAGCGCTGTTGGCGGCGGACAGCCCGGCTGTAGCGCCGCTGTCTACGGTGATATACTGCCAGATATAGCGCTGGCCTCCGGTATTCATGTTGTCGAATGTGACCGAGCCGTTGCCGGTAAACTGCAAACCGCCGCCTTCTATAGCGCCGCCGCCAAAAATCCAGTCGCCGGATTGTATTTGTATGCCGGGATTTGCGTCGTGCGCGGCCACTTGTACACCTTTGTCTTGTGCGGTGACGGCCTGTCCGACTCCTCTGAATACTACGGCGTCGCCGTGCAGGAATTTTTCACTGACATTACCATCCACTGTCGTAGTGTCCCAATTGGTTGCGCTGGCGTTCCAGATGTTGCCGCCGGCGCCCGTCCAGGTGACGATGCCGCCGCTAGCGGGTTTGCCTGTCAGGAGGGTCATGGTCCTGCCGGCGTTTGGCGTACCCAGTTGCGCGGAAGCGGCGCGGGTGGCGCTGACCGCCTCGCCGCGGGTAGTAAGATTTTTGATAGGTAAGTTGAAAGAACCGCTGGTGGTGGTGGCGAGGTTGTAGGAGCCGGCAGCGCCGGGGAAGGCCAGAATATCCACTGTGTTGCTGACATCCAGGAAGTTGGGGCTGTTGACTGTCAGTATGTTAACGGGGGTGGCGCCGGTCAGGTCAAAGGACAGTGTGGAACCGGAGTCGAATTTGGCAGTGCTGACTATAATATTGTTGCCTGATCCGCCGGCGGCCAAAGTAGCGCCGGAGTTTACCGCGAATATGCCGCCGGGCATGTTGGAGGTGTAGTTTGCGTTGCCGGCCAGCTTCATAGTGCCGTTATATATTGTTGTATCGGCATAAATCGTGTGAAGTTTCAGCGATGCAAGGGATGTGTCGAGAAGTACAGTGCCTGTTTGGCCGGCTTCCGGATTGATAGCGACCTGAAGGCCGGGGTTGCTGGCGACTGCCATGCGGTCATAGATACGTATGTAGCGTCCGGCAGACGCGCCCAAGGCAAAGGTATTGTTGCCGTCGCTATTTTCCAGGTAAATCGCGCTGTTGCCGATGGTCAGCGCGTTGCTTTTTACCAGAAGGTCGCCGTCTTGAGCAAAGAGCGAGGCGTTCTTGCGTACATAGATAGCGCCGCCAAATCCGCCGGACAATGCGCTATTACCGGTAAAACCGTTACTGCCGCCGGTGATGTATACATTGTCGGCGTAGATAGCGCCGCCTGAATTAACGGCTTCGTTGGAGAAAAAACTGTTGAGGCCGCCGGTTATATATATATCCCGGCCGTAGATGGCTCCGCCGTTATTATTGGTGTTGTTGAGAGAAAAAATATTGATCCCGCCGGTAATTGCCGCAGTGGCGCTGTTTACAACGCCGCCCGGGCTGTTGCTGGAAAAACCGGACAGATTGACGCTGTTTAGCGATATGCTACCGCTGGATATGGCAAACTGATGTGAGCCAAAAAACTTTGGCATTACAGAAAAACCGCCGCCAACGCTGACAGTTGCGCTACCAAAGTTGAGGGGGGCGGTAAGGCTGGCGTCGCTGGCCGTAAGGGTAATCCTGTCGCCGTCCTGCCAGGCTATGCCTGCAGTGCGCAGGGCCTCTAGTTCGGAATATACCTGACCGGGACCCACCAGATATTCGCCAGCCAAAGCTGGCGGCGAAAGAGTGAAAAGTGGAATCGATACAAGCAGGAAAAAAGGAATAACCTTTTTCTTCTGGGATGTGTACACGGTAGAAATCTCCTTTGTTGTAAAATATGGGCGTGTGTAGAATTAAAAAATAGAAATCAATTATCAATAAATAATTATTATAAAATAATTATTATTATCTATTATATTCATATCGAAAGATTTGGCCAAAAATATAAGAGGACGGAAAAAATTTTATATTGCTGTGATATATGCGCTGGAAAGAGGTTATCTGTTTGCGATTGTGGCAGAAGATAATATGATCGCATTTAGGCCGCAATATATTTTTATGCCGGATATCTACATAGGAAGTATGACTAAAAAACTGTATCATTTTAACCGGTAGGGGAGGTTGTTTAGCGTGGACCAATAATCTTGATAAAATGCAATGTGGAAAGAAGCGAAATAGTGAAAAATAAAAAAGGCCTGCTTTTTAGACAGGCCTTTTTGTACTATGAAAAGGTGTCGGCGGTTGATTACCTATTGAGCTCTATCGTTCGTTTGGCTAGCGGCAGCTCGAGGTCGGAAAAGAGGTGGTCGAGGCCAAGGTTGACGCTTTTGCTGATGACGTCGTTGAGCTCGGTGGCCGCTTTGAAAGTCTTCATGGGGGATACGCCGACGCGGGTGATGTCGTTGTTGTAGATGTAGTCGCCGGTCTTCTTGTAGACCATGCGGCCTTTGATGGTGGTCTGGACGTCTTTTTCGAGGTTGAGGAAGTTGTTGTTGTTGCCGGATTTGTCAAAGCGTATGAAGATGATCAGGCTGGCGTCGTAGCGGTATTTTTTCGTCAGGTCGAGAAGGATGCCCCGTTCGATGTCGGTAGGGTCATAGAGGAGGCGGTTGTTCAGTTCTCTCTCGAGGGTTTTAGTAAAATTCTCGTCTTCTACCAGTTGGTAATGGCCGGCCGGGAAGAGGGCGCGCAGTTTTTCCGACAGGTAGTTGCGCGATTCCGGGCTCAGGTGGAACTGGCTGGTTTTGACGACGACGGCAATGCGGGTGACGGGCGGGGCGGCCTGTGCGCTTTTGGCTGTGGCGGCGGTCTGTGCTGCCATGAGTAGTATGATGCCTGTATAGATGATGATTTTTTTGAGCATAAGGTGCGTCCTCCTGTACGGTTGCTTTGTAGGCTAAATTTTTTGTGTTTTTATCGAGAAAAACATTTTGTCTACTGTGTTGGCGGCCGTATTGTCAGAATAGGAGTATACTGTTTTAAATGTCCAGGCAGTGTTGAGGTCGGCCAGGTGTAGCACTCTCTGGGTCATGGCTGTTTCGTTTTTCATATAGCGGCTGCGTACTTCGACCGTGCTGCCGCCGGAGATGGTGTGGTATTGTTTTTCCTGTACCAGGTTTTTGATGTCGGGCGTGTTTTTCAGCGCGCCGATGGTTACATCGGCCATATCTTCGAGGTTGGGGCGCCAGGAGGGGAGGAAGAGCTCTTTTTTATATGTGACCGCGCGGATATCGAGGGTCAGGCCGGAGGTTTCGCCTTTAAAGGCGCTGGTGGAATAAACGAAGGGCAGTATATTTGCCGGCAGGGTAAAGTCGGGGTCGGGCGCGACGGGGCAGGGCAGGTCTACGGTAAGGACGGAAGCCTGGGTGGTGATTTTTACCGGTTCCAGCGGCAGGTGGCCGCTGCTGGTCTCATATAGGAAATAGGCGGTAAAGGCAGCCGCCAGTATTATGGAAAAAGCGAAAAGGGCATAAGTATGTTTTTGACTCCAGCCGGTATTTGCGGTGGACATGTAAATCCTCCCTTGTTGCACTTACAGATTATGTTATATTTCGCTTTAATTATCCATTTTCCTCCTGTAACAGCCTAATAAATTAAAAAGCCGGTTTGCCAAAACAAAAAATACATGCTAATATTATTTCATTAATATTAATATTCTGGTTGGAGGTTTGATGCTGTGGCTAACCCAATGAGAGAGACGAGCGTAGAGTATTTGGAAAAACTTATAAAGACGCAGGAAGAATGCAGCGAGAACGAAGAGCTTAAAGGGATGCCTATCGTTTATACTCATGTCGAAGGTTATAGCAAGGAGAAGTCCTTATATGAGCTGAGGGTATTTATGGCTATGGGCAAATATATAAAAGACGTCACTATAGACGCCGCTTTTGCCGCCGGCTACCAGCATAATAACAAACGGCTCTATTACAAAGCCGCGGACGGCGAAGACCCGGAAGAGGCTGTGGTAAAAAGGTTGAGCGCCGCTCTTTTTAGCGGGCGCGATGACGCTCTTTGCTATATGAAAATCTAATGTGTTGCAAGCTCTTTTTCCTTATTTGCAGGAGAAAGGGCTTTTTTATTTTGTCCAAAATAAGGCAGGAGGCATTATTATGAGGAGATTGTGGCTAGTCGACCTTGCGGCTAACGAGGTAAGGGCGTATGCAGGCGAAGATATCTGCTGGCGGAGCCGCTTCCTGGCTTGGGCGGAAGATGAAAAGGCCGCCCGCGCCCTGGTGCGCGATTACCAGGAATACAAGATATTTGTAGAAGACGTGGAGATAGGCGGGCGGATGATGGAGGCGCTGACGGACGAGGTGGTTTGTGTGGACCACACTGTAGACCGCAATATCAGCGCCCGGCAAAGCCAATGGTTGCTCATCGAGATGCGGGCTTTGGCCGAGAACATGACGGTGTCGGAGTATATGGTAAAGGCGGCTTTACGCTGAGAACAATATATCAGTAATTTTATCGTAAATATGGTATACTGGTGAAAAATGTGCGGGACAAAAAGCAGGAAGAGGTAGCGAAAAATTGCTGAAAAGGTTACAGCGGCTGTATTTACGCACGCACAAGGCAAATAAGACGGCGCGCAATTTTTTAAAATTTATCGGGCCCGGCATCCTGGTTACGGTAGGGTTCATCGACCCGGGCAACTGGGCGTCCAATATGGCGGCAGGCGCCGAGTACGGCTACGCGCTCCTCTGGATGGTTACGCTGTCTACTATCATGCTGATAATTTTGCAGCACAATGTGGCGCATTTGGGGATAGTGACGGGGCTGTGCCTGGCGGAAGCCACCGCGGTATATATAAGGCCCTGGCTGGCTAAGGCGGTGCTGGCGTCAGCGGTGGCGGCGTCGGTGGCGACCGCCCTGGCGGAGATACTCGGCGGGGCGATAGCTTTGACGATACTTTTTCATATACCGCTCAAAGCGGCGTCTGTGCTGTCGGCGGCTTTTTGCGCCTGGCTCTTGTGGTCGAACTCTTACCGCAAACTGGAAAAGCTGATAATGGGCTTTGTTTCGCTTATCGGCCTGGCTTTTCTGGCCGAGGTGAGCATGGTGGACATCGAGTGGGGCAAGGCGGCGGTGGGCTGGGTGGCGCCTTCTATCCCGGACGGGTCGCTCCTTATCATCATGAGTGTGATGGGCGCGGTGGTCATGCCGCATAATCTGTTTTTGCATTCGGAAGTGATACAGAGCCGCCAGTGGAACCTCGAAGATGAAGCTGTGATAAAGCAGCAGCTTAAATACGAGTTTTTCGATACGCTGTTTTCCATGTGCATCGGCTGGGCGATAAACAGCGCGATGATACTTATCGCGGCGGCGGTATTTTTCAAAAACGGCGTGGTCGTGGACGAGCTGCAGCAGGCGCAGCAGATGCTGGCGCCGCTTCTGGGCGATACGGCGGCCATCCTCTTTGCGGTGGCGCTCCTTTTTTCCGGCATATCGTCGACTACTACCGCCGGTATGGCGGGCGGCAGTATTTTTGCCGGCATATTCAAAGAAGCGTACAATATCAAAGACCGCCATTCCTGGACGGGGGTGGCTATCACCTACGGGTTGGCGCTGCTAATAATATTTTTTGTGGACAATCCTTTTATGGGCCTTATTTACTCGCAGATGGCGCTGAGTTTGCAGTTGCCCTTTACCATCGGCGCGCAGATGCATTTGACTTCCTCGCGCAAAGTGATGGGCAAATACGCCAACAGCACGAGGCAAAAGTGGGTGCTGTACACTATCGGCGCGATAGTGGCGGGGCTGAATGCGTATTTATTGATAGATATGCTGCGCTAGGGGAGGACGTTTATGAAATATCAGCCAAAACTGGAAAAGGGAATAGTCATTATACGGTTGCAGCCGCTGTGGAGCGCGCCGCCCGAGGTGAAGATTTATAGCGTTAATGGGGCGAGGTTGCTTTCAGACCGACAATGCCGAGCAGCAGCAGGGCCAGGAAAAAGCCGCGGCTGAGCGTCAGGCTTTCTTTGAAAAACAGGACGCCGACTACTGCCGCGCCGACGGCGCCGATACCTGTCCAGACGGCATAGGCGGTGCCGATGGGCAGGATTTTGGTAGCCTTTGCCAAAAAGTAAAAACTGACTATCATGCCGGCAATAGTGCTGGCGGTATAGCCTGGTTTGCTAAAGGCGTCGGAAAGCTTTAACAGTGTAGCCCAAACTACTTCAAAAACAGCGGCGATAAGTAAAAATATCCATGCCATGAAAATTCCTCCTTTAAAATACAAACAGCGCCCTCATCCCATACCTGCAATGGCCTAACGGCATGGGAGAAGGCGCTTTTTCCGCTCACCCGGCGGTGAGCGGCGCACTTTTATTGCTGAGAGTGTAACACAAAGCCGCTGTTTGGTCAAGCCGGGGGAATTTGTTTGACTGGTTTCCCGGCATAAGCGCTGCTCGTGTTTTCTAAAAATTGTATTCGTATTTTTTGATGCTGCCGACAGAGAAATGGACGAAATAGTACGGGTGGCCGGCCACCGGCACCCAGAAAGAGATCACGTCGCCGAGCGCTCCGGTCTTTTTGCGGTAGGAGGCCTGGTTGTCCTTGACCGCCTCATTCAATTTACAGCCCTTGTGCTGTTCCAGCGGCTGCACGGTGGCGCATTTTATGCCCTCCACCCGCCCGGTGGAGGGGGCCAGCTTGTTGACGGCGATGATGTCGCGGTCTTTGTTGATGAGGACGGCGGATTCGGGGTAGTTGTCAAACATCAGGTGAAAAGCTTTGATTACTTCCTGTTTGTTGTCCATGGGCGAGGCTCCTTAGCTAGTTTTTCGTAATGTAAACTTAAATGAAAGTTGAGAACTCAAAACCTTAGGTAGTACAATGTTTTTACCACAAAACACAAGTACTCCCAAAAGGAGATGAGTTCTCATGGCAAAATTGTACTTTATCTGTTGTCCCAAGTGCAACAA
>JAVBME010000032.1:0-48580 GCA_031552765.1 Acidaminococcales bacterium | reverse complement strand
AGAGCAGAGGCGCAGGCCTGCAATGCCTGGCGTGACCGGGTTTGGGAAAAGTGCAATGCCATACTAGCCGATGTGCTGGCAGAGAAGCGCCCAGTGCCGACGGTGGCTGGGTTGCTGGCCGAGCTGCCGCCGCTGGTGTGGTCGTAATTGACGTGGAAGGGAAGATGATAACAATGTACTACTCAAAAATGGAATTGCAGAATCTAGCCATCGGCGCCGGTGTCGGCGCTTTTTTAAATCTGGCTCTGGGTGGGCTGGATATGCCGGTGATGGCCTTGCTTGTCCTGGTGATACTGGACTATATGAGCGGTATGTATGCGGGGTTTAAGACTGGCTGCCTAAGCTCGCAGGTGGGGTTCAAGGGGATTATCAAAAAAATGGTGATTTTCGTCATCGTGGCTTTTGCCGTTCTGGTCGACCACGCTATCCAGATGGGGCATTTTTTGCGCACTATGACGATCTGCGCTTACGCTCTAAACGAGGCGTTAAGTATTGTGGAGAATGCCGACCGCATAGGCTGGGGTGAACACATCCCGGCATTTTTACGGGGGCGGCTGGAACAGCTTCGGGTGGAAAAAACAAACTGTGAACCGAAAGGGGGGTTTAGGAAATGAAGTATTTCAAAATTGAAGAGCTTACTTGTAAGGGCAGCGGGTGTTGCAATGGCGGCGCGGACTTGATAAGCCCTAAATTATTGGGTGTACTGGATGCGGCCAGAGAAGACGCCGGCAGTCCTATCCATGTGACCAGCGGCTACCGCTGCCCGACGCATAATGCCGAGTGCGGCGGGGCCTCGCAAAGCTATCACATGCGCGGCATGGCGGCCGATGTCCATAGCGACAATATGGACGTCTACAGCTTAAAGGCAATAATTAAAGCCGCCATGATACGCCAGGGTATCGAGGGCGGCCTGCAGGAATACCCGGAGCAGGGGTTTGTCCATGTGGACGTACGCGGCTACTGGGCGGAGTGGTGCTGATGTTTTAATACAGCGCAAATAAAAATATGGGGAGGTGAGGGCTTTCATCGGAGTGTATTAAGGCAAACTTTAACAATAAGTGGTCTATTAAAGGAAATTGCAAAATATTTTAATAAGAAAAGGAAGTGTAAATTATGAAAAAGTTTATGGTATTGGTTTTAGTGGTAGTAATGGCGATTTGTGTAGCAGGTGTTGCCAGCGCAGGCGAGAGGCTGTTGCCGGACACAAGCCAGATCATCGCAGGTAAGCATTTCGAGGTGCTGGGTACGGGCCAGGAAGTCATGCCGGTATGGGAAATAAAAAATCCCACCTGTTACAATAGGCAGGATATAAAACTCGGTACTATTGAAACGTGGGTAGACAATAATAGTAACAAGGTGTATGTGTTGCAGAACGGTAAAGTGACGAAGGTTTATAAAATAAAGTACAACGCAAGTATTGATTTTGTGTATCCGACTAATTAAAAAAGGTTGCGGCAGGCGGTTCCTGATGGGGCCGCCTTTTATAGCTGAAAGGGGGATGGTTAAGCGTGTTTAAATTGTTTTTACGTTGTGCGGCCATCTGCGCTGCACTGACAGGGCTGCTTTACTTGCTGGTGCTGGTTGATGTTATAACCGTTGCCGTGGTAAAAGGCGTGACCTACAATGTTTTCATGGCGGTTTTTGGTGGCATTTCTCTTGTCGGTGTTGGCGTGTTTTTCTATGTGGAAGGAGGCGCGTCAGGAGGGGCGGGTAATTTTGGAACCCTTCTTATTGCGCTGCCGGCGCTTGTGATGGCAGGTATAGGCAGTGTCGTAAGTGCGGCGTTGCTGGTTATAAAGTATATTGTGCTTTTTATGAGGTGATTCTATGCAGATAGGAGGGCGTGAAATTGAAACGAAGTATATTGTTATTGCTGGTATTATGCTGCTTGCTGTGGGCTGGGCCTTGCTCGGCCCAGTCCTACGAAGTGACCGAAGCGGAGCTGACGCGGTTAGAGACGATATTTCAAAAGCTGGAGAGTTGCAACAGCGAGCTGATGAAAGACTTGGCGGCGTTGCAGACGGAATTAGAGCTGTACATGAGCGAAATAGCGAAGGCCAGGCAAGACTTGGCGGCAGCCAAAAGCTCATTGGAGAGGGCCAATATATCCTTAGCGCAATACGAAAAAGAAATGAAGCGAAAAGTCCGGGTGGTTAGGCAACAGAGGAATGTGGCCTGGATGGTGGCTGGGGGGCTTGCGGCTTGGGGGTTGGGTAAGTAGTTGCAAAAAATGCAACAACTGGGGGCGGCACAAAATACTTGACAAAAATACAAAAATAAACACTTTTACTTGACTACTAACAGTTGGTTGCTGGTCAAGTAATATGGGATAAATGACAAAAAAGTAAAGGGCGGAGGCAGTGTAGCAGATAAAACAGAAAGAAAAACTTCCTGCTTTTCATAGGTAGTTATATTATTTAGTTGCCCAAACGTTGCCCGAACCTGCGGCCTTATGGTTGCCCGACATCTTTGGTTTAATGGAAAAGAGCCGCTATATAGCGGCTCTTATTTGTTTAGTGGTCGGGGCGACAGGACTTGAACCTGCGGCCTCTTAGTCCCGAACCAAGCGCGCTACCAAACTGCGCCACGCCCCGAATAACAATCACTATTCTAACCTATTGGGTAGTTTTTGTCAATTGTTAAGTAAATAAAGATAAGATTTTGCGTATCCGACAAAAATCTGTTAAAATTGGTTACAAAGACTGTATACTAATATAGTTTAATATTTATGTCGTAATTGGCAGACACGGGATTTAGCGCTGGCCAGGTTTGAAAAAACCTTTTTGGACACGCCCGACGTCTGCTTTTCTTGGATTGAGGTGAATATTTGGTGAGAAAAAAAATCAATATAGATAAAATGTCGGTAGTTCCTTTGTTCTATGCAACAACGGTCTTATCTTTGCTTATCTTTTCCCTGTTTAACACTTATATAGCTTATCTGGAGTATATAAATGAATTTTCGCTGGCCAGAGAAGACGTCAACCAGCATATAATCGCCCATTTTTATCTCGAAGCGGCTGTGATGAGCGTGTTTTGGTGCGCTACGATTTATATTATCTATTTTTATAGTTCGCGCAAAAAGAGGAGAGAGTTATTTTATGATCTTTTAGATAAAATGGCAGGCGGGATACAGGTACTTTCCGCCGATGGTTCTATAGTGCTGCATAATAACCTGCATATGGTGAAATATCTCTATGACCTTGAAGTGCGTTATGGGGAAGATATAGATATGGAGACGGATTTTTGGGAAAAAGGAGAACTTTTTTTTAGCCCGTCTACCGGACTTTGGTTCCAGAGCGCTTTGTCGGAGATAAAAATCGATAAAAGCGATTCTGTTATATTAAGGGTATATATAAATATAACAAAAAGAAAAATGGCGGAAGACAAGCTGCTTTTCCAAGCGGCGACCCTTGATACTAATAAATCTTTCGTGGTAGTAAAAAACCTTGATGGCGAAGTGGTATACGCCAATGCCGCAGCCTATGAAATGTCCGGCTATGAAGATGGGACAAAATTTGCCGAAACCGTTTTTTGCAATGGGGAAGAAGAGCCGCTGTTTGACGGCGAAAGCTTGCTGGCTGCAAGCGCGGGCCATGTATGGCCGAAAGAGATTGCTATAAAGCAGCCTTCCGGGCGTATATTGCATTGCTATCAGTCTATCTTTGAAGTAAAAGACAGACGGGGCCGCCCCATAGGCTATGGTACTTTGATTTATGACATAAGCCGGGAAAAAGAATATCAAATGCAGTTGCAGCGCCAGTCTGCAATATTAGAGTCTTCTAACGATATGATCGTCGCTTATGACAAAGACATCAAATGCATTTATGCCAATCCGGGCGCTTATAAAATGCTTGGCTATATGTCGGAAGAAATAGACCTGGGGGTCGGCCTGGAATTGGCCATGGATGAGAGCACGCTGCTGGCCGCAATGCAGGACCGGCGCCGTGTATTGAAAGAGGGTGTTGTTTTACAGGGAGAATCTGAGCTGGTAACAAAAAATGGCGAAAAGAAAAAAATCCAGTATCAATCGTTCCCTATTAAAGATGAGAAAAACCGGATAGTTGGCGTAGGGGAAATTATCAGGGATATTTCGCAGTTGCACGCTATACAGGAAAAATCGCGTATCCAGGCTTCGGTAGTAGAATTTTCGAACAATTTCATTGTTGCGGTAAACAATGAGCTACAGCCTATTTATGCTAACCCGGGCGCTTATAAAATGAGCGGCTACACGGCGGGTGAGGTGGGAAGCAGTATTTCTATAGAGCTGGTGCATGATAAAAGTACAGTAGAAAAAGTAAAGAAAACATTGCGCAAAGTGATAGATGAGCAGACATTTGTCGATGATGAATTTGAGCTGATATGTAAAAATGGCAGCAGGCTGCTAGTGGAGCAGCAGGCGTTCCCCATAAAAGACGAACAAGGGAAGTCCGCAGGGGCAGGAGCAATTTTGCGTAACGTATCGGACATAAAAGAAGCTCAAAATCAACTTACAATGGTAAAAGAGCGCCTGGAGATAGCGCTCAAAGCATCAAGCGCCGGCGTTTGGGAAATGGACGCGGAAAAGAATACTGTCAGCTATGATGAAAACGTAGCGTACCTTTTTGCTCTAGACCCCAATGAAAAAGAAATGGATACAGCCAGTTTTATAAAGAAATTAAGATATTTAATTTTGGATGCCGAAGATACCGAATTGCTTGATTTTATTATGGATATAAACATCAAAGGATCAAAGCTCGAGAGTGTTTTCCGGCTTGCATATGACAGCGGCTATATCCGCTGTATAATAAATTACAGCAGAAAGATTTTTGCGCCTGGCGGGAAAGTTTTAAAAATCGTCAGTTTGGTTATGGACGTGACCCAGCGCTATGAACTGCAAAAAGAACTATTGAAGGCAAAAGAGCAGGCTGAAGCGGCCAGCCGCGCGAAAAGTGAATTTTTGTCCAATATGAGCCATGAAATAAGAACGCCGATCAGTGCTATCATCGGTATGACCAATATTGCCAAACGCTCTACGGACCTAAATAAAGTACGCAACTGTCTAGAGAAAGTAGATGTCTCTTCAGTACATCTTTTAAACCTGATCAACGATATACTGGATATTTCCAAAATAGAAGCGGGAAAATTTGAGCTGAACAACGAAGTCTTTGATTTGGAAAAAACTTTGGCCGATATTATAAATGTGATAGCGATAAAAGCCGAGGAAAAGCGCCAGAGTTTATTTGTAAAAACAGAAAAAAATGTGCCGAGGTTCCTTTTTGGCGACTCCATGCGGCTTACTCAGGTAGTGATGAATATACTCTACAATGCAGTAAAATTCACTCCTGAGGAAGGAAAAGTCGACATGTACGTATCCTTGCGGCAAAATGTGGATGACTTTGCCGTTATAGAAGTAGTCGTTTCAGACAATGGGATAGGTATCGAAGCAGACCTTATCGACAAACTATTTTTGGTTTTTGAACAGGCCGACAGCAGTATCAGCAAAAAATATGGCGGTACAGGGCTTGGTCTTGCCATATCATATCAAATAATAAAGATAATGGGCGGCGATATAAAGGTAGAGAGCACTCCCGGGCAGGGCAGTACTTTTGCTTTTACCGTAAAAATGGCCTTGACGGACGACAGCCGGTTTGTCGGCGATATAATAACCTATAGCAAATACTCTTTGCAGGTATTGACGGTAGATAGCAGCTACGAAGTTTGTGAATATATCGACAGTATAGTTTCGCTTCGCGGCATAACCTGTACAAGCGCAACAAATAAAGAAGACGCTGTTTCACTTATAAAGCAGTCTGTACTCCAGAAAGCGCCTTATGATATTGTCTTTGTAGATTATAAAACCGGCGGCCTTGATTTTGCGCGTGCAGTAAAAGAGGCCAGCGCCGGTACTGTCATAGTTATTATGTCGAGCGGGGAGCTGACGGAAGAGGAAAAAGAGATATATACCGACGGTGCGGATAAATTTATCAGCAAGCCTGTATTTCCCTCGTCTATTATCGGTATTATAGACGAGATCATAGGCATTGAAAGCCGGGGCAAGACTGCTGATATAGAGGCAAAATACGATTTTAGCGCAAAACACATCATGCTTGTAGAAGATATGCCGGTAAACTGTGAGATAATAGAAAACCTGCTTGAACCTTCAGGCGTAAAGATAACTGTGGCCAAAGACGGCCTGGCCGCCCTTAATCTCTTTAAAGAAAACCCGCGCGGTTACGACCTTATATTGATGGATATCCAGATGCCGATAATGGACGGCTATTCTACTACGAAGGCCTTGCGTAACAGCGGTCTTCCCTGCGCGGCAGAAATACCGATAATAGCCATGACGGCAAACGCTTTCCGTGAGGATGTGGAAATGGCCTTTGATTTCGGTATGAACGGCCATTTGAGCAAGCCGATAGACGAGAAAAAACTATTTGCTGAAATGAATAAATATCTGTCAAGGCCGTCAGAAAGCAAAGATGCTGTTGTGCGACAAAAAGAGGCAGCCGGCGATTTGTTGTTCATAGATGCCAAAAACGGCCTTAAGATATTGAACGGCAATAAAAAGTTATATAGGCGTCTGCTCAATGATTTTATAAAAACAAATATGCTGGAAGAGTTCTTGGCTGCGCTGAAAGAAGAAAGTTTTGTCATTGCCAGTGAAAAAATACATGCGGTAAAAGGTATGTCAGCCAATCTGGGCCTGGAAAAATTGTTTAAGGTAACAAAAGACTTGAATTTACGCCTTAAAACAGGAGAAAAAATAAAAAAAGACAGTGCTGAAGTACAGCAGCTTATTTTTGTGTATGAAAAGACACGGGAAGAAATAGACAAGATAGTCGCACACCCTAAGTTTTTGGACGAATTCATGTAAAAACAGGCGTAAATAGCATATATGCCGAGTAAACTTACGTATTTTTCCTTAAAATATAATATCTGGAAAAGAAAGACAATATATGTTAAAATTTAATATATATTGGTTTGCAGCGTTATAGAAGGGTTGGTGGCCAATGAAACGAAGCCTTTTAGTTTGTTCACTTACGCTCCTCTTATCAGCATCCGTTACCATCAGTATTGCCGGCGCAAATGGCAAGGCTGCGCCGCCGGCGTCGGCAAATATTTCGACGGAAAAAGAGCCTGTTGCCCAGCCATCCGATAAACTGCAATTTTCCGGCAAAGCTTTGAAAATCGGCATGCGTGGCCCGGAAGTAGAGCAGGTTCAAAAGAAGTTGAAAGAATTTGGCTATTACCGTGACCAGGTAGACGGCATTTTTGGCAGCGCTACCTTTAATTCTGTTTATACCTTCCAGTCCGCGAACGGCCTTACTACGGACGGGGTAGTGGGCGCACAGACGGTTGCCGCGCTTAACCTGCCTAAAAATATGATAGCCAAACCGCCTGCTGTCGACGTTTCGCGCGGCGGTTCCCGCGCCGGTCTTGAGATAGTGGCTATGGCCAGGAGTTTCCTCGGTACCCCGTACGTTTGGGGTGGGCGGGCGCCCGGCGGTTTTGACTGCTCAGGTTTTATTTATTATATATTTGCCAATAGGGGTGTCTCTATACCGCGGATGGCCGACGGCCAATTTTACGTAGGCGCGCAGATCCCCAGGCAAAATATCCAGGCCGGTGATTTGGTCTTTTTTACCACATATGAACCGGGCCCTTCACATGTCGGCATATATATGGGCGACGGAAACTTCATACATGCCAGCTCGGCAGCCGGCGTGGTCACTATAACATCAATGTCGAAGACATATTATGTGGAGCGCTACTTAGGAGCGCGACGGCTTATATGACGATAGTCACCTTCACCCTGCGTAAATGCGGGGTGTTTTTTTCTTTACTTTATTCTCCTTATAGTGTATGCTAAATGCATGATTTATTTTCAATAATATACTCTAATAAAAAAGGAGTGCTTTATATGACAAAAGAGAAAAATTTCCTCCTCTGGTTTGATAACATTCAAAAAGGCGACGTGGCTTTGGTCGGCGGCAAATCGGCTTCACTGGGAGAGATGACTTCCAAGACCAAAGTGCCGGTTCCCTATGGTTTTGCGACTACTGCGGACGCTTACCGTTACTTCATGGACGCAAGCGGTATAAATCAGAAAATAGCTAATTTGCTGGAAACTTTGACCGATGTGGAAGACAGCGCGAAACTGCGTGAGGTGAGCCGCAAGATCCGTGAAGAAATAATGAAAGGCAAGATGCCGCAGGATTTGCAGGACGCCATCAGCAAAGCATATGTGGAACTGGCTAAACGCGTAGGCGAACAAGAGCCTTTTGTTGCCGTCCGTTCAAGCGCGACCGCCGAAGATTTGCCGGATGCCAGCTTTGCCGGGCAGCAGGACACTTATCTTAATGTGCGCGGCGACCGGGAGATAATAGAACGTATCAAAGAATGCTATGCGTCTACCTTTACCGACCGGGCGGTATATTACAGGGCCACCAAAGGTTTTGACCATTTGGAAGTCGCCTTGTCGGCGGTCGTGCAAATGATGGTGTTCTCGAAGTCCTCGGGCGTAATGTTTACTGTCGACATAGTCACCGGAAACGATGACAGCATATTGATTGAGGCGGCCTGGGGCCTAGGCGAATATGTGGTGCAGGGCGTCGTTACTCCGGACAATTACGTAGTGGAAAAAAGCACGCTTGATGTCAAAAGCAGGATGATAACGGAAAAGAACATCATGATGGTGCGCAATCCCGGCGGCGGCTGCGAAGAACAAAAAGTACCGGCCGACATGGTCAAGGCGCAGGTTTTGACAGACGGGCAGATAAGAGAATTGGCGGCTTATGCCCTTGATATAGAAAAACATTACGGTTGTTATATGGATATCGAGTGGGGCGTAGATGAGAGAACAAACAAGCTCTGGATATTGCAGGCGCGCCCGGAAACAGTCTGGTCGAGGCGCAGTAAAGAAGGCGGCAAGCCAAAAACGGAAGCGTCTGCCGCTGTTATAGACCGCAAAGTAGTGGTAAAAGGATTGCCGGCCAGCCCGGGCAGAGCGGCAGGCAAAGCCAGAGTGATACTTGACCCGGAGAAAATAGATGAATTTAAAGAAGGCGAAATACTGGTAACGGAAATGACCGCTCCCGACTGGGTGCCGGCCATGAAAAAAGCGCGCGCCATAGTTACCGACTCGGGCGGCATGACCTGTCACGCATCGATAGTCAGCCGTGAACTGGGCATACCATGTATCGTCGGCACGAAAAGCCGCGGTGAAGCGGCGACTACTATCATAAAAGACGGCATGAACATAACGGTTGATGCCAGTAACGGCGTAGTTTACGAAGGCATATTGGAAGACCTGGTAAAAACAGAGGCGCCGGAAGCGGCTACTGTGGCGATGGCGGAAGTGTTCCCGGTCACCGGCACCAAAATATATATGAACCTGGGCGACCCGGACCTGGCAGAAAAGCACAGCGTACTACCTTGCGACGGTATAGGCCTGATGCGCGAGGAATTTATCTGGACGACTTCCATACATGAACACCCGCTTTATCTCATCCAGATAGGCCGCCCGGACAAGGTCGTTGACGGACTGGCGGAAGGCATGAGGAAGGTCTGCCAGGCTATGGCGCCACGCCCCGTTACTTTGCGTTTCAGTGATTTTAAATCCAGCGAATACCGCGATCTTAAAGGCGGCGATAAATTCGAACCGTATGAGCCGAGCGCCCTTTTGGGCTGGCGCGGCGCGTCCCGTTATTACGACCCTAAATACATGGAAGCGTTCAAACTGGAAATCAAAGCGGTAAAAAAAGTGCGTGAAGAGTACGGCTTGAAAAACCTCCACGTAATGATTCCTTTCTGCCGCAATGTTGACGAGGCTGAAAAAGTCACCAGCATGATGGCGGCCGAAGGCCTGGTGAGAAATGCCGACTTTAAAGTCTGGCTGATGGCGGAAATACCGTCCAACATAATACTGGCCGATAAATTCAATAAATATATAGACGGCTATTCTATCGGCTCCAATGACCTGACCATGCTGGTGCTCGGTTGTGACCGCGACAACGATACGGTGTCGCATATTTACGACGAGCGCAACCTGGCGGTCAAGCGGGCGATAAAACACCTCATCGAAGTGGCGCATAAAGATGGCAAAACGGTTTCCATCTGTGGGCAGGCGCCCAGCGTATACCCTGACTTTACCGAATTTCTCATCAGAAGCGGCATAGACTCCATATCTGTAAACCCCGATACAGTAAAGTTTACCAAGCGAATGGTTGCCCAGATGGAACAGCGCATTATGCTCGATGCCCTGACTGGCCGCGGCAAAGCCGAAGACCCGGATTATGAATGGTAATAAGTAAGATATATTAAATGAAAGGCGGTGAAGAAAAAGGTAGAGACACCCTAACGAGTGTCCATGGCTGATATGCGATTTTAGTGCTGCCGCTCTAAATCGCTACAGCCTTTGTACTGTGGCGCAAGGAGTATTTTGACGGTTGAGCGCAAAATGCGACGAGCAACACAGTATATGCCTCTTTATTTGCTGCCTGTTATATCAAAGAAGGTGGTTGTTATACCATTAACCCAAAGGCAAAAAAAAATAGCGGAAATAGTACGGGCCAACGGGCCGATAGCCGGCGACAAGATAGCCGAGCGCCTGCATGTCACCAGGGCGGCTTTGCGCAGCGACCTGGCTATACTAGTTATGAGCGGCGTTATCGACTCGCGCACGAAGGTAGGGTATTTTTATCTTGGCCGGCAGACGTTTGAATTTTTTGCCGAAGAAATAAAAAATATTAAAGTGCGTGATGTCCAGTCCATGCCTGTAGCTGTGGACATCAAGGCAAACGCCTATGATACCATGGTCGCCATGTTCACGGAAGATGTGGGCAGCGTGTTCGTAGTAGAAAAAGAAGGCCTGCTCGCCGGCATAATCTCACGCAAGGATATTTTGAAAGCGTCGCTCAACAGCGGCGGCAAACTAGCCAGCGTCCCGGTAAAGATGGCGATGACGCCGCTGGCTAAGCTGGTGACTACTACGCCTGAGGAAACAGTAGCGGCGGCGGCAAGGAAAATTATCGACAATGAAGTGGATTGCCTGCCGGTCGTGCAGGAAATCGATGGGGAAAAGAAGAAATATAAAGTCATCGGTCGTTTGACGAAAACAAATGTCACCCGGCTGCTGGTAGATTTGGCGGAAGGAAAAGGGGGTATACATCATAACTGAGCAACTTCCCATAATATATGCGGTTTCCGACTCCATAGGCGAGACGGCGGAGACCATGGCCAAGGCGGCGGCCAGCCAGTTTGACGCCAGCAAATTCAATATAGTGCGCATATCCTATCTCGAGACGACGGAGCAGATAGATAAACTGGTGGAAAAAGCCTGCAAACAGCAGTGTATGATCTGTTATACAATAGTTTCGGAAGAATTGCGCCAATGCCTGGAAAATAAGATTTCTGCCTGCAATATCGCATCCATCGACCTTTTGAGCCCTATGATAAGGAACGTGGCGGCGATGTCTGGCCTCAAGCCTTTAAATAAGGCCGGCCTGATGCACATCCTCGACAATGAATATTTTAAACGGGTGGAAGCGGTAGAATTTGCCGTAAAGTATGACGACGGCAAAAATCCCTGGGGGCTTTTGCAAGCCGATGTAGTACTGGTCGGTGTGTCGCGCACGTCTAAAACGCCGCTCAGCATGTACCTGGCGCATAAAAAGCTCAAAGTTTCCAATGTGCCGCTGGTACCGGAACTTATGCCGCCGGAAGAACTGTTTAAAGTGCCGCCGCATAAAATAATCGGCCTTATAATCAACCCATATAAATTAAACGAGATAAGGGCGGAGCGGCTAAAAACCATGGGGCTGTCCGATGACGCCAGCTATGCCAATGTGGCGAGGATAAACGAAGAACTCGAATACGCCAAAGGCATAATGAGGAAACTGCATTGTCTCGTTATAGACGTGTCCAATCGTGCCATAGAAGAAACAGCCAACTTAATACTCGACTATGTGAAAAAACATAGCGAGCGCAGCTAAAGAAAAGCCCCCACTTTTTTAAGGTGAGGGCTTTTAACATTTCTTGTTACTGCTTTTTACTATTTTTATAAAACCATGCCGGCCTGGTAAAACTTGGCATTATTGCGGCCATTCTTTTTAGCGCAGTACATAGCTATATCGGCCAGCCGTAAAAGTTCTTCCGGCGATTTTCCGTCTTTAGGGTAGTTTACTATACCTATGCTGGCGCTGCATACCGGCGAATGGCCGTTAAGCCGCCATGCGCTCGACCCCTTTTTTCATATCTTCCAGCAGCAGGCGCCTGTTAGGAAAAAATGTTTTTAATTTATTTCTCTTTGCATAAAGAATAGGCGATAAATCATATTCCTGTCAAGTATACAGTGTACATTAGTTTGCGGATGATTTCTATATATGGTAAAATATCTTATATTCATATGTAGGGGGAGTTAATTTATGTCAGGCCATTCCAAGTGGGCGAATATAAAACATAAAAAAGGCAAGATGGACGCTATACGCGGCAAACTTACGACCAAAATAGGCCGTGAGATAACTATAGCTGTCAAAATGGGCGGCTCTGACCCAATCGGTAACACCAGGCTCAAGCTGGCTTTGCAAAAAGCAAAGGCCAATAACGTCCCCAAGGAAAATATCCAGCGTGCGATACAAAAAGGCCAGGGAGCGCTCGAAGGGTCAAACTATGAAGAGATAAGCTACGAAGGCTACGGCCCGGCCGGGGTGGCGGTAATGGTGACCGCGCTTACCGATAACCGCAACCGTACCGCCGCGGAAGTGCGACACCTTTTTTCTAAATACGGCGGCAACCTCGGCGAGACAGGCTGTGTAGGCTGGATGTTCAACCGTAAGGGTCTGCTTGTAGTAGAGCAGTCTACCGGCGTTACAGAAGAAGATTTGATGCTGGTCGCACTTGATGCCGGCGCGGAAGATATAAAAACAGAAGGCGACGCTTTTGAAATATTTACCGACCCTGCCGAGTATGACGCGGTAGAACAAGCGCTGGAAGCGGCAAAAATACGGGTGGCCGCCGCCGAAATCGCTATGATACCGGACACTACGGTAGCGCTTTCGGGTGAAGACGCCGAACGCATGGAAAAACTACTCGAGATGCTCGAAGACCTTGACGACGTGCAGGACGTGTTCTCTAATGCCGACCTGCCGGATGAAGAGTAATTTATATTGATGCTATAGCGGGCGCTAGAAGCCCGCTTTATTTAGGAAAGATGATTAGGAGCTGAAGCTGTGTTAGCTTTAGGCATAGACCCCGGTACGGCCATTTGCGGCTTTGGCCTTGTAAATATGGCTGCCAGCCGCTTGACGCCGGTGCATTTTGGCGCGGTGCTTACAGATAAAGGCACGCCGGCGGAAGAGCGGTTGCTGCTGGTATATGACGGACTGACCGCCATTATTGAGCAGTATAAACCCGATGTGGTGGCGGTGGAACAGCTGTTTTTCAGCCGCAATGTAACGACCGCCCTTACAGTCGGCCAGGCCAGGGGGGTAATCCTCTTGGCTGCGGCGCATAAAAAGGTGAGGGTGGCGGAATATACGCCGCTGCAAGTCAAGCAGGCGGTGACCGGCTATGGCCGGGCTACCAAAGAACAGGTAACTTTTATGATCCAAAAACTGCTCAATATCAAGGAAAAACCCAGACCGGACGATGTAGCTGACGCGCTGGCCATAGCGGTATGCGCGCTGCATTCTTCCGGCAACTGCTGGCAGGAGTGGAAAAGATGATAGGTTATATTGCGGGGAAAATAACACTGGTCAGCAGTGATTATTGTTTTGTGGAAGCATATGGCATCGGTTACCGCGTGTTCATGTCGTCTTCCGGCATTTCCCGCCTGGAGCGCGGGCAAGAGACCAAGCTTTTTACCTATACCAATGTGCGTGAAGACGCGATATTGCTGTTTGGTTTTTTAAACTATGAAGAATACGAGCTATTCATCAAACTCATCAGCGTAAGCGGGGTCGGGCCGAAAGTGGCGCTGGGCTTGCTGTCGGCCACTACACCGGACGTTTTCCGGTTAGCAGTTATAAATCAAGATTTAAAAATGCTGACAAAATTGCCCGGCGTGGGGAAAAAGACCGCCGAACGCTTGCTTTTGGAACTGCGCGACAAGCTGGGCTTTCCCGGTGATGCTCCGGCGCCTGTCTCTATGGGGGTTGCCGTTTTACCTGCCGGCGGCGGTGCTCGCGATGAAGCGGTACAGGCTCTTTTAGCTTTAGGTTATGACAGCTCGGAAATAATGCCGGCCTTGAAAAAACTGCCTGACGGCGATATGGCGGCGGCAGAAATAATCAAACATGTACTCAAAGGATTTGCCGGGAGGTAAAGGATGGACGGCGAGCAGCGTATTATAACAGGTAACGAGCAGGGCGGCGATGTCTGGCAGTATAGCTTAAGGCCGCGCCGCCTGGCGGAATATATAGGACAAGAACAGGTAAAACGCAATATGTCCGTGTTTATCCAGGCTGCTTTGGCACGCGGCGAGGCGCTTGACCATGTCCTCTTGTTCGGTCCGCCCGGTTTGGGTAAAACCACTTTGGCCGGTATTATCGCCAACGAATTGGGCGTCAATCTCAGGATAACTTCCGGCCCGGCCATTGAGCGCCAGGGCGACCTGGCTGCTCTTTTGACCAACCTGACGGAAAACGACGTGTTGTTTATCGATGAAATACATCGCCTGTCGAAGACGGTGGAAGAGATACTTTATTCGGCGATGGAAGATTATGGCCTTGATATCATCATCGGCAAAGGGCCGAGCGCCCGCTCTATACGTCTCGACCTTCCGAAATTCACGCTGGTGGGCGCGACCACCAGGGCGGGGGCGCTGGCCGGGCCGCTGCGCGACAGTTTCGGCGTCATTTGCCGCCTGGAGTACTACAATAAAGACGAACTGCGCCATATCATAGAGCGTTCCGCCGAAGTATTGGGCGTGGCCATAGACAGTCAAGGCGCGGAAGAGATAGCCATGCGTTCTCGCGGTACGCCGCGTGTTGCCAACCGGCTTTTGAAACGGGTGCGCGATTTTGCCCAGGTATTTGGCAAAGGGGAAATTACTTCGGAAGTGGCGGATAAAGCGTTGACCCAACTGGAAGTGGACAAACAGGGCCTTGACCGCAACGACCGGCGGCTGCTCTCTTGTGTGATAAAAACTTTTGCCGGCGGGCCGGTGGGTGTAGATACTTTGGCTACGGCGATAAGTGAAGAAGTGGAAACGGTGGAAGACGTATACGAACCTTTCCTGATGCAACTGGGCTTTTTGCAGCGCACCTCGCGCGGCCGCATCGCGACAAGGGACGCATACCAGTATTTGGGCGTGCCTTTTCCGGAGGGCTAAATAATGAAGAGTATTTTATTGCATGCCTGCTGCGGCCCCTGCTCGATATACCCAAGCGGCTTTTTACAGGAAAACGGCTATCAGCCGGAGCTTTACTATTTCAATCCCAATATCCACCCGTATCAGGAATTCAAACGCCGCCTGGCGGCATTACATGATTTTGCCCAAGTGGAAAAATTGCCGCTTATCGTAGACAAAAACTATGACCTGGAAGTATTTCTGCGCGGCGCTTTAGCTGAGCCGGAATTGCGCTGTTATTATTGTTACCGCATAAGGATGCGCAAAACAGCCGAATACGCGAAAAACAACGGCTATGACTCTTTTTCCAGCACGCTTTTGGGTAGCCCTTACCAGCGGCATGAAGATATCAAAAAAGCTGCTGAGGAAGCAGCCGGCCTTTATGGCGTCAAGTTCAGCTATTTTGATTTTCGCGACGGCTTTTCTATATGTACCAAGGTGAGCCGGGAGCGGGAAATGTACCGACAGGCTTATTGCGGGTGCATTTTCAGCGAACGCGATCGGTATGAAAAAAAGAGGAAAGAAAATGTTCAATGATTTTTCACCGGGTAAACTGCTCATGCTGGCCGGTATCGTGTTGTTGCTGGTGGGGGCGGCGCTGCATTTTGGCGGCAAGATATTCCCTTTTGGCAACCTGCCGGGCGATATAAAAATAGAAAAAGGGAATTTTTCCTTTCATTTCCCGATCGTTACCTGTATAGTAATAAGCGTTTTGTTGTCTATTATCTTGAATTTTTTCACACGCAGGTGAATGGAGGCGCTTTATGCTAAGAGGCATATTATTTATACTGTTCTTTTTATTTTCGCCGCTGGCGGCTGACGCGAGCCCGCTCATTCGCGTCGGCATAGTCAATGGACAGCGCGCCGCTGAAATAGTCGCCGTCGGCGAACAAAAAGTGTCCTCTGTAGCCAGTGGAGCCGTACTCGCTACTTTTACGCCGGGCAGCCGCCATTTTATCGTGGCGGAAGGCGGCAAACTGAAAATAGACGGACAATTTGTGGACAGTCCGCGCCTACGCGTAGAAAACAGCGCCGAAGTGAAGGATGGCAATATAAATAACCGCTCCTACCGGGGCGTATTCCAGATAAATATCCTGCCGGGCGGCAACAGCCTTAATGTGGTGAATATCTTGCCGGTGGAAGAATACGTTTATTCCACGGCGGGCGAGGAACTGCCGCCACTCTGGCCGGTCGAGGCCGCAAAAGCCCAGGCGGTGGCGGCGCGTACTTTGGCGATGTATGCTATCAGGCATAGCGTAGCGAATGATTTTGACGTGCCGGCCATATATTGGCAAAATTACCTGGGTATGGCCAGCGAACGCGACTACGCCCAAAAAGCGGTGGACGACACAGCGGGTGAAATAGTTCTTTGGCAGGGCGAACCTGCGAAGACTTTGTTTTTTCTGAGCAGCGGCGGGCATACGGAAGCGGGCGGCCAGCCTTACCTAGTGTCCGTACCAGACCATGACCAGGATTTTCCCGGCTATGAATGGGAGCTAGTGCTTACTGCCGGCGATGTGGACAGTATGTTGAAATATGCCGGTTATACTAGCATCGGAAAATTGCAGGGTTTTGAATTTTCACCGCTCGACCGCGCCAAACCCGGTCAATTCCCCGACCGCGGGGCGTCGGGGCGGCTAAAAGAAGTAAAAATACTTGGCGACCGTGGTTATGCGGTCATTGAAGGGAAAAAATTTGCCAAGATACTGGAATTGCCCAGCAGCGCCTTTGATCTTGTAGTAGCCAATCTGCTGCCGCAAATGATCGAAGTGCCGATAACCGACCAGTTTGGCAATGTCATCGGCGTAAAGCAAATACCTGTAGATATAAAAAGCATACCTAAACCGGCCATGCCGACGGAAAGGCCTGGAGTACAGAGGGTATCCTGGGCGGAAAACGAAAAAATAATAATCAAAGGCCACGGCGCCGGCGACGGAATAGGGCTCAGCCAATGGGGAGCGCGCGCGCTGGCTTTGGCGGCGGCGGATGCAGACGGATACTATAAAAATATTTTAGGCTATTATTTTCCCGGTACAGTAGTGCGGGAAGTTCATTAAAGAGGAGAAAGGCATGTTAGTCAAGGATTTTGATTATTGCCTGCCGCCGGAGCGCATCGCGCAAACTCCGCTCAAGGAGCGCGACCATTCGCGGCTGCTGGTGCTGGATAGAAATAGCGGAGCAACTCAGCACAGGCACTTTTATGATATTGTGGATTACCTTGACGCCGGCGACCTTCTGGTATTTAATGATACCAGGGTCATCCCGGCGCGCCTCATAGGACGGCGGCCCAGCGGGGCAAAAGTGGAGGTTTTCCTGTTGCACCGCATGGCTGGTGACGAGTGGGAAGTATTGGTAAGGCCGGGCAAGAAGGCTCGTATTGGTAGCGCAGTAGAGTTTGACGGGGGAATGTCCTGTGAATTTATCCAGAACACGGATTTTGGCGGGCGCGTGGCTCGCTTTTCTTATGACGGGATATTTGAGGAAAAACTGCAAAAACTTGGTGAAGTACCGCTGCCGCCCTATATCCACGAGAAGATAGACGACCCGGAGCGCTACCAGACCGTATACGCGAGAGAGAAAGGTTCTGCCGCCGCGCCTACGGCCGGCCTGCATTTTACCGAAGAACTGCTGGATAAAGTAAAAGCTAAAGGCGTCGAGTGCGCGTTTGTCACCTTGCACGTCGGCTTAGGTACTTTCCGTCCGGTGAGTGTAGACAACATACAAGAACATGTCATGCACGGCGAATATTACAGTGTAAATGAAGAAACAGCCTCTTTGATAAACCAGGCCAAAGCCGCCGGCCGCCGCGTGATCTGCGTGGGCACTACCCCGGTAAGGGTGCTCGAAAGCGTGGGCAATAGAGGGAAGATGACTGCCGGGAGCGGCAAAACAAATATCTTTATTTACCCGGGTTATTCTTTTAAGATGGTGGATGCTTTGATAACAAACTTTCACTTGCCGCAAAGCACTCTTTTGATGCTGGTCAGCGCATTGGCCGGCCGGGAGTCGATACTGGACGCATACAAAACCGCTGTGCAAGAAGGCTACCGTTTTTTTAGTTTTGGCGACGCCATGTTTATAAAATGAAATAATGATGTGAGGATTGATAAATTGCCAGCAGTAAATATCGAAATAATAAAAGAATGCCCGGAAACCGGAGCGCGGGCCGGTGTACTGCATACGCCGCACGGCAGTTTCCCGACCCCTATGTTCATGCCGGTCGGCACGCAGGCCACGGTAAAGACCCTGTCGCCGGAAGAGCTTAAAGAGATGGGCGCCGGGATAATTTTATCCAATACCTATCATTTGTTTTTGCGGCCGGGCCATGAGCTGGTGGAAAAAGCCGGCGGCCTGCATAAATTCATGAACTGGGACCAAGGTATACTTACCGATAGCGGGGGCTTTCAGGTATTCAGCCTCGGAGCGATGCGCAAAATAAGGGAAGAGGGCGTAGAATTCCGCTCGCATATCGACGGCGCCAAAAAACTCTTGACGCCGGAGATAGCGACGAAAGTACAAGAAGCCCTCGGCGCCGACATAATAATGGCCTTTGACGAATGTATGCCATACCCTGCCGACCTTAGCTATGCGAAAAACTCCACCGACCGCACTACCCGCTGGGCGGCCCGCTGTAAGGCGGCGCACAGCCGTACGGACCAGGCGCTGTTTGGCATAGTACAGGGCGGCATGCATAAAGAGCTTAGGCAAAAAAGCGCTGAGGAACTTGTCGATATGGATTTTCCCGGTTATGCTGTAGGCGGGCTGAGCGTCGGCGAACCAAAAGAAATGATGTACGACATGCTGGCGGCGACGACCTGCCACCTGCCGAAAGAAAAACCCCGCTACCTTATGGGGGTGGGGACGCCGGACTGTCTGGTGGAAGGCGTGGCGCTGGGCGTAGATATGTTTGACTGCGTTTTTCCGACCAGGGTGGCCAGGAACGGCACCTGTATGACCAGGACGGGGCGGCTAGTGGTGAGGAACGCCGAATTTGCCGATGATTTCAGGACGATAGAAGAAGGCTGCGGTTGCTATGCCTGCAAAAATTATTCGCGCGCCTATATAAGGCATCTTTTCAAAGCGGAGGAGATTTTCGGGCTGCGTCTTTTGTCGTTGCACAATCTGTATTTTTTGCTGCAATTTATGCGTGACATGAGACAAGCCATCATTGACGGCGTTTTCCCGCAATTTAGAAAAAATTTTCTCGAAGGTTATTCTCTTTGACAGGTATTTAAAAATATTTAGCGAAATAAATCAAAATATTAAGCAAAATGAGGTGTGAGGATATGGATGAACAGCAAACAAGTTTTTTGGTCAATATGGTAGCCATTTTGGGCATGATAGGCATATTTTATTTTTTTGTCATGCGGCCGCAGAAAAAAGCGGACAAACAGAAAGAATATATGCGCAGCAGCCTTAAAAAAGGGGATAAAGTAATAACTATCGGCGGAATATACGGCGTCGTTTCCAGTTTGTCGGAAAATAAAATAGGCCTTAGGGTGGCGGAGAAAGTGGATATAGAAGTAGCCCGCGTCGCTATCGCCAGGTTCCAGGACGATACCAAGCAGGAATTGATGAACGCTGAGGCCGACGGTAAAAAATGATGGATAAAAAAGCTTTCCGCAAACGCCTAAAAGCGGTCCGGGCGGCTTACAGGCCTGACTGGCTGGCGGAAGAAAGCGGTAAAGTTTGCCGGCATCTGGCCGCTTGGGAGCAGTTTGAAAAAGCTTCCACTGTGATGGGTTACCTGGCGTTTGGCAACGAAGTGAACATAGACTGGATTTTACAGATCGCTTTAGAAAAGGGTAAGCGGGTCTTTGTGCCATTTGTGCCGAACGGGGAAAAATGCGCCATGCAGGCGGTGGAACTGCTTTGCCTTGACGATATATGCACAGGGCGTTTTGACATCAGGACAGTTAATACCAACAGCTTTGCCGACCCACAAACAATAAAGCTGGTGCTGACGCCAGGCCTGTCCTTTACCAAGCAGGGCGACAGGATGGGTCTGGGCAAGGGTTACTATGATGCTTTTTTCGCCGGCGCGGCTCAAGCCCTGCGTATAGGCGTTACGCTGACCCCGCAGTTGGTGGATGAAATGCCGATAGAAGAACATGACCAAAAAGTAGATTTTTTAGTCACAGAATGTGGTATAATTGCTTGTCGATAGTTTGTTTCAGAAATGGAGGAGAACAGTATTGCGCTTTGGTAATATCAGTAAATTTCTAGTTGTTTCTCTTGCAATCATAATAGTGTTTTTCATTTATATAAGCCCGTTGGCCCACTCTATAAAACAGGGCCTGGATTTACAGGGCGGGACGCATGTAGTTCTGGAGGCTGTGGATACGCCGGACGCGCCGGTAAATGACGACGCCATAAACCGGGTGGTCAAAATAATCGAACGGCGTGTAAATGAGCTTGGACTCACTGAGCCGATCATCCAGCGGCAAGGCAGCAGGCGCGTGATCGTTGAATTGCCGGGCGTAAAAGATCCGGAGGCGGCTATCGCCATGCTGGGCAAGACAGCCCTTTTGGAGTTTAAAGACCCTACTGGGAAAACCGTGCTTACAGGCAAAGACCTTAAAGACGCGCGTACCCAGGTAGACCAGGGGAAAAAAGCCCTGGTCTCGCTTGAATTTACCGAAGAAGGCGCGCAGAAATTTGCCGACCTGACAACGCGTTTCGTACACCAGCAAGTAGCGATACTGCTCGACGGCGTAGTCTTGACGGCGCCTACGGTAAACGAGCCTATACGCGGCGGCAAAGCGGTCATCACAGGCAACCGCTCTGTGGAAGAAGCGGAAAACCTGGCTATACTTTTGCGTAGCGGCTCCTTGCCGGTAAAGATGGAAATAGTGGAAAACCGTACGGTCGGCCCGACTTTAGGGCAAGACTCCAAAGATAAAAGCGAAAAAGCTTTCGTGATAGGCATAGCAGGCATACTTCTTTTCATGCTGCTCTACTACCGTCTGTCCGGCCTTGTAGCCAACATAGCGCTGCTGCTTTATGTGCTTTTGCTCTTGGGAGCTATGAAAATGCTGAACGCTACTTTGACCTTGCCGGGAATTGCCGGCGTCATTTTGGGCGTGGGCATGGCGGTTGACGCCAACGTCCTTATTTTTGAAAGGTTTAAGGAAGAACTGCGCGCCGGCAAAACACTGCGGGCAGCGCTGGATTCCGGATTTACCAGGGCTTTTGCCACCATCCTCGACTCAAATGTTACCACGCTTTTTGTCGCGCTGGTGCTCTTTTATATGGGCACAGGCCCGGTCAGAGGCTTTGCCGTTACACTGGCCCTGGGTATAATTCTTAGCATGTTCACGGCCATCACCGTGACGAAATTTATGCTCAAGTCCCTGGTCACCAGCGGCCTGGTCAAGAACAGCAAATTTTTTGGCGCATAGGAGAGGCAGAATAACTGATGATTAAATTTAAAATTGTTGAAAATAGAAAAATATGGTTTTCCATATCCAGTATAGTCATAATTATTGGCCTGGTGTCCATGCTCACGCGAGGTTTCAACCTGGGCATAGACTTTACCGGCGGCACGATCATGGAGCTTAAATTTGAGAAAACCATTGCCATAGAGCAGGTGCGCGAAGTGCTGAAGGCCCATGGCCTGGAAAACAGCATTATACAAATGGCAAGTTCTGCTGACAACAAGGGCAAGGATGACACAGTGATCATCCGTACCCAGGTACTGGATGAAAGTGTGCGCCAGAAAGTGGCTGGTGAACTGGAATCTAAAGTCGGCAAGTTTGACGTGTTGCGCATAGAAAAAGTAGGTTCGGTAATCGGCGGGGAACTTACGCAAAAAGCCATTATGGCTATAGTGGTTTCCTGGCTGTTGATGATCGGCTATATAACCTGGCGGTTTGAATTTAAATTTGCTATTTCCGGCATCATAGCGCTGGTGCAGGACGTATTGGTGGTCATGTCCTTTTTCTCCATTTTTCAGATAGAGATAGACTCTACTTTTGTGGCGGCCTTGTTGACGATAATCGGTTTTTCCATCAACGATACGATAGTAATCTTCGACAGGATAAGGGAAAACCTTAGGAGCTACAGACGTTCGGACAGCCTTGAAGAATTAGTAAACCGCAGTATCTGGCAGACCATGTCGCGTTCTCTGTACACTGTAGGAACAGTTCTTTTCGTAACAGTATCCCTATATATTTTCGGCGGCGACACCACGCGCAACTTTTCCATGGCTATGATTATCGGCTTTTCCTTTGGCTGTTTTACTTCGATCTTTTGTTGCGGCTCCTTCTGGCTAGTGCTGCAAAAAAGCAAGCCTGCCCATTAATAAAAAACGCCCCTACCGGCTCATGTCCGGAGGGGCGTTTTTGCATCAGGGGAGTTTCAAGAGGGCAGTGCCGGTTATGACTACAGTTCCTTCCTGGTTGCTGGCGCTGCAATCAAATCGCACCATGTTTTTAGGCAGTTTTTCTTTTACCGTGGCCGTCGCCGTTATGGTATCGCCAAAAAACACCGGCGATTTAAAGCTTAGGTTTTGTTCAAGGTAAATGCTTCCCTCTCCCGGCAAATGTGTGCCGAATATAGTGGAAAACAGACTGCCGGATAGCATGCCGTGAGCGATGCGTTTTTTAAAACGCGTTGTTTGGGCGTGTTGCTCGTTGATGTGGAGCGGGTTAAAATCCCCTGTAATACCGGCAAAACTATAAACATCAGTCTCACTTATGGTTTTGGCAAAACAGGCGCTTTCGCCTATAGACAGCTCCTGATAAGTTTTCATGGATATTTCCCCCTTTTGCTGTTTACTATATTATTATAGCTTAAAAATATGATATATTGATATAATACATATGAAAATAGTTCTCGTTGTATAATTAGCGTAAATTAGTTATACTAATAGGAATAAGCCAACTTATTTTAGGAGGTAGTAAAAATGCCTTTTATGCTCCTGACAGTATTGATTTGCATGGTGGTCGCGATGTTTGCTTTGCAAAACGCTATAGTGGTACCGGTTAAGTTTATGTTCTACGAGCAAGAGGTCTCGTTAGTGCTCGTCATCTTAGGCTCGGCTTTCTTAGGTATCCTTTTGGCTACATCAGTAAGTATGTATATGAAGTTGAAAAACTTTTTGGAAAATAAAAAGAAAAACCAGATTATTAAAGACTTGACAGATGAAAAATTACTTTTAGAAAATCAGGTAAGAAGTCTCGAGCTACAGCTGGAAAAACAAAAAGCGGTTAACACTGTGGCAGAAGTCAAGGCGGAGGTAAAAAAAGAGGAGCAACCGCTTTGAGTTTTACCGCTGGCAAAGGCAAGGGAATTTATTATGTGGCTGGAAAAAAAGTGGATCTTTAATAAAGTCGAGGAAAACGCCGCTCTCTCATTAGCCGGAGAAGCCGGCGTTTCCAAGGCTTTGGCTAAAATACTTTTAGGACGCGGCATAGATAATGCTAAAGCGGCGCACGATTTTTTGTACGGTGTGCAGCAACCTTTCCACCGACCGGAACTCATGCAGGGAATGCCTCAGGCGGTCGATCGGATATGCCGTGCTATCGCAGAAAAAGAGAAGATAGTTATTTACGGCGACTACGATGTAGACGGCATCACTGCCTCTTCTTTGCTTTACTTATTTTTGCGCGGGCAAAAAGCATTAGTAAGCTACTATATCCCGGAGCGGCAAGCGGAAGGCTATGGCCTTAATGCCGCTGCTCTCCGGCAAATAGCGCAAGAGGGCGTATCGCTCGTGATCACGGTCGATTGCGGCATAAGCGCTGTCGCGGAGGTGGCCGGAGCGCCGGCAGGGCTTGATATAATAATCACCGACCACCACAATCCGCCGGAAGCGCTGCCCCAAGCGGTAGCCGTGCTCAATCCCAAGCAAAAAACATGCCCTTATCCTTATAAAGAGCTGGCTGGAGTTGGCGTAGCGCTAAAGCTATGCCAGGGGCTTTGGGCGAAGATGTCGGATGATGAAGGGATGTGGCTGGGCCATCTTGACCTGGTCGCTTTGGGCACTGTGGCCGATATAGTGCCGCTTACCGGTGAAAATAGGGAAATAGTGCGTCTGGGCCTCAAGGCGATACAGGAAACAAAGAATATCGGCTTGCAGCAGCTTATTAAAAATAGCCGTTGCCAGCAAGATAAGATAAATACAGGTATGATCGGGTTTGCTTTGGCGCCGCGCCTGAACGCCGCGGGCCGGCTGGCAAAAGCCGAAACCGGCGTGCAGTTGCTTACTACCGAAGATGAGCTAATAGCCGAGCGGCTAGCCGGCGACCTGGACGCCGAGAATTGCCAGCGGCAGGAGATAGAAAAAAGCATCCTACTGGAAGCCGAAGAGCTACTGGCGGCACAGGGCGGGGTAAAACCGGTCATCGTGCTGGCTAAGACCGGCTGGCATGCCGGGGTCATCGGCATAGTGGCCTCCCGGCTGGTCGATAAGTACCATGTGCCAGTAGTCATGATAGGTATAGTAGACGGCCAGGGGAAGGGGTCTTGCCGCAGCATATACTGTTTCGATATCTATAAGGCGCTTTGTGCGGTATCCGGCCATTTACTGCAATTTGGCGGGCACTGCCAGGCGGCAGGGCTTACAGTCGAGGCAGACAAAATAGAAGATTTCCGGGCCGCCTTACAGGAGTATGCGGAGAAAACACTCTCGCCCGATGACTACATGCCGGTACAGACTATTGACTCTTGCCTGGAGTCGGTAAAAGAAGCGGACGATAAACTGCTGGCCGAGCTGGAACGTTTGGAGCCGTATGGCATGGGCAACCCGCACCCGGTTCTGGCAATGAAAGGCATCTCTATTACCGAACCGGCAACTATTGGCGGCGAAGGGCAACATTTGAAATTTACCGTAAGGGAAAATGGCAACAGCATCTCCGCTATCATGTGGCGAAAAGGCGATTACAGCGCGGCGCTTTACGACAATGTAAAAGCGGATATCGCTTTTGTGCCTGAAGTCAATATCTGGCGCAACAGCAAAGAGATACGGCTGCGCATTATCGATGTACAGCAGGAAAATATACTGACAGACTTTCGTTTTGCCGGTAAAAGCAAAAATGAAGCCCTTAGCGGCATTTTACAAACGGGAAAAAAGACAGTAATATATTGCAATGAAGATGATGAACTGGTTAAAATGATTGATGGACAGGAAATAGTCCAATTTAGGCAACTGCCGGCCAGCGGAGCAAGGCAGGCCGTATTTTGGCAGCCGCCCTGTCAGGTGATCGACGACTTGGGCTGGTGGAAGGAACTTAGATCAAGAGGCGTACAAAAAGTCTATCTTTTATTTAAAGAGAGCGATATCGAAGCGCAACTTGCCGAACTTGAAAATAAATACCCCGGCCCGGAAAAACTGCGTGATTTTTACCGTTTGCTGCGGCAAAAAACACCGGCAGGCAAGAGTGAAATATTGAGCTGTTTTACTGGCGGGGAGATATATCTGCACATACTGGCGGAAATAGGCGCTATAACGGAAAACGGCGGCGTTATAGCCATACAAGAGTTAAAAGAAGGAGTCAAGCTTGATCTTTGTTCTTCCAGGCTGTTCCGGGATATGCAGGAAAAACAGCAGAAAGCCAGGATAACATTAACAAAGTGTATGGAGCTTGAACAAAGGGATTTTGCAAAATTGCTTTTCGCTTGACCAGAGGCGGGAAGCGGAGGTATTAAATGGATGAAACTGTAGTTGAAAGCGACTCTTCACCGGAGAAGCTATTTGAAAAGCTGGCCGGGTATCTGCCAGCCGAGCAAATGGCCAATATCCAAAAAGCATATGATGTGGCAGCGGCCGCGCATGACGGGCAAAAGCGCGCATCGGGCGACGACTATATCGTGCATCCTGTCGGGGTGGCGTATATCCTCGCCGGGCTGCAACTGGACGCCGACAGTATAACTGCGGCTATTTTGCATGACGTGGTAGAAGACACGGACATCTCTTTGGAAAAAATCAAAGAAATGTTTGGCGAAAGTGTCGCTATGCTGGTGGACGGTCTTACTAAATTAGGTAAGATAGAATACCTTTCCAAAGAAGATCAACAGGCGGAAAACTACCGCAAGATGTTTCTTGCCATGGCTAAAGACATCAGGGTGGTGCTAGTCAAACTGGCCGACCGTCTACACAATATGCGCACGTTATCTTTTATGCCGGAAGCCAAACAAAAATCCATTGCCAGAGAGACGCTGGAACTGTTCGCCCCTTTGGCTCACCGGCTGGGTATTTATAATATAAAATGGGAACTGGAAGACCTGGCGTTTAAATTCATGGAGCCGGAAACATACGCTGATTTGGTTGAAAAGGTAAAGCAACAGCGCCGTGAACGCGAAGCGATAATCGAACAGGCTATAGAAACCCTGCATAAAGAATTGCAGGATGTCAGCATAAATTGCCGTATACACGGTCGGGCGAAAAACCTGTACAGCATTTACAAAAAAATGCAGCGCGACCATAAGGAAATAAATGAAATATATGATCTTTTGGCTATACGCGTGCTCGTTGATTCTGTAAAAGACTGCTATGGCGCGCTCGGTGTAGTACATACACTGTGGAAGCCCATGCCTAAGCGTTTTAAAGACTACGTGGCCGTTCCCAAGTCAAATATGTACCAATCACTGCACACGACGGTGATGTCTACTCAGGGTCAGCCTCTTGAAATACAAATACGCACTTTTGAAATGCACCGCATCTCGGAGTTTGGTATCGCCGCCCACTGGCGGTACAAGGAAGGCGGCAAAGGCGGCGGCAAAGCCTTTGAAGACAAGCTTTCCTGGCTCAGGCAGATGCTGGAATGGCACCAGGATCTAAGGGATACGCGGGAATTTGTCGACACGGTCAAGACAGACGTATTTACCGATGAAGAGGTGTTTGTCTTTACTCCGCGCGGCGACGTTATCGACTTGGCCGTTGGCGCCGTGCCGATAGATTTTGCCTACCGCATACATACGGATGTCGGCAACCGCTGTGTGGGCGCCAAAGTGAACGGGCGCATCGTGCCGCTCGATCATAAACTCTCTAACGGCGACATAGTAGAAGTGATAACATCAAAACAGGCCAGCGGGCCCAGCCGCGACTGGCTGAATATTGTATCGTCGCCGGAGACCAGGAACAAGATACGTCAGTGGTTTAAAAAGGAAAAACGCGAAGAAAATATAGTCAAAGGGCGCGAAATGCTGGAAAAAGAAAGCAAGCGCCTGGGTTATGACGCTAAAATATTGATAAAAGCCGAACGGCTTAAAGCGGTGGCGGCAAGGCTCAACCTTAACGCAGAAGACAACCTTTTAGCCGCTATAGGCTATGGCGGGGTAACGCTGCACGGCGTCATGACCAAACTGGTAGAACTGCACAAAAGCGAACTCAAACGTGATACGCCTCAGGACATTTCACAAATGTTGGCCGAGCTCAAACCCAAAAGGAAAAAAAGCCAGGCCGGGCAAGGTATACTGGTAAAAGGCGAGTCCGGGCTGCTGGTGCGCCTGGCAAAATGCTGCAATCCTGTGCCGGGCGATCCCATCATCGGCTATATAACTCGTGGGCGCGGCGTATCGGTACATCGGGCCGACTGTCTGAACGTACTTAACAACCGCGAAGAATTCGAGCGCATGATTGATGTCGGTTGGGACATAGACGTGGGGCAGACCTATAAAGTCACCATCCAGGTCACCGCTGCCGATAAACCGGGCGTTCTGGCTGAGCTTATGGCAGTGACTGCGGAAATAAAAGTAAATATAAGCTCCTTGCATGTAAAGACCAGCCAGAAAAACAAAACGGCGCTTGCCACTATGGAGCTTGAAATAACAGGCCTGCCGCAGCTTGAACACATCATCAACAGGATGCGCCGGCTAAAAGACGTATATAGCGCGGAACGCTATAACGCAGGAGGAGAATGACGTGCGTGCTGTGGTGCAGCGGGTGTCCGGGGCATGTGTTGCCGTGGACGGAGACAATATAGCGGAGATGCCCGGTGGCCTGCTCGTCTTTTTAGGCGTAGCCAAAGGCGATAACGGCGATGATATACGCTATCTGGCGGAAAAAATAACAAACTTGCGTATTTTTGAAGACGAAAATTATAAAATGAATCTATCGGTAAAAGATATCGGCGGAGAGCTGCTGGTAGTGTCGCAGTTTACCTTGTTGGCCGATTGCCGCAAAGGCCGCCGCCCCGGTTTTGACAACGCGGCGCAGCCGGACGAAGCCAATAGGCTGTATGAAGAATTTGCCGGACTTTGCCGGGAACAGGGGCTTACAGTACAGACCGGACGCTTTCAGGCGGAAATGTTTGTCAGTTTGACTAATCACGGCCCGGTGACTATTTTACTCGATAGCAGGAAAACATTTTAGACTGTATTACACTTAGGAGGAAGAAGACGTGAAAGTATTTGTTTTGGAAGTAGGGCAGCTTGGCACCAATTGTTATATCGCCGTAAATGAGGAAGAAAAGCGCGCCGTGATCATAGACCCTGGCGCCGATGCCAAAAACATCCTGGCCGCCGTTGACAAAGAAGATCTAAAAATAGAGGCTATCCTGCTGACGCACGGCCACTCGGATCATATCCAGGCCGTGGGGGCGGTACGTGAAGCTACGAAGGCGCCGGTGATGATAAGCGAAAAAGACGCGCCGATGCTGACAGATTCGAGGCGCAACCTTTCGAGTTTTATGGGCGAAGATATAAGCATGAAAGCGGCTGACCGGCTGCTCAAAGACGGCGACAAGATAGAAGCCGCCGGTTTGACTTTTGACGTGCTCGCGACGCCTGGGCACACGCAAGGCGGCCTTTGCTTTAAAAATGGCGACATAGTTTTTTGCGGCGACAGCATTTTTTTAGAATCCATAGGCCGTACCGACTTTCCCGGCGGCTCTTACGAACAGCTTATCACTTCGATAAAGACTAAGCTGTTTACCTTGCCGGAGCAGACGAAATTGTTGCCCGGGCATGGCCCGGCTACCGACGTCGGCTGGGAACGTCGGAGAAACCCCTTCTTACAGTGAACGCTATGCCGAAAAATAATTTTGTCAGTATAGGCGAATACGCTGCCAAAGCGGCCCTGATCGCGTTGATACTATATCTTATATACGATGTATTCTCTGTCTTTATGCCGGTAGCTATGGCGGTCATCCTCGCGTTTACTTTACAGCCGCTGGTCAACAGGTTAAGTTATGTACCTTTTCGCGGCAAAAAGGTTAAAGTGCCGGATGCGATAGCTATTTTAGCCGCCATGTTCATATTCTTGTGTTTTATAATAATCACTATAGTTTTCGTGATTCTGCCGCTCTTTAAAGAAATAAACAACCTCATGCTGGTTTTGCCCAAGCTGGCCGAACGCTTCCAATCACTGAGCGTCATTTGGAACCAGAAGGTAGAGCTTTTGCACCTGCCGTCTGACGTACAGGCGCTTTTGCAGCAGCTTTTGTCAAGGGCAAGCAGCTATTCGCTGGAGTTTTTGCGGGACATGCTGACAGGAGTTTTCGATTTTGCCAAAAACATCCTGGGTTTTGTCGTCATGCCGATATTTACTTTTTATTTTCTCAAAGACGGCAGAAAGTTCGCGCAAGGCTTTGTCCGCATACTGCCGGCAGTATGGCAGCCTAAAGCAGTAATCATTTTAAAGGAAAGCGCGCATATGCTGAGCGCTTACATCCGGGGCATCATCCGGGTGGGCATAGTGTCCGGCTGCGTTATATCATTGGGTACATACCTGATAGGGCTTGATTATCCTTTGGTCTTTGGCATACTGGCAGTGTTTGCCGAAGCGGTGCCTATTGTCGGGCCGATAGTCAGCATGATGCCGGCGCTGTTTTTTGCCTATATCGAAAGCCCTGACGCTTTGGCTATAACGGCGATTTTTTACCTCATATATTATAAACTTGACGCGTACATCATAGCCCCGAAAATAACCGGCGAATCGCTGGGCCTGCACCCTGTCATCATTATTTTGAGCGTACTCGTGGGTGGTAAAATGGCCGGCCCGCTGGGCATACTCCTCGCCGTACCGGCAGTAGCGCTTTTGAAGGTGTTGGCGAGAAATATCATGGCTGAGGAGGCCGCTTCTAATGAAGAACAAGGACGCTGAACTAAAAGACTTGCTGAAAGAAAAAAAATATAAATTGACGCCGCAGCGTCAAAGACTGTTGTCGCTTTTCCAGGAAAAACCGGGTGAGCATCTGAGCGCAGAGGATGTCTACCGCCTGATCCAGGATGAGCGCAGCGGTATTGGGCTGGCGACTATCTATCGTACGCTTGAACTTTTAAGTGGTATGGGCATGTTGAAGAAGCTGCATTTTGGCGACGGGCGCTACCGCTACGAGCTAAATATCGATAGCAGCCAGCATCAGCACCACCATTTATTTTGCCTGGGCTGCGACAAGGTCATGGAGTTTGACGGCGACCTTTTGGATGCGTTGGAAAACAGCATAAAAAAGAAAAACGGTTTTCATGTAGTCGACCACAATGTTACTTTCCTCGGTTATTGTAAGGATTGTTCTCAAAATAATAAATAAAAAACAGAGAGGCAGCTCATTATAGCGGCCTCTCTGTTTTTTTGACTGGTCAGGCAAATTTATTGATATAACCAAATATGAATATGACAAATATGATGATAGGCAGGATGTAAGTAAGATAAAAGCGGGAGCTTTGGGGAAAGCGCAAACCTTTGCCGATATTGGCTTCTTTTAGAAAGTTCTCCCAGCCCCAGCCGCTGTTTGAAACGCAAAAAGCCAGGTAGATCAAAGAGCCCAGTGGCAAAATATTATTGCTCAAGATGAAGTCCTCCAGATCAAGTATCATCGACCCATCGCCTAGTGGCTGTATGCCGCTTAGTAGATTAAACCCCAGTAAGCAAGGCAAGGAGAGGAAAAATAAAGCTATACAGTTGACGATGGAAGCTTTTTTGCGGCTCCAGCCAAATAAATCAATAGCAAAAGAAATGATGTTTTCAAATACGGCTATTACGGTAGAAAGGGCGGCAAAACTCATAAAGAGGAAAAAAAGCGCTCCCCAAAGCGAGCCGCCAGGCATTTCGTTAAATACATTGGGTAAAGTGACAAATAACAGTCCCGGCCCGGAGTCGGCCTTGACGCCGTAGGCGAAACAGGCGGGGAAAATGATCAGACCCGCCATGAGAGCGACAAAAGTATCGAGGATAGTGACATTTATGGCTTCACCGGCTAACCGGCGTTCCTTGCTCAAATAACTGCCGAATATTGCCATACTGCCAATGCCCAGGCTGAGTGTGAAAAAAGCCTGTCCCATGGCGGCAAATACTATTTCCCACAAGCCGTGGCGCATAGCCCGTTCAAAATCCGGTATCAGGTAAAAACGCAAACCCTCTTCTGCGCCGGGCAAAGTCACACACCTTATAGCCAGGGCGATGATGACAAAAAGCAGGAGCAGCATCATCACTTTGGTGACGCGCTCCACGCCGTCTTTAAGCCCCAGAGAGCATATGCCGAAACACAGTATGGTCACAAGCGCCATATAAAAAATCATGGTGGCGGGATTTTGCAAAAGCGCGCCAAAAAAAGCGCCGACCTGAGCCGGTGTTTTGCCGGCCAAACTACCGGTCGCCGAGGCGTAAAGATAGTATAATATCCAACCGGAAACAGTAGTATAAAACATCATCAAAAGATAGTTGCCCGCCATGGCTATATAACCGTACCAGCCCCAGTGTTTGCCCGCCGGTTGCAGCACGGCAAAAGATTTTGCCGCGCTTTTCTGGCTGCCCCGGCCCACGGCAAATTCCATGGTCATGATGGGGAGGCCGAGTATGAGCAGAAATACCAGATACATAAGGACAAAAGCCGCGCCGCCATACTGGCCGGTAATGTAAGGAAAGCGCCAAACGTTGCCGAGGCCGATGGCGCAGCCCGCCGAAATGAGTATAAAGCCAAGCCGTGATGAAAATTTCTCTCTTTCCATTAGTGTTTTGCATAGCGTGCAGGCAATATTGCACTGCCGCGCCACGCGCTCCTTTCTGCAAAAAACTAATATTATTATAAATTTTATTGGCCATTTTGTAAATGCAACTTACAAAATGGCCGGGAGCGCGGTTTTAAATATTGTTTTTCCAGGCGATTGAATATGTAGCGGCGCTTATGGTAAAATAAATAACTAGGCGGTTGGGAGTGTCGCGAAACGCTCCAGCTAGGAGGCTGATGGCATGTTGACGCAGGCGCCGAAGGGTACGAAAGATATCCTGCCGGCAACTATAAAAAACTGGTATTATTTAGAAAATAAGATAAGAGCAATATGCGGCGCTTATGGCTATAAAGAATTGCGCACGCCGCTGTTTGAACATACCGAACTGTTCAAGCGCGGTATAGGCGATACCACTGATATAGTGGAAAAAGAAATGTATACTTTTAATGACCTGGCCGGGCGCAGTATCACCCTCCGGCCGGAAAATACCGCGGCGGCGGTACGGGCTTTTGTCGAACACAAGCTGTATGCGGACAATCCTTTAGTCAAGCTGTTTTATATCGGTCCCATGTTTCGCTATGACAAACCTCAGGCCGGTCGTTTTCGCCAGTTCCACCAATTCGGCGCCGAAGCCATAGGTTTGCCGGGGCCGGATGTGGACGCCGAAATTATAATGTTGGCCGTACAATTTTTACAAAACCTAGGCCTAAAAGACCTAAAATTGCTTTTGAATTCGGTTGGCTGCCCAAAATGCCGGCCTCAGTATAGAAAACGCTTGCAGGACTATTTGCAAAAAGATTTTGCCGTATTATGTAAAGACTGCCAAAACCGTTTTGAACGCAATCCCATGCGCATACTCGACTGCAAAGAAGAAGCGTGCCGCCAGGCGACCGAGGGAGCGCCGACACTTAAAGAGTGTTTGTGCGAAGAATGCGCCGGGCATTTTGCCGGTTTGCAAGATTACTTACAGGCTGTGGGCGTAGGGTTTATTCTTGACGACACATTAGTGCGCGGGCTTGATTATTATACCAAGACAGCTTTTGAAGTGCAGTACCCGCCGTTAGGCGCACAGAGCGCCGTTTGCGGCGGCGGGCGCTATGACGGCCTAGTGGAAGAGCTGGGCGGCGATCCTGCCCCGGGTATAGGGTTTGCCGTCGGCATGGAACGCGTGCTGTTAGCTTTAGAGAGTCAAGGGCTGTTGCCGGCGCAGGAAGAACAGCTTTCTGTGTTTGTGGCGCACGCCGGCCAAGGTACAGACCTCGTCGCCTTCAAGGTACTGACGCAGCTGCGTTCCCATGGAGTCGTGGCAGAGATGGACTTTTCCGGACGGGGAATGAAGTCGCAGTTCAAGCTGGCCAACCGGCTGAATGCCCGGTACGTACTGGTAATAGGTGAGAGTGAACTGCAAAAAGGTACTTGCGCCCTGAAAAACATGGCTACAGGCGAACAGGCCGAAGTACCGCTCGGCGATGTAAATATTGCAGTCGCAAAAATCATATAAATAATGTGTCATCAAAATTTGAATAGAGGTGCGATTATGGGACAAGACAGGCGCAGCCACAGTTGTGGCTTGCTGGGAAAAAACGAAGTAGGGCAAAGCGTGATTTTATGTGGTTGGGTGGCGAAAAGGCGCGACCACGGCGGCCTTATTTTTGTCGACCTTAGAGATCGCAGTGGTATAGTGCAGATAGTATTGTCGCCGGAAGGCGATAAAACTGCTTTTGCCAACGCTGAAGCCGTACGCGGCGAATATGTCGTTAAAGTGAAAGGCGAGGTAAAGCTGCGCGCGGCTGAAACAATAAACCCCAATATCCCTACCGGTGAAATAGAAGTAGCAGTAACCGCGCTTGAAATACTCAATGCGGCAAAGACCCCGCCCTTTTATATCCAGGACAATGTCGATGTCGACGAGAATGTACGTCTCAAATACCGTTATCTTGACCTCAGACGTCCTGAAATGCAGCAAAACCTGATACTCAGGCATAAAGTGACCAAACTGATGCGCGACTTTTTCGACAGCCGCGGCTTTATCGAAGTGGAAACGCCTATGTTGACCAAAAGCACGCCGGAAGGCGCGCGCGATTACCTTGTGCCCAGCCGGGTCAACCCGGGCAAATTTTATGCCCTGCCGCAGTCGCCACAAATATTCAAGCAAATACTCATGGTGGCCGGCCTGGAGCGCTATTTTCAGATAGTGCGCTGTTTCCGGGACGAAGACCTGAGAGCCGACCGCCAGCCGGAATTTACCCAGCTCGATGTCGAGATGTCCTTTATCGACCGGGAGGAAATACTCGAAACCATGGAAGGACTGATAAAATACATATTCGAAGGCGCTATGGGCAAAAAAATAGAGACGCCATTTTTGCGCATGAGCTATGACGAGGCTATGGCCCGCTATGGTTCGGACAAGCCGGATTTGCGTTTTGGTATGGAATTTATCGACATGAAAGAGGCCGCGGGCGGCTCGGACTTTAAAGTATTTGAAGCCGTGCTGGCCGATGGCGGTGAAGTAAAGGCGATAAATGTCAAAGGGCGTTCCGATATAGCCCGCCGCGAGCTGGACGGACTGGTGGAATATGTAGCCAATTACGGCGCCAAAGGCTTGGCCTGGATGATGGTGACAAACGAAGGCATAAAATCGCCTATCGCCAAATTCTTTAATGAGGAAAAACTGTCTGCCATTACTAAAGCCGCCGACGCCAAAGACGGCGACCTGATCCTGTTTATTGCCGACAAACCGTCTGTCGTGGCTCAGGCGCTCGGTAACCTGCGCCTTGAGATGGGGCGGCGTATGGGACTTATAGATGAAGACAAGCTTTCTTTCTTGTGGGTGCTGGATTTCCCCATGTTCGAATACGACGAAGAAGACAAACGTTATGTCGCTATGCACCATCCCTTTACTTCCCCGCAAGACCAGGACATCCAGTATCTCGACAGCGACCCGGCCCGTATCCGTGCCAAAGCCTATGATATGGTCTTGAATGGTACGGAAATAGGCGGCGGCAGCATCAGGATATATAAACGCGATATCCAGGAGAAAGTGTTCACCGCTATCGGGCTGACACCGGAAGAAGCCAAACAGAAATTCGGATTTTTGCTGGACGCTTTTGAATACGGCACCCCGCCGCACGGCGGTATTGCCTTTGGCCTTGACCGCCTGGTCATGATCATGGCTAAACGCCAATCTATACGCGACGTCATAGCTTTTCCCAAGACACAGAGCGCGTCCTGCCTGATGACCCAGGCTCCTTCCGATGTGGTGGAAAAACAGCTTAGGGAGTTGTCTATCAAGACGACCGTTTTACCGAAAAAAGAAGATTAATGTTGAAGTCGCTTGATAATTCTGTTATCATTAAGTAAAAGAAAGAGTACCCTGCGGTGCGCGCGGAATGCCCAATGTTTTGAGCCAACACATTTTTTGCGGGAATCCAGACTCCGGCCATGGAGCGTATGCCTCCTTGGTTAGTGGACACATGAAGTGGCTGGGAGGATACCCACCTGCACATGCAGGTTCAAAACACGGGCGGTAACGGCATTGCGGGGCTATTTTTTACTCTTTGCCTGTTTTGAGGTGGACATGGATTTTTCACGTATACGCATGGTGATAGGAAAAGACGCTTTAGCGCGGCTGGAAAGATCTTCCGTAGCCGTCTTCGGGCTGGGCGGGGTCGGCTCTTACGTAGCCGAAGCTTTAGCCAGGAGCGGCCTCGGGGCGCTTGTCCTAACCGATTGCGATACAGTAACATCTAGCAATATAAACCGCCAGCTGCCGGCGCTTATTTCCACTGTCGGCCTGGCAAAAGCAGATATTGTACAAAGCCGCGTCGCCGATATCAACCCCGCCTGCCGCGTGCATGTGAATAAAACCCTTTACCGGCCGGGTGATTTTGACGCATTTATAAAATTTCCCGTCGATTATATTGTTGACGCTATCGATGACGTACCGGCCAAAGTAGATATCATCACCGCAGCAAAAAAACGTAACATCCCCGTGATATCTGCGATGGGCACCGGCAACAAGCTCGATCCGCAGCAATTGGCCGTATCTGACATAAGTAAAACCAGTATTTGTCCTTTGGCGCGTTCCGTGCGTAAAAAACTGCGCGAAGCCGGAGTAAATGCGGGCGTAACGGTAGTATATTCAAAAGAACAGCCGCGGCGCGCAGAGCCTGCGGATGTTCCGGGCAGCATGGTATTTGTACCGGCGGCGGCCGGTTTGCTACTTGCGTCAAAAGTTGTACGCGATATAATAGAAGCATGAATAAATTACACTGGTATTATATATTCAAACAACCTAAAAACAGGCATATTCTTGCGGTCTATTTTCCGTAATACTTTGTTGCCGTCAGTTGGAATGCAGTCGGCATTCCTCCTTCCGTCGCCTTGTGTTACGAAAAATATCCGCGCAATTCTGTACCTGTTTTTAGGTTGTTTGAATATAGCCAGTGTTTTTGATTTAACTGGAGGATCGCCATGAGCCTGTTTTCCGCCAATATAAAAGCCCCTCTGGCCGACCGCATGCGCCCACACACACTTGCTGAATTTGTCGGACAGTCCGCTGTCATCGGTCAGGGGCGTTACCTTGAACGCATGATAAAAGAAGACAAAGTGCCGTCGCTTATTTTTTATGGCCCGCCGGGTACGGGCAAGACTACCTTGGCTCATATCGTCGCAGCGGCGGCTGAAAGCCAGTTTGAAGAAGTTAACGCCGTCTCCTCCGGCGTGGCCGACCTCCGCAAGGTGATAAATGCGGCAAAAGAACGCAGAATGGCTACAGGCGTCAAAACCATACTCTTTATTGATGAAATACACCGCTTCAATAAGGCCCAGCAGGATGTACTGCTGCCGTTTGTAGAAAACGGCACGGTCACCCTTATCGGCGCTACCACGGAAAACCCGTTTTTTGAAGTTAATTCCCCGCTTTTGTCGCGTATGAAGATCATCCGCCTGGAATCTTTGCAAGTAGAAGATATTGAAGCCATCTTGCGTCGTGCTCTGGCTGATGAGGAAAACGGTTACGGCAAACAAGAGCTGACCGCCGATGATGAAGGCATCAGAATGTTGGCCGAAGTCTCCGGCGGCGATGCGCGCATCGCGCTCAAAATGCTGGAGCAGGCGGTGGCGCTTCTCAACGGGCAAAAACACATCAGCAGTGAAACTGCGCGGGAAGTACTGTCAGAAGCCGGGCGGCGCTATGACAAAAAAGGCGACCAGCATTACGACGTGATATCGGCTTTTATAAAAAGCATGCGCGGCAGCGACCCGGATGCGGCGCTGCATTACCTGGCGCGTATGATCGAAGGCGGGGAAGATTTAAAGTTTATCGCCCGCCGTATCGTTATCTGCGCTGCCGAAGACGTGGGCCTGGCCGACCCGAACGCGCTGGTGGTGGCTATGGCGGCCGCCCAGGCCGCGCAGTTCGTCGGTTTTCCCGAGGCGCGCATACCTTTGGCCGAGGCCGTATGTTACATAGCCGCGGCGCCTAAAAGTAACAGCGCCTATGTCGCTATTGATAACGCCACGCGAGACGTACGGGCGCAGAACTGCGGTCGGGTGCCAGCGCACCTCAGGGACGCCAGCTATAAGAGCGCTAAAGTTTTTGGCCACGGCGTGGGTTATAAGTACCCGCACGACTATCCGGGCGGCTATGTGGAGCAAGAGTATCTGCCGGAGGAACTCAAAGGCAGGGTATACTACCAGCCGTCAGACCACGGCATCGAAGAGCGGATAGGCAAGCGACTCGACAGTCTGCGAAAGAAGAGGACGTAAAACTGTAAAGACAGACCTGCCGATATTGATTTAGGCTTTGAGAGTATACCTTGTTGGCCGCACATTAAATAATATTGTCAGATATATGAAAAATGTGTCAGGAACATGCAAGACACATACGGAGGAAAATATGCCGGTAATTTTGCCCAAGCGTCCAACTACGCTGGAATTCGACGGTGTACAGCTTACTTTGGAAGACATGCGGCTGATAGGCCAGCAGACTACTCTAAAAGGTCTGGTATTTAGCAATTGCCCTTTGACCGACCAATTGCTTGAACCGCTCAGCGGTTTGAAAAACCTGGTCAATCTTACAGTCAGCGGAGCCAATATAACCGATGGGGCGTTTGCGCATCTGGCCGGATTGGCGAAATTGCACTATCTTTTTATAGATGACAACCCGGGTGTTACGGGCAGTGGTTTTGTGTACCTGGAAAGCGTTCCGCTTGATACCATATGGGCCTGCCGTACTTCTTTAGATGATATAGGACTTCTGTTGGCCGCAAAAATGCCCAAGCTGTCCATACTGCGTATAGATGGGACAAAAGCGACCTTTAGCGGTTTGATGAAAGTTGCGCATAACAGGAAGCTGGAGGTATTGGCGCCAGATTTATTTACTGAAGAACAAATTGCTGCTTTTAAGGCCGAACAGAGGAGCTTTGGCAAAAAGAAAAAGACGGTCGATGCCGCCGCTGCCGAGGTCGCGCAAAAAGTACTGCAAAACTTCTTTGCCGCCATGATAGAATGGGAAACTCTTGCGGCAAAAACAGGATTGAGCGGGTCTGGCCTCTCCGAAAAATGCCAGGCGATATTTGATAAATATGTAATCGCTAAGCCGCGCAAAGGGTTTCGCCCCGGCTGGCTGTCAGTTTCTACGCCGCCGGAATATCAGAGCCATAAAATAGTGGATCTAGAGCAGGTGACGAAAAACAAGCTATACTTTTATACTGAAAACAAGCTGGATTTCCAGTACCGTTTTTTGCTTGTCTGTCGCGACGGCAACTGGAAGATAGACGACGCGCAATGGATGAGCGGCGGCTGGCAGCACTGCGGATTGTGAGCCGGGCTATGTATTTAAGGGTGGTAACTTGTGACAATAGCCGGGAATGTTATGAAAAAACGGCCGGCGCCTTTAATCTGCTTTTTTCTGGTCTGGAGGCGAAAGATGTGCATATAGAAACTATGGCCCCTTATCATAAAATAGACGGTCATGGCGAGATGGGTATTAGCTTTTTCTTGGAAGATGAAGCCGCTCTTAAGGCCATACTGTCTGATAAATGGGAAGGCGATGTGACAGACAGCAGATGGGCGAATATTTTTTGCCCACAAATAGCTTTTATGTGGTTGACGGCGGCCAGTAGCTAAAACAGTGGCGGTATTATTATAGAAATGATAACCTTAAGGAGGAAGCAATTTATGAAAATACAGGACGTACCTTTTTGCACGATGGATTGGAGCACGGTAGAACCTACAGTACATCCGGGCGTTACTGGTCAGGCTCTGTGGCGCACTTTGGAAATTGGTAATATCCGTGTGCGTATGGTGGAATATTCCCCCGGCTATTTTGCCGATCACTGGTGCAGCCGCGGCCATGTCCTCTTGGTCTTAGAAGGTGAGCTGGTGACAGAACTGGACGACGGGCGGGAATTTATCCTAACGCCCGGCGTGAGCTACCAGGTCGCGGATGACGCCAACCCGCACCGCTCACATACCAAAACTGGCGCAAAGCTTTTCATAGTGGATTGACGAAAAATGTTTGTCTGACTGCTTTTCAAAAAATACGTATGGCTGTTTAGCCATGCGTATTTTTTGTAATTATATATTTTAATTCTAAGTAAAACGGTTGACTTTTACTTGATTAATTGTTATTCTAATGATAATAATTCTTACGTTGCAAGCCGAAATATAAGGGGATGATTTATTTATGAAGCTTTCTACCAAAGGACGCTATGGTGTAACCGCGATGTACGATCTGGCTTTGCACATAGGCAAGGGGCCTATCTCCTTGAAAAGTGTCGCCGCCAGGCAGCAAATTTCCGAACATTATTTAGAGCAATTGATGGGGCAACTGAGGAAAGCAGGCTTGGTAAAAAGTACTCGAGGCGCGCAGGGTGGCTATCTTTTAGTCAAACAGCCTAAAGATATAACTGTAGGAGATATAGTAAGAGTGATGGAGGGGCCGATAGCGCCGGTGGACTGCTTGTTGAGCGATGACCCGGACTCTAATGATTATTGTCCGCGGGCGGATATGTGCGTAACGCGCAATGTTTGGCAAAAAGTAGGTGAAAGCATATCCGGCGTCTTGGATTCTATTACTCTGCATGACTTATGTGAAGAAGACGCCACACGACGGGAAAAAACAGCAAATAAGTGTTGAGTTGAACTAAGTAGTTTGTTGAAAAAACAGACCTGAAATATCCTTGGATATTTCAGGTCTGTTTTTGCGTGACTTATGTAGAGTGCGGTTATTTTTTATAGTACTTTACTTGTGGACGAAAGGTTTTTCCCCGGATCAATACCGCTATGCCCCCAAAAGCGCTAAATAAGGCTCCCATTTTGGCTGCGCCCTGCATGTTGAGGTCCATATAAGCAACACCTGATACGAAGAGTGCTACAGTAAGGCCTGTACTGGCGACAACCCCCACAATGAGTAGTTCTTCATTGTTTATGCCTTCCGGCAACATATAACCGGCAAGCACACCAAGTTTTGTCAGGAGAAAGATGCCGCAAGTTTTGCCGATAAGCAAGGAAAGAAATATTATATAGGTTAATTCGGAAATGTTGGCAAATTTGACTCCGGCATTGGCCAAACCAAAAAAGAACAGGCCAAAATCGATAAAGTTTTTAAAATCCTCTTCAAATTTATTTAAAGTAGATTTGTGGTGAATAATAGGCTTATCCAGCAATATTTCTTCTTGTGCTGTCTCGGATACGGTATGGGGCAGGAATGGAATAATGAAGACCAAAGAGAGCGCGGGATGCAGATGCGCATTAAGCATGCCGATCCAGGCCGGTATACCGCAAACTATAAGATATGGCCAATATGAACATACTTTTTTGCGGTTCAATAAGTAAGCGCCTCCCATTGCTACTACTACCAGTGCCAGCCATTTTATGTCCACCGGATACATAGGGTCTGGGTAAAAAATGGCGATTATGGCAAGACCTATGGCGTCGTCTGCTATAGCAAGAAGCAACAGAAAGGAAATCGCCGGGTGCCCGGCGCCGAAGACCATGCGGGCAATCAACCAGGAGATGGCTATATCTGTGGCGGTTGGTATAGCCCAGCCATTCATAAAATTAGGCGAACCCCAGAAGTAATTTAATATAAAAAATACGGCTACTGGGCCTAAGACGCCGCCCATGGTCGCCATTATCGGCGTAACGGCCTTTTTTATCGGGTTCAGGTGCCCGCCGGGCAAGATGCTGTGCATTATTTCTACACCGGCGATGGCAAAGAAAAATACCATAAAGATATCATTTATCAAAAAATGAAAGTCGATATTGCCCCAAATTTTTCTGTGCAAAAAGTACTGGTAGCTTTTTTGTGATAAGTTGGCCCAAATTAACGCTATTACTATTCCGGAAATGAGTGGAACTGAATATTTACTTAAGAATATAAGGATTTTTTTTGTTTTCATTAAAATCTCCACCAGCATTTTATTTCATAGATATAGAAGAATTATCTCTTAGAAAGCATCTTAAGACAATCCACAAAAGTTTACCATTATATTATCGCGGGTGCAATAACAGATATTTATATGTTGATATTTTATTTATTTCATAATCAGTTTTACGTTAAATCACGGCATTAATTGACACTAACAGGCTGATTTTATATAATTATTCCAATACAGCCAAGTTTGAGGGGAGTAAGCAATAATGATAAATATTACTGGTACCCAGTTGCGGGAAGAGTTCCTTAAATTTTTTGAAAGCAAAGGGCATCTTGTTTTGCCCAGCGCTTCTTTGATCCCGGAGGACGATCCTACCCTGCTGATGATTGGGGCAGGTATGGCGCCCTTTAAACCTTTTTTTACCGGTAAACTTACGCCGCCCAATGTACGCGTAGCTACCTGCCAAAAGTGTGTGCGTACGGGCGATATAGAAAATGTCGGCCGCACGGCCAGGCATCATACTTTTTTTGAGATGCTCGGCAACTTCTCTTTCGGCGAATACTTCAAGAAAGAGGCTATAGCCTGGGCCTGGGAATTTCTCACTGTAGTGTTGAAAATGCCGGCGGACAAGCTTTGGATAACCATCCATCCGACCGACGATGAAGCGTTCGCTTTGTGGCGGGAAGATATCGGCATACCGGCGGAACGCATCATACGCCTGGAGGAAAATTTCTGGGAGATAGGCCCCGGTCCTTGTGGGCCTTGCTCTGAGCTGCATATAGACCTCGGTGAAGAACGCGGCTGTGGCCGTCCTGACTGTGCGGTAGGCTGCGACTGCGACCGTTACCTTGAAATATGGAACCTGGTGTTTACACAATTTAACAAAGAACTGGACGGCAGTTATACGCCGCTTGAGAAAAAGAACATCGATACAGGCGCCGGTTTGGAGCGCATAGCCTCTGTTTTGCAACGTAAGCGTTCCAATTTCGAGACCGACCTTATATTCCCTATAATCACATACGCCGCTGAGACGGCGGGCGTTACTTTCGGCAAAGAAGAAAAAACCGATATTTCGCTTAAAGTCATCGCCGACCATGCCCGCAGCATGACGGTAATGATCGGCGACGGCATTTCCCCGTCAAACGAAGGGCGCGGTTATGTCCTTCGGCGTATATTGCGCCGGGCGGTACGGCACGGTAAACTGCTGGGCATAGAAAAAATGTTCCTGGCCGGCGCGGTGGATGCGGTAATAACAATCTTTGGCGAACATTACCCAGAACTTGTTGCTAAACGTGACTACATCCAGAAAGTCATACATATAGAAGAAGAGCGTTTTAACACTACCTTAGAGCAGGGAACTGAACTTTTAAACTCCGAGATCGCCAAGCTTTTGGCAGAGAAAAAGACTGTACTGGATGGAAATGTAGCCTTTAAGCTTTATGATACCTTTGGTTTCCCGCGCGAACTTACAGCAGAGATATTAGGTGAGCAGGGGCTTTCGCTCGACCAGGAAATTTTTGACAAAGCTATGCAGGAGCAACGTGAGCGTGCGCGTGCGGCCAGGGGCGGCAAAGACGAAGGGAAAGCCGTCCTTGATTTTACCGGCTGTGACACTACTGCTTTAAGAATCGATGAAAGCGTTGAGAAAACTCAGGTAGTTTTGTTGCTCGATCCCGCGACCGGCGTCCAGGTCGAGGCGGTAGAAGAAGGGCAAGAGGTTATAGTAGTATTAAAAACCACCCCTTTCCATGCGGAAGGCGGTGGGCAGGTCGGCGACAGCGGCAGTATTGCCAGCGATATTGCCAGGGTAGAAGTAGCTGATACCAGGAAAATGGCTGACGGTACCACTGTACAGTATGGCAGGGTAGTTCAGGGGCTCATACGGCGGGGCGACAATGTAAGCGCGATCAGCGATGCCCGCCGTAAAAAGGATACGGCGCGTAATCACACGGCTACGCATCTGTTGCATGCCGCTTTGAAAAAAATTCTGGGCGGGCATGTAAACCAGGCCGGTAGCTATGTCGGCCCCGACCGCTTGCGTTTCGACTTTTCACACTTTTCACCGGTCAGCGGAGAAGAGATCACTAAGATAGAAGAACTGGTAAACAAAGAAATACTGGCGGGAAAACATGTGGATGTCCAGGAGACCAGCCAGCAAAAAGCCAAAGAAATGGGCGCGGTAGCGCTGTTTGGTGAAAAATACGGCGATACGGTCAGGGTAGTTAGTGTGGACGGATTTAGTATGGAGCTGTGCGGCGGTACCCATGTGGACAACGTATCGGATATCGGTTTGTTTAAGATCATTGGCGAAGGCAGCACCGGCGCCGGCATACGCCGTATCGAGGCGGTGACAGGGCAGGGAGCCTTCCTTTATGTACAAAATATGGATGCGCTTATCGGCGGTTTAGCCTCTACGCTAAAATGCCGGCCGGAAGATATTGCCGGACGCCTGGAAAATATGCAAATGGAATTGAAAGCGGCCAGGGAAGAGGCGGCAAAGCTGGGCGAAGCTCTAGCCAGTATGCAGTCAGCCAACCTGGGCGACGAAGTAAAAGACTTTAACGGCATAAAAGCTACAGTACTTGACATCGCTACAGCTGATATCGATGCATTGAGAGGTTTTGGCGACAAAGTACGCGATAAATTGGGTGCGTCCAGCGTGACCGTACTCTTTAGCAAACGCGGTGAAGACAAGCTGGACCTTTTAGTCATGGTAGGAAAAGAGGCTGTAGCTAAAGGCCTTCATGCCGGCAAGCTAGTCAAAGAGTTGGCGGCGGTAGTTGGCGGCGGTGGCGGCGGCCGGCCGGATATGGCGCAGGCCGGCGGCAAACAACCGGAAAAAATAAATGACGCTATAGCAAAAGCCTGGCAGTTCATTGAAGAGCAAAGTAAATAAAAAGGTTGTAGGATGATAAAAAGCGGGCGTATCGTATAGATGCGCCCGCTTTGGCTATTATATGGCTTGCAATTTTTTATTTAATTCTTTTTCTTCTTCTATTATTCGAGATAGTTGCTGTTGGCTGTCCTGATATAAATCAGTTAGGATTTTTCCCGTACTGGAAAAAATTTGCGTAGGATATTGCAAAATATGGCTTTTAGGGCTGTAACCGATCACACTGGACAAAAAACATATTGCCATGATTATACTAAAGAGCAGTTTCCCGGCAAAAAATATTTTGAAATACGTGTTTTTCAATAATACTCTAGCGATTTTACGAAATTGCACAGTTATACGCGACATATATTTTCCCATACTAAATAAAACTTCCTACTTGATGATATTATTGGCTCTCAGCCAGTCTTGAGCAACCTTTCTGCTATCTTGTTTTTCGAGGTCTACTTTGGCATTGAGTTGCTGCATAGTTTTTTCTGTTAATTTACCCGCCAGTTTATTAAGGGCAGTGGCTACTTCAGGATATTTGTCCAAAGTATCTTTTCTTACTATTGGCACGCAGCTATAGTCAGGGAAGAATTTTTTATCATCTTGTAAAACGCGCAGATTGAAAGCAACTATGCGCCCGTCAGTAGTAAAAGCGTCGCATACGTCAGCTTTACTTTCCTTTACTGCCGAATAAGTAAGGCCGGGATCAAGCACTTTGACGTCTTTGAATTTTATGCCGTAAACTTTGGCCAGTCCTGGATAACCGTCCGGCCGCTCGGCAAATTCATGTGTGCAGCCGAGGGTCATGCCTGGGGCGTATTTTACTAAGTCGCTTATAGTTTTCAAGCCGAGTTTGTCGGCAGTTTCGCTGCACACGGTCATGGAATAAGTGTTGTTATAGCCAAAAGGTTGCAGCCAAATAATATTTTTCTTTTCTTTATAATATTTTGACACAATGTCATAGGATTTTTTGGGGTCGCTTTCAGACGGTTGTTTCATCAAACTGACCAGGGCGGTGCCGGTATATTCGGCATATACGTCCAAATCACCCTTATCCAAAGCCTGCGATACTATGGTGGTACTGCCTAGGTATGGCTTTCTGGTCACTTTAAGGCTGGTATTGCCTTCTATGGTTTCAGCCATCAGATGTGTCAAAATGTCCTGTTCGGTGTAATTTTTGCCGCCTACTACTATACGACCGCTTTCTTTGCCGCCGCAACCAGAAGCGCCGACGGTGAAGGCCACTACCAGAGTGAGGCTGAGCGCGCGCTTAAAACCAAGGAAGAATTTGGCGAAAAGAGACTCGCTGCTTTGGCTTTGGCTATGATGGGTATGGGCTTGCAGCAGGGACTCCAGGCGTTTTAGGAAGACATCGAAAAAGATAGCTAAAAAAGCTGCTGGAATGGCGCCGGCCAGTATCAGATCCTGATTGGCAGTAGCTATGCCGCGGAATATAAGGTCGCCCAAACCGCCCGCGCCGACCAGTGTAGCCAGGGTGGCGACGCCTATCATCAATACTGTTGCCGTGCGTATACCGCCCATAATGACCGGGGTAGCAAGCGGCAGCTCTATTTTAAAAAGTATTTGCCGGCTGGTCATGCCCATGCCCATACCGGCTTCGATTATGGACTTGCTGACTCCGGTTATGCCTAAATAGGTATTCCTTATGATCGGCAACAGGCCATAGATAGTCAGCGCTACAATGGCAGGCGTTGCGCCTATGCCGAGGAATGGTATCATGAAGCCCAAAAGGGCCAGGCTGGGTATGGTCTGCAAAACCGCGGTAAAATTTATGACAATATCGGCCAGGCGTCTGTGGCGGGTGAGAAATATGCCGAGTGGAACGGCCACTGCCACGACGATAAGAAGAGATATCATGGTAAGTTCAAGATGTTGTACGCTCAGCTCCATTATTTCGTCCCACCTGGAGAAAAAAGTGGATGTCAACATGCGACTTCCCTCCCTTCGATAATTTGGCTGGCCATAACGTCTACCAGGCGACCGCGGGTGATGATGCCCAAAAGCCGCGAATCCTTATTTACTACAGGCAGGTAGGGCAGCTTGAGGTCGCTCATCATGGCTACAGCTTCCTGCAACGAATTGTCGGCAGCAGCGGTATGCGTGCTGGCGGTCATAATATCGCCTACAGTCAAATCTTCTTTTTGATAGTTGCGCATGATATTCCATACGTCTACCACACCGAGCAAGGTCTCTTTGTCGTCTACTACCAGCAGGGTATCGACTTTTTTGTTGCGCAATATATTCAAAGCTTCCGCCAGGTGGCGGCCAGGATGCACAGTAGTCGGTTTTATTATTATATCGGAAAGGTTTGGCAGTATCTTACAAGCAGCCGCCATACGGCTTTCACCAATGAAAGAACGTACAAATTCATTGGCCGGGCGGCGCAGCAACTCTTCCGGGGTAGTTACCTGCATTATTTCGCCTTCCTTCATGACGCAAATGCGGTTGGCGATCTTTAAGGCCTCATCCATGTCGTGAGTGACAAATACAATGGTCTTTTGCATTTTAGCCTGTAAATGCACCAGTTCGTCTTGCAATTGTTCACGGCTTATAGGGTCAAGCGCACTGAACGGTTCATCCATCAAGATGATAGGCGGGTTGGCGGCCATGGCCCGGATAACGCCGATCCTTTGCTGTTGGCCGCCGGAGAGCTCGGCCGGGTAACGCTTGGCAAAAACGTCAGGATCAAGGTCGACCATTTTCAACAGTTCACGGACGCGCCGCATATAATCGGCCTGCGGCCATTTCTTCAATTTGGGTACAAGCGCTACATTTTCCGCTATGGTCATGTGCGGGAAAAGGCCTATGCTCTGGATAACGTAGCCAATATTGCGGCGCAATTCCACAGAGTTTATTTGGGATATATCCTGCCCATCCAAAAAAATTTTCCCGCCGGTAGGTTCTATGAGGCGGTTAATCATTTTCATGGCAGTCGTTTTGCCGCAGCCGCTGGGGCCAATCAGAACAAACAATTCACCTTTATTTATAGTTAAATTAAGTGAATTGATAGCGGTAAAACCACCTTCATAGGTTTTCTGCACGTTTTCAAACCTTATCATATTTTTTGCCTCCTATCCGCCAGCTTACAACTCATATTATAACATATAAGTTGTAAGTTAACAAATCAAAAACGCTACATAGTACAATGAAATCAAACAAGAAGACACATTTTTTGTTAATTTAATCTAAAAAGGAACCTTTATCAGGACAGTATATAAAACAAACCACTTCTTCCATAGAAGACGTGGTTTGTTTCCAAATATTACATGCAATCAGGCGGGTTTAAGTTGTCGCACCGTTATTGATGAATGCCACAGCTTTATTGATTGACTCGATGGTTCCGACAATGACCAGCCGGTCGCGTGCCTTCATCTTTTCGTGCGGTCCTGGCGAAATTATAACTTTGCCTTTGCGCCTTATGGCGACGACTGTGGCTTTGGTGTGCTGCCAAAAGTGGGTGTCGCTGACCGATTTGTTGACCATGAAAGATTCCTCAGTCAATTCTATTTCTATGGGGTTATAGGGAGTTATATCTTTAAATCTGTTGGAATGTTCGAATACCTGGTCGAACAAATACTCCAGCTCTTGTTCTAATTGCGCTCGTTGCCATAATAGGTCGACAAATCTTTCTTTTAAAGAATAAAGTGATTCCATGTTTTTATTTTCTTCAATAAATGCATAAGCATTTAGCGAAGATACCACCAGGGGTTCTTTCCCCTGGGAGACAGCGACTACCGCGGCTGTCCGGAGCATGGCGATAGCTTTTCTGATGGTTTCCGGCGAGACTTTATAATTGCCGGAAAGCATAGAACGCCCTGAGATCTTTGCCCCAATAGAGAATTCTCCCGTTACTATGCGTTGGGCAATATCTACCGCGATTTTTTGATAAATAGGAATATCCGGATTCATTTTAGCAACCCCTTATTTGCTGGTGCGTAATGTAAACTTAAATGAAAGTTGAGAACTCAAAACCTTAGGTAGTACAATGTTTTTACCACAAAACACAAGTACTCCCAAAAGGAGATGAGTTCTCATGGCAAAATTGTACTTTATCTGTTGTCCCAAGTGCAACAA
>JAVBME010000038.1:0-8853 GCA_031552765.1 Acidaminococcales bacterium | reverse complement strand
CGGTGCGATAGCGATAGGGCACCCGACAGGGGCGACGGCGGCGAGGATAGTGATGACCTTGTGTTACGAGCTCAAACGGCGCGGCGGCGGGGTGGGCCTTGCCACTATCTGCGGCGGTATAGGCGAGGGCGAGTGTATGGTTTTGAGGGTGGATAAGTAAAAGGTATTTGCAGGCCAGGTAAACTATATGGAAAGTTAGTGGTTTACCTGGCCCTTTTTCAAAGGCAAACAGTCGGAAAATAGCGAAAACTAAACATTATTACCACACAAATATTTTTACAAAGGGGTGAAGTGGAATGGGTGACAGATTAAAGGGCAGGGTGGCTATCCTTACAGGCGCTTGCGGCGGCCTTGGCCTGGTGTTTTCCAAGACTTTTCTGGCGCAAGGCGCAAAAGTGGTGCTGACGGACGTGACTGAGCCGATGATGCAAAGCGCGGAGGAGGAATTGAGCAAATCATATCCTGGCCAATACAAAATAGTAAAATTGGACGTTACTTCCCACAAGGATGTCAATGAACTTATGGCACAGGTGGACAAAGAGTTTGGCCGCATCGACATTCTCGTGAACGTAGCCGGCGGCAGCCTGTTCACGCCGAAAAAACTTGAGGAGATAACCGAAAAAGACTGGGACAAGGTGCTTAACGTAAACCTCAAAGGGACTTTCTTTTGCAGTCAGGCGGCAGTGCCATACATGCGGAAAAACCGCTACGGCAAAATAATCAACCTTACATCCATCGGCGGACGCACGGCCAGCATAGTAACAGGCGTGGCTTACGCGGCGGCCAAAGGAGGCGTAATTTCTTTCACCAGGCGGCTGGCGCTTGAGGTAGGCCCGGACAATATAAATGTGAACGCTATTGCGCCGGGTACGGTTCTTAGCGGTGAACGTATGATAAACCTCTGGAATGAACTGAGTGACCAGCAAAAGAAAGAAACCCTGTCGTCAATTCCCCTGGGCCGGCAGTCTACAGCGGAAGAACAGGCCTCGGTAGTGCTGTTTTTAGCGTCCGACGATTCGGCCTATATGACCGGCTGTATTTTGGACGTAAACGGCGGGCGGCTGATGGCCTGATAAATAAAGGGCAAGGGAAAGATTGGAGGGTTAGTTATGATAATAGATTCTCATCAACATTTTGGCGGCTGTTTTGTATTTGACCACCATGTCAGCGAGCAGGAGCTTATAGGCGCGATGGATGAAAATGGCGTTGATGCCGCGCTGGTAATGCCATTTCCAGGCACCTACAAGGAAACAGCTGTACATGACGCCATAGAAAATCTGGGAAAAAAATACCCCGGACGGATTTACGGCATGATTTCCATAAATCCGCATTGTGAATATGATGTTTATATGAGGGAAGTAGAACGTTGCGTAAAAAAAGGCTTTAAAGCGTTGAAAATACACCCGCTGGGGCATGCCTGCCCGGTGACTACAAAAGATTCCGACAAGGTGTTTGAAGCGGCCCATACTTTCAAGCTGCCGCTATTGATGCATACGGGCCTTGGCGCTCCGTACGCCTTGCCGGCCTGCATCATTCCGAGAGCCAGGCAGTACCCTGACATGAAAATGGTGCTCTGCCATGCCGGAGCGTATATTTTCAGCGGGGAAGCGGAACTGGTGGCTCAGGATTGCCCGAATGTATACCTTGAAACATCATGGGTAGGGGCGCCGCACCGGGTAAAAAGCTTTGTCAAAAAGCTGGGGGCAGACCGCGTGATGTTTGGTTCCGACATGACCAGCAATATCGCCAATGAACTGGGAAAATACCGTTCTATCAAAGAGCTGAGCCGGGAAGAGCTGGATATGTGTCTTGCCGGCACCGCGCAAAAAGTATTCAATATCTGAAAAGGTTTCCGGAAAAAACTTTATTTGTTATTGGAGGGAAAATGTAAATGGATACTGGTACTAGCGTAATGGTGTTTGCCGCTGTATATCTGGCCGTGTGCTTTGGCTTGTCCATATATGCCAGCAAAAAAACAGTGGAAACTACCCAGCAGGATTTTTATGTAGCCAGCGGCGGCCTTGGCACTGTGGTGCTGTTTCTTACCTCTTTGGCTACGGCGTTCAGCGCCTTTGCTTTTCAGGGCCAACTGGGGCAAACTTATAACTTCGGTTTGAGCGCGATATTCAACTTCTTCGGTTATGGTATCGTAAGTTATCCGCTCTTTCTGTTGATCGGCAGTAAGCTTTGGTATTTTGGCAAAAGGTATGGTTATATTACTCCGGCTGATTTTATCGCCGACCGTTATGAAGCCAACGCTTCCTCCCGCTTTCTGGTCGGTCTTATTATTACAGTCTACTTTTCCATTTTTTATATCGTCATCCAGATCAAAGCCTGTAGCTGGGTAATCCAGGCTGCTACCGGCATGGATCCGATGTGGGCTACCCTCATCATAGCCGGCGTACTGGCCCTTTATGTAGTTAAAGGCGGCATGCGCGCGGTTGCCTACGTCGACGTCATGCAGGCGCTGTTCCTGCTCCTGGGCACCGGAATAATAGTAGCTTCCATGGTCTATTATAATGGCGGCGTCACAAACCTTTTCGATAAAGCCATGGCGATAAACCCCAACATCTACACTCCGCGCGGGCCTATCTCGGCCTCTATAGGAGGCGGCCTCGTTATGTGGCTGTCCATGCCTATATGGCCGGTACTGTGGACCAAGTATTATTGCGCCAAAGACCTGTCTACCATGCACAGCGTAGCTTCCGGTTGCGGCCTTGGCACGGTGCTGGTCACCGTTACAGCGCCTCTTTTTATCGTGGCCGGCCTGGTCATCGCTTTCCCGAGCGCTAAACCGGCGACCGCCGATAACCTGGTTATAGAATATATCCTGAAATTTACCAACCCTGTCGTAGCTTCCTGCGTGGTCGGCGGACTTTTGTCAGCAGCCATGTCTACGGCAGGCGGCCTGCTGCTTCTCATATCTTCCGTATTCACGCAGGATATGCCTAAAGTATTTTCCAAAGAACAGCAGGCTTCCCTGTCCGAAGCGAAGCTGGTCCTTTTCGGCCGCATCATGGTATTCGTCGTGCTGGGCATCTCTTACTATATTTCGCTTCATTCCCTGGGGCAATTGGTCACCATGGGCATACAGCTGGCCTATCCCGGCTATCTGGTAGCGCTGCCGGCGGTGGTCGGCGGTATCTGGTGGAAACGCGGTAACGGCACAGGTATGATGTGGGGGCTTATCGCAGGCCTGGCGACTATTTACTACACCACATATGTCGACCGCAATCCTATGGCGATACATAGCGGACTGTGGGGTCTTGGCGTGTGCACTGCAGTATATATAGCAGGCAGCCTGGCAAGCAGTCCTACCTCGCAGGCTACGCTGGCGCGTTTTGGTTTGGCTGAAGGGCAAAGGGAAGAAGCAGCTGCCATGACCGCTTTGCAATATGCCGAAAAATATGGCCCGAAAGCCTAACCGGTAAAGGAGTGACTATTATGAAACTAAAAGACAGCCAGGAAGCATTATTCCATCATTATATCCTGGACGCCGACAGGTATAAGCGCGAAATCAAATACTGTATAGGCATGATAGCCGCGCTGGCAGTATTCGTCGCGTGGGTAATGGCTGTATACGCCGACCCGCCGCGCGGCATGACCGGCGCCATACCGACCATCTGTTATGTGATCATCATTGCCCAGGCCATTTACTACTTTGCTTATACCTGCTATATAGGGCGTAAAGTAGTGGACGTGGATAAAGATTTAGCGGAAGGGCTTAACGGGCCTAAGCCGGAGAAGAGGTAAACAAGCTGAAAACCAGGCCGGCCGTTTTTGCCCGCAGGGCAAATTATTAGCGCCGGCCTGGTTTTTAAATAGCAGGGGAGGAATCAGTAGATGAAGGAGGAGTATCTTTCCTATAATAATGTCGCTTTAAATGAAAAATTCCCGCCGATAGACTTTACCGTAACCGGTGAATTGGTGGAAAAATATATTACCGCCCTGAATTTGGACGGGGATTTCTACCGGGAACTGGGAGAGGTTCCGTCTTCGCTCATCGACAGGTGCGCCCGGCTGCCGCAGCTGCTCCGCAAGCTTTTGCCGGCCGGCACTATTCACGCCAGGCAATACAATGAATTTATCGGCAATGTAAAAGTTGGCGATACAATAAGGTCTATCGCCCGTATCAGTGATAAATACATAAAAAAAGAACGTGTTTATATCGTTATCGAGGTAGTATCTGTTGGTGGGGATGGCAAAATAATAAATATAGCGCAAAGTACGATAATTTTACCGGACGAAATAGGTGACGGAGGCAAAGATTGTGTATAATATAGGAGAACAATTCTCTTCCGGTGAAATAGTTATCACCCAGGATATTGTCGACGCTTATGCCGAAATATCTACAGATAAAAACCCAATCCATCTTGACAGAGAGTTTGCCAGAAGCAGGGGTTTTGCCAATACCATAGCGCACGGGCGGCTGACTTTGGCTTATATAAATGATTTTTTGACGCATATATTTGGCAAAACATGGACCCGGGGCGGCCAGCTGGATGTGAAATTTACCGCGCCGGCGCCGGTGGGCGAAAAAATAAAGATACAGGTTAAGGTAGAAGAGAAAAATAATGATATTGTTTTGTCGGTTTTATTGTCAACGTTGGGCGGAGTAACTGCCGTTAGCGGGACAGCTTCAGTGAAGACGGCTTTGCTTTGAATTATTTAAGGGGTGGCGGATGTGACAAAAGAGAAAATCGCCGTGTGGTCGGTCATAAGTATTGCCGTACTTCACATGCTGGCCTTGACGAGGGTATCTGACTTTAAATATCCCATAGCGTTGGCGGCTCTTCTGGTGCTTGTCTTTGGCTATGGAGGCATGAGCGGTTCCTTTAAAAAAATGGCCACATTTTTCCTTTTGGCCGGGGCCGCGTTGAATACATACAGTTTACAGCCTTTTCCCGTCTGGGTGGACGGCATAAATTACATGCTCAATATTTCCGCTATACTGGTGATAATGCAGATTTTTACAATACCGATAAAACTGGGCGATTATGAAAAAAGCTTTGAATATCTTCTTTTAAACACCTTTCGCAGCGAGCGCAGCCTGTATTTTTTTATCTCCTGCGTGACGCATGTTTTTTCCAGTTTTTTACTGTTTGGCACTATCCCTGTAATGCTGTCGCTGTTAGGCAGGCCTTTGCAAAGGATAGTGTCCGATTACCCGCGCTTTGCCAGTACGGCTTTGACCCGCAGCTATTCCATCGTGCTGCAGTGGGCGCCCGGCGCGGTCAATATACTTTTAGCCATGCAGGGGACAGGCGCTACCTGGGGGGAAATATTCCCTATAGGCGTCATTTTGAGTGTTATGGCCATAGCGCTGTCTTGCATTACGGAAAATAAACGCCTTAGCCCGGAGCCGCTTGCGCGCGGCGCTGTGCGGGAAGATAAAGCAATGTTTGCCGCGGCGGTGAAAAAACTGATACTGGTGGTATGCATAGTTTTATTGCTGATAGTGTTGATACAGGTCTTTGACTCATTAAAAATCGGCAATAATACATCCTGCGTACTTTTGGCAGGCCTTTTGGTAGCCGTAGGCTGGATGCTGCGTTTTATCCGTCATCCAGATTTCAAGGTCAGCCTGGCGGAGTATGTAAATGTAAACATAGTCAAAATAATCGATCTTTCCGTCTTGTTTATTTCTTTGGGCGTATTTGCCAAAGCGCTCGACGTATCAGGAGTTTTGGGCTATATATACGGTTATATAGGCATTTTGGCAGGCGCTACCGGTATATTCATGCTGCCGGTCATATCGCTTTTGATTTTTGCCGGTACTTTTGTCGGTTTGCACCCATTTATCATGCTGGTGGTGCTTGGCAAGATACTGGTATCGCTCAACCTGCCTTTTTCTACTGGAGTTATTGCCTCGGCGCTGCTTTTTGGCGCGGCCCTGGCCTATATGATCTGCCCGCTGGCGGCCATCGTGCTGACTGCCGCCAAGTTTCTTGACCAGACCGCCTATACGGTGGGCGCCAAGTGGAACGGCCCTTATGGCTTTGTTTATTTTACGCTGGGCAGCGTACTCTTAATGCTGTGGAACAAGGCGCAGCATATTTTGCGCTGAATCCGATAAACGGCAGAATATGCGGGAGACGGAGCCCAGGCAGGGTGCCGGCAATTAAAAAAATCGGCCTGGTTTAACCCCAGGCCGATTTTTCATTGGGATCATAAAACGGAAAACGCCGGCCAGAACTTTATGAAAAGATAGCCTGCCAAACTTATGGTAATGACGCCAAGAGCCGCCAGCTTGGCGCCTTCGCGGAACAATATCCCGGGAGATAATCCGTAACCTACCGGTATGGCTCTAATAGATACGGGCAGGATATAGGCGCAATTAAAAGCGACAATAGTGATAAACAAGTAAGGTATTGAATCGAGATTCAATGCGGCCGTTATGCTGGCTACTACAGGCACGGAAATAGCGGCTGCCGCGGTATTGCTGGATATTTCCGATAAACCGCAGGCAAAGACGGTGAAAATAAATATCGTTCCAAGCCCACCGCTCAAATTGCCGGCGGCAATAAGTTGCGCTATTTTTGCCGCCGCCCCCGTATTTGTCACCAGTTTTCCAAGCGCCAGGCCGCCGGCGAATAGAAACAGCATGCCCCACATGACCCCCCGCTCGGCTTCGTCCCAATTCATCAATGTCTTGCCGTCATTGTTTCTGATGACGAAAGTCAGAAGACTTAGACTCAAAAATACATAGGCTGGTTTCATGCCGGGCAGCAGCCCGGCGTAAAGGGGGCGGGCAAAAGACAATATGGCGGCAGCCAAAAACAAGACAAGGCTTATTATTTCGCTTTGCCTTATTTTGCCCAAAGAATTGTAAATGCCCATGAAATAGTCTTTAGTGCCTTCTATGTGGCTGACAGGGAGTTTAAGCGAGAACAAAAAGCCCAAGTTGAGCAGCAAAATTATAGCCAGGAAAGGGAAAAAGCGTTCTACCCACTCGATGTACATAAATTCGCGGCCGGTCATGTTTTCCAGGTAACTTATGGCTACAAGGTTGGCCGCCCCGCCTAAAGGCGTGCCAAAACCGCCGATGCCGGCGCCCCAAACTATGGCCAGCAATATAGGCGCGGCCAGTTGGCTATTGTGGATGTCTTTTTCACCGATGAAGCGCAGCATGGATATGGCGACAGGCACCAAAATCGTGCATACTACGACATTGGGCAAAAACATGGAAAGGCCGGTTGAGACCAGCAGCCACACAGCTATTTGCTGTTTCATGGAAGTGCCTATCAGGCAAAGAGTTTTCAAGGAAAGACGCTTGTCGAGGCCGGTAGTGTGCCAGGTCATGCAGATGATGTCGGCGCCGAACAAGAGGACGATTATTTCGGAAAAATACTGGCTGATGACTTGCTCCATAGGTATGAGGTCAAAAAGGGCGTTGATAGCGATAGGCAAAAAGGCCGTTACGGCTATATTGACCGGGCGCAGTATCCACCATAAGGCCATCCATACAGTTGTGGCCAGGGCCACGCTTTCTTTAAAGCCAAACAGGTTTGGCAGAAATATTATGAGCGCGGCGAAAACTGTCGGGCCCAGTAATATCGCCAGAAACTGGCGGCGCCGTTCGATGCGGTCTGTAGACATTTTGCGCCTCCAACAATTGCTTTTTCCTAAAATATGTTTCTAGTGTAATATATTATTTAATAAGAATAAAATATATAATTTGCATATAATAAATAAAATATATTTATATTTGTGGAAAAGAGAGGTTTTTTATGGATTTTGCTTACTATCGCAATTTTGCCGCTATAGTCGAAGCAGGCAGTTTGACGGCGGCGGCGCGCAACTTAAACCTGGCGCAACCGGCATTGAGCGCGCAGCTCAAAATGCTCGAACAAAGCTACGGCGCTAAATTTTTGCAGTTGCGCCGGGGCGTGCGTAAGCTGGAACTTACGGATGCCGGCCGGATTTTTTATGAAAAAGCAAAAGCCTTGTGCCTGCTGGAAGAGACCGCGCGCCTGGAATTGCAAAACTGCGGCGACGGCATGTCCGGCACGCTTAAGATAAGCTTGTCGCCGGCCAAGGCGCCGCTTTTTGTAAAGCAGTACGTCGCCCCTTTTTGCCGGCTTTACCCCAAAATACATTACCAGATACACGAGGTGGACGTTAATACGCAAGCGGAGCACATCCTCAACGGCATAACTGACCTTGCCATAGCGAACGCGCCTTTGCCTGAACCGCATCTTTTCAAACTGCTGCTTGAGCAAAAAGAAAATTTTATTGTTGCCGCGCACAAGGATAATATTTGGCAAAAGAAGGCGAAGAAGAAAATAACCCTAAAAGACCTGGGCGGCCAGTTGTTGTGTACTAATTTTGGCAGCTACTCGCTTATAAAGCAGGCTCTTTCCGCGCAAAAGCTTTCCGCCCGCTTTGTGCTGCTTTCGACGACCAGGATGACGGCTCTTCAGTTTGCCGAGCAAAATCTTGCCATAACCGTTCTTCCTGCCGAACAGGGCGAGGCGCTTGCCGATTCCTTATGTTTTTGGCCGCTTGCTGAAAAAAGACTGTTTCTAACAAAAACAGTTTTTGTTTCGAAAAACCGCGAACTCTCACCGTGCGCCGAAACATTTCTCGATTTTTATCAAAAAGAATATTATAAGAACGAGTTGCAGCCATAATTATGCAGATTTTCCTAATTTTTTTTGTTTACAACCACTACTTTATTGCTGTAATATATAAAAGCATTTTTAGTATGACATCCAGGCCTAATATGCCTACTGTGGCGGAGCGCTGTCGCTGGGGAATAACTTTACCTAACATGAAGCGCCCCTTCCCCCTGGCAATGTTGCCGGGGGGAAGGGGCGCTTCATGTTAGAATCTTTTATTTATCTTCCATAT
>JAVBME010000012.1:0-58723 GCA_031552765.1 Acidaminococcales bacterium | reverse complement strand
ATTCGTTTTGTTTTTTGGGGGGCCGCATTGCTCGCCCCCACTCATTATCCGGGGGCTCCTAATGGCCCGCCCCTACTGGTAATTATGGGGGTATTGGAAATGCCAATGACCATGACACAACAGATACTAGCCAAACACGCCGGCCTAGCCAGCGTGGAGGCGGGCGACCTCATCACGGCCAAGATCGATTTGGCCCTGACTAACGACATCATGGGGCCGCAGACTTTCGCCGAGTTTGAAAAAATAGGCAAAAAAGAAGTTTTCGATAAAGACCGGGTGGCTCTGGTGCCGGACCATTTCGTTCCGGCGAACGACATGAAGTCGGCCGCTTTGGCCAAGTCTTTACGCGACAACGCCAAAAAATATAACATAACGCACTACTTCGAACTGGGCCGCATGGGGATAGAGCACGCGCTGCTGCCGGACTCCGGCCTTGTGGCGCCGGGCGAAGTCATTATCGGCGCGGATTCGCATACCTGTACTTACGGCGCGTTGGGCGCTTTCGCTACCGGCGTGGGTCTTACAGACCTCGGGGCCTCTTTGGCTACCGGTACTACTTGGTTCAAAGCGCCGCCGGCGATAAAAGTCGAGCTGACCGGTAAACTGCCGCGCTATGTGCGGGGCAAGGATGTCATACTCACGCTTATCGGTATGATCGGCGTGGACGGCGCCCGCTACAAGTCGCTCGAATACAGCGGCGAAGGGATAAAAGAGCTGAGCATGGCCGACCGCTTCACCATTTGCAATATGGCGATAGAAGCCGGCGCGAAAAACGGCATCTTCCCAGTGGACGCCATTACCAGGGAATACCTCAAAGGCCGTGTCGGCCGTTCTTATGAAGAAGTGGCCCCTGATGCGGACGCTGTATATGACGAGATAGTAAAAATCGACCTGTCGGCGCTCAAGCCGGTAGTCGCCTGCCCGCACCTGCCGGAGAATGTGAAGAACGTGGCTGACATTCCTAAAACGGTTATCGACCAAGTGGTCATCGGCTCCTGCACCAACGGGCGGCTGGCCGACCTGGCGCAGGCGGCGGAGATATTAAAAGGACGCAAGGTGCATGAAAACGTGCGGGCGATAATCATCCCGGCCACACAGGAAATATATGCCGTAGCGATGGAAAAAGGCTACCTGAAAACATTCGTCGAAGCCGGCGCGGCGGTCAGCACTCCTACCTGCGGCCCCTGCTTCGGCGGTCATATGGGCATCCTCGCCGCCGGGGAAAAGGCGGTGTCTACTACCAACCGCAACTTCAAAGGGCGGATGGGCCATGTGGACAGCGAAATATACCTGGCCGGCGCGTACGTCGCGGCTGCCAGCGCGGTGCTGGGGCGCATAGCCCAGCCGGAAGAACTTTAAGGTCTTGAAAGGGGCTGCCAGATGAAAATAGTATTGATACCGGGCGACGGCATCGGCCCGGAAATAGTTTGCGCGTCGCGGCGCGTGCTGGATAAAGTGATAGCAAAACAAAAGCTCAATGTAGACATGGAAGAAAGATATGCCGGCGGCGCGGCGCTGGACAAATTCGGCGTGCCGCTGCCGGATGAAACTATAGCGGCCTGCAAAGCGGCCGACGCTACCCTTTTAGGCGCAGTGGGTGGCCCAAAGTGGGACAATGTGGCGGCGGAACTCAGGGCAGAAAAAGCCATACTCGGCCTGCGCAAAGAGATGGGTCTATATGTCAATTTGCGGCCGGTGAAACTGTCGCCGCATTTGGCGGAATTTTCCCCGCTCAAACCGGAAATAGTTGCCGGCACGGATTTGCTCATCGTGCGCGAGCTGACCGGCGGCATTTACTTTGGACAGAAAAAAGAAGCTTATATAGACGAAAAGGGTGTGGAACGCGCCTGGGACATGGAAGAATACAGCGTGCCGGAAGTGGAGCGCATAGTGACCTACGCCATGAAAGCGGCCCGTATGCGTAAAAAGAAAGTGACCTCGGTTGAAAAGTCTAACGTATTGGCATCTTCCCGCATGTGGAAAAAGACCGCCGCCAAAGTGGCCGAGCAGTTCCCTGATGTGACGCTCGACAACCTGTACGTAGACAATTGCGCCATGCAGCTTATCCTGGCCCCCTCGGTTTTTGACGTCATTGTCACCAACAACATCTTCGGCGATATTTTGAGCGACGAGGCGGCTGTCATCACCGGTTCCATCGGCCTTCTGCCATCGGCCAGCATAGGCGACGGGCCGGGCCTCTTTGAGCCGATCCACGGTTCGGCGCCGGATATCGCGGGAAAAAATATGGCAAATCCTTTGGGCACCATACTGTCCGCCGCCATGTTGCTCAGATTTTCGCTGGGACAGGAAGCGGCCGCGCAGGAAGTGGAGGCCGCGGTAGACCGCGTACTGGCTAAAGGCTACCGCACTGGAGACCTTTATAAAGCAGGCTGCACCAAGGTATCCACCGAAGAGATGGGTAAACTGGTCGAAGCCGAACTTAACTAAAAGGAGTGGTCTGTATGCAGATGACCGGCGCCCAGATAATGTTGCGCTGTTTGGAAGAACAGGGCGTTACCACTGTATTTGGCTATCCCGGCGGGGCGATAGTGCCTTTCTACGATGTGCTTTGCACGTCAAAGCAGGTGCAGCATATATTGACCGTGCATGAGCAGGGCGCGGCGCACGCCGCCGATGGTTACGCCCGCGCCAGCGGCAAGGTGGGCGTGTGCATAGCGACTTCCGGCCCGGGCGCGACCAATCTTGTCACCGGGCTGGCTACCGCTTTTCTCGACTCCATACCTGTCGTCGCTATCACCGGGCAGGTGGCCAGAAGCCTTATCGGCCGCGACGCATTCCAGGAAGTGGACATAACCGGCATAAGCATGCCGATAACTAAACACAATTTTCTCGTCAAAAATCCCAGCCACCTGGCCGGTATCATGCGCATGGCTTTCGAGGTGGCGGCCAGCGGCCGGCCGGGGCCGGTGCTGGTCGACGTGCCGCGCGACATCCAGACCATGCTCATTGACTGCAAGGAAGAAGACTTCCGGCCGCATCAGCGTGAACTGCCGGTATGCTGCCAGGAGCAGGACATAAACCAAGCGGTGGAAGCGCTGAAAAACGCCCGCCGCCCGCTCATGCTGGTCGGCGGCGGCGCGGTTGGCGCCGACGTGCAGTCCGAAGTGGTAAAGCTGGCGGAAAAGATCAATATGCCGGTCGGCAGCACCCTTATGGGGCTAGGCGCTTTTCCCGCCAACCATCCGCTCTTTCTGGGCATGACCGGCCTGCACGGGCTGGAGCGGGCCAATAACGCGGTGGCGGCGGCGGACGTCCTTTTGGCTGTGGGCAGCCGCTTTAATGACCGGGTGACCGGCGACCGCAAAGCCTATACGGAAAAAAAGACCGTCATCCATGTAGACGTCGATCCGGCGGAGATAGATAAAAATGTTTACGCCGGTATCGGCCTGGCCGGCGATATGAAATACTGCCTCGGTAAACTGGCGGAAAACATCAGCGGGCGCACCCCGGCTACCTGGTGGAACACCATAAACGACTGGCCGGACCGTGGCGAAGCGATACGCGGAACGACAGCGCCGCTGTTTGTACAGGTACTGGCGGATGCGGCCGCTGGCAAGGACATGATATTCGTTACCGACGTAGGGCAGCACCAGATGTGGGCGGCGCAGCACCTGGCGATAGAAAAGCCGCGCAACTGGATAACCTCCGGCGGCCTCGGCACCATGGGCTTTGGCCTGCCGGCGGCCATGGGCGCGCAATTTTCCCGCCCTAACGCGAGGGTCATCTGCATTTCCGGCGACGGCGGTTTTAAAATGACCGGCAACGAGCTCTATACTATCGCCAGGAACGATCTGCCTGTTATCAGCATAGTTTTCAACAACGAAGGCCTCGGCATGATACGGCAATTGCAGCAGGTAATGTTCGAAAGCCGGTTTGTCGCCTGCGAACAGCCGCCGGTGCTGGATTTTGTGGCTTACGCCAAAGCGTTTGGCATAGACGGGGCGCGGGTATCGACGCCGGATGAGTTTGGCTCGGCGCTATGTGAAGCACTGGACTCGGGGAAACCAAGGTTTATCGAAGTAAAAATACGACCGGCCGACATGGTAAAACCCATGGTAAATATCGGCGGCGGCTTAAACTCTTACGTAAAATTCCCCCTGCCGCCGGAATGAAAAGTTACAAGACTGGCTTGCTTTTGGGCGGCCAGTTTTTTGTTTGTATTTATTTTTTGATATAATACAGCAAAAATGTTATAATGCAAAAGATAAAAACTTGATACAGCGATGAAACAGGTACCCAAGGGTATAGGTCATAAAAGACCGAATAGAGAAGTCCGGTGCAAGGCCGGCGCGATCTCGTCACTGTAATGGGGAGCGACTCTGCGATAAAGTAGACTTGGTTCAGATAGGGCTAGCCCTGAAACGGGAATGCGTTAGCATTCCAAAGGGGTTTTAAACCCTATCTGAACCTTAGTCGTACTTATTTCGAGCTTAGCGCCGCTTTATCTCGCCGCCTGAAGAGGCGGGAGTATTAGCGGCTAGTCCTAAAACAGGAATGCAGGGCATTCCCAAGGGGCGTTTAGCGAGATAAACCACTGGAAAATTTTCCGGGAAGGGGCGGGGAAGCGATGAACCGGAGCCAGGAGAACTGCCTGTTTGACAATCACCGTTTGCACTCACGAGCGATGAGGAGGGAGATTTGCCATACAGGCATCCGTGTATGGGATTTTAAGCCTCTTTGTAAAAAAGAGGCTTTTATTTTTGCAGAAAGAGGCAGGATATGCGGGAAAAGTCGTTATGGTTTTGCGCTTTGCTGATAGCCGCTTATCTTGCTTGCGGCGCGGCAGGCGAAAAAGAGGGGGGCGGGCCGCTTCCCGCCGGTAAAGGAGCGGAGCGGATAGTCTCCCTGTCGCCGTCCAATACCGAGATACTTTACGCCCTCGGCGCCGGCGGGCAGGTGGTAGGCGTCACTACTTACTGCGACTGGCCGCCGGAGGCGGCCAAGAAAGAGAAAATAGGCAACTTTTATAGCTGCGACATAGAAAAAATAATCATGTTAAAGCCTGATTTAGTATTGGCCGACGGCAGCCTGCAGAGCGGAGCTATCAGCCAGCTCAGGCAGGCAGGAGTTAATGTACTGCCGGTGAAAAATGAAAATCTTGACGAAGTATTGGACAGCATAAGGTACATAGCCGGACTTGTCGGCCGGGAGCGGGAAGGTGCGGCGCTGACGGCGCAACTGGACAAATACCGCCGTGAGGCCGCCGGGCGCGTGGCGCAATTTGCCCGCCACAAACGGGTATTTATCGAAGTTTGGGATCATCCGCTTCTTACAGTCGGCAACAAATCCTATCTGAGCGACCTTATCCGCCAGGCGGGCGGCGATAATGTGGCCTCCCTGGTCAACCGCGATTACTATACCTGGGACTTGGAAAAAATATACGCTGCTGACCCAGATGTATATTTGCGCCTGCGCGGTACAGACATGGGCAGCAAGGCGGACAAACTACCGGCCAAGCTTATGCAACTGCGGGCAGTAAAAGAAAAGAAAGTCGTCACGGTTTTCGGCGACTGGATAGTAAGGCCGGGGCCGCGCAGCTTCGCCGCCCTGCCTGAATTGACCCGCGCTATTTATCCGGAAGGAGCGGTGAAATGAGACACAAGAAAGCCGTGATCGCTACAGCAGCCGCCCTTATCGGCAGTATCTTGCTGTTCCTGTGGTCGGGCTCGCAGGACATACCTTTTGGGCATTTTGTCAAAGCACTTTTAGGCGTGGAGCATTTTACCGGACAGGAAAGCATCATCGTCTGGCAGCTCAGGTGGCCGCGCATCATGCTGGCCCTGGCGGTCGGCGCCGCTTTGGCTACGGCTGGAGTCTGCCAGCAGGCTATATTCAAAAACCCGCTGGCCGAGCCTTTTATACTTGGCATATCCGGCGGCGCGGCCTTGGGCGCGGCTATAGCTATCGTCATGGGCGCCCCGCAATATATCAGCGTGGCCGCTTTTGCCGGCGGCGTGGCAACTATTTTTATCGTCAAAGGCCTTGATGACAAATTTTCTCCCGCTAAAAACGTGACCCACCTCTTGCTGGCGGGTGTGGCTATTTCCGCGCTGGCCAACGCTTTTCTCAGCGCCATCATGTCGGTATACGCCCAGCAAATGCAAGTGATTTTTTTCTGGGTTATGGGCAGCGTGGCCATCCCGCCGGATAACTTCGTAGTTATTTGCTCTTTTATCATACTGGGCATATTTTTTATCATGAGTTACGCGCGCGAACTTGACCTGATAAGTTTAGGCGACGAGCAGGCTTTTTTCCTTGGCGTGGAGGTCAAAAAAGTGCGCAATGTCATCCTCCTTCTGTCAGCCATGATAACCAGCCTGGCCGTCTCCATGACCGGCTCCATAGGCTTTATCGGCCTTATCGTGCCGCATCTTTTGCGCAATTGGATAGGCGCGTCGCACCTCTTGCTGCTGCCCTTGTCCGCCATGCTGGGCGGCGTGCTCCTGATGTGGGCGGACGGCCTTATCCGCCTTACGCCCTGGTTCGCCTCTTTGCCGGTCGGCGTAGTGACAGCGCTTTTCGGCTCGCCTTTTTTCCTTTATATCCTCTGGACAAGGGGGCGGCAATGATGACGCAATATCTTGAAGCGAAAAGCGTTTGTGTGCAATTGGGCAACCGGACGATTTTGCATGATGTGGACTTTGCCGTGCAAAAAGGAGAGTTCTGGTGCATCCTCGGCCCTAACGGCAGCGGCAAGACCACCTTTTTGCGTACTTTGGGCGGTTGGCTGCCAGTCATGAGCGGAGAAATACTCTTGGCAGGCGAACAGCTGAAAAACATGCCGCGGCGGGCGGTGGCGCAAAAAATCGGCATGGTAGCGGTAGAAGAAGGGAACAATTCCTTTACGGTGGAAGAGACAGTGCTGATGGGGCGCTTTGCCCATTTTGGCCGTTTTGGGCAGGCGCATCCCGCTGACAAAGAAAAAGTCCGGGAAGCTATGGAAAGAGCCGGTATAGCGCATAAACGCTCCTGCCTTTTGACCCAGCTCAGCCAGGGCGAACGGCAAAAAGTATGGATGGCCCGCGCCTTGGCGCAGGAAACCGGCCTCCTGCTTTTGGATGAGCCGACCTCTCACCTTGATGTAAAAAGCCAGAGTGAGATATTCATGCTTTTGGAAAAACTCTGCCAGGAGCAGAAACTGTCAGTAGTGGCGATACTGCATGATATCAACCTGGCTATGGCCTTTGGCAGCCATCTCTTGCTGCTGAAAAAAGGGCGGGCGCTGGGCAGCGGGCGTAAAGAAGAGGTTTTGGACGCCGGACGGTTGGGCGAGCTTTACGAAATACCTTTTGAATTGAACCGCGATGATAGCGGGGAATTTTGGACACGCATACATTATAGGAAGGATGGGAAAAATGAGGGGTAAAAAAGCGTTATGCCTGGGGCTTATATTGGGGGCGAGCAACTTTGCTATGCCTGTTTTTGCTGAGGAAGCTATGGAAACCTTCGACCTTGACCCGGTGGTGGTCACGGCGACCCGTGTCGGACAGAGTTTTATGAAAGTACCGGCCGATGTCACTGTGTTAAAAGCCAAAGACTGGGAAGACAAAGGTGCGGTGACGCTGGCTGATGCGCTGGAGGGTGTGCCGGGCGTGGCGGTTTCCCGGCGCAACGGGCGCAGCGGGCTAGCTATACCGTATATAAACGGCAGCGACAGTGTAGTGCTTTTGATAGACGGCGTCAGGATGAACGCGGGTCAGGGTATTGGCACAGGCGGTGGCGGTGTCGATCTTAACGAGTATATTATAGACGCAGGCATCGTTGACCGGGTAGAAATAGTGCGCGGCGGCGGCTCGGTACTCTATGGCGCTGACGCGATAGGCGGCGTCATACAGGTCTTTACCCAAAAAGGTGAAAAAGGTGACAAAAGCAGTGTGGGTATAGCTTTCGGCAATGATGAACAGCAGCAATATAAATTGGGGACATCTGGCGCTGACGGGAAATACCATTGGCGGTTAAATGGCAGTTTTTACAATGATGACGGCCAGCGCCCCAACAGCTATGGGCGCGATAAAGACATATCGTTGCGGATTGACCGTGATACGGCCGGCGGCGATTTATTTTTGACCTATGATTACCATAACGAAAAACAAGGCTATCCAGGCTATATTACTGCTCCCAGCGATACTGACCACGGACAGGTCATTCGCCAGACTTTCAATTTTGGCTACAGAAAAAATGACATGAGCATACAGTTTTACCAAAATAACCGTGTAAAAACACCGACTATTTTCGATACATTTACTCTTGTTGACAATAGTTACCGTTATGACGAAACCCTCAGGGGCATACTTTACCAAGACAGCCATGCCGCGGACAAGAATAACGTTCTGACTTGGGGAATAGACCTGCGCGAGAATAAAATAGAAAACAACAGCTATGACGGAAATAAAAGGCGCTGGACACAAGCTTATTTTTTGCAGGATGAATTGTCTTTGGGTGGCAAGTTTACCTTGACTCCGGGTATTCGCTATGAACAAAACAACGATTTTGGTGATCAGTGGCTGCCAAAAGTAGGCGCGGTTTATGCGGCGCGCAATGACCTGAGTCTGTTTGCCAACTGGGGCAGGGTATTCAAAGCGCCAACATTTGATGCTTTGTATACATATGATCCGGTATACGGCAGCAATGGTAACCCTGATCTAAAGCCGGAAAAGGGTTGGGCTACAGAGATAGGCGTCAAGAAAAATTTTGGCGAAAAACACCAGCTTTCACTTACTTATTTCAAACGTGATATGAAAGACGCGATAAGATGGGTGTCTACCGGGCCTAATTGGTTTGACCCCTGGATGCCGATAAATGTAGATTCTTACAAAGCGGAAGGCGCCGTATTGGCCTGGAACAGCAAGGTAACCCGTACATTACGCGTGGACTTGGGCTATACATATACCGATACAGACGCTAGCACACCGGTCAATGAGCCGCAAAATCTTCTGCACGTGGGGCTGCACTATGAGAACGGCCGTTTTAGCCAGTCGCTGCTTATGGATGCAGTTAGCAGGCAGGATCAGGAAAGAGGCAAAGAGATATCCGGTTATGCCATATTCAATACATCTACACGATATAAAATAGCCAAGGAGCAGGAAATATACCTTAATATTTACAATCTTTTCGATAAAGACTATGCTTATATAAAAAACTACCCCGCCAACGGCATCAGTTTCCTCGTGGGCTGGGACATGAAATTTTAAGGAGTTTTTCTAATGGCCTTAAAGGAATACCGCCTGACCGGCGGCGGCATATGCAGTGTTGAACATACTGCGATGAGCTTTAGTTTTAACAAGCCCCGTACCTGTATGAGCACAGGTCTGCCGTTTGGCGGTATCGGTCGTTTTGACGGGGTGTTCAACCAGCGGCTGCCTAAAGGCATAAAAACAGAAAAAGACCTGCCCGGCGGCAGTATAGAAAACTATATGGCCTCAGTTTGCGAAAAACTTGGTTTTTCCGCGGGCAGCGGCCTGCTGACCAGCGCGCGCATGGAGTGCCTCGGCCATGCGATAGTATTCGCCGACGGTATTACAGTCGAAGTGTTCGCTACCGGCGGGGTAGAGGGCAACTCCGCCCGCGCCGGCGAAGCGCCGCAGTACCGGGAAACGGCCAACGGTTTTCAGCCTGTCGGCGGGACGATAAATCTTTTTGTCTTTCTTTCTTTTGCTTTGCCGCCCGGCGCGCTTGCGCGCACGTTCATAACAGTGACTGAAGCCAAAAGCGCCCTCCTGGCAGAACTGGGCGTATTCAGCATTTATGGCGAAAACACTGCTACAGGCACCGGCACTGACGGCGCGGTCATAATAATGGCGGACGGCGGGCCTGTTTACCGTGATGTCGGTACACATTCGGAAATAGGCTACCTGTTGGCGCAAGGGGTAAAGCAGGCGGTAGGGCAGACGCTGGCCAATGAATGCTACTGGACGCGCGGGGCTCAACTGATGCCCAAACGATTGTTGTTGCGCCTGGCGAAAACACGCAAACAATATAACGGATATCTGCCCAAATTTGCCGCTTTATCTTTTGAGCGGCAAGAGCAGCTTATTGAAGGGCTTTCCCTTTGGCATACGGCTAAAGAACAACTGGCCTGGGGCGGTATTTCGCTCTCTGCCTTTGCCTGGTTGGAAGACGGCCTGCGCAATAAATACCCTGTACTGCATGATTGGTTATAAAAAATACACCCGGTTGTATAAACAGAGTGTATTTTTTATTATCTTTATTTTTTTATCAAGATAGTAGGATAATGTGGTAAAATAGTAAAAGCAACAAAAATTGTAGGTGTTTTAATATGTATAGTAAAATTTCTATGAGTAAAATAAAAAATCGTTTTCCCCGCTGTCATAGCATTCTCCTGGCCGTAGCTTATTTTGTGTGCGCCGGTTCTTTTATAAGCTGGGCGACTGATTTTTATATGCAGGATAATGCTGCATTTATGCTGGGGCTGGCCGCTGTTTTGGTATTTTTCTTCGGCGGCGGTTTTTTGCGCGGGGCTTATATTTTTACGCTTGGTTCTTCCGTGCTTTTCCAGAACCATATCGTGACAAATTATAGTTATCCTTTTTCCCGTATCGGCAAAGAGATATTGGTCATAACTTCAGAAACAAATACCATGGAATTTTTTACCTATCTGCAGTTGATAACCTGGCAGGAATATTGCGGTTTTTTTTCACTGTCGGCTTTTGCGCTGTTTGTTTACCGGTCAGGTCCTATACAGGTGGAAAAGCGTTACCCCGCTTTTTTTGCTCTGGCGCTGCTAGGTTTTGCCCTCTGGAACGACTTGGGAGAACCGGTTTACGCTTATAAAAAAGAAATGAATGAGAGCGCCGCTATCATCGAACGCTACAAAAAATTCAGCTTCCAGGCGAAAGACTTGTCCGGGGAGGAAAGGTCTACCTATATCATCGTTATCGGCGAGACGCACCGCTATGACTATTTTGAAGAATACGGCTATAGGCCGGAGTATTCACCCCATCTTCTCAAGGCCAGGCAAGCTGGCAAACTCATATCTTTTTCCGATGTGACCAGCGGCTATGGCTATACTACCGGCTCGGTGCCGCTTATTCTGACCAGAAAGCCGGTCGAATGCGAAACGCGGTTCTACGAAGAAAAGACCATCATCAGCGCGTTTAAAGAAGCCGGCTACAAAACATACAGCGTATCTTATGAGAAAAAAACCCAGCCGGAAGACGATGCTATGAACCTGATGTTCCTGGAGGCCGACCAATACATCAACCATGTGGACGAGTCGGGTACTTTTGATGATGTCGGTATGTTGCCTTATATAAGAAAGATACTTGACGATACTTCCGAGAAAAAGAAACTCATTGTAATAAAAATCCTGGGCGCGCATTATCTTTATGAAGACCGCTATCCAGAAAAATTTGATATATATAAACCATCTTTTAAAACTGTACGCGACTGGGGCGAAGATGCCAACAACCCTCTTTACCTGAAAAATTCTTATCGCAATGCTGTGATTTACAGCGCACACTTTGTAGATACTTTGGCTTCCTGGGTCTATGCCCAGAAAGAGCCGGTATTTATGTCCTTCATGTCCGACCATGGCACAACGCTTTTTGACGACGGCTCATCAAAATACGTCGGTCGCGCCAAAGGCGGCTATCACATAGAATTTTTCCTGACCGCTAATGACGCATGGTGGGGGAAAAGCGACCAGGAAAGCATTGAATTTCTCTGGCGCAACCAGAATAAGCCCTTCAACCAGGAGTATTTTCTCGAAACATACCTGTCTTTGGCGAAGATAGACTATTTTGATAAACGTCCTAAGTATAATATTGCCTCTTCATCTTTTGAACCCAAAAAAGAACGGCTGGTATGGACAGGTGTGGGACTTGAGCGTTACGACGATTTAGCTGCCGAGCCGCCGCTAAGAGAAAAGCAGTAAATGAAAACTGGTAAAGACAGGATACCCCTATCTTTACCAGTTTTTTGCCACTGTGGGGGAGAAAGTTTTTATGCAGGACATATTGCCTATATATGTAAAAAAGATACTTGGCCTGCTGGAAAGTTATGGCCACCAGGCCTACGTCGTAGGCGGCGCGGTACGCGACCTCTGTCTTGGCCGGATACCGGAAGACTATGATATAGCGACTGACGCTTTTCCTGAAAAAGTAGCATTGCTGGCAAATAAAGCCGGCTGGCGGGCAGTTGGCGAGCTGGGCCAAAACTTTGGCGTGACAGTGCTTTTACTGGACGGCCGGACTGTAGAAGTAGCGACTTTTCGCCGGGAGATGTATGGCAAAGACGCCCATCGGCCGGAAAAAGTATTATTTGGCGGACCGCTTGAGGACGACCTGTCCCGGCGTGATTTTACCATAAACGCTATGGCGCTCGACGTAAAAGGGGATGTCATAGACCCTTTTGCCGGGCGGGACGACCTGGCTAAAAAGGTGCTCCGCACAGTCGGCAAAGCTTCCATGCGTTTTGCCGAAGACGGTTTGAGGATGCTGCGCGCCTGCCGCTTTTGCGCCCAACTGGGCTTTACTCCCGATGATGAACTGATACAAGGCATAAAAGAAGAGAGAAAAAGGATGACAGGTCTGTCCCGGGAGCGTGTACTGGCCGAGATAGAAAAACTGCTTCTGGCGCCTTATACCGGCGCAGGGCTCGATATGCTGGTAAAAAGCGGCCTGGCCGGGGAAAGTTTTCAGGTGAAAAAAGACGGCCGGGTAGAAGCGGCGGCGTTTTTACCGGAGCTGGCAGCACTGGTAGACGTGCCGCAAAACAAAACCTTTCATCAATATGATGTTTGGGGGCATACGCTCCTGGCGGTAGACCTTGCGCCGCGCGAGCGGACTGTACGCTGGGCGGCGCTGCTCCACGATATAGCTAAAGGGCGCGAAGAGATCCGGAGCACAGGGAAGAACGGCGAGCCGACCGATCATGGGCACGATGGGCTTGGAGCCAAGATGGCGGCTGAAATATTGCGGCGCTTTGGCTATCCTGATGTTTTTGTCAAACGGGTGTCCTGGCTGGTGGCGCAACATATGAATTTTGGTTTTCACACGGCAGCGCAGGAGGGCAGTTTGTTGCACTGGCTGCGTAAAGAAGCGCGCAGCGGGATTTTTCGTGATAACAGGCAAATGCAGGAAGCTTTCAGGCAGTTAAAAGACTTATGCCTGGCCGACCTGGAGTCAACCAGGGCAGGCGAGGAGAACATAGAGATCAGCCGGCAATATGCTATACGCCTTTTAGAACTGGTTCGGCATATGCCTGTGCATACATCTGATTTGGCGATTGGGGGGAAAGAGGCCGGGGATATTTTGGCAGGGGAAAAGCCGGTGGGTGATTTTTTACGGCGAATACTTGCCAGGGTACAGGATGGCAATCTGGCCAATGAAAGAGAAGTGCTTGAACAGGCTGCAAAAAATTGGCAGAGAAGGCAGGTGAAGGATTCATCGCATTCCCGATAACCAGACTTTTTAAGAAGGAGTTGAGGAAACTATGGCAGAGCGGCTTTCCTCGAATGAACAGAGAAGGATCAGGCAGGGTAAGGTTGCTATAGTAGGGCTTGGCAGTGTTGGTTCGCATACGGCCGTTACGTTAGCCCGGTCCGGTGTGGGCAGCTTTTTGCTGATAGACAGCAGTGTTGTTGAATCCGACGACATTCCCCGCGAATATTTTTTTACCAAGCATATAGGAATGTTAAAGGCGGAAGCCATGGCAAAGACAGTAAATGAAGTGAATCCATTTGCCGAAGTGCGTATTTTCACCCAAAAATTGGATGAAAACAATATGGCCGACATCTTAAAAGGTTTTAGCATAATAGTAGAAGCATTTCCTTGTGAAAAAAGCAGTGTGGCCTTTACTGAAGCAGTACACAGTTTTTTCCCGCAGACCCATGTAATATCCATGTGCGGTTTGGGCGACTGTGCAAGCGCAAACAGCATAGGGACGAAAAAGGCAGGAAAAAATTTATATATTTGTGGCGCCAGCCAGAAAAAAGAGCGGACAAAGCGATCAGGCCTCTTGTCCTGCGCCATGGTGTGCGCCGGTCATCAGGCGGATGTAGCCTTGCGTCTTCTTTTGGGAGAGGAACGGTTTAGCGATGAAAGCGGCCTGCCCAGCAAGCCGCCTTGTGCAAGCTAAAGTGAATTGTTGACAGCTGCCGGGAAGTAGATTTATAATAATAATACTTTAATGATTGCTTGGCCGGCCTCCGGCATGAATCCAGAGGCCGGTCCTTTCACTTTTTATGCGGGAAGGGCAAAAATATGGCAAATATTTGTGCGATACACGATTTGGCAGGTGTAGGCCGGTGCTCTTTGGTTGCGGCCATATCTGTACTGTCTGCGATGGGGCATCACTGCGCGCCGTTGCCGACTGCTATATTCTCTAATCAGACAGGTTTTCCCGCCTATTCTTTTTTGGATTTGACCGGAGAGATTCCGTTCTACCTGAAAAACTGGCAAGAGCTTTCTCTAAAATTTGATATCGTGTATACGGGTTTTTTGGGCAACCATTTACAGCCGGAGCTGTTGCTTGGATATTTGTCAGATAAGGGCGTACAGGACGCTTTTTTGCTGGTAGATCCCGTGATGGGCGATGAAGGAAGACTATATAGCTTTTATCCGCCGGAATATGTCGCCAAAATGAAAAAACTCATCAAACGCGCCGATATGATAACGCCAAACATGACGGAGTTTTGTCTTCTGGCTGGAAGCTCTTATCAAAAAGCCGGTGATTTGTCGGAGGACGAATTTTTGGCGTTGGCAAATGCCATTGCTTCGCCGCGTTTGAAATATGCGGTTATAACGGGCTCCGTGGAAGGCGGTTTGGCAATAAACAGGATAATAAGTTTGCTGGACAACACAATAACTGTTGTCAGCAGCAAACATACCGGCATTTCATATTCCGGGACAGGTGATGTTTTTTCTTCGGCTGTATGCGGTTTTTTGGGCCGGGGTGAAGATGCTTTGACCGCGGTGCGAAAAGCGACCGCCTTTTTGGAAAAAGTAGCTTTAGCCACAGCCAAAGACCATGACCCGCGTTACGGTATTTGTTATGAAGCGTTTTTGGGAGAGTTGGCAAAAGCATGAAACAAAAAGAAAAGACGCGTAATTTAGCTGTGACTGGTGTAATGGCGGCCTTTATTTTTCTGGTTACAGCGTACCTTTTTCACATACCGGCCGGAGCGGCCGGTTACGTACATTTTGGCGACGCCCTCATCTATTTGTCCGCCTGTTTTCTGCCTGTGACTTATGCTATGGCTGCGGCCGCAGTGGGAGCTGCTTTGAGCGATATAATGACGCCGGGCGGCGCGATTTGGCTGCCAGCCACCATCATAATAAAACCTTTGCTGGTGCTGTTTTTCACGGCCAATTCGGCTAAAATAGTCTGCAAGCGCAATTTGTGGGCGACGGCAGGAGCTGGGGCGCTAAACTTATTTGGTTATGCTATGGCTACGTATTTTATAGCCGGTAGCTATGAAGTGGCGATGTACGGTGTTGTGATGGGGCTAGTACAGTTTTGCGGCAGCGGCGCCTTCTTTTTTGTATGCGCTTTTGCCCTTGACAGGATTTCTTTTAAAGACCGCATTTTTCATGCAAGTAAATAAGGATGACGACATGACAGTACTTTATACAGTAAATAACGGATTATATGTCAATTTGACCAATAGATGCTCCTGCCGTTGTGATTTTTGCATCAGGCGGGACAATGACCGGGTAGGCGACAGCGGCAGTTTATGGCTGGAGCACGAGCCGGGAGCAGAGGAAGTAAAAGCTTTGTTTAAGGGCTATGACCTTGCCGGTTATAAGGAGATAGTTTTTTGCGGTTTTGGCGAGCCGACTGAGCGCCTGGACGACCTCCTCGACATATGCAGATACCTCAGGCGCCATACGCAAACGCCTATTCGCTTAAATACCAACGGTTTGGCGCAGTTACGCCACAAAAAACCGGTGGCTCCTTTGCTTAAAGGACTTGTAGATGTGGTTTCCATAAGCCTTAATGCTGCCGATGCCGAAAACTATATGAAAATAGTACACCCGGAATTTGGCCTACAGTCGTTTGACGCCATGCTGGCTTTTGCCCAGGAGTGTAAAAAATATCTGCCGGAAGTATTTTTCACTGTAGTGGACACCTTACCCAAAGAGGAGATAAGGAAAAGTTTTCTGCTGGCGGAAAAACTGGGGATACCTTTACGGATAAGGACAAAAGTATAAAAGCGCGAAAGCCTTGGCTTTCGCGCTTTTTCATTATTATTTTACAGTTTTTAGTTCTGTCCAGTATTTGTCGTAAAGATTGAGTGTGTCGCCGACATCCACCAGCCACTCGCTTTTGCCTATGGCCTCGGTGCTGGCTATGGAGATGGGGTTGTTTTTGTAAGCGTCGGAGTGTTGCGCATAAGCTTTTTTGTTCGGATTGAGGTAGCCGATGCTTTCATAATTTTTTACACTTACTTTGATATCGTAAAGATAGTTTATAAATTTCTCCGCCAGAGCTTTATTCTTGGCACTTTTCGGTATGGCAAATGTATCGGCCCAGATGGTTCCGCTTTCTTTGGGAATGACAAAGCCGATCTCCTTGTTTTCTGCTTGGGCGAATACTGCGTCGCCCGACCACATTGTACCTATCCAGCCTTCTTCGGCGATGAATTTTTGTTTGACGTTGTCGGTATCATAGGCAAGGACATTGGGGGCAAGTTTTTTCAGGTCGTTAAAAGCTATTTCCAATTCTTTTGGATTGGTCGTACTGTTGGAAAACCCGTTCTTTTTGAGCGCCATGCCTAAGACTTCGCGGCTGTCGTTGAGCAATATGACGCGGCCTTTGTACTCCGGTTTCCACAGGTCGGCCCAGCTGGTGGGAGGGGTCTTAACGTGTTTTTTATTGTATGCTATGCCGGTTATGCCCCAGGCGTAAATTACGGAATATTCTCCTTTTGGGTCAAACGGCGGGTTTTTGAAGTTAGTCGACATATCGCGGACATTAGGCATGTTTTGCAAATTTAGTTTTTCCAGCATCCCGAGCTTTACCATGGTCGCCACCATATAGTCGGAAGGCTGGATAACATCGTACTGGCCGCCGCCGGCTTGCATTTTGGCCAAAAGTTCTTCGTTATTGGAAAAAACATCATAATTTACTTTGCAATTGTATTGTTTTTCAAAGTCTTTTATGACCTGCGGGTCAAAATTATCCGCCCAGCTAAACAAGTTGAGTACTTGCGTTTCGCCGCCCTGCGCTTTGGGCTTTTCGGCTGGCTTCTCGCCGCCGCAGCCGGCAAGGCAGAGCAGCAACAAAGCGGTGCAAAACAAACAAAAAAGTCTTTTCATTTTGAAAAATCATCCTCTCTTTTATTGATTGCTTTTATTATCAGACTTCAACTGAAGCCATTGTCCGATTAAAACAAGCGTTATGGTGGCAAGCATCATCAAAGTCGACAAAGCATTGATCTCCGGGCTGATGCCGCGCTTGACCATGGCGTAGATGTAAAGCGGCAAAGTGGTGGAGTCCGGCCCGGCGACAAAAAAACTGATGACAAAGTCGTCTATCGATAAAGTAAAAGCCATAAGCGCGCCCGCCACTATGCCGGGCATAGCCAGCGGCAGGGTGACATAACGAAAGGTCTGCCAGGGCGTAGCGTAAAGGTCCTGCGCCGCTTCCTCAAGGTCTGTGCGCATTCCTTCGAGGCGCGCGCCGACTGTTATAATGACAAAAGATATGCAAAAAGTAATGTGCGCGATGATCAGCGTTGTTTTGCCGAGCGGCATTTCCAACTGGGAAAACAATACGAGTAAAGACAGGCCCATTACGATTTCCGGGATGAGCATAGGCAGGTACAAGAGGCTGTTTATCGTTTCACGGTGTTTGAAACGGTAGCGGTTGAGACTGAGTGCGGCCAGTGTACCGAGGACGGTTGTTACCGCAGTGGTGGCGCCGGCGACCAACAGGCTGTTAAAAAGTGCGTCCAGCACGCGCTCGTTTTGCAGGAGTGAAAGGTACCAGTCAAAGGTAAAACCTGTCCACATAGCGTTTATACGCGAAGTATTAAAAGAATAGACAGTCAAAAGGAGCATTGGCAGGTAAAGAAAGGCGATGACCGAGCAGGAATAGCCCAAAAGAAGTTTGTAACGCCAGGTCTTCATAGTGCCGCCCCTCCTTTTTTTAGGCCGAGCGCCTTGTAGTAAAGATAGATGAGCAGCATAGACAAAAAAGCCAAAAGTATAGAGAGCGCCGAACCAAAAGGCCAGTTGCGGGCGCTTAGGAACTGGTTCTGGATAAGGTTGCCGATAAGCGAGGCTTTGGCGCCGCCCATGATATCGGGCACGACGAACATGCCGAGCGAAGATATGAAAACAAGTATGGAGCCTGCCGCTACGCCGGGCATAGTTAGCGGCAGGGTGATATTCCAAAAAGCGCGGGCCGGCGTGGCGCCAAGGTCGGACGCCGCCTCGAGCAGCCGCCCGTCCAGTTGTTCGATGGAAACATAAATTGGCAATACCATAAAAGGCAACATGGCGTAAACCAGGCCGAGAAAGACCGCGCCGTCATTATAGAGGAGCTGCAAAGGCTGGTCTATGAGGCCGATGTTGAGCAGTAGGGTATTTACTATTCCCTGAGACCTTAAAATGATGACCCAGGCATAAGAGCGTATGAGAAAGTTTATCCAAAAAGGTATCATCACCAGCATCAGGCCAATACGCTGCCACTTTTTACCGCTGCGCGCTATGGCGTAGGCCAGTGGGTAACCAAAGAGGAAGGTAAAAAAGGTGACAAGGAGCGCCATGATGAAGGTGTAAACAAGTATATTGAGGTATAACGGTTCAAAGAACCGCTGGTAATTCTCAAGGGTAAACTTAAATACCAGCTGGCCGTAGGTGGTACGGCCGAGAAAAGAAATGACGACAACTATCAAGAGCGGTATGACAAAAAACAGGCACAGCCAAAATATAGTGGGCGCGACTAACAGCTTGCCGCGGCTCATTTGAGCAGCCTCACTTCATCTTCCGGGCGCCACCATAAGCCGACCCGTTCTTCCGCCTGCCACTTTCTTTTGTCGTCAAAATACTGATAGGCGGTTACTACCTGCCGTGTATTGTCCAAAAGGACAAAAACCTTGTCAATGTTGCCGTGAAATACTATATCGACGATGGTGCCAAAAAGGCGCGGCGGCGGATGCGGGGAAAAGTCGGGGCTGACTGCGGCCCAGTCGGCGTTTGCTTCGCACAGGTTGATTTTCTCCGGGCGCATAGCGATTTTGTCTTTGTCGGCATCAAAAAAATTGCATTCGCCGATAAAGCTGGCGACAAAAGCGGTCTCCGGTTTGTGGTAAAGCCGTTCCGGGTTAGAATCCTGCTCGATTACGCCTTTATTCATGACGACGATCCGGTCGGACATGGTCAGGGCTTCTTCCTGGTCGTGCGTGACATAGACAAATGTTATGCCAAGGCCACGTTGCAGGTTTTTAAGTTCCAGTTGCAGATTTTTTCTCAGTTGGTAGTCAAGAGCGCCCAGCGGTTCATCAAGGAGCAGTACTTTAGGGCTGTTTACAAGTGCGCGGGCGATAGCCACACGCTGCTGCTGCCCGCCGGAAAGCTGCTGGGGACGCCGAGAGCGAAATTCATCAAGCTGGGTGAGGTAGACCACGTCGTCTACCAGTTTTTTCTGTTCATCAGCAGGGACTTTGCGCATATTAAGGCCAAATTTTATGTTTTCTTCCACCGTCATATGCGGGAAAAGCGCATAATGCTGAAAGACCATATTTACATCGCGTTTATAGGGAGCAAGAGCGGTAACGTCCCGCCCGTCGATAAGTATACGGCCGGCTGTAGGGGTCTCAAGGCCGGCCAGCATTCTCAAAAGAGTAGTCTTGCCGCAACCGGAAGGGCCTAATAAAGTGAGGAATTCGCCGTCTTTTATGTCAAGGTCGAGGCCGGGGATGACTAATGTGCCGGAAAAAGATTTTTGCACGCCTTCGACGCGTATCATATAGTCCTTATTTGGCAAAATACGGCCCCCTTCCGTGAGTATAGTAATACTTTTATTACAGTCATTGTTAACATTACTTTCACACTAAATATGCTATTATATTATAGCATGTCTTGGCAAGTTTATCACATTTTTGAGAAAAATTGGAATATAACTAAAATAATTGATTGTTAAGCGTTTTAATATGATATTTTGTATACAAAAAAGAAGGAGTTTGCGATTGGCAACCGAATTTATAAAATATAAAAAGATAAATGCCGGCAGGGAGAAAGTAGAGAGGGAAAGTCTTGCAAAATATTTACTGGGGATTTGCGGAAAAAGGCAAAGAAGAAGAGCAAACTCTGCTTTCGCTTTCTAAAGGCAGGCTGGCGAGGATAAAGTCCTGCGGGCATGTTTCTCCGCCTGGCTATTGGTACGATCAGGAAGAAGACGAATGGGTAATGGTGCTGGGAGGCGAAGGCGAGCTGGAGTGGCCTTGTGGCGGGAAAAAGCGTCTCAAAGCGGGCGACTGGCTGTTTATACCTGCGCACCAGCGGCACCGGGTCTCCTACACCTCGAGCGAGCCGCCTTGTATTTGGCTGGCTATTTACGGCAATTTAAAAATGGAGGATTCGTCGTGTACAGAAAAATAATCAGTATTGCATTCATAGCAATTTTTTTCGTCTCATCCGCCGCTTGCGCGGCCAGGGCGGAAAAAGCCAAAAACCCCGATGTTGTAAAGATTTCCCGGCCACAAGTGAAAACAGGCATAGAACGCCTGGAAGAATACAAGACTCTGTTTGCCGGTAAGCGTGTAGGGCTTATTACCAATGCCACCGGTATCGACCGGAATTTTAACGAAACAGCCTTTATCTTGGCGCAAAAGGTAAAGCTGGTGGCGGTATTTTCGCCGGAGCACGGTTTTCTCGGGCAGGTGACGGCAGGGAAAGATGTCGGCACCTACACCGACCAGAGGCTGGGCGTCACAGTGTACAGCCTGTACGGGCCGACGAAAAAACCCACTGCCGATATGCTTAAAGATATAGATATCTTGGCTTTTGACATACAGGACGTGGGCGTAAGAAATTATACTTACCTGTCGACTATGGCTTACGCTATGCAGGCCTGTGCGGAACAGAAAAAAGAGTTTGTCGTGTTTGACCGGCCCAATCCTCTTTCCGGCAAGATGGAAGGCCCGGTGCTGAAAAAAGGCTTCGAGTCTTTTATCGGCCTCTATCCGATACCTTACCGGCACGGCCTGACGCCGGGCGAGGCGGCGCTCCTCTTCAACAAAGAGTTCGGCATAAACGTTAAATTGAGCGTAATTCCGCTGTCCGGCTGGACTCGCGATATGTATTTTGAAGACACGAACCTTCCCTGGGTACTTACTTCGCCCAACATACCGACGCTCGACAGTGTCATGGGCTATGCTATAACCGGTTTTTATACCGGCGTCGGCGTCACGAACGGCGTCGGGACGACCAAGCCGTTTGAATTTGTCGGCGCGCCCTGGGTGGACGCGCATAAATTAAGCTACCAGCTCAATAATATGAACTTGCCCGGTATGTATTTCCGGCCGGCTGCTTTCATGCCGCGTTTTGGCGCTAACGCCGACAAGAGCTGCTACGGCGTGCAGCTGCATTTTACCGATAAAAAAACGGTAAACGCTGTGGAAACCGGTGCCCGTATGTTCTATGTGCTGCGGGGCATGGCGCAGGTGGATAAGGTGAATCCGTACAGTAAAGACCGCATCGATAAAAACCTTGGCGAAAACTCCTTGTGGGACAACCTGCCGCTGGAAGAGACTATCGCCAGGTGGCAGGCGGAATGCCGGGAATTCGCCAAATTGGCCCAGCCATACCTTCTCTATAAATAGCGAGGAAATAATATGATAACAAAAGAACTGATAGAACTTTTTTACGAAGCGGCCAATGCCCAGCGCTGGAACGACCACTTGCGCCCGCAACAGGGCTTTACCGAGCTCGATAAGCAGGCGCACAAAATGCTGATTGCCTACGTATTAGCAAAATATGAGCAGGAAGACAAAAAAGTCGTTCTGGACTGGCGCCGCCTGATCGAAGGCGGCCTGTTCGAGTTTTTGCACCGCAGCATAATAACCGACATAAAGCCGCCGGTATACTACGAGCTTATGCGGGAAAACGGCGACAAAATAAATGGGTGGGTGCTGGAAAAACTGGCGCCTGTCCTCGAGCCTTTGGGCAGAGAGTTTTTTCGCGATTTTTCCAGTTATTTGTGTGATCCTTCCTATTCTAAAGACGAAAAACGCATTTTAAAGGCGGCTCACTACCTGGCCACCGACTGGGAATTTAAAATAATCTACCAGATGAACAAAGATGTGGTCGTCGGCATTGAAGATACTAAAATAGATATCGCCAGCCAGATAGAAGAACATTACGACCTTATAGGAGTACAGAAAATAAGCCTTAACGGCAAAAGTAAAAAATTTATCGACCTGGTCGGCCAACTGCGGTTTCAAAAGCGTTGGGCGCAGTCGCCGCGTGTGCCGGAAACTTCCGTCATGGGACATATGCTCATCGTGGCCATCTTCGCCTATTTTTGCGCGCGTGAGCTCAAAGCCTGCGACGCCAGGCTGGTCAACGATTATCTGTGCGGGCTTTTGCACGACCTGCCGGAAGTGCTGACGCGCGACATCATCTCGCCGGTCAAACGCTCCGTGGAAGACCTCGACCGTCTGATAAAAGAAATCGAAGCTCAGTACGTCCGGGAGAAGATTTTGCCTTTAGTGCCGGCCAGTTGGCATGAGGAACTCAAATACTTTACTGAACGGGAATTTGAAACAAGGGTGGTGGTGGACGGAGACCTGAAAATCCTCGATGATCCTGGCGATATATCAAAGCTGTACAACGAAGCGAAATATCGTCCTGTAGACGGCGCAGTGCTCAAATGCTGCGACAACCTGGCTGCTCTTCTTGAGGCCAGGGTGTCCATACAGCACGGTATAACCTCGCGCCATCTAAAGGCGGGGATCGAGAATATCAGTAGTATGTACAAGGGTAAAATAGTGGCAGGCATTGATTTTGGCAAAATTTTTGGCTATTTTGACGAGGGGGAGTATTAAACACGGGAGGGTGAAAAATGAAGCAAACTCATTACAATCCTTATGAAAACATGTTGGCTGTGCTGGATGAAGCGGCCAAAAAACTGGGTCTCAAGCCGGATGATTACGTCACTCTGCGCTACCCGGAACGTGAACTCATGGTTTCCGTGCCTATACAAAAAGACAATGGCCGGGTGGAAGTATATGAAGGCTACCGCGTGCAGCACAATACGACACTGGGGCCGAGCAAGGGCGGTATCCGTTACCATCCCGAAGCCAACCTCGACGAAGTAAAGGCCCTGGCCGCTTGGATGACCTGGAAATGCGCTCTGATGAACCTGCCCTATGGCGGGGCTAAAGGCGGAGTCAAGGTCGATCCGTCTAAACTTAGTGAAAATGAGCTGAGGCGCCTGACCAGGCGCTATACGGCAATGATAGAGCCGATAATCGGACCGCAGCAGGATATCCCGGCGCCGGACGTAAATACAAACGCCACGGTAATGGCCTGGATAGTAGATACCTACAGCATGCTGCAAGGGCATTTCTCGCCTGGCGTGGTCACCGGAAAACCGCTGGAACTGGGCGGATCGCTCGGCCGTGCGGAAGCTACAGGCCGCGGCGCTACCTATACACTGATGAACCTTTTGGGGAAGATGAAAAAAAGCCCCAAAGGGCTGACTATTGCAGTACAGGGATTTGGCAACGTGGGCAGCGTCGGCGCCAAGCTGATGCAGGATGAAGGCTGCAAGATAGTGGCTATCGGCGATGCTTTCACCACCATCTACAACCCGAAAGGGATAAATGTGGCGGCGGCCCAGCAATATGCCGCCAACAACGGCCGCTCGCTCAAAGGCTATAAAGAAACAGGCCTGAAAGTGATCCCTGACGCCGACCTTTTCACTCTCGATGTAGACGTCCTTTTCCCCGCTGCGCTGGAAAACCAGATACACGAAAGCAATGCGTCCGCCGTCAAGGCAAAGATTGTACTTGAAGGCGCGAACGGCCCGGTCAGTACGGAAGGCGACAAGATACTCGATAAAAATAAAGTAATCGTAGTGCCTGACATTCTGGCTAACGCCGGCGGCGTCACAGTATCTTATTTCGAATGGGTACAAAACAACATGCACTTTAAGTGGAACGAAAAATACATCAACGAACAACTGCACCATATTATCACCAATGCCTTCGAAGAGGTCTGGAAAGTACATAAAGAGAAAAAAGTGAGTATGCGCATGGCTTCTTATATGGTTGCGCTTGACCGCGTAGTCAAAGCCGACAAGGCGCGCGGCATATTCCCTTGAATTAAGACAAGAACCCCGTTTCAGGTATTTGCCTGGGACGGGGTTTTATCGTTAAAAGGGTTTAAATTTTTCACAGCGAATATAATAATTATATGATACTTATTTGCGCCAGATAAAAATAAAGGAGTTGATAGTATGGAAAAAGCAGTGTTTGCCGGCGGTTGTTTTTGGTGCGTCATGCCGCCCTTTCAAAACCTTACCGGTGTGGCCGCCGTGGTGGCCGGCTATACGGGAGGGCATGTAGAAAATCCCGGCTATGAGTTGGTCTTGACCGGTACTACCGGGCACCGGGAGGCTATTGAAGTAGCCTATGACCCGGCAAAAGTAACCTATGAAAAGCTGCTGGATACTTTTTTGCGTACTATCGATCCTACCGATTCCGGCGGGCAGTTTGCCGACAGGGCGGAGAGCTACCGCACCGCTGTTTATTACGCGGACGAACGGCAGGAAGAGACCGCCCGGCGGGTATTGCAAAAATTAGGCGCCAGCGGGCGTTTTGCAGCTCCTATTGCGGTAGAAGCGCTGCCGCTCAAAAATTTTTATCCGGCGGAAGACTACCACCAGACCTATACGCGCGACAATCCGGAAAAGTTTTCCTTTTACGAGCATGCCTCCGGCCGGGCGGGTTTTATTGCCGACCACTGGTCGAAAAAAGCAGACGACCGGCTACTGGGACAGTCGCTGACAGAAGAGCAGTACCGTGTTACGCAAAAGGACGCTACTGAGCCGCCGTTCAGCGGCCAGTATTACCACAATAAAGAAGACGGTATATATGTGGATGTAGCCAGCGGCGAGCCGCTGTTTTCATCGCGCGACAAGTTCGACTCGGGCAGCGGCTGGCCGAGTTTTACCAGGCCGATAGACCAGGCTGCCATCACGGAACGCCGTGATGGCAGCCATGGCATGGAGCGGGTGGAAGTGCGCAGCCTGACCGGCGATTCTCATCTTGGTCATGTGTTTGCCGACGGTCCCAAAGAAGCTACCGGTTTGCGTTATTGTGTCAATTCGGCTTCTTTGCGCTTTATACCGAAAGAAAAGATGGCGGCAGAAGGGTATGCCAGCTACTTACACTTTGTCTGACTTTTATCAGCGTATGCTTATCCAAACACTTTTTACTTCCGTATAGTTGGCTAGGGCATAACTGCCCATCTCGCGGCCAATGCCCGACTGCTTGTAACCGCCGAAAGGAGACGCCGCGTCAAAAGCGTTGTAGCAGTTGACCCAAACGCTTCCGGCCTGCAACCTGGCCGCTATGTCGTGGGCGGTCTTCAAGTCGTTTGTCCACAGGCCGGCCGCCAGGCCGTATATGGAGTCGTTGGCTTCGGCGACCAGGCTGTCCGTATCGGCAAATGGTATCGCCACTACCACCGGGCCGAAAATCTCTTCCTGCGCTACGCACATTTGGTTTTGCACAGAAGTGAATACTGTAGGCGCTACAAAATAGCCCTTATCAAAAGATTTTGTGCCGCCGGCCAGCAGTTTGGCTCCTTCATTCCTGCCTTTTTCTATATAAGAGAGAACGTCTCTTTGCTGCACTGCCGATACTAACGGGCCTATTTCCGTATCGGGCAGCATGCCGTTGCCCTGCCTCATATTTTTGGCTTTTTCCGCAAGTCGGGCCGTAAATTCGTCATAAATGCTCTGGTGAATGAAAGCTCGGCTGCCGGCCGAGCAGACCTGCCCCTGGTTGAACATGATGCCTGAAAGCACGCCGGCTACCGCGCGTTTGATGTCGGCGTCCGGCATGACGATATTGGGCGACTTGCCGCCCAGCTCCAGGGTTATGCGTTTAATCGTACCGCTGGCTTTGGCCATGAGCCCTTTGCCGACAATGGTAGAGCCGGTAAATGCTATCTTGTTGACCAAAGGGTGCTCGACCAGCGCGTCGCCCGCTTCGCCGCCGGGGCCGGGGACGATGTTTACTACGCCGGGCGGGAAACCGGCTTCGCTTATCAGTGTAGCCAGGTAAAGGACGCTCAGCGGTGTGTAGGAAGCAGGTTTTAAAATGACAGTGCAGCCTGTGGCCAAAGCCGCGCCCAGTTTCCAGGCCGCCATCAGGAGCGGGAAGTTCCAGGGTATTATTTGCCCTACTACGCCTACCGGTTCATGCAGGGTGTAGTTGAAAAAAGGCCCGTTCACCGGGATGGTTTGCCCGGTTATTTTAGTCGCCCAGCCGGCGAAATAACGGAAATGCTCTATTGCCAGCGGTATGTCGCCGGCGCTGGTCTCGCGTATCGGCTTGCCGTTATCGAGCGTCTCCAGTTGTGCCAGTGCGTCCTGGTGTTCTTCCATCAAATCAGCTAGTTTATAAATCAGCCGGCTGCGTTCGGCCGGTTTCATCTTACGCCAGGGGCCGTGGTCAAAGGCGTCGCGGGCGGCCCTGGCTGCTCTGTCGATATCCTCTTTACCGCCTTTGGCTACCAGCGTCAAGACGCTTTCATCGGCCGGGTTGATGCTTTCAAAGGTTTCGCCTGAGGCTGACGGGACAAATTCGCCATTTATAAATAACAGTTTTTTCCCAGTGAGGAAATTTTTGACACGGATATCCAATTCCATAGTAAACCCCCCTTTTCATTATAACTTGCCAATGGTAAATATAATCTACTACTCATAATTATATTGCATATATTTTAGTTGTCAACTCGGAATTAAACAATAATTATTATTAAAAAATAATTTTTAACAATAACCTTGAATACTGCCTGTAGAGTGTGGTAAAATACACTTAGTAGTTTATTTTATATAAGGAGTGGTGACCCATGATAAGCAGTAAAATGCAAGCAGCGATCAACGACCAAATCCAGGCGGAATTTTTCTCCGCGTATATGTACTTGGCCATGTCAGTATACTATTCCGACCAAAACCTGCCCGGCATTGCCCATTGGCTGCGGGTGCAGTATGAAGAAGAGACCGAACACGCGGAAAAACTGATAGATTATTTGGTCGAACGCGGCGGTGTTGTAGAGCTTAAAGCCATACAGGCGCCGGATAAAAAATACGGCAGCGTATTGCAAACCTTTGAAAAAGTACTGGCACATGAAAAACTAGTTACTTCGCTTATTCACAAACTTTATGAACTGGCAGTGAAAGAAAAGGATTACGCTTCCCAGGTGTTCCTGCAATGGTTCATCTCCGAGCAGGTAGAAGAAGAGGCTAACGCCGACGAGATAGTCCAGCAAGCGAAACGCATACCGGAAAACAGCGCCGCGCTCTTTTATTTTGATAAAAAACTCGGCAAAAGAGAAGACTGATAAACTGCAAAAGAGGCCGCCTGTGCAAGCAGGCGGCCTTTAGTATTTGAGGTGTACGATATTCATCGCAGGAGTAATAATAAAATAAGTATATCGGGCAATAATATTGATGATAGAGGATTTTTTGCCTGGGCAGCGAATAAATTATACATAAAAGTTTTGCATAATATTGAAAAAGGGGATAACTATCGCAATGAACAGCAGGGCGCTAAGGCTGCAAAAAATATTGATTTTCATGGCTTTTTTTCTAATACTGCCTGTAGGGACGGCTCTGGCCGCAAAAACTCTTTCCAGTGTGGAAATATTGCAGATAGAGATCAGCGTAGGGCAGGGCAGGGCCGAGATACCACTAGTGAAAGGGCTGCCCAGTAAAATGGCGGAAAAGGAAGTAAATAGCAATATCAAAGCGGCGATAGAGAGCATGGTAAATCCCCTGCCGGGCAGCGCTCTGTCCGGTGCTTTCAAGATAGTATTTTTTAACGATTATCTTTTGGTAGTCCATTTCACCGGCTATACAAAGGCCCCTGGCAGCAGTTATGCCGAAAGGGTGGATGCCGGATTGCACGTCGACCTTATGACGGGCCGTGTATACGAACTGCGCAGCCTTTTTGACCGGGAGATAGATTATGCGGAACGGATTTTGGAGCTTTGCCGCGGCAACAGCACTTATTACCGTTTGGCCGGTGGTTCATGGGATTATGACGATTTTGCCTCGATTTGGAAAACAGGCGAACAGAACAGGCGCTTTTTGCTGACTGATAACTATCTGCGTGTATATACAGTGGACGACGGAGTATTGAGCGGCTACGGTATACCTTATAGCGATATGGAGGACATATTAGACAAAGACGGCGCCTTGTGGGTCGCCCTGATGCGCAGTACAAACAAAGCTTCGGGACTGGCTTTTTATGAAGCCCCTATGGGATGGAACAGTAAAAAGCAAGAACCGGGCGACGACCTTGGCGTTGATAACCCAGGAAAAAAAGAGGAAAATATAACTGCGGCCAAAGCCAGCGAGGGCACGCCGGATGTGTTGGTGCACGACAACGACGGTGTAAGTTGGAACGCGCAGAGCGTTGAATATGACGATACGCGGGGAGCGCTTTTGGTTAAAGGGTATTTTTACAATAATACAGGGGATATAGCAACAAAAGTACGGCAAATGAGGATGAATTTGACACTGAAAGATTCGCTGGGAAATGTAGTAGGGCTGTATTCGGCTACATTCCGTGGGCATGCCATGCAATTGGCGCCAGGGGATTCGACCGGCTGGACTTACAAACTGACCGGTGTAAGATGGCATGCCAAATATGCCAGCAACTGGGATATAAACTATACTGCCAAATATGCATTGAGCAAAGTGAAAAAGTAGAAAAAATCCTGTTCCTCTGGGACAGGATTTTTTTATAAAAAGTTCAAAAGTTTTGTTCTATAAAAGTTATGAATTGGCGGCCTTTTTCTGTTATCTTGCTGCCCTGGCGGGTGTTTCCCTGCTGGAGGCAGTCTATTTTAGACAATGTTTTTAGCCAGGACTTGACTTGGTATTCGCTAATGCCTATACCGCCCGCTAGTAGTTTGTTTTGTAGGGTCTTGCGCCCGATATTTTTATTCAGCACTTCGGCCTGGCGGAGTTCTTGCAATATACCAAAGGCTATATTGCGGTTGAGCGGGTTTTTTACTATGTTTTTAAATTCGTCATTTTCTCCGAGTAATTTGATTTTTTTACCGGAAAATTTTGCTGGCGGCAAATTTTCCATACTGTCGGCTATGTAAGCGGGCAAATGCTCCAGATAGGCGTATTTGCCGCTTGCTACCAAACTGCAAATATAACTGATCAGGTTTTGCAGTTCGCGTACGTTGCCCGGCCAGCTATAACTAAGAAAGAAGTCGGCCAGCTCGGGGGACAGTTTAAGGTTATGATGCAGGTTGGCGGCAAACTGGCCGGCCAGTAGAAGGATGTCATCCTTGCGCGAGCGCAATGCCGGTATGGTTATCGGCGCTGCACAAAGGCGGTAGAAAAGATCCAGGCGGAAAGCGTCACTGTCGACCAGTTTTTGTAGCTTTATGTTGGAAGCGGTTATCACCCGTACGTCTACCGACATTACCTGGTTGCTGCCGACGCGGCGGATTTCTCTTTCCTCCAGTACCCGGAGCAGGCGTTTTTGCATGTCGGGCAGGGCGCTGCCGATCTCGTCGAGAAAAATAGTCCCGGTGTGGGCTTCTTCAAAAAGTCCGGCTTTGCCGCCGCGTTTGGCGCCGGTGAAAGCGCCTTCGACATAGCCGAACAGCTCGCTTTCAATGAGGTGCTCCGGCATGCTGGCAAAATTTACTGCGACAAACGGGCCGTTTTTGCGGCTGGAAAAATTATGAATGGATTGGGCAAATAATTCCTTGCCGGTACCGCTTTCTCCTTCTAGCAGTATGGTCATATCCGTCTGGGCAAATTTTTTCGCCAGGTGTATGGTGTTTTGTATGGCGGCGGAATGCCCGCATATATCGGCAAAACGGTATTTAGCCGTATTAGCGCGGCGATGTAGTTCCCTGCGCACTTTTTTGTCGAGCTCCTGGACGGTTTGAGTAGGCAGGATAGAGGTTACCCAGGTGGCTATATTAGAGCTTTTTTCGCCCAGAGGATAATTTTTCAATATGTAATGCTGATCTTCAAGAGAGATTATATGTTCCTGGCTGTTGCCGCTTTCCGCTCCCGGGAGGTATTGTTCAAAGGCAGGTATGATATGTGAGATGTTCATGCCGGCAAGGCTGGCTTTGGCTTGTTTGAATATCTTTTCGGCCGGAGGGTTGGAAAAGACGATTTTCCCGCCATCGTCTATCGCTATGATCCCTTCGACTACGTTGTCGAGTATGCGGGCCATGTTTCTGCCCAGTTTTTCGTTTTGTTCGGCTATATGACGGATGCGGATGTTATTTTCCAATATTGCTTTGAGGTAATAGTTTGAAAACTCTTTGAGTATTAGCGTAGGCAAGCCCAATTCGCAAAGGATATCAGCGAAAGAAGAGACATCTATCCCTTTGCCGCCCAGGTTTATCACTCTTTTTATATGGGGAGGGACCAGGTGTACCAGGCCGGTTGTTATAGCCAGCTGGATACCGGAGGGGAATTCTTTCCGGCAGTTTGGCCAGTAGGGATAAAGACTGAGGTAATCTACGCCCAGGGTATTGAGTATTTCTATGGTATTGTTGGAAGTTTCTTCGGTTGTGGCCACGACCAGTGCTTTTTCTCCGTAGTCTACGTCAAGGATGTTGGCCAGTTTTTCTATATTGACCGCCCGGTTGGCGATAATGCGTTTTTTCCCGGCGGGCAGGTAGCTATTAGCCGCTTCATAGACTGAATGGTTGGATATAAGGTACACGGAAGCATTTTCAAAATGAATGGGCGGCGCACTATTTTCGTCTAGGCACCAGGTGGATACTTCCGCATAGTCGCCTATAAATTGCAGCAGCTGGCAGGTTATGAACATACAGGTAGCTTCGCTCTGGCCAACCAGGCCGATGAGTTTTTTCTTTGCCATATCGGTGCTCCAATGCGAGGTAAACTTGTCTATAAGAAAGGCAGCCAACAAGAAGCCGGTTTGTATCTGTGTTGGCCGCCTTTTGTATTTAGCTTAACATATTATTTCATGTAAAGGAATAATATGGACATAGTTATGACGCCGGCGATCATAGGCAGGGCGTTCCGTTTGGCCAGTTCCATAGGATTGTTTATACCGGCCAGGCCGCAGCAGACCATGGCCGCGCCGGCGATGGGAGACATAGTGCGGCCGAGCGCGCCGCCGATAGCCGCTACGCTGCCAAGATCCATAGGCGGGATACCGAAGCTGGCGGCGTGCGGGGTGACAGAGTTGTTGAAGGCGACGGACGCTGCGTCGCCACTGCCGCAGATGACGCCAAGAATAAAGGGACCAAAAGAACCGGTAAGTTTAGCGATATCGGGATTGCTGCTCATAAAATTAAGCATTGCTTTCAAAAGCCCCGTAGCCGTCAGGCCGGCGACAAAAACGCCGGAACAGATGATAATGCCGTAAATGTGTCCAAAGGCATTGCCCATCCCTTTGAAAAAAGCGTTGGAGATGTCGCCGGGTTTGGTGCGTGTTACCAGGCAGGTCACGATAACGCCTATCAGCATGGCGTGTGATATAGCCAGCTTTTTGAGTACAGGGACGATATTGAAAGTGCCGAGGAGTATGAGTACCAGCGGCAGCAGCGGTACGAGCGCGTATACCAGGTTTATTTTGAACTCTTCAACTGCAACTTCTTTTTGGTAGCCTTTGTGTTCTTTACGGGCAAAGGCGACCAGGGTAACCCCGAGCGCTACTACTATGCCGATGATTATAGTGGGGGTGAAAAGATTGGTTACGACGGCCACGGGGGTGTTTTTGCTGGCCTCTGAAACTATTACTACCTGATGAAATCCGGGAGAGAGGTGCGACCAGCCAAATGTACCGGCAAAGACTGTCGAAGCTGCCATAGTGGGGTGTACGCCGGCGCCGATGAGTATGGGCACGATGACCGAGCCGACCGCGGCGACGCAGCCGGCCGCGCTGGGAACGGAGATATGGACGAAGGCGGTGACCAGTACGGCGCCTGGTATAAGGGCCGGACCGACTTTTTTCAGACCGTTGGCCAAAAGATGGACAAGGTGTTTGTCACATTTAGTATGTTCAAGAACCATGGCAAAGCCCATGGAAGCGGTGATTATTTCTATTATGCCGGCGCCTTTTATAGCGTTGGAAAAGCCTTTAAAAGCCGCCAGTGGATTCATGGCTACTATGCACATCAGCAATCCGGCCATGAAAAGGACCATCCGGGTTTCGTATTGTTTTACCAGAAGGTAAACAGCTGCCAGGAGAAAGACTACGCCTACAACAGATAGGAACATATCAAACACCCCTTATATATGATTGGCACAGGCGGCCTTTAACAATACCGGCGGCGCCGCCCGCGCGGCTTTGAGATAAAATTATTTAACCGCTTGTTTATCTTTCAGATTTTGAATATCCTGATCGCTATAGCCAAACTTTTTGAGTATTTCGTCAGTATGCTGGCCCAGGGTAGGAGCGGGAAAATTTATACCGGCTTTGGTCTCGGAGTATTTTATCGGCGTATTGGGGTATTTGACGTTGCCAAGCTTGGCGTGTCCCGGGATTTCCACTATCATGTCGCGTGAATTGATATGCGGGTCGGCGACGATATCGGCCATATTATTGAGCGGTCCGTAAGCTATGCCGGCTTCGTCCATCAAGGTCATCCACTCCTTAGTGGTCTTGGACATAAAGACCGGCTGCAAGATCGCTTTGAGCGCCGCTTCGTTGTCGCAACGGGTGGCGTTGGTTTCAAAGCGCGGGTCTTTGATGAGCTCCTCGAGATTCATTACTTTGCACAGTTTTTCCCACATGGAATTTTTTTGTATGGCGACAATGAAGCTCCCGTCCTCAGTTTTAAACAGGTCAAAGGGGGTAGCCGTAGCATGGCGGTTGCCGACAGGCTTAGGTACTTGCCCGGTGCCGAAATAGCGGGCCAGCTGGCCTTCTACCAGAGCTACCTGACAATCGAGCATGCTGATATCGATAAATTGGCCCAAGCCGCCTTGTTCCACTACTCTTAAAGCGCCAAGTATGCCGATGGTAGCAAACAGTGCCGCCGTGGCGTCGCCGATGGACGTACCTACCCGGGTGCCGGCGCTGCCCGGCTGGCCGGTGACGCTCATGATGCCGCCCATGGCCTGGATGACCGCGTCATAAGCCGCCCGGTTTTTATAGGGGCCGGTATGGCCGAAACCGGAAACGGCACAGTAAATGAGTTTGTCATTTATTTCTTTCAATACATCATAGGAAAAGCCTAATTTCGCCATTGCGCCGGGGCGAAAGTTTTCCACCAAAATATCAGCCTCTTTGACCATTTTGATAAATAGGTCTTTGCCGGTCTCTTCCTTGAGATTGACGACAATACTTTTTTTATTGCGGTTCAAACTGACAAAATACATGCTTTCTTCTTTGACAAAAGGCGGATTTCCGCGCGAGTCGTCGCCGTTCGGCCAAGGCTCTACTTTGATGATATCCGCCCCCAGATCGCCCAGGATCATCGTACACATAGGCCCGGACAATATCCTCGTCAGATCAAGTACTTTTACGCCTTCCAATGGTTTTTTCATTAACAGTGCCCTCCCTTAAGTAAATTTAATTTATAGCGGTATATTGCTGTGTTTTTTATACGGCAGTTTGGCTGCTTTATTTTTGCAGGCTTCCAGTGCGCGTATGATCTCGAGGCGGGAATTTTGCGGCTGGATTATCCGGTCGGCATAGCCTCTTTTGGCAGCGGCAAAGGGGGTGGAGAACATCTTTTTGTATTCGTCGATTTTTTCCCGCCGTGTTTCCATCGGGTTGGCGGAAGCGGCGATTTCTTTAGCGAAAACGACATTGGCCGCGCCCTCCGCGCCCATTACGGCTATTTCCGCAGTCGGCCAAAGGAGGAGCTGGTCGGCGCGCAGCTCTTTGCTGCACATGGCGTTTTGCGCCCCGCCGTAGGCTTTTCTGAGCACGATAGTGATTTTAGGCACGGTAGCTTCAGAGTAGGCATAGAGCATTTTAGCCCCATGGCGGATGATGCCGCCAAATTCCTGGGCCATGCCCGGCAGGAAACCGGGAACGTCAACTAAAGAAATTACAGGTATTTCAAAAGCGTCGCAAAAACGGATAAAACGGGCGGCTTTATCGGCGGCGTTGATATCTATGCAGCCGGCCATATTGTTCGGCTGGTTTGCGACGATGCCCACACTCTGCCCGTCCATGCGGGCAAAGCCGATGATGATGTTTTTAGCAAACAGCGGCTGTATTTCCAGGAATTTGCCGCAGTCTACGATCGCGGTTATTACATGTTTCATGTCATAACTGTGATTAGGTTCTGTGGGCACTATGTCGAGTACTTCATCGATTACCCTGTCTACCGGGTCATTATTAGGTACAAGCGGCGGCCTTTCCCGGTTGTTTATCGGCATATAAGATAAAAGTTCCCGGATAAGGGCAAAATAGGCGGCTTCATCCTGTACCATAAAATGGGCGACGCCGCTTTTAACGCTTTGGGAGTTTGCTCCGCCTAATTCTTCTTCCGTGATTATTTCATTGAGGGCGGATTTGCAGACCTTAGGACCAGTGACAAACATATAACTCAGTTTGTCTACCATGATGATAAAGTCGTTCAAAGCAGGGGAATAAACTGCGCCGCCGGCACAAGGGCCGGTTATAACTGCGATCTGAGGCACTACGCCGGACATTATCGAGTTGCGGTAGAATATCTCGCCATAGCCATGTTTGGCGTCTACGCCTTCCTGGATACGCCCGCCGCCCGAGTCGTGCAGTGCAATTACCGGCGCGCCTTTTTCAAGGGCCATGTCGAGCACCTTGCAAATTTTCTTGGCGTGCATCTCGCCCAATGAACCGCCAAAAACCGTAAAGTCATCAGCATAGATAAAAACTATACGGCCGTCTATTTTCCCATAACCGGTGACGACGCCGTCGCCTATACCGTGTTTTTCAGGCATGTCAAAGTTGGTGCAGCGGTGCTCGACAAACTTATCCAGTTCGACAAAACTACCTTGGTCGAATAAGGCGTCTATGCGCTCGCGCGCGGTCAATTTTCCCTCAGCATGCTGTTTTTGGATTTTTTTCGCGCCGCCGCCCAGCTCAGCTTTTTTATCACTGTCCTGAAATTCGGCAACAACTTCTCTCATATTTGCCAAAGAAAACCCCTCCCAATCAATTTGCTCTATTTTTTGCTATAGGTTTGAGAAAAACAAAAACTCAATTTGTTGATAAGACAGCAAAATCTATGCCAAAGAGTTATAGGCGTAAAAGTGGTGAATTATCTGACTTATTGAATGCGGAGATAAATTTATTGTGCAAATAACCACCCAAATGGCAACAAAAAAAGGCCTAAAAATGGCCTAAACATTACAGTGCATCATGGTACAAAGGTGAAAAATATAAAACCGGCCCATAAAGGCCGGTTTTATCAAGTATATGGTTATTTAAGTTTTTCTTCGATGGTTTTAACATCCCAGCCGAGCATTTCTTGCAAAAGTTCGTTGGTATGTTGGCCGAGAAGCGGGGCAGGGGTTTTGACTTCGCCCGGAGAAGCGGACATTTTGATCGGCACGCCCGGCATTTTGAGGTGCCCGGCAACCGGGTGTTCCACTTCAACGATCATGTCGCGCGATTTTATTTGCGGGTCGTTGACTATCTTGTCGACGGTATTGATCGGCGCACAGGGTACACCAGCCGCTTCCAGTATAGTCATCCATTCGGCGATGGTCTTGTGCTTGAGTATATCGTTTAGTATGACATGCAGTTCACGGAAGTTGTTAGTGCGGTTGGAGTTGGTATCAAAGCGCGGGTCTTTCTCGAGGTCGGGGCGTTCGAGTACTTCACAAAGTTTTGTCCACAGACGCTCGTTGCCGGCGCCCACGATGATGTGACCGTCTGTAGCGGTAAAGGCGGAAAACGGTGTGATGGAAGGGTGCCTGTTGCCCAGCGGGCCCGGCACCGCACCGGATGTGACGTAACGGGCGATGGCGTTTTCCAGCACTGCAACCTGGCAATCAAGCATGCTGACATCGACTTTTTGTCCCATGCCGGTTTTTTCCCGGTGGTAAAGCGCCATCATAACGCCGTAGGAAGTGAAGATGCCTGCGATGATGTCGCCCAAAGAGGCGCCTATTCTGGTTGGGCCGCCGCCTTCTTCGCCGGTGATGCTCATAATGCCGCCCATGGCCTGTACTATGATATCGTAAGCGGGTTTTAACATATATGGGCCGCTGTGGCCAAAACCGCTGCAAGCCGCGTATATGATCCCGGGGTTTATTTCCTTGAGAACATCAAAGCCAATGCCAAATTTTTCCATAGTACCTGGACGGTAGTTTTCCAGCACAACATCGGCGTGTTTGACCATTTCCTTGAATACTTCGATATTGGAAGGTTTTTTAAAGTCCAGTACCATTGAGCGTTTATTGCGGTTAAGGCTCATAAAATAGGCGCTTTCTTTGCCTACAAATGGCCCGAAAGCACGAGAGTCATCTCCAACAACCGGCGGCTCAATCTTATAAACGTTTGCTCCATAGTCGGCCAGCATCATGCCACAATAGGGTCCGGCCAGTACGCGCGATAAATCAAGTACTTTCAATCCTTGTAATGGTCCCATAATAATGTACCTCCTTATATTTTTGTTTGCTGTGTTTGCCGCACAATAATTATAACACAATAAATAAGTTTTGATTAGCAAATTAAAATAATTTGCTAATAACAATAATTACTAAAATTTAAAAAACAGGGAACAGAAAACTGTTCCCTGCTTTTGATGATAGTTTAGAATCCGAGCAAACCGAAGAATACATAGCAGACGATAGCGCCTACTAAGGACATGGACAGACCCCAGATAAGAAGGTTTCTGAAGAGCTTGCCTTTGTCTTCATGGTCGCCGGCACAGGCGATACAAAGAGCGCCCAGTGTCGAAAGCGGGGACGTATCAACAAGATGCGCGCCGATATTGATGGAAGAAATCATAGCTACCGGGTTGCCGCCGCCGATCTCTTTAATAAGACCGGGAACCAGCGGCAAGAACATCGGCATTACAACGCCGGAGGAGCTAGAATAAGCCGAGAGCGCGCCAGGGATAAGACCCAGCCAGAAGTTTACCGTGGTCGGGTTGGAAATGACGCCGATCATTTTGACCATAGCGCTGAGGCCGCCGGATTTGTCCATAACTTCGATCAGGACAGTAACGCCGCAGACCATCATGATAACGCCCCAAGGCATTGCTTTGATGGCCGCTTTGCTGTCGCCGGCTTTTAAAAGAAGCAGGAAGCCGGACAGTATAAAGGCTACGGAACCGACGTTAGAGAGCATGTTGGTGATATACTTTGGTAGAGTGCCTTTAATGCCAGGCAGGCCAGGTACAACGACCAACAGGATAAGGATGACAACCGCCCAGATGGTCATCCATTGCTGTTTGTTAAAAGGCTCGGGTTTCGGAGCAAGTTCATCGATATCCATGCTCTTGCCGCGCTGGGCTGTGACCCAGGCCCAGCCGCCCATGATAAGAAAACCGCCGATGTTTACAAAACCCTGAGCAACCATAGAGTTGAAGTGTATCTTCCAGGCCAGGCCGTTCAGGGAATCAGCAGCAAGACCAAGGGCCGGCGCCATTTTGGCGATGATGCCGTTGGAAATTATGCCGGTCGGGGCAAAAGGCGAGAACGCCGCGCCGTTGGACGCGCCGACGACCAGGAGGGTCATCAAAAAGGCGGACATGCCGACGCGGGTAGCTATAGCCATCATGACCGGGGCCAACAGGGCGGTGGCGGCTATGTTGCCAGGCCCTATGGTAGTCAGGATGGAGGTTATTATATAAACAACTACAGGGATAAGAGCGTTATTGCCTTTACATACGCGCACGGAATAAGCGGTCAGCTTTTCCATGGTGCCGTTGGTCGAAGCTAGGCCGAACATAAAGGTAACGCCGGCCAGTATCATAAAGAGGCCGGTCGGGAAGAAGCCCATAACGCGGGCGCCGGTCAGGTTGGCGAAAACACCGCCGACGATGATGGCAAACCCGATAGACAGAAAACCAACGTGCAAATCTTCGTCAACACAGGAAATGGCTACAACTATGGCAAGGGCAATAAGCGATGCCCATGCGGCTGCCGAAATCTCCATATTAAATCTCCTCTCAAACTTTGATAATTAAATAAAAAAGTTGAAAATGAAGGAAGTTGATTTATAGGGAAAGATCCCTATAAATCAATCGTCGTCGCCGTCGCCATCTTCTTCTGGCGGGAAGGAGTTGACCAATAATTTAGTCGCGAAAATGAATATCGCTATAACGAGAAACATTGCGGGCAGAGCCCCGATCATCATGAGAATAGCTGCAAGTACCGTATTGCTCATGTTACACCCCCAACAGTTTCTGCAGGGCCGGGATAAGCGCGAGTACCAGGCCCGCGGCCACAACAGAGGCTACCTGACCGGCTACGTTTACGCCGATCGAGTGCTGGATGATGAAGTTTGTCGGGTCTTCTTTCAGCGCCATTTTCGCGATAACGCGGCCGGACATCGGGAAAGCGGATATACCGCAGGCGCCGATCATCGGATTGATCTTTTTGCTGGAGAACATATTGAGCACTTTGGCGAACAGCACGCCGCCCACCGTATCAAATACGAAAGCAACAGCGCCAAGGCCCATGATCATGAGTACCTGGAAGTTGAGGAATTTATCCGCTTCCATGGTCGCGCCGACCGTGATGCCGAGCAGAAGGGTAACTAGGTTGGACAGCTCGTTGGTGGCGCAGTTGGCAAGGCTCGGCACAACGCCGGCTTCTTTCAAAATGTTACCAAACATCAAAGCGCCGATCAGAGCGACAGATATCGGGGCGATAACGCCGGCCACGATGACAACCATGATCGGGAAAAGGAATTTAGCTTTTTGCGAGATAGGTTTTTCGCCTTCAAAACCCATTTTTATGCTGCGTTCTTCCTGTGTGGTCATCATTCTGATAACAGGCGGCTGGATAACCGGTACCAATGCCATATAACAGTAAGCCGCGACTGAAAGCGGCCCCAGCATATCGACCGCGTAGCGGCTGGCGACAAAGATGGTAGAAGGGCCGTCGGCCGCGCCGATGATGCCGATAGCGGCAGCGTGGTTAAAAGAAAAACCCAAGGCGGTAGCTGCTATGGCCGTAGCGAAAATACCAAACTGCGCGGCGGCGGCAAAGAGCATAACGCTCGGGTTTCTCATCAGCGGCGCAAAGTCGCACATAGCGCCTATAGCTATAAATATTAACACTGGAAAGAGTTCGTTTTTAATACCCATGTTATAAAGCAAAAAGAGAAAGCCTTCTTCGCCCGGCGTTTTTACAACAGCCGAAGAAAATGGTATGTTGGCGAGAATGGCGCCTACACCCATCGGCAAAAGCAGCGCGGGTTCGTAGTCTTTCCAAACTGCCAAATAGATAAGTATACCGCCGATTACCCACATGATCATCAGGCTGGGATTCTGGTAAAGTCCAATAAAGCCCATGAGCATCTCGTCAAACAAAGAAGTCACTAAAGCTAAATCCATTTTCATCCTCCTATGAATAGAATAACTTTTTTTGCGCATATTTTCGAAAAAGCGCGCCGGAGCGTTCTGTTATCGCCTCCTTTTCCTAATAATTAATATTATGACAAAACTTAAATTTCACACTTGTTTCTACTTTAAAAAGTTTAAAAAAGCGGCGGTTTTAAGCCTTATCACGCCATCATTCTATGAAAAAATATATAAACTTTGGTGCTTTGGGTAATAAGATGCTGAAATTTTAGTGTAAGATGCAGATTTTATAGTGGATATAAAGTATAATGAATCCAGAACAATGCGACAAAATCCAGATAAGCTGTTTGCCAGGGAGTGGGAATGTTTTGTTTGAAATGAGTTATATAGTTACCCAACATTTATGGCTAGGCCTGTCTTTTTTTATGATGGTCATTTTCGTTCTCAACCGAACCAATATTTTCCGAAGGACGATGCTTTATGCCGATGAGTCGATGACGGGAAAGCTATTTTTGATCGCGGTATTTTCCCTTATTGGTATAGTTGGTACCTATTGGGGGGTAAATGTAGAACTTGGTGTGATAAATACCAGAGCGGTGGGCGTCATAGTAGGCGGATTGATCGGTGGGCCGATAGTCGGCAGCGCGACCGGGTTCATTGTCGGCCTCCATCGCAGTGTTTTTCTCGATAGCTTCAGTACCATGGAGAGCGGCATAGTCACCATGTTGCAGGGAATAATAGCGGGGCTGCTTTCAAGCAGACTAAAAGCGCAGAAAGAAATGTGGCCTTATGCCTTAGCGATAGGGTTTGTCCTTGAAATCATGCATATGGCGCTGCTTTTGGTTTTTGTCGAGCCTTTGGAAAAGGCGCGCGATCTTGTTGAAGTAATAGCGCCGCCTATGCTTTTGAGTAATGCGCTTGGCGTTGGTATTTTCATAGGTATATTGGAAGACACTTATAAACGCAACGAAAAAATGGAAGGCGCGGCTACTAAGACCGCGCTTTACGTGGCAAGCCTGACTATGTCGATACTAAGGAACGGCCTTGATGAAAAATCGGCGAGGGAAACGGTGCGGACTATTATAGACGCGACAGACAATTTCGATTGCGTGGCTATTTTATCCAACAAACGGGCTTTGGCTTTAGTCGCCAAAGATGCAAAAAAAGAAGAAAAAGTGAGAATGAATATAGAAATGTCCGGGGAAGGCGATTTTTTAAAAGGAATTGCTTTAGCGCCGCCCCTGAAATCCCAGATAATCGTTCCTATATATAATGGCGATACCCAGGTAGCCAGTTTATTACTGGGCAGTACTGCGCGCAGCGCAAATTCGACATTTGAAGCTGAATTGGCCGGCGGCTTGGGCAAACTGATTTCCGCCCAGGTGGAGATAGGAAAAGTCAAAGAACAGGCCAAGCTCTTGGCCAGTGCCGAAATAAAAGCGCTGCAATCTCAGATAAACCCCCATTTTCTTTTTAACGCACTCAACACTATAAGCTATTATTGCCGTACGCAGCCCGGCACAGCAAAAAAACTACTGACCTATCTGGCTGATTATTATCGGCACAACCTTTCCGACAGCAGTATCCTCATTCCTTTTCAGGTAGAGCTGCAGCATATCAACGCTTATGTTAATATAGAAATGGCGCGTTTTGGCGAGAGGCTGCGCCTTAGCTACGAAACAGACCCGGACTTGAGCTTTAGAGTGCCTGTGCTGATAATGCAGCCTTTGGTGGAAAACGCCATAAAACACGGTATCCAGCCAAAAGCGACTGGCGGTAAGATCAAAATAAAGGTGGTAAAGGAGCGGGAGTATTATGAGTTGGCTGTTGAAGACGATGGCGTAGGTATGGACGGGGAGCAACTGGAAAATCTTTTATATGACGATCCGACGCGCAAATCTATAGGTCTTTCCAATGTGCACAAACGCCTGATAACCGTTTACGGGCCGGATAACGGCCTTGAGGTCCGCAGTGAAAAAAATAAAGGGACAGTCGTGAGTTTCCGCATCCCTATAAAAGAGGTGGATATTGATGGCTTTGAAGATACTGATAGTTGACGATGAATTCCCGGCCCGCCAGGAGATCAAGTGCCTTTTGGAAGAAATAGGTAATGTCGAGGTGGTGGGTGAGTGCGTACACGGCCAGGAGGCGCTTTCTTTTTTAGCGAAAAACAATAAAGTGGACGCGGTATTTCTTGATATAGAAATGCCCCTTATGGACGGACTTGCGGCGGCGGAGAAAATAAACGCGCTGCCTGAACCGCCTAAGCTGGTTTTTTCAACCGGATTCAGCGAATTTGCCGTAAAAGCTTTCGAATTGAATGGGGTGGATTATATCTTAAAACCCTATACAAAGGAGCGATTGGAAATTACCCTGTCGCGCCTGACGCGGGACAAAGAAAATAAGGATAGCGAACAATCGGACATTTACAATATTGGAACCTTGGTGAACAGGTTCACCCTCTGGCATGGCGAGCGGCTTTTAGTGCTTGACCCCAGGGAAGAAATAATGCTGGTAAAGGCTGGCAAAGGCAAGAAAACCCTCTTTTACACAAAACGCGGAATAATAGAAAGCGGCATGTTGTTGAAAGATGTCGAAGAAAGATTGAAAAACAGCGCTTTTCTCCGCATACACAAAAGCTACATAGTAAATATGGATAAGGTGCGAGAAGTTTTGCCCTGGTTCAATGACACCTATTTATTGGTAGTAGAAGGCTGCGAGAAAGAAGAGGTGCCCGTGTCGCGGCATTTTATGCAAGAGTTCAAATCCCTTCTCTATGCCGACGGGCGGGTGCGAAAGTAAAGACAGTAACAAACTAAAATCGACTAATAGCTGCATCGAGAGGCGGCTATTAGTTTTTTTTGTTGATAAAAGAGTTATAAATACTACTGACTATTTCTAATTTTTATGCTAATATCTTTTGTAAAGAGATATAACTGTCGGGATGCAAAACAAATTAAGCGAAAACACTATTTTTGAGAGAGGCGATTAAATTGGCAGCAGAAGGTTTTATCATGGCCCTGGTGGATGATATCCGCAAGCATGCCCCGGAGATGATGTTGTTTTTGTCTGTGGGCATCGGTTATTTTATCGGGAAGTTAAAGATAGGCCCCGTACAGCTTGGCGGGGTATGCGGTACTTTGATCGCATCTTTGCTTATCGGTCAGTTGGGGTTTAATATCGACCCGAGTGTAAAGAACTTATTTTTTGCCGTATTTATTTTTGCCCTTGGTTATGCCGGCGGTCCGCAATTTTTTGCCAACCTGAATGCAAAAGGACTGCGTTTGGGAATTTTTTCGTTAATAGAAGTCATAGCAGTATTCGTTGTAGTAATGACGGCAGTCTATATCTTTAAATTTGACGCGGGTACTGCGGCCGGTATCGTCGCAGGCTCAGCAACCGAGTCTGCTGTAATAGGGACGGCCAGCGAGGCTATCTCCCACTTGCCTATAAGTAAGGAAGAAGTGCTGCAAATGCAGTCTAATATTGCTACAGCTTATTCGGTAACTTATATATTCGGGTTGCTCGGCATAGTTGTTTTTACCAGCCAGATAGCGCCCCTTTTACTTAAGGCAGATCTCAAGCAGGAAGCGGAGACGCTCTGGCTTAAGCTTAGCGGCGCCAATGCTAAAGGTGAAAACGCTGAAGAAGAGATCGTATCTGCGGTCTATGAAGTTAGTTTTGCTGCCGGGAAAAACGTGGCGCAGTTGGCGCAACTGCTCGGCCCGCGCGTACGGCTCGAAAAATTGCAGCGCGGCGGTAAAGAAATAGAAATCACGCCTGATGTGGTGCTAGAGAAAAAAGACATAGCTTTGTTCATGGGCGATCAGGACAAGGTGGTCAAGGCCGGCGCGGTAGTAGGCGTGGAGTGCGGCGAATGCGGTAATGCGGACGGCTTTAACTTTACTGTTAAATATCTGGAATCCATTCTCACCAATAAAGAAATCATTGGCAAGAAACTGGGTGAGATACAGGAAAAATTGCGTTTTTCAGAGACAATAAAAGGCGTATACCTTGCCGGGGTGAAGCGCGGTGAGCACTGGCTGCCGCTGGTAGCCGACCTAGAGTTTGCGGCCGGAGACATCATCCGTTTTTACGGGGAGCCGGAAGCAATAGAAAAAGTGGCTGCTTTGGTTGGCAAGGCAATAAAGACGACAGACCGCACAAACTTTGTTTTTGCCGGTCTGGGCATCATCTGCGGTATGCTTTTGGGCAGCCTGGGCGTGCATGCCGGAGCGATATTCGTTACTTTGGGCACGGGCGGCGGCGTATTGGTCGTCGGTCTGGTCTTTGGCTGGTACCAGTCAAAAAATCCAGATATACAAGGCATACCCGCTTCCGCCGTCGAGATAATGAAAGACCTTGGTTTGTCGGTCTTTATAGCCTGTGTGGGCATTTCCGCCGGGCCGTCGGCTATAAAACTGATCATGCAGTATGGGCTCATACTGCCTGCGGTGGGCATTTGCGTGACATTGATACCGGCGATAATATCTTTGTTTGTAGGTCGTTATATTTTGAAACTGGAGTTGCCGGTGCTTTTGGGCGGCATCGCCGGCCAGCAGTGCAGTACGCCTGCTTTGAGCGCGGTACAGGCTTCCGCGGGCAATTCCACGCCGCTTTTAGGCTATACTATCACTTACGCCATATCCAACGTGTTTTTGCCTCTCTTAGGGCCTATCCTGGTAGGGGCGATCGGAGCTATAAAATAACCGGTTTGTTTGAAAAAGACGTAATATACTCGTAATATATTGATAAAATTTTAAGGAAAGAGGTGTGCAGAACATGGATGCAATTTATGCTTATCTGCACGGCATATTCGCTAAGTCGCCTGAATTTGCGGTATTCTTGTCTTTAGCGGTTGGTTTTTGGGTTGGTAAATTCCGTTTTGGCTCTTTCCAATTGGGCGGAGTGGCAGGGTCGCTGCTTGCGGCGGTAATATTCAGCCAGTTTGGCGTAAATGTCGACGCTGTTGTAAAATCCGTCTTATTCGCCTTATTTATTTACGCAGTCGGTTTTGACAGCGGGCCGCAGTTTTTCCGCTCGCTGGGCCGGCAGAGTATAAAAGAAATACTTTTGGCCCTGACTGTAGCAGCCAGCGGTTTGCTGACAGTTGTCGTCATGGCAAAGATCTTTAGTATAGATAAAGGACTGGCGGCAGGACTGGCGGCCGGCGGTATGACACAGTCGGCGATTATCGGCGTGGCGGGTGATGCGCTTTCCAAACTCGGTCTTGACGACAATACGTTGAAAACAATGCAGGCTAATGTAGCTATAGGTTATGCTGTCACTTACATTTTCGGCTCTTTTGGCGCAATAATATTTTGTGTGAATATAATGCCCAAAATACTTGGCAAAAGCCTGCGTGAGGACGCTATTGCCGCCGAAGCGATGAGCAACCAGGGCAGTACTGTATTGGCGGAAGGCCAGGAATTGGCTGTAAGTTCGCTGGTGGGGCGCACCTACAGGATAAAGGCAGGCAGTTTCAAAACGGTTGGCGAACTTGAGGCGGCGTCAAGCGACGATGCGCCTGTAACGGCGGAGCGGGTAAAGCGGGGCGCTAATATTTTAGCGCTGGCTTCCGATTTATCTCTTGTTGAGAACGATATCATCCTGGTGGTTGGCCGCCGGCAAGCGGTAGTGGCTTTGGCCGAGCGTATCGGGCGGGAGGTAAATAACGTCGAAGGCATGGATCTTACCATGCAAAAACTCAATGTAGTAGTAACCAATGAAGAACTTGTAAACAAATCCTTTGCCGAGATCAGCTCCACTACCCGCGCGGCGCGCCATGGCGCTTTTGTCTTGGCCGTAGCCAGGGAGGGCAAGCTTTTGCCGATACAAGGGGATACTGTTTTGGCGCGTGGGGATATGGTGACCCTTTACGGTACGGAACAAGATATAAAGCGGGTGGCGGCGAATATTGGCTATGCTGTCGTGCCAAGCAATAAGACGGACTTTGTCTATATGGGAGTTGGTTTGGTAATAGGCCTTTTGATAGGGCTGGTTTCGGTAAAAATAGCCGGCCTGCCGATAACTCTAGGCAGCGGCGGCGGCGTTCTTTTATCCGGTCTGGCTTTCGGCTGGTATCACGCACGCAATCAGTCGTTTGGCAACCTTCCGAGCGGAGCGTCGCAAATGCTTAAAGATTTTGGCCTGGCCGGTTTTGTCGCCGTAGTAGGACTAGATTCCGGTCTGCAAGCCATTACAACAATAAAAGAGCAGGGATTGAGCTTGTTTTTGATAGGCGTGGTAGTAACTATGGTGCCGCTGTTTTTGGCGATGCTTGTTGGCTATTATGCCCTGGGCTATAAAAATGTGGCCATCCTGGCCGGCGCCCTTTCCGGCGCGCGTAGCGCCAACCCGGCCTTCGGCGAGGTGCTCAACGCGGCAGGAAACTCTGTCCCGACTGTTCCCTTTGCTATTACTTATGCTTTGGCAAACGTGTTCCTGACGCTTCTGGGGCCGCTCATTGTAGCATTAGTATAAATTTATAGAGTGTAAAGATTGGAAAATATATAAAAAATAGGGAGATGCTCATCATGGAAATCAAAAACATTAAAGAATTAGGAAAACTAAGCCCGTTTGAAATCAAAGATTTTCTCATTCAAGTGGCGCAGGACGAAGCGGGTCGCTCTATGCTCAACGCCGGGCGCGGCAACCCCAACTTTTTAGCTACTGAACCCAGGCACGGTTTTTTCCAGTTAGGGCTTTTTGCCATGCAGGAAGCCGAGCGCTCTTTTTGCTTTATGCCGGAAGGCGTTGGCGGCGCGCCGAAAAAAGAAGGCATTGATGCAAGGTTTTCCCTGTTTCTCAGTGAAAACAAGGGTGCGCCGGGCATAAGCTTTTTGCGTTCGGCGGTATCTTATGTAAGGGATCAACTGGGCCATAACGAACAGGACTTTATCTATGAAATGTGCGAAGCGCTGCTTGGCTGTAATTATCCTGTTCCGGACAGGATGCTCAAAATGTCGGAAAAGATAGTGGCTCAATATATCCGAAAAGAAATGATAGGAAACTATCATTTTTGCGATTGCTTTGACCTGTTTGCCGTAGAAGGCGGTACTGCGGCCATGACCTATCTTTTCAACACGCTGCGCGAAAACTACCTTCTTTGCCCGGGTGACAAGATTGCGCTGGGCACTCCGATATTTACGCCTTATATCGAGATACCAGAACTTAACGATTACAAACTTGTGGAAGTTAGCCTTGAGGCGCATCCGCAAAACGACTGGCAGTTTACCAAAAAAGAGATGGATAAATTGCTGGACCCGAAAATAAAAGCGTTCTTTCTGGTAAATCCGAGCAATCCGCCGTCGGTCAAAATTTCGGATGAAAACCTCAAATACCTTGGCGAAATAGTGAAGAAACGCCCTGACCTTATTATTCTGACGGATGACGTTTACGGCACTTTTGCCGATAACTTTGTTTCTTTGTTTGCCGTTGCGCCATATAATACTATCCTCGTCTATTCCTACTCGAAATATTTCGGCGCTACCGGCTGGCGGTTAGGCGTTATAGCGACCGCCGAAAAGAATTTGATGGACGATAAGATTGCCAAGTTGTCGGACAGTACGAAAAAAGTGCTTAACACGCGTTACAGCTCGATCACCACAGCGCCGGAAAAGCTTAAATTTATCGACCGCCTGGTGGCGGACAGCCGCACGGTAGCGCTCAACCATACTGCCGGCCTGTCTACGCCGGTACAAGTGCAGATGGTGCTTTTCTCCCTGTTCTCGCTTATGGATCAGGCGGACAGGTACAAAGATGCCATGAAACGTCTGGTAAGAGGACGTAAATTGGCGCTGTACCAGGAATTGGGCGTATGTCCCGAGAAAGATGAAAACAGTGTTGATTATTACCAACTGCTGGATGTTGAGACAATAGGTTTTGAAACTTATGGCCGCCCCTTTGTGGACTGGCTGCTCAAGACCCTGCAGCCTAATGAGTTTTTGTTCAAACTGGCCAAAGAAGCCGGCGTGGTGCTTTTGCCGGCCAAGGGCTTCGGCACCAGCCATCCGTCCGTCCGGGTATCGCTGGCCAACCTCAACGAAGCGGATTATGTAAAAATAGGCAAGGCTATACACAAGCTGGCAACAGAGTATTACGCCCAATATCAGAAAACAGGAAAAGCTAAAAAATAAAAAAGCAACATAAGAAAGCTGTATCCCGGCCAAATATGGCAGGGATACAGCTTTTTTCGTATGATGTTGGTGATTGTCAGAACTTGCTAAAAAAGCCGGCATCACTAAATTGCGGCTGGATGACGATTTCACCGCTGGTATTTATATAGCCCCACTGGTCGTTGATTTTCACCGCGGCCAGATCATTGAAAAAATCTTTGATATCTTCTACTTCGGGCAAGTGTTTTAAGATGTTGCCGTTTTTATCTATGAGCACCCATTCTTTGTTTTGTTTGGCGGCGGTTACGCCAGTGTGAAAGCTCCTGACATCGTCAAATTGCGGTTGGATGACAGTATCGCCGCTAGTGTTAATAAATCCCCAGTTTCCGTCAGTATTTTGTACTGCGGCCAAGCCGTGAGTGAAGGGTTTGGCTGAGTCATACTGCGCGTTATTAATAGGCCGGTTGCTTCTGTCGACGAAGTACCAAAACTTGTCTTTTAAGACTGCGATGCGGTTTTCTTCGACTGGGCTGAGTTTTTTATATTCGGCCGGGATGCGGAAATTGCCGCTATTGTCAACAAAACCGGATTTATGGTCTTTGACGACAAGTATCCAGTGCTCCGGGCCGAAATAGGGGCCGACGAAATTGTTTTTCACATCGATGACAAGGTTCCCGTTTTTATCGATAAAGCCGCGTTTTTGATTAGGCTTTAGCTTGTCGGCGTCATTGCTGCTGATGTGCAGTATGTCCTGGACATGCGGATTGAGCAGCAGGCCGGAAAAGGGTACAATAGCGCTGGCCACGGTAGACCATATCATATCCGGCGTAATCAGGGCGCCTGACTTGTTGCGTACTTCAGCCAAGCCGTTTTTAAAAGAATAGACCCATTTATAAGGCGCGTTAAAGCGCACCTGTCCGCTGTGATTGATAAAGCGGTACTGTTTATCTTCTTTTACCAGGGCCAGTTGTTCGGAAAAAGGCTTGGCGTCTTGGAAACGCGGGCTTATTACAAAACTGCCGGCTTTATTTATATAACCGTATTGTTTTTGTACTTTGACGGCTGCCACTCCTTCACTGAAGGGTGCCGCGTCGTCATATTGCTCGGCAAGGACATTATTTCCCTGCTTATCTATATAGCCGTATTTTTTGTCTGTAGCCACTGCGGCCAGCTGCTGGGAAAAAGGAGTGGCTTCTTCATAACGGTGCGGGATGATGTTGCTGCCATGGATGTCGTAATATCCGTATCTCCCGTCTTTTTTAGCAAGGAATACGCCCTCTTGCAGGTTAGAGATATAATCGAAGTTTTCCGGCAGTATGGAGCGGCCGTTGGCATCATAGCAACCCCATTTGCCGTTGGCGTTTTTCACCAGGATAAAGACCGAACCGGCATATTTTATTTCGTTATAACGTGTAGGGATGATAGTTTCCCCGTTGGTATCCACAAAACCTTTCTGGTCATTTTTTTCTACGAGGGCAATTACATTGTAGGACGCCGCAAAGGCATTGGCAGTGAAAAAAAAGCAGGTAAGGAGCGCGAAGAGAAAACAATATTTACGAATTTGCATGGTAAAGCCTCCTTATTTTATTTAACGCTATAATTATACTTTATCTTTATAAAAAAAAGATAGTGAAATATTTGCATTGAAAAGCTTGGGATAATATTTAATCTGCGATATAATAATATAAATAAAATATACGGGAAATATTGACCATGCTGCATAGTATATGTTACAATATCTATTATTATTTAAATATAGAAATAAAAATCTGTTACTTTGTAATTTTGGGAGGTCGTTTTCTATGGCAGTGACATTTGCCAAACGTATGGCTGGTTTGAATCGTTCGGAGATAAGGGAAATCTTAAAGATTACGGCGCGCCCGGAAATAATATCATTTGCGGGAGGGTTGCCTGCCCCCGAGCTCTTCCCGGTGGAGGACATAAAAAAGGTGACCTCAGACCTTTTAGACAGAGCGGGCAAACAGGTGCTGCAATACGCCACCACGGAAGGCTATCAGCCGTTCCGGGCGGTCATCGCCAAACACATGAACGAAAAATTCCAGACCAGCGTTACAGATGACCAGGTGACTATCGTCAGCGGCTCACAGCAGGCGCTGGATTTTGCCGGCAAAATATTTATCGACGAAGGCGACGTCGTGCTTTTGGAAAGCCCGTCTTACCTTGGCGCGATAAACGCTTTCAACGCCTACGGGCCGGAGTATGTACAGGTAGCGACCGACGACGACGGCCTTATACCGGAAGACCTCGAACGGGTGTTGGCGACGACGGAGCGGGTAAAGTTTCTTTACGCCATACCGGATTTTCAAAACCCTACCGGGCGTACCTGGTCGCTGGAGCGCCGGAAAGCCATCATGGCTATTGTAGAAAAATACGACCTGCCAGTCATAGAAGACAATCCCTACGGCGAACTGCGTTTTAACGGCGAAATACCGCCTTCTTTAAAATCTATGGACAAAAAAGGCCTGGTAATCTTCCACGGCACATTTTCCAAGATATTCGCGCCGGGTTTACGCCTTGGCTGGGTGGCCGCGGACAAGCGGTTTTTGGAAAAGTTTATCACCGTCAAACAATCCAGCGACCTTCATACCAGTGAGTTTACCCAGCGCATAGTATATGAATATATGACTACCTGTGACATCAACGGGCACATCGAAAAAATCATGGCTCTTTATAAAGAACGCTGCCAAACTTTGATAAAAGCCATGGAGAAACATTTCCCACCCGGTGTGAAGTTCACTCACCCGGACGGCGGGCTCTTTCTCTGGGTGACTTTGCCGGAAGGGGTCGACGCCGGAGAGATACTGGTCAAGAGCGTGGAGCACAATGTCGCTTTCGTTCCCGGCGCGCCGTTTTATCCAAACAACAAAAAGGTAAATACCATGCGCCTGAATTTTTCCAACATGCCGCCGGACAGGATTGAAGAAGGCATCAAACGGTTGGGCGAAGTATTGAAAACTTACTGCGAACAATGCAATATAGCTGGATGATAAAGGGCGGCCTGGGGCCGCTCTTTTCTCATGTATGAATGTTTGTCACAAATATTCGCGAACTAATGTTTGCTTTTGACTGAAAGTTGTGCTATAATACAAATAAATGCATAAAGAAAGCGGTGTAAATATGGATTATACAGTAAAAGAACGTACTTTTCCTGCGCAAAACATCATGTCTATCCGCGCGATAGCGCCGTTCAGCCAGATAGGAGACGCTATGTCCGGCATGTTTGGAGAACTGTGCGCTTATTGCCAAAAAAGCGGCTGCATACCGGCAGGGCATGCTTTTGCCCTCTATCACGCCGAAGGAGCCACGATGGAGCAGTTGGATATCGAATGCTGCATACCGGTAAAGGAACTGACTAAAGAAGACGGCCGGGTAAAAGGGCGTACCGTCGGAGAAGAAAGCAACCTGATGGTGCAGTACACACATAAAGGGCCGTATGAAGGCCTGGCCGCAGTGTACCAGACCATGATGGCCTGGGCGGAAAAAGAAGGCTACAAATGGCTGGCGCAATATCCCATGCGGGAAATCTACCTGAACGACCCTACGGAAACAAAGCCGGAAGATTATCTGACGGAAATAGTCTGGCCGGTGGAAAAATAATATAGTGATACTATAAAAGGACGCGTAGGCGTCCTTTTATTATTTATAGACTATGTTATAATAAATTGTTAAGACAAAAAGTAAACAGGACGGTGCATTCATGGATGGAAAATTCCTTGTCATAGATGGCAGCAGCCTATTATACCGCGCTTTTTACGCCCTGCCGCCGCTTGTAAACTCTAAAGGGGTGAATACTGGGGCGGTATACGGTTTTACTAATATGCTCCTTAGAATGCTCGTGGAATTGTCGCCGGAGTGGGTGGCGGTAGCTTTTGACAAATCGCGAAAGACTTTTCGCACCGCGCTTTACCAGGACTATAAGGCGCAAAGAAAACCTACGCCGGACGAGCTGAAAGAACAGTTCCCTTTGATGATGGAGCTGCTGCGGGCCATGGGTATAAATACTATAGAGCTCGATGATTATGAGGCGGACGATATAATAGGCACGCTTTGCGCGCAGGCGGGCGAGGCCGGGATAAACAGCCTTATCGTGACCGGCGACCGGGACGCGTTGCAGCTGATAGATGAACATACCCGCGTTCTGCTGACGAAAAAAGGCATTTCAGAAACTAAGCTGATGGATAAGGACGAGCTGTATAAAGAATGCCTGCTTACCCCGGCTCAGATAACAGACCTAAAGGGACTGATGGGCGACGCCTCGGACAATATTCCCGGCGTGCCGGGCGTAGGCGAAAAAACCGCGCTGAAATTGCTGCACGAGTACAAAACTGTAGAGAGCTTGCTGGAAAACCTGCCTGCCGTTAAGGGCAAGCTGGGCGAGAAACTGGCGGCAAACCAGGAACAGGCCGTATTGTCCAAACAATTGGCTACTATATGCACAAGAGTGCCACTGGCTTTTAAGCCGGAAGATTTTAAGATAAAGCCGGACTTTGGCAAGCTGGAAGGTTTTATCGCCGAACTAGGCTTTCGCAATATGAAGACTAAATTAGCCGTTTTACAGCCTGCGCCGGCGGTTGGCGAGAAAGCAGCCGTTCAGGCGGGTGAAACAGTAGAGTGCACCGAGTTGGCCAAAGCCGGCAAAGCGCGGGAATTTCTATTCTCGCCTGGCGAGGCCTATATCGTTTATTCTGTAGAGGGTAAACTGCCGCGGCTGCGCCTTAAATATCTCGAAGTATGTAAAGCGGGGACAGTGTATATATTCCGCCCGGAGAGCGAGGCCTGGCCGCTGGTGCTGGCCTGGCTGGCAGATCCTCTTTTTGTGAAAACCGGCTGTGATGTCAAGGCGCTATACCAGACCGGTATAGAGATGAAAAATCTGACTGGTGATGTCGCGGTGGCCGCCTATCTGACCGACACCGGGATAAACAGCTATACGGCCAAGGGTTTGGCCGCGTATTTTGAGTTAACGGCGGAAGGCGTGCCGGACAGCGCCCTGGTGCGCGACCTGGCCGCGGTTTTGCGGGAGCGGCTGGGAGAAGGTCAGCTGGCAAGTCTATACCACGATCTGGAACTGCCATTGGTAAAAGTGCTGGCTTTTATGGAACTGGCCGGGATACAGGTAGATAAAGAGCAACTGGCGGCGATGTCGCGCGAACTAAAAACAAAAATTGAAGAACTGACGGAAAAGATCATCGACATGGCCGGCGAAGAGTTCAACATCAATTCGCCCAAGCAACTAGGCGTCATACTCTTTGAACGCCTGGCCCTGCCCTTTATGAAAAAGACCAAGACCGGCTACTCAACGGACGCCGAAGTGCTGGAAAACCTGAGCGGCATGCACCCGATAGTTGACTCTATACTGGAATACCGCCTGCTGAGCAAACTTCAGTCTACTTACCTCGAAGGTATGCAGCCGCTCATCGATAATGGGACGGGGCGGATATATTCGCATTTCCAGCAGTTAGTTACCACTACCGGGCGGCTGTCGAGTACAGAGCCAAATTTACAAAATATTCCGGTCAGGACGGAGCTGGGTAAACGCATACGGGAGTTTTTCGTGCCGGGAGAAGGATATGATTGCCTGCTGTCTTTCGACTATTCCCAAGTAGAGCTGAGGATACTTGCTCATATGTCAGGCGACCCACTGTTTACCGAGGCCTTTTTGCATGACCAGGATATTCATGCCCGCACGGCGTCGGAAGTATTTGGCGTGCCGCTGGCCGAGGTCACGCCTATGCTGCGGACGCGGGCGAAAGCGGTGAATTTCGGTATAGTGTACGGTATCAGTGACTACGGCCTGGCGCGCGACCAGGGCATATCGCGTACGGAAGCGGCGACTTATATAAACAACTATTTCGCACGCTACACCGGCGTCAAGGCTTTTATGGAGCGTTGCATCGCCGAGGCGAGAAAAAACGGCTATGCGCTCACTATGTGGGGGCGGCGGCGTTATTTGCCGGATATCAATAACAGCAACTTCAACCGGCGCTCTTTTGCCGAACGTACCGCGATAAATACGCCGATACAGGGGACGGCGGCCGACATTATCAAGCGCGCCATGGTTGACGTAGCGCGGGTCTTGGAAGAAAATAAACTAAAAAGCAGGCTGCTGCTGCAAGTGCACGATGAATTGGTCTTCGAAGCGGTAGAACAAGAAGCGCCATTACTTACTGATTTGGTGAAAGACGCTATGCAAAATGCGGCTCAGCTCAATGTGCCGCTGGTAGTTGATGTAGCGAGAGGGCAAAACTGGGCCCAGACTAAAGACTAAGGGAGGATTTAAAATGCCGGAATTGCCGGAAGTAGAAAGCATCAGGCGTACGCTGGCCCCGCACCTGCTGGGGCGCCGGGTGGCCGCTGTGAAGATACATGTAGGCAGGATGATAAAACACCCGGGCGAAGAAGCGTTTGCCGCCGCGCTTACCGGCAGGGTGATCAACAACCTGCTGCGCCGGGGTAAATACCTGTTATTCGATTTGGACGGCGACAAGTTGCTGGTGGTACATTTACGGATGACGGGGGCGCTTATCGTTACTACAAACGGCGACGTGCCGGACTATGGCAGGATAGATTTCACCCTGTCGGACGGCAGCCATCTTTGGTACACTGATGTTCGTACGCTTGGCACCTTGCACCTTATGGACAAAGGGGAAACTATAGTCAAAGGATTGGCTTCGCTCGGTCCTGAGCCGCTAGAGGGACAGCTGGCTGTGCCGTATTTTCAAAGCGCCCTGAAAAAAAGAAAAAGCACCGTCAAAGGCGTACTGCTCGACCAGTCCGCTATTGCCGGCATAGGCAATATCTATGCGGACGAAGCGCTGTTTTTGGCTGGAATAAGGCCGGACAGGCGGGCGGACAGCCTAGGTATAGACGAAAGTGAGAAACTTCACTGGGCGGTGCTGGCGGTGATAGCGCAGGGCATAGAAAACCGCGGCACCACTTTTCGCGACTACAAGGACGGTGAAGGAAAAAAAGGCTCCAACCAGGAGCATCTATGGGTGTACGGTCGTTCCAAGCAGCCCTGCAAAAAATGCGGCGCGGTCATAGAATATATGCGTGTTGCCGGGCGGGGCACTGCCTATTGCCCTCATTGCCAGGTTTGATGGAGGTCACATCTTGAGAGTAATCGGCCTTACAGGCGGCATCGCCTCAGGAAAAAGTACTGTAAGCGCCATGCTGGCCGGTATGGGAGCGCCGGTATTTGATGCGGACAAAGAGGCGCATGCCCTTTTAGCCCAAAGCGGCCTGGCCTGGCAGGATATAAAAGACCGGTTTGGTTCAGGGATATTGGCGGCAGACGGCAATATAGACCGGAAAAAACTGGGTGAGATAGTATTTTCCGACCGAGCCGAGTTGGCTTGGCTGGAAGGCGTGACGCACATACATGTGGAAAACCGGCGTAAAGAGTTTGTGGAAAACGCCAGACGTGAGGGGTGTTTGGCAGTAGTGCTGGATATTCCCTTACTCATAGAAAAAGAAATATATAAAAATGTAGATGAAGTTTGGCTGGTGTACCTGCCTCGTGAAGTACAGCTAGAGCGGCTTTTGAACCGCGACCGTCTAACGGTGGAACAGGCGGAAAAACGCCTGGCCGCCCAACTGCCGCTGGCAGAAAAACGCAAATACGCTTCTGTCGTCATCGATAACAGCGGAAATGTGGAAAATACCCGCCGGCAAGTGGAAATAGCATGGGAAAAAATTCTGGAGGGCGGGCAATGAGGATAATCCGTCTGGGCATATTTGCTGCAATTGCCGTAGCTTTGGCGCTCTTGGGGCTTAACCTGGAAGTAGTGCAAAAAAAGCTTTTTTATCCGCTTTTTTATGAAAAAGAGATAAAAACATATGCCGATAAAAACAAACTTGATCCTGTGCTGGTTGCCGCTATAATACACAACGAAAGCAACTTTAAGCCGGAAGCTGTTTCGTCTCGCGGCGCTGTGGGCATCATGCAGATCATGCCGGAAACCGGCGCCTGGATAGCAAAAGAAATGGGCGTCAAATCTTTCAAAGAAGAAAACTTAAAAGAACCGGCTGCCAGTATCCGCATGGGTTGTTGGTATTTGAGCGAACTTAAATACCAGTTTGAAAATGATATAACGGCTATAGCAGCTTATAATGCCGGCCGCGGCACTGTAGAATCCTGGCTGGAGGAGAAAAAGTGGGATGGCGTGACGGTCGCTAAAATACCTTTTGCCGAGACAAGTAAGTATGTGGAGCGTGTTCTGGCAGACAGGGAAAAATATCGAATATTATATAGAGAAACCTGGCAAAAACCGCAATAAAAAACTTGACGGATAAAACGCCGTATGCTATCATATTCACGTTGCCGGTAATTAAGATTGCCGGGAAATGCGGTCGTGGCGGAACGGCAGACGCGCTAGCCTCAGGAGCTAGTGGGGGCAACCTCGTGGTGGTTCAAATCCACTCGACCGCACCATACAAAATTAAACGCAGGTTGTCAAGAAATCGTTAGATGCGAGGCGTGAGGAATATTTTAGCGGAAGCGTACACAGCGTACGTTGAGCATAAAATATGACGAACAACAAAGCAGATGGCGGTTTATGGGCAAGCTGAAAATATGCGGTTGTGGCGGAACTGGCAGACGCACCATCTTGAGGGGGTGGCGGGGAGACTCGTGTGGGTTCAAATCCCACCAACCGCACCACAATATAGTACTATGCTCGTTAGAAAAACAGCTTTTACAGCTCAATCTAACGAGTTTTTTATTTCCCCTTAAACCTAAAAAACCATTCGTTTATTCTACTCAAAAATTGGGTAGGCTAGCGGGTGGTTTTTGCTCTGTAAGAAAGGGGTTCAAAATATGAAAAACTTGTGTACTAAAGCGGCTAATAAGCTAACAGTGAAGGAAGTACATGCTAATTACATAATACGGTGTAAAGCAAGAAATCTTTCAGAGAAAACGATAGAACTATATACAGTACACTATTCAGTGTTCAAGCGGTTTTTGAATGATGAGGAAGTTCTAATAACCGATATTTCCTTATCCATACTAGATAAATTCACCCTCTACCTAAAAGACCGTGGCTGTAATGATATAACTATCCTGTCTTACATGCGTAACATGAGGTCATTTCTCTATTACTGTATGGATGAGAAAATTATAGACTACTTCAAAATAAGACTACCCAAAGCGGAGAAACGCATAAAAGAGACCTATACTGATGAAGAACTGGAAGTACTATTAAAAAAACCAGATTTAAAGAAAGTTAAATTTACCGAATACAAAACTTGGGTGTTCTCCAATTACCTGCTTGCGACTGGCAATAGGATATCTTCCGCTCTGGGTCTTGCGATAGGCAATATAGACTTTGAAAACTCCCTTATACAGGTCGATAAAGTCAAAAACAAAAAAGCCTACATCATACCCCTTTCCAATACCCTAGCCCGTATACTCAAAGAATACCTGCTCTACAGAAAAGGTGAAAAGGATGATTACCTGTTTTGTGATTCTTACGGTAACCACGCTAATATACGGGTCTATCAAGACTTATTACATAGCTACAATAAAAAACGCGGAGTGGCTAAGACCTCCGCCCACCTCTACCGCCATACCTTCGCTAAAAAGTGGATACTTAACGGCGGCGATATATTCAGGTTACAAAAACTGTTAGGCCATAGCGACCTGGCTATAGTAAAAGAATATGTAAATATGTTCGGCCGGGATTTGTCTAAAGACTTTGAGCAGTTTAATCCACTTGACTGTATGGGTATTGGGCTTGGGAAAGAAAGGATAAAACTTAAGAAGGTTATTTAGCTTTTGATACTGTATACTCGCCTAACCCTTTCTAATGTTAGAGTACAAGCGAGAAGTCGGCTATTTCAAACGATAAGTAGGTCTGATGGATAAGTTTATGCGTTGAAATCTAGCACAGCTTAAACGTCAAAATAGCGTGTGGGAAGGAGAGTTGCTTTAAATGACTGAGGATAAGTGGGATAAATACAGAAAAATGACGTGGGAGGAGCTTATAGAGGCTATTGATAGCGGTGACCAAGAAGCTGCCGCCTACGAGTACATTGAAAGATGTAATGATGAGGGTGATTCCCCTTTGGGCGGTAGTATTATCAGATATTTGTACGGGTACGAAGACGAAGATTAGCTTTTATGCGATGACTATTAGTTTTATGCTTAAATACTTATTATCGCCGTTGTTATAGTTAACATATCAAACGTAGGCTGGGCGATTTTAAAAGATAAGTAGCCTGAATGGATAAAGTTATGCGTTAAAAACTTATACAGCTTAAAACCAAAATTAGGGTGTGATAAATATATACGGTCGAAATCCCCAATAAATAGCTTTTCCGGGGACACGGGGACATTTTTTGTAAAACTTTTAAAATTTATTCTTTGTCTTACGACGAGGAAAAGCGTCTCGTCGCACGACATTATTCGTTCGCTTTGCTATTTTGGCTTCGCTTCTCTACGCCAAAACCAAGCTCCGAATCTGAAAGTTTAATTTTTTACTGGATGTACTTATAGAAGCGTCCCGGTGGCACGGGGGCATTTTTCTTAAAAGTTTAAATTTTTTCTTTATCTAAGTATTTTACGGCGAAGACTATGGTAAACCGCTAAACAAGGGTGCGGCGGTTTGCCTAAGGATAAGGCGTAAAATATCTGCTTGGATTGTTGTTATGGAAACTATTCCCTTGCAACTTGCCCGTAAACGGGCTATATGCAGAAGGGAAGCGGTTATCTTTGTTATCTTGATATATGATTGCATTATGTAAGATTATGTTATGTAAATTATCTCTATTGTGAGAAGGTAGTGTCCCCTTCCACGAAAACCGGACACCAACCAGTTCGTGTTTTCTCCCTCGGACGTAGTTTTACGTAAAAACTAAATTCTCATTACGCAGCATCAAGATTTTGCAAAAGCATCTCTCTGAATGCAAGCGGTGACAAATACC
>JAVBME010000011.1:0-71718 GCA_031552765.1 Acidaminococcales bacterium | reverse complement strand
CTGTTTATGGCTTTGTATGTCAAAATTTATTTTTTTTAACCACGCATCCGTACCGACACGCGGCCGGGCTGTTTCGCGCGGGCCAGCTTCTCTTTACTCAAATGCAGGAGATGATGATATTGTGGAAATATTAAAATGCTTATAACAAAATTTTAGCGCACAACCCTTTCCTTTTTTTGGAATACAAGATATTATAAGCTTAAAACTTATGTTTAAGAGGTTTTATACTATGGATAATTACGATTCGAAAGCAATTGCCAGTCTTATGGCTAACGCCCGCATCAGTTGGGCGGAACTAGGCAGCTTGTTGGGGCTTTCGGCGCCGGCGGCGGCCGAACGGGTGCGCAAACTGGAAGAGAAGGGTATAATCAAAGGCTATGCAGCATTGGTAGACCCGAAAGAGGCCGGATTTGGCCTGGGCGCATTTGTCAGCGTGACGGTTGAAGACGCGCAGTATAGGAGGATTTTCCTGGAGTTAGTGGCTCAGGCGCCGGAAATTTTAGAATGCCACCATGTGGCCGGCGTTGAAGACTATATTCTAAAAGTACGCTGCGCGGACACGCAGGAATTGGAGCGCCTGATCAGCGGCAGAATCAAAAACCTGCCGGGCATCAGGACGCGCACCACAGTGGTGCTGTCGACAGTAAAAGAAACGCCGGTACTGCCGGTAAGATTTTAAAAAAGGCGTATGATATTTATGGAGTGGCTGTTTTTTTGTAAAGGGCTGGTATTGGGTTTTTCCATAGCGGCGCCGGTCGGCCCGATCGGCGTGCTGTGTATCAGGCGGACGCTGGCCGGTGGCTTTGCCGGCGGTTTTTTGTCCGGTCTGGGCGTGGCCACGGCAGACGCCATTTACGGCTGTATAGCGGCTTTTGGCCTGTCCGCCGCGGCAGCGCTGCTGCTTGACGGTAAGTTTTACCTGCATTTGGCCGGTGGTGCTTTTTTGCTCTATCTGGGCGCTAAGAGCTTTTGCGCGCGCCCGGCGGAAGCGTCATCCTGTGCTGAAAATAAAAATTCCTGGAGTTCATATCTGTCCGCGTTTTTACTTACCCTGACCAATCCTATGACGATTATGTCGTTTGCTGCGGTCTTTGCCGGTTTGGGACTGGGCAGCGCGGCCGGACGCCTGTCGCCGTATTTCCTTGTGGCCGGGGTTTTTACCGGTTCTATGCTGTGGTGGCTGGTGCTTAGCCTGGCAGTAAATGCGTTGCGCGGACGCTTTAACTATAACAAGATGGTTTGGGTCAACCGCTTGTCCGGCCTGGCAATAGCCGGGTTTGGTGTCTTTAGCTTATGGCAGCTCAAATAGGCCGCCGATAAGCTGTTTAAAAATACTCAAAAACTTTTTTACTTTATATGGAAAAATTTGCTATAATAATGAGGATATAGTTTTGTGTATGATTCATCCGGCAGGAGGAGTATTTTGGCTATATATAAAGAGTCCAGCGTTTACACGGGTTTTGATAAAAATTTGCGCTGGGGCAGCCTTCTTTTGATGCTGGGCGTTTTGTGCGCGGAAATTTATTATACGCTTATCGGGCGTATGCATTGGGAAGTGTGGGTTTACTGCGCGGTTTTTATTTTCCTCTGGTGTTGGCGCTGTGGTTTTGATTATACGTACAGCTTTAACCCTAAGGAATTTATCGTGGAGCAGGCCGGCTTAGGATTTTCCAAGACGTACAGGTATCCTTTTTCTGAGATCGAAAGTATTTCTTATGCATGTGATAGAAAACTATTCAAGCGTGACGGCGTAAACAAGTATGTGAGCAGGTTTTCTTCTTCTGACGCAAACGACCTGCGGCTGATTGTCGTACTAAAAGATGGCAAAAAGTTGGGCGTTATGATCAAGTCGACGGCGATAATTCTCGATAAGATAAAAAAAATACAGCCGGATAAGTTTGGCAGGCAAAAAGCATAGGAGAAGACTATATGAAACTGCTTTTAGCTTCTCTATCGCCGCGGCGGCAGGAGCTGCTTAGCCAGGTCGGACTTGATTTTACAGTCGTAGCAAGCGATTTTGCAGAGATAGCGCCAGGGAGTCTGTCGCCCGCGGATCATGCGAAGGAAAACGCCTGCGGGAAGGCTTTGGCGGCGGCAAGGTATGCGGCGCCCGATGCGGTGGTGTTAGCCGCCGATACGGTAGTTGCCCTTGACGGAGTGGTCTTTGGCAAACCCAAAGACGCTGCCGACGCCCAAAACATGCTGGAGAAGCTATCCGGCCGCACGCATGAAGTTCTCACCGGCTTTGCCTTGGCAGTGCGGGGCAAGGTATTTGTTGATGTAGTAAGTACGCTTGTAACTATGAGGCATTTTACTGCCGGAGAAATAGCCCGCTATGTAGCGACAGGCGAGCCGCTCGATAAAGCGGGAGCCTATGGCATACAGGGCAAAGGCGCGCTTTTGGTGCAGCGTATAGAAGGCTGTTATTACAATGTCGTGGGCTTGCCATTAGTCGCGGTGTTCGAACTGCTGAAAAAGGCGGGGGTATATTTTGAAGATTAAAAGTATGCCTCAGGACGATCGTCCGCGCGAGAAGATGTTGTCTAAAGGAGTGGCCGCTCTTAGCGATTCGGAGCTTTTGGCGGTGCTTATCAGGACAGGCGGCAAGGAAAAGTCGGCGGTAGAGCTGGCGCATGAGCTTGCCGCGACGCCGGAGAAATTAGCGGCCCTATGTGCGATGAAACCGGCCCAACTGGCGCTTACAAAAGGTATCGGACCGGCCAAGGCCGTGACGATAGCCGCGGCGCTGGAACTGGGCAGGAGGCTGGCGAACAGCCAGCCGCGCGGCCGTGACCGCATCAATTGCACAAAAGACGCTGTCTACATTATATTGCCTGAACTTAGGTACGAGGACAGAGAGTATTTTCTGCTCCTTCTGCTTAACAGCAAGGGCGATGTTCTGCGCAAGGAGAGGATATCTCAGGGCTCACTCACCGATTCCACCGTACATCCGCGCGAGGTATTCCACGCAGCGGTCATACACAGGGCGGCGGCAGTGCTTTTGGCGCATAACCACCCGTCAGGAGATCCGGAGCCAAGCGGCGAAGATATCGAGCTTACCAGGGCTCTTGTACAAGCGGGTAAAGTTATGGGTATACCTGTAGTCGACCATATCATAATAGGCGATGGGGTGTATTATAGTTTTTTGGAACAGGGACACATATGACCGCTTTAAAACAAAGGGGGAAAAAGAAAAATTATGTTTGGATTTTTTAATTCGTTTTCACGCGATATGGGTATAGATCTTGGTACAGCCAATACGCTGGTATTTGTAAAAGGCCGCGGTATAGTCATACGCGAGCCGTCGGTCGTCGCTATACAAAGGGATACCAATGAGCTCTTAGCTGTCGGCGAAGAGGCTAAGGAAATGATCGGCCGCACACCGAGCAATATAGTAGCTATACGCCCGCTCAAAGATGGAGTTATTGCCGACTTTGACATTACCCAATCCATGCTTAGGTATTTCATAAAAAAAGTCATCGGCGGCAAGGGCTTTGTCCGTCCGCGGGTAGTTGTCGGCGTTCCTTCCGGCGTGACCGAGGTGGAAAAGCGCGCGGTCATCGACGCGACCCTGCAAGCGGGCGCGCGCGAGGCCTATCTAATCGAAGAGCCCATGGCGGCGGCCATCGGCGCCGGACTCCCGGTGCAGGAGCCGACCGGCAATATGGTAGTCGATATCGGCGGCGGTACCACGGAAGTCGCGGTCATCTCGCTCGGCGGCATAGTAGCAAGCCGTTCTATCCGTATTGGCGGCGACGAGATGGATGAATCTATCGTGCAGTATATAAAAAAGAATTATAACTTGCTGATCGGTGAACGTACGGCGGAAGAGGTCAAAATAAACGTCGGCTCCGCTGTGGCGCCTACTACCGAGGAAAAATACGAAATACGCGGCCGCGACCTGGTGAGCGGCTTGCCGAAGACCATTGTAGTGACGTCTTCCCAGGTACAGCAGGCTTTGAGCGAGCCGGTAGCAGGTATTATCGACGCGGTGAAAAATACTCTCGAGCGCACGCCGCCTGAACTTGCTTCCGACATCATGGACAGGGGCATAGTCATGACCGGCGGCTCATCGCTCTTGCGCAACCTCGACAAGCTTTTGAGCATAGAAACAGGAATGCCTGTCTACTTGTCAGACGACGCGCTGTCTTGCGTAGCGGTAGGAACAGGCAAAGCGGTAGAGAATGTAGACGCTTACAAAAAAGGTTTTATAGCTTCCCGGCGTAGCTGATCGGGGAGGCATATATGCGGGATCTTTTTGCGAAAAAAAATGTTGTTCTTATGTTGGCTATACTTCTGTTGACCGTACTGGTCATTTCGGCAGCCAATGGTAAGTATGCTTTCCCTATTGCTAAAAAAGTGCTGGTCAGCGTGATGCAGCCGCTGGAAACCGCTATCACAGGTATAAGCGAAGCTGTAACCAAGGCCGGGCGCTTGTTGGGTTCCGTCATGTCCACTTATGAAGAAAATGAGGATTTGAAAAAGGAAATAGCGTCACTGCGCAAGGCGAATGTCGAGGCGGCGGAAATATGGGCTGAAAACCAGCGTTTGCGGGCTCTTTTGAATTTTAAGCAGAGCCAGAACCGCTATATCCTGTTGACGGCCAAAGTGGTCGGCTTCAGTCCGGGCGGCTTTGTGGGCAATATCATCATTGATAAAGGTGAAAAAGACCATGTTGCGCGCGATATGTCGGTAATAACCGCGGACGGGCTGGTCGGCAGCGTCAGTGAAGTTTATAAAAGCAGCGCACGCGTCCAGCTTATCTTGCATCCTAAATCCGCGGTCGGCGGTATGGTGCAGCGGCCTATGTCGCGTGTGGCCGGCATAGTCAGCGGCAATGCTTCAACGCCGAGGACGCCTAACCTGATAAATCTGTCGCGCGACGCAGACGTTGCCGACGGCGATACGATCATAACTTCCGGCTTTGGCAGCATGTACCCTAAAGGCGTAGTAATAGGCACTGTGGAAAAGGTGGTAAATGCCGAAGGCGGTCTGCTGAAATATGCCGTGATAACTCCGGCGGTGGATTTTGACCGCCTGGAAGAGGTTATGGTCATTACCAATGTGACCAATTTTGCCGAGCCGCAGGCAGAAAAGCCGGTTAAACCGCAGGAGAGGCCATGAAGAGGGTCGTCTGCTGGCTGTTGCTGATTTTATTTGTCGTAGCTTTTCAAGGTTCGGCGGCTTACTTTATGTCTATAAATGGCGTAAAGCCGGATGTCGTTTTGGTGTTTGTCCTTTTGACCGGTGTCGTCTATGGGCGTACACAAGGCTTGGTAACTGGTTTTTTTTGCGGCCTCTTGGTCGACCTTTTAAATAGTGGTTTGTTCGGTTTTTACACGCTGGTTCTTATGCCTGTGGGTATGGTTTCCGGTATGATGCAGAAAAATGTTTTTGAAGACAACTTCGTCTTGCCGCTTATAATGGTTGCTGTGGCCAGCTTTGCAGTAAATATCCTGCTGCTGGTCTGTGTTGCTTTTTCCGGCTACGCTTTTTGCAACTGGCTGGGTATGCTGGCGCATGCCGGAAATTCGGTGATTTATAACACTCTTATAACTTTGCCGATACTGTTTTTATTTAATAAAATGAGAAGAAAGCTGACGGACGGAGAGGTAACTTTCTAGCCTTTTTCCGATTAGGGCGGGAGGCATATTATGCTGTCCAAAAAATATACATACCGCTTCGAGATTTTGGGAGTACTGTTTACTCTCGTTTTTTTAGCGTTAGTGTCGAGAGCCGCCTGGCTGCAAATATATAAAGGCGACTATTATAAAGGGCAGGCTGACGGCAATAGGATACGCACGACGCCGATAATGGCGCCGCGCGGGATATTCTACGACCGCAACGGCGTGCCGCTGGTGACCAACCACCCGGGGTTTACTGTGGTGGTGAATGCCAAGGAGAGCAAGTTTACGCCGGAAGTGGCTGCGCGCCTGGCGGATATAGTCCACATGACGGCGGAAGAAATAACGGCCAAAGTCGTGAAAAATAAAGGCAACTACGAGCCTGTGTTGATCAAGAGTAACCTAACGCCGGAGATGGTCACGGCTATCGAAGAGCGCCGCGGCGATTTGCCTGGTGTACTGATAGCCATCCAGCCCCTGCGTACGTATGTGTACAATGAACTGGCGGCTCACGCTATAGGCTATGTGGGCGAAATCAGCGAGAATGAACTGGCGAAGCTCAAGGAAAAAGGCTATAAGTCCGGCCAGATCATTGGCAAGATGGGGCTTGAGAAATATTATGACGCTATTTTACGCGGGGAAGATGGCGCCAACCGCGCCGAGGTGGATGTCGCCGGGCGGATCGTGCACCAATTGGGCAAAAAAGAACCGGTGCCGGGTGATAATATCTACCTGACCATAGATATGGAAGTGCAAAAAGCTGCGGAACAGGCAGTAGCGGAGCACCTCGAGTGGCTGAGGAAATATGCCGGGCGCAGCAAGGCTTTTGCCGCGTCGGTAGTAGTGCTCGACCCGCGTGACGGCGCGGTATTGGCGCTTGTTTCTTATCCTACCTTTAATCCCAATAGCTTTGTTTCCGGCATTTCGCAAAAAGAGTGGGACAAAATCAGCAAAAATCCGTATAATCCTATGGACAACAAGGCAATCAGCGGCGAATACCCGCCCGGCTCCACCTTTAAGGTGGTGACAGGCGCGGCGGCTCTGGAGATGGGCAAAGTAACGCCTGAGGAGAAGTTCTTTGACGGCGGGCATCACCGCCTGGTGCCGGATAAAGGGAATTCCGGCGGCGGAGCGCTGGGCTGGATAGATTTTAATGAAGCGCTGGCCAAATCAGATAATGTATATTTTTACGAAATGGCTTACCGCTTAGGGATAGCGAACATCGAAAAATACGCCCGGGCTTTTGGCTACGGCAGCCTGACCGGGATAAATCTGCCCGGTGAGTCCGAGGGGCTTGTTGCCAACCCGGCCTATAAAAAGAAGCTTTTCAATGAAGACTGGTATTTGGCGGAAACCTTTGACGCGGGAATCGGCCAGGGCTTCCAACTGGCCACGCCGCTCCAGATGGCGGTGTCTATTAGCGCGGTAGCTAACGGAGGTACACGCTACAAGCCATACCTGGTCAGCAAGATAGTCTCCGACAAGGGAGAGCTGATAGAGCAATTTAAACCGCAGGCGGTGGCTAAGCTGCCGGTTTCGGCCAAAACTATAGAGATCATAAAAAGAGGGCTGCGCGATGTGGCGCAGGAAGGCGGCACAGCCGGTCAACTAGCCGGTTTTACCGTTCCGCTGGCCGGCAAGACCGGTACTTCGGAAAATTCCATGGGCGAAGACCATGGCGTGTTTGTCTCCTACGCCCCGGCGGATAATCCTGATATAGCGGTAGTAGTGCTAATAGAGCAGGGCGGTTACGGCGCTACGGCAGCCGTGCCGGTGGCCAGGAGGATATTTGAGCAGCATTTCCATTTAAAGCCAAAATAACAGATTTTGCGCATTTTTGCAGGAGTTTTCATTATATAGGGCGAATGGGTATATAATTTATCAACCAAAGGGCAGGTATATATGGATAATGAAGTTATATTGAAAGGCGAAAAAGAGAGTTTGCTGTTGGTGGTCAACGGTGATCCGTCTTTTGAAGAAGTCATCGGCGAACTGAAAAACAAGCTGGAAGCGGCGAGGGATTTTTTTGCCAAGTCGTCTGTCCCTATGCCTTTGCGGTACAGGGGCAAAGTGCTAAGTTTTGCCCAACATGACGAGATAAGTAAGTTGGTCGAGCAATTTGGCCTTGCCTATGATATTTACTTTTCTTCCGGGCAGCCGGCCCAAATGGTCCGGGAAGGCGGCATGCCATATATCGCGCCGCCGGATGCCGTAATAATACCCACGCTGGTATTGCGGCGTACTATGAGGGGCGGACAGGAAATAAGGTTTAACGGCACGGTGATAGTATTGGGCGATGTAAACCCTACCGCGCGTATTTTTGCCGAGCACGACATAATCGTGGTAGGCGTCTCCCGCGGCGTTTTGCACGCCGGAGCCCTCGGCGACCGGGGGGCGCAGGCCACAGCCGGGCGTTTTATTGGCGGGCAGGTACGCATCGCCGATTGTATAGTCAGGGCGCCGGACGCCGAGTCGCCTGGCAGCGGGCCGGAGCGGGCCAGGATAAAAGACGGCGAGATAGTCATCGAGACAATTCATCACTGAGGAGGGTATTATCATAATGGGAGAAGTAATAGTAGTTACATCCGGCAAAGGCGGTGTCGGTAAAACCACCACTACTGCCAATATCGGCACAGGTTTTGCGCTCTCAGGCAAGAAGACCGTCCTTGTGGATGCAGATATAGGGCTGAGGAACCTTGATGTCGTGATGGGACTTGAAAACCGCATAGTTTACGACCTGGTCGACGTAGTTGAGGGTAATTGCCGTTTGAAACAGGCGCTTATCCGCGATAAACGATTTGAAAACCTGTTTCTTTTGCCGGCGGCACAGACGCGCGACAAAAACGCCGTGACCGAAGCGCAGATGGCGGCACTTTGTGAAGAGTTGGCGGAAGAGTTCGACTATGTCATAGTCGACTGCCCGGCCGGTATAGAACATGGCTTTAAAAGCGCCATAGCGCGTTGCGACCGGGAAGTCATCGTGACCACGCCGGAAGTTTCCGCCGTGCGCGACGCCGACCGGATAATAGGCATTTTGGAGGCGGCCGGCAAACAGCCCCCGCTTCTGGTAGTCAACCGTATCCGCCCCACTATGGTGAAAAAAGGCGATATGATGAGTGTGGAAGATGTGGTGGATATCCTATCCATAGATCTTGTCGGCGTAGTGCCGGAAGATGAGTATATAGTAGTATCTACAAACCGCGGCGAGCCTGCCGTGGCCAATCCGGCGTCTTTGGCCGGGCAGGCCTATAAAAATATAACAGACCGCCTGCTGGGGCAAGATGTGCCGTTTATGGAACTTAAAACGCCGGATACTTTTGCCGACAAGCTAAAACGGTTCTTTGGCCTTGCCAAATAGAAGGGAGATGCGTATATGAATCCTTTCGCGGGCATTATCCAAAAGTTTTTTAGCGGTGGAGAAAAGACCTCCGGCAGCGTGGCCAGTGAGCGTTTACGGTCGGTGTTGGTGCATGACCGGGTTGATGTATCTCCCCAGTGTATGGACGCTATACGCAGCGATATGATAAAAGTTATATCTAACTATATGGATATAGATGAACAAGAGATGCAAATAGACCTTGCTACTACCAATTCCTCCGTATCTCTTATTGCCAATATCCCTGTGCACCGGGTGAAAAGGGCGGCCAAGGCTATGGCCGGCAACAAATTTGGCTTAGTAAGGTAAAATATGTTCCAAAATAGAGCTTTGCGTAATTTGGATATCGTATTGTTGGGCGCGGTGCTGCTGCTCAACATCATAAGCCTGGTGATGATAACCAGCGCTACATACGCTACCGCGGGCGGCGACGATTCGCGTTGGTATGTGCAAAGACAGGCTATTTTCCTGTTAATAAATCTGGCTTTGATGTTTTTCTCTCTGCGTTTTGATTACAAACAGCTAGAACGTTTTGCTACCCCTCTATACCTTTTCAATCTGATAATGCTGCTGGCGGTCATGTTTGTCGGGCAGAGCGCTCTCGGGGCCCAGCGCTGGATACAGATAGGTCCGGTGAGCCTCCAGCCCAGTGAATTCTCCAAGATAATCATGATCGTGGTCATGGCGAAAATGCTCAACGACCGCAAGGAAAATTTTTCCAGCATGTGGGATGCCGCGCCGATATTTGGCTATATGCTGCCGCCCTTCCTACTGGTGCTCAAGCAGCCAGACCTCGGCACGTCGCTGGTCTTTGTGGCTATAGTCCTTGTCATGCTATATATAGCGGGCATTCCAGTCAAGCTGTATAAATGGCTGGCTGGCGCGGCAGTAGTGCTGGCGCCGGTTTTTTGGCATTTGCTGAAAGATTACCAGAAAAACCGCATCATGGTTTTTCTCGACCCGGACAAGGACCCTTTTGGCTCCGGCTATCACATCATACAGTCGAAAATAGCAATAGGCTCGGGGATGATAAGCGGCAAGGGGCTGTTTGCCGGTACGCAGAGCCAGCTTAATTTCCTGCCGGAGAACCATACCGATTTTATCTTCGCAGTCATTGGTGAAGAGCTTGGTTTTATCGGCATCATTATTGTGCTGCTGCTCTATGGTATAGTAATTTACCGCGGCATCAGGATAGCCATGGAGGCCAAGGACGACTTTGGCTCCCTCTTGGCTGTCGGGATAGTGGCTATGCTGGCTTTTCACGTTTTGGTCAATGTCGGCATGACTATGGGCATAATGCCTGTGACAGGCATACCGCTGCCCTTTATGAGTTACGGCGTTTCCGCCCTTACGACAAATATGATGTGTATGGGGATACTACTCAATATCAATATGCGCAACCAGACGCTGTTCTTTTGATTTTAAGCGGCGCTTACCTTTGGAGGTTTCATGGATAAAATTTTGAATAAAGTGCAAAAACCGGCTCGTTATGTGGGCGACGAGTTCAATTGCATAAATAAAGACGATAGCCGGGTCAGGGTCACTTTTGCCCTGGCCTTTCCCGATATTTACGAAGTGGGCATGAGTTACCTCGGCTATAAGATACTTTACCACCTGCTCAACAAGGTGGGTTATGTGTCGGCCGAGCGATTTTACGCTCCCTGGACGGATATGGAAGAAGAGCTGCGCCATGCCGGACTGCCCCTCTCCTCGCAGGAGAAGGCGCGCCCGCTGCAAGATTTTGACCTTGTGGGTTTTACTCTGCAATATGAGATGTCGTACAGCAATATACTCAATATGCTGGACTTGGGCGGGGTACCGCTCCTGGCTGACCAGCGGGGGATGGAGCATCCCTTCGTCGTAGGCGGCGGGCCGTGTGTTTATAATCCCGAGCCGCTGGCTGATTTTTTTGACTTTTTCATTGTGGGCGAAGGCGAAGAGCTAATCGTAGAAGTGGCCGAAGCCATGGACAGATGGAAGACGGCCGGGCGGCCCGGGGGACGGCAGGGCTTTTTGCAGGAAGCAGGCAAACTTTCCGGTATCTACGTGCCTTCGTTTTATCAAGCGGAGTATGAAGAGGATGGAAGCTTTAAAAAAACAATCCCGCTTAGCCAGGACGTGCCAGGTGTAATACATAAAAGAATAGTACACGACCTTGACGCGGTAGACTACCCTACCAGCCCGATAGTGCCTTTTTGCGATATAGTGCATGACCGTATCATGCTGGAAGTATTCCGCGGCTGTACGCGCGGCTGCCGCTTTTGCCACGCCGGCATGGCTTACCGACCGGTACGGGAGCGGCGGTTGCCGACTTTAAAACGCCTGGCGCGCGCCCTGGTGGACAATACCGGTTATGACGAGATATCGCTGGTTTCCCTTTCTACGGCGGACTACTCCTGTCTGGCGCCGCTGTTGACGGAGTTGACCGATGAGATGAAGAAGGAGCGGGTCAGCGTATCTTTGCCTTCACTCAGGATAGACAGCTTTTCTATCGATCTGGCAAAGCAGGTGCAGTCGGTTCGTAAGAGCAGCCTTACTTTCGCGCCCGAGGCGGGTACGCAGCGGATGCGCGACGTGATAAATAAGGGCGTAACGGAAGAAGACCTGATGGCTACGGTATCGGCGGCTTTTGCCGCCGGCTGGTCGGCGGTCAAGCTGTATTTCATGATCGGCCTGCCGGGTGAAACCGAAGAGGACATACGGGGTATAGCAGCTCTTGCCTATAAAGTGCTCGACTGCCACCGCGCGGCTACCGGCAGAAAAAACGGGCAGGTGACGGTGAGCGTATCTTCTTTTGTGCCTAAACCCTGGACGCCTTTCCAGTGGGTGCGCCAGGACACGCTGGAAGAAATAAGGGAAAAGCAATTGCTGCTCAAGTCCCTGTTGAAAAGCCGCGCCATAACATACCAGTACCATGATGCTAAAACAAGCATAATGGAGGGCGTTTTCGCCCGCGGCGACCGCCGCCTGGGGGCGGCGCTGCATACGGCCTGGCAAAGAGGGGCGCGCTTTGACGGCTGGTCGGAGCATTTTAAGTTTGCGCTTTGGCAGGAAGCTTTAGCTCAGCACGGTTTGACGGTGGATTTTTATATTGGCCGCCGGCGGGATAAGGAAGAAACTTTTCCGTGGGAACATGTATCGCCTGCTGTAGGCCGGCGGTTTTTATGGCAGGAGTATGAACGGGCGCAGTCTGCTGTGCTAACTCCGGATTGCAGGCGCGGCGAGTGCGCAGCCTGTGGCGTATGCCCGGCTCTTTCAGCTGAGGTTATAGATCACGGCGGGGAGGCAGATTGCAATGAAGCTTAGGGTACGCATCAGCAAAGAAGGCGGCGTGCGGTTTATTTCTCATTTGGAATACTCCCGCACCATAAGCCGTGCAGTAAAAAGAGCGAAACTGCCGGTGGCTTATTCGGAAGGATTTAACCCGCATATAAAAATGTCTTTGGCTTCGGCTTTAGGCGTAGGCATAGAAAGCGTGGCCGAATACGCCGAGTTCGATTTGGCTCTGCCTGTTGAAAAAGACGCCGCCATGGCGGCGCTCAATGCCAGCCTGCCGCCGGGCATCCGCGTGCTGGGCGCGGATGTAGTGGACAAAAGCCCGCCGCTCATGTCGCAACTGACCGGCGCGGACTACGAGGTCACCGCAGTTTGCCGGCCGGAAGAGGTAAAAGCTTGGCTGGCGGCTGTAGAATTTTATAATAGCGCAACGGATATGGTTTTTGCAAAAAAAACACCGCCGGGCAAGCCGAAACGGGAAGTCGACCTAAAAGGATTTGTGGCAAAAATTGACGCCGTCGTTGATGAAAAGGGCCTAATACTATTTTTTTACGCGGTCATTACGCCGCAGGGCACAGTCAAAGCGCAGGATGTACTTGCGGTATTAACGGAAAAGTTTGGCGCGCCTCTGGATAAAAGCAATGTGGCGATCAAACGGCTGGAACTCTACGGAGCTGGGAAAGAGCCGTTGCTTTCAGGGGGCCGGCCATGAAGAACAGGATACTGGTGAGCGTTACGCCGGAAGAGACTTCAATGGCGCTGGTAGAAGAGGGCCTTTTGCAAGAGTATCTTTTGGAACGTAATAATGAAGAACATATCGTGGGCAGCATTTTCAAAGGAAGGGTCAAAAACGTACTGGACGGCTTGCAAGCCGCCTTTATCGATGTGGGACGCGACCGCAATGTATTTTTTTATAATAGTGAAAATATGCCGCTGGCCGAAGGGCAAACCATGCTTGTCCAGATAATAAAAGACTCTATGGGCAGCAAAGGGCCGCGTGCGTCTGACGCCATATCTTTGCCTGGACGTTACGTAGTGTTTTTGCCGTTGAGCAACTATATCGGCATATCGAAAAAAATAACCGACCAGGAAGAACGGGCACGGCTAAAGGAACTGGTGGAACAAGTCCGTACCGAGGATATGGGCGTCATCGTACGTACTGTGGCCGAGGGCGTTGGCTCGGATGAACTTGCCAGAGAGATAAAACGCCTGTCCGGTTTGTGGAAGGCTTTAGAGGCGCGAGCTGCGAGGGCCTCTGCTCCCAGCCTCTTGTTCCGCGAGGTCGACCTTCCGGTCAGGATAGTGAGGGACTATCTCAACGAGCGCATAGATGAGCTGGTGATAGACGACCGGGAGATATACCAGAGGGTGAGCGAACTTGTTTCATATATCTATCCTGACTATAAAGGGAAGATAGTTTTTTTTGAACTGGGGAGTAGTATTTTTCAACACTATGGCGTAGCAGGTGATATAAATTCTCTGGCCAGCCGTACGGTAGGGCTGGAGTGTGGCGGGTACCTGGTTTTTGACCATACGGAAGCTTTTACGGTCATCGATGTGAATACCGGCCGCTTTAAAGGCGCGGACAACCTTGAAAACACCGCAGCACGAACCAATCTTGAAGCTGTGGCGGAGATCGCCCGCCAGATAAGGCTGCGGGATATCGGCGGCATAATCATTATAGATTTTATCGATATGAACGACCTTGACAACCAGCAGAAAGTTTTAGCCGCTCTGGAAGAGGCTTTGCAGGGGGACAGGATGAAGCCTCGTGTTTTAGGCATCACGATGCTCGGCCTTGTGGAGATGACCCGCAAAAAGGCGCGGCAAAACACCATGACGGTCATGTTCTCCACTTGCCCGGTATGTAACGGCAGCGGCATGGTCAAATCGCCGGAGGCGGTGGCGGTGGATGTCTGCCGGCAAATGCGCGCTATAAAGCACTCTCGGCCACTTTTGTTGCAAGCGCATCCTTCGGTGGCGGAAAGGTTCATCAAATATGACCTGGAGCGCGTGAGCCGGATCAGGAAGATCCGCGTGCAGGCGGTAGACGGCATGCACCCGGAGAGTTTTACTTTGCTCGACGACAGCGGCGTTGACAAATAAAAGAGAAAATGCTATCCTATATGGGCATGGTGTAAGGGCAGAAATGTCTTTTTATAGCAAAAAGCTCCTTATGGGGCAACCGCGCGGAGAGGTTTTTAAATGTCCGTATAGGACTACCACATCTGGCGAGTCTACAGTCAAGGGAGGTGTAATAAATTATGTACGCGATCATCAAAACAGGCGGCAAACAGTATAAAGTCAGCGAAGGGGACACTCTTCTCGTAGAAAAGCTGGAAGGAGCCGAAGGCGATACAGTTGTTTTCGACCAGGTACTTACCCTGGTAAATGACGCTGATGTAAAAATCGGCCGTCCTTTGGTAGAAGGCGCTAAAGTAAGCGCTAAAGTAGTGGAACACGGCAAAGGCGAGAAAATATTTGTTTTCAAATACAAAGCCAAATCCAATTACCGCAAACGCCAGGGCCACAGGCAGCCGTTCACGAAAGTTTCTATCGAAAAGATCGAAGCCTGATGATAAACATCCGTATCGGCCGTAACCAGAAGAACCAGATATATTCCTGTGAAGTAAAAGGGCATGCCTACATGGGCGAAAAAGGATTGGATATAGTCTGTTCCGCCGTTTCGGCGCTGACGCAGACCGCTCTTTTGGGTTTAGGCAAATATCTTGCTCACCCGTTAGCCTATGACGTCAGGGATGGCAGTTTGGTTTTTACTCTTACAGAACCGCCGAATGAGAAAACGGATGCAATTTTGGAAACAATGCTGCTGGGGCTTTTAGAAATAGCCGGCAGTTACCGGAAAAATGTAAAAATCGAGCAATATAGGGGGTGAACCGCATGTTCAAATTTGACTTACAGCTGTTTGCACATAAAAAAGGCGTGGGCTCTTCGCGTAACGGACGTGACAGCGAATCCAAGCGCCTGGGCGTAAAAAGCCACGCCGGACAGGTCGTGACCGCCGGCAGCATACTGGTCCGCCAGCGCGGCACCAGGTTCCATCCCGGCGTTAACGTCGGCATGGGCAGAGACCATACGCTTTTTGCCAAGGTGCCCGGCCGGGTAGCTATCGAGCGCAAAGGCCGTGAAGACAGGCAGATAAGCGTTTACAGCGTAGAATAATAAAAACAAAAAATCAGCAAGCCAGATGGCTTGCTGATTTTTTGTTTTTGCTTATATTTTTTCCACTACTACCGCGACGCCCAGGCCGCCAGCGATGCAAAGCGTAGCTATGCCGTAACGCACATTGCGTTTTTCCATCGCATGTAGGAGGGTGACCAGTATGCGTGCGCCCGAGTTGCCGATAGGATGCCCCAGGGCTATGGCGCCGCCGTTGACGTTGATGATGTCCATCTTATTTTCGAGGCCCAATTCTTTTATTACGGCCAAAGATTGTGCGGCAAAAGCTTCGTTCAGCTCGATAAGGCCGATATCTTCCAAAGTCAACCCGGCTTTTTCCAAGGCCTTCCTTACGGCCGGCGCAGGGCCGATGCCCATGATTTCCGGCGATACGCCGGCCGACGCTTGCGCGAGTATCCGGAGGCGTGGTTTGAGGCCGAGTTCTTTGGCTTTTTCCGCCGAAGCTACTAAAAGAGCGCTGGCGCCGTCATTGCGTCCGGAGGCGTTGCCTGCCGTTACCGAGCCGCCTTTTTTGAATACCGCTTTCAAAGCGCCCAGCTCTTCCATACTGGTCATGCGCGGGTGTTCGTCTGTTTCAAATAGCACGGTTTCTTTTCTCTTTTTGATAGGCACGCCGACTATTTCGGCTTTGAAGTCGCCCTCTTTTATCGCGCGATCGGCGCGCTTTTGGCTCTCAAGGGCAAAGGCGTCCTGCTCCTCACGGGAGATGTTGTATTTTTCCGCCAAATTTTCCGCAGTCATACCCATGGTCAGGCTGCCGTACACATCCTGCGGCTGTGAACAAGGCTGGCTTTCTGTATTGGGGTCGACCAGTACGCCGTTGCCGGCGCCGTAGCCATAGCGGGCTTGCCGCAGATAGTAAGAAGCTGTGCTCATGCTTTCCACACCGCCGGCCAATATCAGGTCGGCATCGCCGCATTGTATGGCCTGGGCGGCGTTCATCACGGCCTGCAGGCCGGAGCCGCACTGGCGGTGCACGGTATAAGCGGGCACTTCTATGGGGAACCCGGACACCAAACCGGCCAGACGGGCAATATTCGGCTGGTCGCTTGATTGTTTGGCATGTCCCCAGATTATCTCATCAAGGTCGGACGCTTTTGCGCCCGCACGGTTCATGACTTCCTGCATGACTATGGATGAGAGTTTTTCCGGCTGCACATCTTTTATCGCGCCGCCCATCTTGCCGACGGCGGTGCGCACTCCTTCTACTATTACTACATCTTTCATTTTTCAAACCTCCAATATTATCATTTATTTTTACCACAAACCGATGATTTTCCAATAAAAAAGTATCAGCGGGAAAAACACGGCTGTAGCGACTATTGCCTTGCCGGCCAATACCAGCATGAGATGCCGCATCCCGAGGCGCTCATATGAATATAAAAGCAGTACGACGCCATACTGATAGGGAAATATATACTGATCCATGCCGAAGATAAAAGAATAAAGCATGGCCCTCGGGTCTATGCCTAGCTTTAAGGCTACTTCTGTCAAAGGCACGCTGAGCGCGATGAGCGAAGTGGTCGGCGTGAGGAAAAACAGCATGATTATGCCGGAAAAATAGCTTAGCCACAAGTAAAATACCTTCTCGCCGAACTGGAAAAGGCCGGCGATATTTTCCGCCAGTTGCTTGGCTATATCGATATGTACAGCCACTGAGCCGATGGACATGGCTCCGGCGATAAAAAACAGCATGGCGAGGTTTACTTTTTCAAAATCGCTGTTTTCTAATAAATCAACACCAGGCAAAAACATCAAGAGTGTTATAAGTACCATGCCCCAAGCCAGGCTTATCTGGTGCCAGGAGTCGGTAACGAGGAAAAGAAGGGTTATGGCCAGTATGACCATAGCTTTTTTTTCATCCCTGCCCATTTTTCCTAAAGCCTGATATTTTTCCGCGATGGTCGCCCGGCCGCCGCCGTGGTTGTCAGGGCGCAACACGGCCAGCATGGCGCCAAAACACAAAAAACTGTAGATTACCGCTGGTAAAAAGTTGTGCCAGGCATATTCGAACCAGGTCACCTTGATGCCGCTGGCCTGGGTCATAAGCTGGACGCTTGCCGGCACTTGCACGCAGCTGGTGAGGAAACAGTAAGAGGGCGGCGCTACTGCGAACAGGCAAGTGAGCATAAGCGCGGACGATTCTTTGGAAAGAGGGTCGAGCTGCATGGCGTTGGCTATCCCCAGGCCCAGCGCGCAAAAAATAGCCATCTTGCCGAGGGCGGTAGGGATGAGGGGGGAAACGAGAAAACCGGCGATCATAATGCCAAACAGCACATTATAAAACCTGTCGCCGGAGATCAATATGCATTTATAGGCTACCCGGTTGGCCAGCCCGGTTTTTAGCAGCATGTGACCTATGAGCATGCCGGAGAGGCAAAACCAGGGCAGCATATTGCCCCAGGGGGCAAAGACCACATTCACGCCGGCGATGCCGGATAACAGGTACATGACAGGCAAAGCCACGCCGACCATGGCGGAAGAGAGCATGAGCGACGCCCAGCAGTAGACCGCCCAGCTTGTTATGGCGGCATAAATGGCATAATCCTGCCGCAGGCCGTAACTTTTGCAAATATAATAAGCCGCCGCCGGTATGATGAGCAGCAACAAAGATTTGACTACACGCTTCCCCGTCATAAAATATCACCAACGCACGATAGTTATAAAGGCATCTACTATCTCATACTATAAAGCATAAGATAGTAGATGTAAAATCTTTATTTCTTTTTGCCGTCCTGGTCGTATTCATATACGCCCTTGCCGGTTTTCCTGCCGAAGCGGCCGGCTTTTACATATTGCACATGCAGCGGGCAGGGGCGGTATTTTTCGCCCATCATTTTTTGCAGGTATTCAAGGCTCTTGAGGCGGGTATCAAGGCCGACCAGGTCGATCATCTCGAACGGCCCCATTGGGTGGTTAAGGCCGAGTTTTACTGCCTTGTCGATATCTTCCGCGCTGCCGACGCCCTCTAAGAGCATATTGAAGGCTTCATTGCCGATGACAGCGTTCAGGCGGCTGGTGACAAAACCGGGCGCTTCTTTGATTTTGACTGTTTCTTTGCCGATAGACACACAGAAATCTTCGCAAATATCATAGACTTGCGCGGAAGTCTCCAGGCCGTTGACCATTTCGACCAAACGCATGATGTGTACCGGGTTGAAAAAATGCAGGCCAATAACTTTTTCCGGCCGGTCGGTGACCGAAGCTATTTCGGTGATGCTTTGCGAAGTGGTATTGGTTGCAAGGATGGTTTCTTTCTTGCATATTTTGTCCAGTTTTTCAAACAGCGGCAGTTTTATCGCCAGATCCTCCGGCGCCGCCTCTATGATAAGGTCGATAGCGGCCAGGTCTTCCAGTTTGGTAGTAATGACGATGTTTTTCAAGGCCATTTCTTTTATTTCCGGCTTTATTTTGCCTTTTTCCACGCCTCTGCCCAGGTCTTTGCCGATGATTTTCAGGGCGGAGTCCAAAGCTGTTTCGAAAACATCGTACAGGGTGACCTTATAGCCGGCCATTGCGCTTACCTGCGCGATGCCGCGCCCCATTATACCGGCGCCGATGACGCCTACTGTTTTAATGTCCATTTTATTCCAGCCTCCTATGTTTATATTGTGATATTGCACGCATTGCTGAGTATTTTTCTCGTGTCCGCTACCAGTTCCTCGATTATTTCCGCGCAGGGCTGTATTTTATTTAACAGGCACAGCGACTGGCTAACCTGCATCGCGCCGTTTACTATGTCGCCCTCCACAGCGGCCAGGCGGTTAGTGCCCGTAGCCAGAGCGTTCAGTTCTTCCTGCGGGGTGCCGGCTATTTCCAGCGCCAGGTATTTTTCCGTAAAGGGGTTTTTCAGGCAGCGTACGCCGCTGTGGCGCGAATAACCTGTGACGATGGAATCGGTATCAGTAGCTTTTAGTACTGCCTCTTTGAAATTCTGATGTGCAGGGCTTTCTTCGCTTATCAAAAAGCGTGAGCCTATCTGCACGGCCGACGCGCCCATGACAAAAGCTGCGGCTACGCCCCGCCCGTCGGCTATGCCGCCGGCGGCTATGACCGGGATGCTTTTGATGTGTGGAATAACATTTCCCAAAAGTGCCATAGTTGTCTGCACACCGATATGCCCGCCCGCCTCCATACCTTCGACGACCAGGGCGTCAGCGCCGCTCTCTTCCACCCGTTTGGCCAGTTTGACATTGGGTACGACCGGGATGACTTTGATGCCGGCTTTATGCAAAGGCTCTATAAGGGGTATGGGGTTGCCCGCCCCCAATGTGACGAACGGCACTTTTTCCTCGCAGATGGCGGCAATTATTTCTTCTACCCTTGGCATCATTATAACTACATTGACGCCAAAAGGCTTGTCCGTCAGTTCCTTGGCTTTCCGTATTTCTGCCCTGGCCCAGGCGGCATCGCGGCTGCCAAAACCTATGACGCCGGCGCCGCCGGCATTGGAAACCGCCGCCGCCAGTTTTGCGTCTGACGACCAGGCCATACCGCCTTGGATGATAGGATATTTGATATTCAATAACTCTGTTAACTTATTTTTCATAGTCGGCGCACCTCCTTTTTAATTTCCTGTAAACTTTGGCGCGCGCTTTTCTAGAAAGGCGTTGATGCCTTCAAGATGGTCGTGGCTGCCGAAGATAAACGTTTGCCCCAGGCGCTCAAGGTTGAGCCCGCTGGCCAGGTCGGCGTCAAAGCCTTTACTCATGACCAGTTTGGCGACTTTGAGGGTCAGGGGGCTTTTTTCGGCAATGCTTTTGGCCATGGACATAGTTTCAGATACTAAATGTTCTTTGGGTACTACCTGGTTGACCAGGCCGATGTTCTGAGCATCTGCAGCAGAGATTACTTTGCCGGTGAAAACCAGTTCTTTAGCTTTAGCCAGTCCGACCAGGCGGGATAGCCGCTGTGTGCCGCCGCAGCCAGGCAATATGCCGACGTTTATTTCCGTCTGGCCTAGCTTAGCGTCCTCACTGGCGATTCTGATATCGCAGCCCATAGCCACTTCGAGGCCCCCGCCCAGGCAAAAGCCGTTGATCATGGCGATAGTCGGTTTGCTGAGGTTCTCGAGGGCTATGACGATTTTTGCCGTTTCACTTTCAAAGGTTTCTATGGCGCTGCGTACTTTTAAAGCGTTCAGGTCGGCGCCTGCTACGAACGCCTTGTCGCCGGCGCCGGTAATGACAATAACGCGCACCCGGCTGTCGGCTTCAAGGGCGGTAAAAGCCGTATGCAAACAGCGCCAGGCCTCGAGGCTGAGGGCGTTTCTTACCTCCGGCCGGTTTATGGTGATAATGCCGATATCTTCTTTTATCTCACTTAGTATCATGTTTTCTTCCATACAAAACTCCTTGGCTTATAATGTCGGCAGCCGGCCATGATAACTCACAGCCGGCTGCCAATAAGGGTGAGGGCATTTTAGAACGGGCTGAGTATAGGCATCAACAGGCAGGTCATTATAACAAGTATTATGTTTATTGGCAGGCCCACTTTTACATAGTCCATATACCTGTAGCCGACCGGCAAGGTCTGGGTGACGCAGGGTGTGCCTATAGGCGTCGATATAGCGTTGTTGGCTGATACGATGATGGCTATAGCAAAGGGTATCGGCGAAACATTGAGCGCAAAAGCTATTGGCAGGAAAATAGGCACAAGCATGGCTACTACTGCGGTGTTGGACATAAAGTTGGTGAGTACCATGGAGATGACTATGGACACTATCAAAAGGACATAAGGCGAGGCGCTGACGCCGCCGAATACGGATAGGGTAGCGTTGGCAATGACTTTGCCGCCGCCGGAGACATCAAGGCCGTAGGCAAAGCCCTGGGCTGCGCCGAGTATGATAAGAGTGTTCCAATCCAGTTCGCGCAGGGCTTTTTTGTAGTCGATGCACTTGGTGGCCAGGAGCACTGTGGCGCCAGCCAGGCCGATGATGCCGACATTCCAGACATTGAGCACAAAACCGGCTATACAAAGGATCATGACGACGCTGGACAGCACCATTTGCCAGGTAATAGTGATGTTTTCATCCAATTCATTGTCGTTCGTTTCACCGATCTGAGGCTCTTCGAAGTCAAAAGATTTTCTGGCTATTGTATTGCCGATGGTCGCGCAATAAATGCAAAAAACTATACAAAGAACAACTGTAATGGGAGCCATTTCAAAAAAGCCGAGCGCGCGTGCGCCCTGGGTTTTCATGAGTATGCCCTGGCCCACTAACTGGGCTGTGGAGCCTACCATAGTGATGCTGGCGCCAACGGCGGCAGCCATACCGGCCATGATGGTGATGTTTTTCGCCTGGATGCGGCCGCCTGAACGACTGGCCACGGCTGAGATTATGGGCATGAACATGGCGATGACGGCCGAATTGCTCAAAAAGCCTGTAAGTATACAGCAAATGACGACAATAATAAAGGTAAATACTTTTTCGTTTTTCGCCAGCGGGCTGTTGCCTATCTTGATGCCGATGACGCGGGCCACGCCCGTCTCAAACAAAGCATTGCCGACGATCATCATACCGGCGACCATCATGGTGACGGTGGCGCCAAAACCGTTGGAGACATTGGCGAACGGCATGACTTTGGTTACGCCCATAAGTACGCTGGCAGCCATAGCGGTTACGGCAAGAGGGATTTTCTCCAGCATGAAGGATACAATGGCGACCACTATGATGATGATCGCAATAGTGCTTTTATCCATTTATTAGCCTCCCCAAATATATTTATATGTTTTTAAACAGTAGCCGGAAACGCGACTAACCGGCTGCCTGCCGTGAAGCAAAAACATGTATGGGAAAATATGGATAATCTTCTAAAAGCTGAAAAATTCCATTTGTCTGCCTGTCCGCTTTTAGTTGGCTGAACAGTATACATTTGTTTAATTCGCTGGGTTTTCAGAAAATTTTCACATTTTTCACTTATTTCATTATGCTTACAACCTCCGCTTCTTGTAAATTATTATTTTTTTTACATAGTATTAACTTTAGGGTTAATTGCATTGCAAAGCAGGCTGGCATCATGTTGCAGCCAGCCTGTTTTGACAGATTCAAATCATAACGGACTGAGTATGGGCATCAGAAGGCAGGTCATTATTACCAGGATAATATTTATCGGCAGACCTACGCGCACATAGTCCATATAGCGGTAACCGGCGGGCAGGGTCTGGGTGACGCAGGGTGTACCTATAGGCGTCGATATGGCGTTGTTGGCCGAGATGATGACTGCTATGGCGAAAGGTATGGGTGATACATTGAGAGCGAAAGATATCGGTATAAAGATAGGTACAAGCATAGCTACAACTGCGGTGTTGGACATAAAGTTAGTAAGTACTGTCGATAAAACGATGCCTACTACCAAAAGGACATAGGGGGAAGCGCTGGAGCCGCCAAAAACGGAAAGAGTAAAGTTGGCGATGACTTTACCGCCGCCGGAGACATCAAGGCCATAAGCAAAACCCTGAGCTGCGCCAAGGATTATGAGGGTATTCCAGTCCAGTTCGCGCAGGGCTTTCTTGTAGTCGATGCATTTTGTGGCCAGGAGCACGGTCGCGCCGGCCAGGCCGATGATGCCTACATTCCAGACATTGAGCACAAAGCCGGTGATGCAAAGGATCATTACTACGCTGGAGAGGACCATTTGCCAGGTGATTTTGATTTCCTCATCTATTTCCTCCGTATTTGTCGTGACAGCAGAAGGATTTTCAAAGTCAAAGGTTTTTCTGGCGATGGAATTGCCGATGGTAGCGGCATATATACAGAAAACCACGCATAAGATGACTGTGATGGGGGCCATTTCAAAAAAGCCGAGCGCGCGGGCGCCCTGGGTTTTCATGAGTATGCCCTGGCCCACTAACTGCGCTGTGGAGCCTACCATAGTGATGCTGGCGCCGACTGCGCAGGCCATGCCGGCCATGATGGTGATGTTTTTCGCCTGGATGCGGCCGCCAGAACGGCTGGCCACGGCGCCGATGATCGGCATGAACATGGCGATGACGGCGGAGTTACTCAAAAAGCCTGTCAGGATGCAGCAAATGACGACAATAACAAAGGTAAATACACGCTCGTTTTTGGCTAAGGGGCTGTTGGCGATTTTGATACCGATAATGCGGGCCACGCCTGTTTCAAACAAAGCATTGCCGACGATCATCATACCGGCGACCATCATGGTGACGGTGGCGCCGAAACCGTTGGAGACATTCGCGAACGGCATGACCTTGGTCACGCCCATAAGTACGCTGGCAGCCATAGCAGTTACGGCAAGAGGGATTTTTTCCAGCACGAAGGATACAATAGCGACCGCTATGATAATGATCGCAATAGTGCTTTTATCCATTGATTAGCCTCCCCAAAAATATTTTTAAACAGTAGCCGGAAACGCGACTAACCGGCCGCCTGCTGTGAAGCAAAATTTGTATTGATAATTATGGATAATTTTTAAAACGACAGTTCTTTGTCTATTTTCTTTATATAAATTTACAATAGGATTCATTGTGAAAATTTATTAAGAAGAAACGCATCTTAAAAATTTTCTGATTATTTAAGTTTTATTATGATAAAAAAACTTAATTTTGTATATTATTAATTTATTTATATCTTATTAGCTTAAAAGTTAATAATAGTTGATTTTTTTCTTTTATATGATAATATTTAATTATAATTGCTTTGATATACAGTGGGGGGCGTTTGTTGTGGGTTTGCTGCAAATGCGTTATTTTAAAGCTTTGGCGGAAAAGGAGCACTTGACTGACACAGCCCGTGAATTGATGGTTTCGGCGCCATCTTTGAGCGCCAGCATCAACAGGCTGGAGCAGCAGTTGGGCTACAAGCTGTTTGACCGAAACGGGAAACGGATGAAACTGAATGAATGCGGTCACATCTATCTAAAACATGTCAATACAGTCTTTGCTACTTTGGACAATGCCATAAAAGAAATGGAAATGTCTACCAAGAGCCAGACTACAAGATTGACGGTGGGCATAAGCAGCCCGGTGGTTTGGCTGGATGCGTTTCAGGCTTTTATCGAACACCGGCCGGATGTCAAACTTTCCCATGTCCTCATAAAAACCGACCAAATGGCCAATCCTTCCTATTGCTCACAGTTTGATTTTATAATTACTGCCAGATATGACCTGCCGGAAGAAAAGTGGAATTACGAAATACTCAATTACGATGATTGGCCCTATTTTGCTGTATATCCGGGCCACCCTTTTGCCGAACGCAAAGAAGTAAGTTTTATCGAAGGCAGGGAAGAAAGTTTCATTGCTGTTTCCAAGGGTTATTCCATGCGCAGGTATTTTGACCGCCTCTGCCAAATGGTTGGTTTTGACCCTAAAATTGTTTTGGAGTGCGACTATGCTTTGCGTCCAAAGATGCTGGCAGCTAAATACGGTATTGTTTTTACTACCGGTTCGGTGCTGCCTACCGGCGATTTAGGCAATGCTATTTTTGTAAAGATTGCCGATCCTCCTATCCACCGGACGCAGGTAATACTGTGGAAAAAGGATGCTTATCTTTCCGAACAGGCCCTGGCCTTTAAAGAATTTATGTTGGAATACCATAGAAATATCCAAAAAATGGCGAAAGAAATAGCAAAATAAAACAATCAAATAACAAAAAGCGCTGGAGGTAACTTCCCCAGCGCTTTTTTATGTGCCGCCAGTTTCCTGCGGTAAAACATACTTTAACTGTAAATAGAATAAAATGTTAACATAAAAACTAATAACAAATAGCAAAACTGATAATTTACAAAACATTGGATTGGTTATTATTATTAGAATCAAACGCGACTGGAATATTTTTAATATTCTAACAAAACTAAATTAACTGCCTGTTAATGTGAAGGTCAATTGTGACGCGGTGAATATTTTTGCGTCATATATTCAGTTTTCTTTTGTTAAAAAAACACTTAAGAGGTGATTGTTAGTGACAGCTGCATTGCAAGGATTAAAAGTAGTCGAGGTAGGCAATATATTGGCCGGGCCTTTTTGCGGTACTATGCTCGCCGATTTTGGCGCGGAAGTAATAAAAGTCGAACCGCCCGGGACTGGCGATCTTGCCCGTGGTATGGGCCGGATAAAAGACATGTGGTTTCAGGTGGAAGGCCGTAATAAAAAGACGGTATCACTTAACTTAAAAGAAGCCAAAGGCAAGGAATTATTGTGGGATCTTTTAAAAGACGCCGACGTACTGGTGGAAAACTTCCGCCCGGGCGTTTTTGCCAAACTGGGCTTTACCTGGGAAAAGATCCACGCCCACAATCCTCGCCTTGTTTTCATGAGTTCATCCGGTTTCGGCCAAACCGGCCCTTACAGCCACAAGCCCGGTTTTGACCGTATAGGGCTTGCTATGGGCGGCATGCTCCATATTACCGGTTTTCCCGATGGCCCGCCGATCAAGCCCGGGCTTTCCGTGGCCGATTTTCTGACGGCGCAGTTTGCGGTCATCGGCGTTATGTTCGCCATTTATAACAGGGATGTCGTGGGTACCGGACTTGGCCAGCGGGTAGACTGCTGCCTGACCGAATCGACTATAAGGATAATGGAGTCGATAATACCGGAATATTTCTATGACGGCACTATCAGGAAACGCATGGGCAACGGTGTTCTCGTTACCATTCCGTCCGGGCATTTCCTGACCAAGGATGATCAGTACCTGGTACTGACAGTTGCCGGCGACGCTATTTTCGCTGAATTTGCCAAGGCTATCGGCCGCGCCGACCTGTTAGAAAGCGAAGAATACAGCAAAGCTACCGGGCGCATGAAAAACCGCGACAAGATAAACCAGATGGCGGAAGAATGGATACGCCAGCATACTATAGACGAATGCCTGGCGGCGATGGGCGACGAAGTGCCCTGCTGCAAGGTGTACACGGTAAAAGACATCGTGGAAGATCCGCATTTTGCCGAGCGCGAGATGATCGTCGAAGTACCGACGAAAAAATTTGGCAATATCAAAATGCAGGGCATTGTGCCTAAACTGGGCAGCACTCCCGGTAAGGTACAATGGGCTGGTCCGGAGATCGGCGCCCACAACGAAGAGATATACTGCGGCAAAATGGGCATGTCCAAGGAAGAGTTAGCCAAGCTCAATGAGCAGGGAGTAATCTGAACAAAAAACAGGTAGCTGTTTAAGTGGTATAATTTAACTAAATAACTACTTGCTTTTAGGTTGTTTTTAGGAGAAAAAGTTATGCTTTCAATGGGAATAGACATTGGATCTACCGCCTGCAAAGCGGTCATTATGAAAGGCGGCAGGGAGATAGTCGCCAAAGCCGTGGTTCCCCTCGGTACAGGCACGAGCGGCGCGCAGAGGGTGTTTGAAAACGCCCTGGAGGGCGCCGGTTTAAAAAAAGAAGATATAGGCGGTCTTTTGGTTACCGGCTACGGGCGCTTTACTTTCAAGGAGACAGATAACCAAAAAAGCGAGCTGAGCTGCCACGCCAAAGGAGTAAAATTCCTCTTGCCGACCGCGCGTACTATCATCGATATTGGCGGCCAGGACATAAAAGTGTTGCGCCTCAATGCCAAAGGACATATGGAAAACTTTGTCATGAACGACAAATGCGCGGCCGGCACGGGAAAATTCCTCGACGTGATGGCGACGATCTTGAATGTAAAAACGACTGAACTGGGCGCCCTGAGCGAAAAAGCGACGGGCGAGGTGAATATCAGCAACACCTGTACGGTGTTTGCCGAATCGGAAGTCATTTCCAAATTATCGTCCGACGTCAAACTGGAAGACCTGGTGGCCGGAATTCATCGCTCAGTCGCCAAGCGGGTGGCCTCTTTGGCTATGCGCAACGGCATCGTGCCGGACGTGGCCATGTCGGGCGGCGTCGCTTTAAACAGCGGCGTTGTGAAAATATTGGAAGACGAACTGAAAACAAAGATACTGGTACATGATGACTGCCAGCTTGCTGGTGCAATTGGGGCCGCGCTTTTTGCTTATGAGGAAGCTATGAAAGCGCGCGAATAAAGAAGCAGGAGGTGTCATTTTTATGGCAGAACAAAAACCCAAGCGCGAACTGCCAAGGTCGCGCGTATTGGTCAACGCCCAGACGGCCAAAGTATACCAAGACGCCTGGGACGCGAAAAAAGCCGGTAAACCTATCGGCTGGTCGACCGCCATTTTCCCGCAGGAGATCTGCGAAACTTTTGACGTGCCCATCCTTTACCCGGAAAACAACGCGGCGTCGGTTGCCGCCAAACATCAGGGCGATGCGCTTATACACCATGCGGAAGGCCCGATGCGCTACCCGATGAATATCTGCTCTTACGCCCGCCTCAACATGGCGATGGCCGACAAAATAAAAGACCCGGAATACAAAGAGGCAGACCCGCTTTTGCCCATGCCGGACTTTTTGCTATTAGCCAACAACAGCTGCACCCAACTGATGAAATGGTATGAAAACCTGGCGCGCGACCTCAACATACCGATATTCTTCGTCGACTGCCTGTACAACTACTACGAAGAAGGCCCGGCGCCGCACAAGGTAAAATACATCCGCAGCCAGATAGAAAACGCTATCAAAGGCCTGGAAAAATTCCTGGGCAAAAAATTCGACTGGGATAAATTCCTCGAAGTGCAAAAACGTTCGCAGATAAACAGCAAGCTGTTTGACGACATTTGCAACCTTAATATGAGAAAACCCTCGCCTTTGAGCGGCTTTGACCTTTTCAACTATATGTCCTGTATGGTCCTTTGCCGCGGCAAAGAGTCCACTACGGAAATATTTCAGCAGCTGAAGGCGGAAGTGGAAGAACACATCGCCAACGGCACATCCTCCTTCCCGGCGGAAGAAAAATACCGCGTACACTGGGAAGGCATCGCTTGCTGGCCAAATCTGGGTCATAATCTCAAAACACTCAGAAACTATAATGTAAATGCCGTCATCAACGGCTATGTCACCGCATGGAATGTAGTATACACGCCAGGTGACCTGGATTCTATGGCTTATGCTTACGCGACGTCTTCCACCAACAGTTTTTCCACCAGATCCATCATGGAAAAACGTTCCAAGACCATCAAGGACTTCCAGTGCGACGGCATGCTCTGCCATGTCAACAGAAGCTGCAAGCTGATGACCTTCCACATCTTCGTCGGCAAAGATATCGTCGAAGAAAATACCGGCGTGCCTACCTCTAACTTTGACGGCGACCAGTCGGATACCAGGGTATACAGTGAAGCACAGTTTGAGACCAGGGTGCAGGGCCTTGTGGAAATAATGCAGCAGAGCAAGGAGGCGCAATGATGGACAAACTAAATTCATTACTCGGCCAACTGGAAAATGTTGCGGAAAACCCCAAAGCTATGCTGGACAAGTATCTTAAAGCAGGTAAAAAAGTTATCGGCTGTTTCCCTATATACACACCTACAGAATTGGTGCATGCCGCCGGCATGATACCCATGGGCTTGTGGGGCGGCCAGATAAATCCTTCGGTGGCGGGTAAATACGCCCCCGCCTTTACCTGCTCGATCATGCGTTCTTGTCTGGAACTAGGCATGACCGGCAAATATAAAGGGCTGTCCGGCGCTGTCATGCCCATGCTGTGCGATACCTTCCGCGGCATCTGCGGCGCCTGGCGCGACGGCGTTAAAGACATCCCGCTGGTAGCCTTTATCCACCCGCAAAACATCGACGACAGCGGCGCGGTAGAATTTCTCCGGGATGAATACGCCGCCGTCAAAAAGATGCTGGAAAATATTGCCGGCGCGCCGATTAGCGAAGAAGCGCTCAATAAAAGTATTGAAATATACAATAAACACCAGGCGGTCATGCGTGAGTTCCTGGCCCTGGCCAACGACCATTTGGACGTTATAACAGCCAAAGTGCGGCATAATGTGATGAAAAGCGCGCACTTCATGGAAAAAGCCGAACATACCGCACTGGTAGAAGAAATAAACGCTGAGCTGAAAAAACTGCCTGTGCACAAATGGCAGGGTAAAAAAGTCGTCTTGACAGGCGTTACCGCCGAACCGGCGGATTTTCTCGACATCTTCGCGGAAAACAAGGTTGCGGTAGTGGCCGATGATCTGGGGCAGGAATCACGGCAGGTGCGCATCGATATACCGGCGGGCGTCAGCGCTTTGGAGCGCCTGGCCAAGCAGTGGTTCGCGCGTGAAGGCTGTTCGGTCATCCACGACCGGGCGGGCGACCGGGGCAAGCTGGTCACCAAACTGGCCAAAGACAACAAGGCCGACGGCGTCGTTGTCTGCCTGATGAAGTTCTGTGACGTGGAAGAATACGACTATCCGATGATCGCGGCCAATGCGGAGGAAAACTCCCTACCCGTGTTGTGCGTGGACATTGACCAGAGCACTGAGGGCCAGGAACAGGCCCGGACCAAGATACAGACATTTGCGGAAATGATGTAAGTAAACTGAGAGGCCGGGCAAACGCCCGGCCTCTTCTTGCCGCTATTATTCCTGCTGTCCCGAATGTGTTTTGACGATCCTGCCGTCTTGGTATTCAACTTGGTGAACCGGCGCATTATCTTGGCCGGAAAGTATCTTTTGGCAGCTGGCCATGGCGTCGGAAAACTTCTGCCAGTACATCCTTTTGCCGGTAAGCGCGAAAATGCCGGCTTTGTGTAGGCTGCGGCTGACTTCGCCATTGGCTTCGGTCATGATTATCCGGACATTTTTATTTTTAAGTTTGTTAATAGCGGTTGTTAAGGCTTCGCTTGCCGTTATGTCGACAAAGGGGACATGGTGCAGGCGGATGATGATTATTTTGGGTTGCGTTTTAGAGTAGGAAAGCACATGTTCAAAATTTTCCACTGCGCCAAAAAAGAGAGGCCCTTCGATGGAATAGACCAAAAGGCCTTCCGGCAGTCGCCCGCTTTCCTTGATATAGGGGTCATAGCTGAGCTCTTTGGCGCTGAAACGGTAAACCGTGATGGCGCTGGTCATACGTTTCATGAACAGCAGCACCGCAAGCACTACGCCGACATTTACCGCCACGACAAGGTCGGTAAAGATAGTTAAGAGGAAGGTGACGATAAGCGTTATTACATCTTCCCGCGGCGCCTGCCTGAACATATAGACGAAGTGCTTTAGGTCGCTCATGTTATAGGCTACGACAAAAAGAATAGCCGCCATGGCGGACAGTGGGATATTATAAGCCAGTGGCGCCAGAAAAAGCAGGATTATCACCAAAAATACGCAGTGGAATATTCCCGCCAGGGGGCTGGAGCCGCCGTTTTTTACATTTGTGGCCGTGCGGGCTATGGCGCCGGTAGCGGCTATGCCGCTCAGCAAAGGGGCGAAAATGTTGGCGATGCCTTGCCCGATCAGCTCCTGGTTAGAATCGTGCTTGTCGCCTGTCATGCTGTCGGCGACGACCGCCGACAGGAGCGACTCTATAGCGCCAAGCATGGCGATGGTAAAGGCCGGGCCGATGAGTTCGAGGAGCTTGCTAACTGTCCAGGCTGGTGGAGAGAAGGCAGGAAGATTTTGCGGGATGCCGCCGAAAGTATTGCCGATGGTCGCTACTCCTTCAAAGGAGAAGATGGTTTGCGCTAAAGTCGCCAAAACCATGGCAGTGAGTGGGCTTGGTATACGGCTGATTTTTTTAATCCGTGAAGAGAAAATTATAACAAAAAGGCTGGCGCTGGCTATAGCGAGCGTGGCTGGATGCAGGTCCGGCAATGACTGCAAGAGGGATAAAGCTTTTTCGTGAAAATGGCTGCCATTCGGTTTGTCCAGGCCAAAAAAATACTGCCACTGTCCTACCCATATGACCACGCCTATGCCGGCGGTGAAACCAACGATGACCGGCTTGGGAATAAATTTTATGACGCTGCCCAATTTGGCAAAACCCATGCAAAGGAGCATGACGCCAGCCATAAGTGTGGCCATTTGCAAGCCTTCTATGCCGTATGTCGCAGTGATGCTTGACAAAAGCACGATAAATGCGCCGGTAGGGCCGGTGATTTGCACACGGCTGCCGCCGAACACCGCCGCCAGAAATCCGGCCACGATGGAGGTATAGATGCCATGTTCCGGTTTAGCGCCCGAGGCTATGGCAAAAGCCATACCCAAAGGCAGCGATATGACGCTGACGATGAGGCCGGAGATCAGATTGGCGGCCAAGTGTTTTTTATCCAGAAGACCGGCTTTTTTTGCCTCGAGAAAGGCAATCATATAAGCATTCACCCCATAATAATAATTACCAGTATGTAGCTATCTTAAGAAAGTTTTTGCTGTTTGTCAATCGGACGCACAGATTATAACGCAGAGCATTTTGCCGCGCGGCCAATCGCGATATTTACAAATAAGGCAAACTGGCATAAAATAGTAACATAAATAAAGCAGGCTGGTTTTGTACGCTCAAAACTAGAGCAAGGCCCTGGAGCAGCGGCTTCGGGGCTTCTGCTTCATTATAAAACTTTTTAGGTGAGGTGGCGTATGCCGAAAGAAGAAAATGATTTTACCTGTGAAGAAGCTATCATGCTTTTGCGCAGGCAGCGGCATGACTTTTTGAATCATATGCAAATAATATACTCTTGCCTGGAATTGAAAAAATGGGACAAAGCGATGGAATACATTCAGAATCTGGAGGTGCCGGCGCCGTCAGGCCCGGAAGAATTGCGTGCGATACTGAGTAAAGGGAAAAAATGAAGGCGTTTTGCTTTTAAGCTGCGGCTGTAGGCCGTATAGATGAAAGAGGAAAAATAATGTTTATAGACAGGGCCAGGATATATGTACACGGGGGCAAGGGCGGCGACGGCATGAGCGGTTTTCGCCAGGAAAAATTCATACCAAAGGGCGGCCCGTCCGGCGGCGACGGCGGGCGCGGCGGCAATATCGTGCTGGTGGCCGATGAGAATCTCAATACTTTGGTGGACTTTCGTTACAAAAGAAAATTTGAGGCCAAAGCCGGTGACCGCGGCGGTATGAGCAACCGCTTCGGCGCGGCGGCGGAAGATATAATAATCAGAGTGCCGGTCGGCACTATAGTCAAAGACGATTCCAGCGAGTTTCTGCTGGCAGACCTGGCCGGCCACGGTCAGAAATACACGGTGGCCAAAGGCGGGCGCGGCGGGCGCGGCAATGCCAAATTTGCCAACAGCGTCAATAGGGCGCCGACTTTTGCCGAAAAAGGCGAGCCGGGCGAAGACCGCTGGGTACGTCTGGAGCTAAAGCTGCTCGCGGATATAGGGCTTATCGGCTATCCCAGTGTGGGCAAATCCAGCATCATAGCGAGTGTGTCGGCCGCCAAGCCGGAAATCGCCGCTTATCATTTTACTACCTTGACGCCGGTCCTGGGCATGGTTCGACTGGATGAAGGGCAAAGCTTCGTACTGGCCGACATCCCGGGGCTTATTGAAGGGGCGCATCAAGGCGCCGGCCTGGGGCATGATTTTTTGCGCCATATAGAACGCACCAAGATACTGCTGCACGTCCTTGACGTATCAGGACAGGACGGGCGCGACCCGGTGGAAGATTTTGACAAGATAAACCAGGAACTTTCCTTATATAGTGAAAAACTGGCCCGCCGCCGGCAACTGGTGGTAGCCAACAAGATGGACTTGCCGGACGCCCAGGAAAATTTCCCGCGGGTGGCCGCCTATGTAGAGGAGAAAGGCTACGAGATAATGCCGGTATCGGCTGCCAGCGGCCAGGGGCTCAAAGAGCTGATGTACAGGGCGCATGCGCTACTTTTGGCATACGAGGAAGAGCCGGCCGAAGAGCTGCCTGCCATGCCGGAAGTGGATGCGGACGCTTTTGCCATCACGCGGGAAGACGACGGCTCCTTTGTCGTAGCGGGAAAAAATATAGAACGCCTTGTGGCGATGACCAATTTTGACAATGACGAAGGACTGCGGCGCTTCCAGATGATCTGGCGGCGCATAGGCATAGAGGCCGCGCTCAAAGAGCGTGGGATAAAAGAGGGAGACAGCGTACGTATCGCGGATATGGTATTTGACTATAAAGACTAGCGGCCGCTTACGCATTGTTTGTGAAAGGTTGGGGATTACTTTGCTTACACGCCAAACTTTAGCAACCGCCAAAAGAATAGTCATCAAAGTAGGTACAAGCACTTTGACGGACGCCAAAGGGCACTTGGACCCGGCTCGCATGGACAGCCTGGCCAGGCAGCTGACCTCTGTCTGCCAGGGCGGCAAAGAGGTGGTGCTGGTGACTTCGGCGGCGGTCAGCGCCGGTATGGAGCGTATGGGCCTTAACGTCCGCCCTGATACCATTCCGGGCAAGCAGGCGGCGGCGGCGGTGGGGCAAGGTATACTCATGCGCGAATACGAGCGGCTGTTTGCCGCTTATGGACAGATAGTCGCCCAAATACTAATGACGCGCGAAGATTCGGTCAACCGCAGCCGTTATGCCAATCTCAGAAATACCTTCAATGTTTTATTGGAAAGAAAAATAATACCGATAGTCAATGAAAATGACGCGGTAGCTATAGAAGAGCTGAAAATAGGCGACAACGATACGCTTTCCGCCCAGGTGGCCAGTATTGTAGACGCCGACCTGCTGCTCATTTTGTCGGATATCGCAGGGGTTTATGACGCCAATCCCAAGGACAACCCCGCTGCCCGGCTGATTTATGAAATACCGGAAATCACAGAAGAAATCGAAGCGGCGGCCGGCGGGGTGGGCAGCAGCCACGGCACAGGCGGCATGGCTACCAAGATAACCGCGGCGAAAATCGCGGTCAGCGCCGGTATCGCCATGGTCATAGCGCCGGGCGCGGAAGAAGAGGTAATAAACCGCGTGCTGGCAGGCGAATTATTGGGCACGTTGTTTTTGTCGAGAGAAAACCGCTTGCAATTTAGGAAACGTTGGCTGGCTTTTGGCGCCAGGATAAAAGGAAAAATAACCGTTGACGCCGGTTGCGTAAAAGCCCTGAAAAACAACTCCAGCCTGTTGGCGGCGGGTGTAGTCGGCGTAGAAGGCAGCTTCACGTCCGGCGCTACGGTGAGCGTATGCGGCGAAGACGGGCGGGAGATAGCGCGCGGGCTGGCTAATTACAGTGACGAAGAAGTAGGACTCCTGAAAGGGGCCAAGACGAGCGATATAGCGGCGATAATCGGGAATAAGAGCTATGACGAAGTGATACACCGGGACAACCTGGTGTTGATTTGAGGGGGAAATGAAGATGGATATAAAGAAAGAAATAGAGTTAATAGCGGCCCAGGCCAAGGCCGCGGCGGGAAAACTGGCCGCCGCCCCGACCGATCTGAAGAACAAGGCGCTGTTGGCTATGGCGGATGCCCTGGTAAAAGAACAAAAAAGGATTTTGAAGGAAAACGATAAAGATATGGCGGCGGCTCGCAAAAATGGGACGTCGCAGGCTATGCTGGACCGGCTTTTGCTGACCGACGCCCGCATAGATTCTATGGCGGTCGGGCTTCGGCAAGTCGCGGCCCTGCCAGACCCGGTAGGCGAAGTTATAAGCGGCCACCAGGCGCCGAACGGGCTGAGGATAAACAAGCTGCGCGTACCGCTAGGCGTTATTGGCATAATTTACGAAGCCCGCCCCAATGTCACCGCCGACGCAGCCGGCCTGTGTCTGAAAACAGGCAATGCTGTGATATTGCGCGGCGGTTCGGAGGCGATAAGGTCAAACCTGGCTATTGCCGGCGTGCTGGCCAATGCCGCCGAAACGGCAGGTCTGCCGAAGCACTCTGTGCAACTGTTGGAGACTACCGACAGGCAAGCGGTCGACATCCTTCTGCGCCTGAATGACTTTATCGATGTCATAATCCCGCGCGGCGGCGCCGGCCTGATCAAGAAGGTCGTGGAAAACAGCTCGGTGCCGGTGATAGAGACCGGCGTTGGCGTTTGCCACACTTTTGTTGACGAATCGGCTAATCTGGCGATGGCGTCGGACATTGCCTTTAACGCCAAAGTATCGCGCCCGGCGGTGTGCAATGCTATGGAAACCCTTTTGGTGCATGAGAAGGTGGCGGAAGATTTTTTGCCGGGCATGCTCAAACGGCTACAAGAAGCCGAGGTGGAAATATTCGGCTGTGGGAAGACCTGCTCTTTGTACGGCGAGGCCAAAGCGGCGACGGAAGAAGATTGGGCGTGTGAATATGCCGACCTCAAGCTGGCGGTGAAAGTAGTGGGCAGCTTGCCGGAAGCGCTGGCGCACATTGAAAGGTATGGCAGCAGGCATTCGGAAGCGATAGTGACGGAAAATTACAGCAATTCGCAGCAATTTCTGCAAAAAGTAGACGCCGCGGCAGTGTATGTCAATGCCTCCACCCGTTTTACCGACGGTTTTGAATTTGGTTTTGGGGCGGAGATAGGCATCAGCACGCAAAAACTCCACGCCCGCGGCCCGATGGGCCTGCCGGAGCTGACAAGCGTAAAATATGTAATATCAGGCAACGGACAGATAAGATAACATTATTGACTATAAAAGAAGCGCCAGGCGTTACGCCTGGCGCTTTAAAGTTATATAGCATCAATGCTTTTTAGATATTCCAAAAGTTGCCCAATGTCTTTTTTACCGAAACTAATATGCTGATTGTTGACCAATAAGGCCGGCACGCTCATTATTTCGTGTTCCCGGCGTATATCCGGAAAATGCGCCAGGTCGACCATCTGCGCGGTTATTTTGGGATTATTTATGGCCATCAATTGCGCCGCTCCGACCAGTTCCGGACACAGCGTGCAGGACAGGGAAACACAAATCTTCATGTCGACTTTTTTGTCCACGCTTTTAATCGCTTCCAGCATTTTTCCGTCTACTGCCTGCCCCGGCCCGGCGGCGTTATAAAGGGCGATTATGAAAGAATTGAACTCGTGCCCGCCCGGCACGCCGCTAAAGGCTGCTCCGGTGTAAGCGCCGTCTTTGTCCATGATTGTTATTACCGGGTAGGTTTCTGTAGCTATGGCAGCTTCCAATGGAACGTTTTCATCTTTGAAGTAAATATCTACCTTTATTTTATCGGTAAGTAAAACCGCTTCCTGTAAAAAGCTTCTCATTTCCGACGACAACCGCACCAATTCTTCTTTTCCTTCATTCAACAATATGGCGCTGAGGCCGACCGTGTGTTGGAATTTTTCAAAAATAGGCAAAAGTTGTTTTTTTAAATCATCGTCAATGAAAGATTTTCTTGCCGGCGTTGTTTTGACTTGTTCGACAAGGCCGAGCGCTTCAGCTTTCTCCTTTATGTATCTTTCGCTATTAGTCGCGGCAAGTCCGCCGTCTGCCACGGCGGTGATCAGTTGGCGCAAGGTTTTAGGCCTTATATCGCCGGCGGCGTAAACGCCAGGGACGTTGGTAGCCAAAGTTTCATCTGTGGCCAGATAGCCGGCATCGTCTGTTTTCACATGCTTGCGGAATATTTCGCTTATCGGCTGGTAGCCGACGAAAACAAAAACGCCAAAAGACGTTCCAGGTTCAGCCTGGTATTCCCAGTCGCGGCCGCTGGCATTATCGATGAATTTGGCGTACTTGAGCGTTTTTTCTCCGCCTACTTCCAGCAATTCGGTTTGGAACTTTATTTCGATATTTTTGTTGGCGCGTACTTTGTCGCCAATACTTTTAGAGCAGGTGAAATCCTCTTCGCGCACGATCATTATTACCTTGCGGCCGTAACGGGTGAGGTAGATGGCCTCTTCCGCCGCGGCGAAACCGCCGCCGATGACAAATATATCCATGCCCTGGAAAAATTCTCCGTCGCAGGTGGCGCAATACGCCACCCCGCGCCCGGTGTATTCCTCTTCACCCGTGAAGCCGAGCGTGCGCGGCTTAGCCCCAGTGGCGACGATGACGCCTAAACTGCGGATGGTTTTGCCGGAGGCAGTGGACAGTTCTTTTATATCTTTGCTAAAATCCGCGCCGATGATTTCTTCCTGTACTATCTCGGCTCCTAAGCCTTTGGCCTGGGCGGCCATATCCTGGGCCAGTTTGGCGCCGTCTATCTGTATTATGCCGGGATAGTTGGAAACATCGGACGTTATCTTTATCTGTCCGCCCGGTTGTTCTTTGTCGACAACCAGAGTTTTCAGGCGTGCCCGGCCCGCATAGATGGCGGCGCTGAGCCCGGCGGGCCCGGCGCCGACGATGACAAGATCGTGCAGTTCATTCATGATGAAAACTCCTTATATTTTACCGACAAGATCTAAGCTGGGTTTGAGGGTTTCCGCCCCGGGCGTCCATTTTGCCGGGCAAACCTGGTCGCTGTGTTGAGCGACGAACTGCGCGGCTTGTACTTTGCGTAGCAATTCTCCGGCATCACGGCCGATGGAGGTCTGGTTCACTTCATAGGCGACGACCTTGGCCGCAGGGTTGATGATAAAGGTACCGCGAAGAGCCAGCCCGCTTTCTTCGATAAGTACTTCAAAGTCTTTGGACAGGGCGTGGGTAGGGTCTGCCAGCATGGGATACTTGATCTTTTTTATCGTATCTGAAGTATCGTGCCAGGCTTTGTGTGTAAATTCGGTATCTGTAGATACGGAGTATACTTCGCAGTCGATTTTTTTGAATTCTTCATAGCGGTCTGCCAAATCGCCCAGTTCAGTTGGGCAGACAAAAGTAAAGTCGGCCGGGTAGAAGACAAACACCGACCATTTACCTACCAGGTCTTGTTTTTTAACCTCTATTATTTTACCGTCCTGGAATGCTTTGGCCGTGAAAGGGGACACTTCTTTGTTGATCAATGACATGATAAAACCTCCTAAGATAATAGTTTATAGTAGTTTCCGGCGTTGGCACTGGAAAAATATCATTTGTTCATTGCCTCGCTTGTTATTATTATAACATTTAATATCTATCAGTCAATAATGATTATCAATAAAATTTTGTTTTTATTTATTATTAGGAATTTTTCTCATTAAAAATAATAAAATCTTGAAATTAATGGCAAAATATACTAAACTCTTAATGTATGTACAACGCCCTGCGCTGTTTCGTGACAGTTGGTGTAATAAAGTTACGGTATTTTCAATCTAGCTCAGGCGGCAATCAAACAGATGGAGGAGTGTGTAAGGTGGCAAAAAGAACTTTATGGCAAAAAGCGGCGGCCGGCGTAGGCGTGCTGGCGCTTAGCGCAGTACTCACAGTAGGCATGGGGCAGCCCAAAGCGGAAGCTATCAACATCGGTAAAGGTTTAGGTACGGTAGTAAGCGGCGCCGCGGAAATGGATAAGGTAAGAAAATCTCTTGATTATTATGAAAATGACGGGCGCAACGAACTTTTTGAACAAATAAAAGCTGACGACGGCGTCAATACTAACCCTGCGTTCAATAAAACCCTCGATAATATCATGGTAAAACTTTCCGCCGTTATTGGCGAGAAAGAAGAGTCTATCAAAACTAAGCCCTATAATTATTTTGTCAACAATCTGGAATTTTTCAATGCCTATTGTACTTTAGGGCATAATATCTCGATAAATACCGGCGTATTTTACTTTTTTGACAATCATGAAGACCGGGTCGCTGCAATAGTAGCCCATGAAATTATCCACGGCCAAAGGAACCACCCGATCGAAGGCGCCAAAAAGAAAATGAATATCGAATTTGTGCGTAAAGTATTGGGCTCACAGATGGGCAGCGGCGCCCGCCTGGCTGTTGATGTAGTATCTGTCAACGCTAAAAATGCCGGCGTGACCAAACCTAATGAATGGCAAGCAGATAACGACGCTTATGGCTATCTGGTAGCTGCCGGTTACAATCCGGGCGCTCCGGCCGCCGTATGGCAGCGGGTCATTGATCAATTGAGCGCAGGGCCGAAAAAGGGCATGTTTGACGATATACTCAGTCCTTCGACCCATCCTGACGACAAATCCCGCCGCGACAACTACAGCAAAAAGCTGACCGAGCACAGCCAGGGTAAAGTTACCGTGGATGCCGCTACCGGTGAAGTGAAAGTAAACGGCAAAGTATTTATGAAACCGGCCGCCGCCGCCAATATGAGCGGTACGGAAAGGGCATATCTCATCGCCGGTAACCTGGCCCGCGTATACTATACCAAAGAACCGGTAGCCGCGGCTTATGCCGAAGGCGGTACTGTCAAGATCGGCAATCAGGCAATAGTAACTCCTGCTGCCGGCGACCAGAGCGCCAGTGAACTGGCCCAGATTCTTGAAGGTATAAAATAATCAAGGTATTACCAAGCCCGGCGTTTTTCGCCGGGCTTTTTTATCGCTAAAGATTGTAAAAATTATTTTACAATAAAAAATATCAATAGGCATGTGTTATAATTTATTCGAAGCATGTTATAAAAGGTAAAAGGAGGGTGCAAGATGCAAAAAACTTCAGCAAGTTCGATTATTGTGATCAGTGAAGTTATGATGCCGAGCCAGGCTAATGTGGCCGGTAACATACACGGCGGTGAAATCATGAAGCTGATGGACTCGACCGCTTATGCGTCCGCCCGCCGTTTTGCCCGCTCCAATGTGGTGACCGCCCGGGTAGACGAGTTGGAATTTCATTTGCCGATATTTATTGGCGATTTGGTCATTAGCAGCGCCCAGGTAGTGTTTGCTGGCAAGTCTTCTATGGAAGTCGCAGTAAATGTCGAAGTGGAAGACCTCGAGAGCGAACGGCGCACCAAAGCTTTGTCCGCTTATTTTACTATGGTGGCTATCGACAAAAAAGGCCGCCCGCAGGAAATACCAGAGCTGATAGTGGAAACGCCAGAGGAAAAGGCCGCTTTTGCCGAGGGTAAGAAACGGCGGGAGTCTTATAAAAAGAAAACAAGGTAAAATCAGCGCCCTTATTTTAGGGGCGCTGATTTTTTTATTTTTAACGCAACAAAAGATTTTAGCAGAAATTTTATTTTCTGCTTGTATTTTGATAAATGTTGATATATAATATTAATAAAGAATCAATATTAATTATATTGATAACAAAAGGGGGTAAGTAAAATGTCATTTAAAGTTACGCGTATAGACCATATTGGTATTGCTGTCAAAGATCTGGATGCAGCAAAGGGTTTTTATAGAGATGTGCTAGGGCTTTCGGATTCAGGGGAAGAAGTGGTGGAAGACCAAAAAGTAAAAGTCACCTTCTTCCCGGTGGGGGACAGTGAGCTGGAAATTTTAGAGTCGACTTCACCGGACGGGCCTATTGCCAAAGCTATTGAAAGAAGCGGCGAGGGCATCCAGCATATGGCGCTCAGGGTCGATAATATAGAGGCAGCCATCGCCGACCTGAAAGCCAAAGGCATACGGATGATCGATGAGAAGTCGCGTTATGGAGCGGGGAAAGCCAGTATAGCGTTCGTCCATCCCAAAGCTACCGGCGGCATTCTTCTTGAATTATCGCAACGCGACTAGAGTTGTTTAACAAAAACGCCCGGATGTTATCCGGGTGTTTTCTAGTTCAAGCCTACATATCCAGTTTTTTCTATCAATTCCTGACCTTCGTCAGACAGCATCCAGTCGATAAATGGTTGCACCTGGGGATTTTTCGAGCCGGCAGTGACTGCGTAAAATTCGGCAGTAAGGGGATAGCTGCCATTTCGTATAGTGTCTTTGTTTGGCGGCACATCATTTATCGCTAGCAGGCGTATCTGGTTGCTGGTAAACATTTCGGCGGTAAAATAGCGGAAGGAAAAACCGAGGGCGTTATAGTGGTTTTTGTAGTCGGCGGTCATTTCCACGATCCCGCCCATGCCGCCCGGGCGTTCTTCGATAGGCGGCCGCATGAGCGGTTTGCCCTGCATCAGCCGCTCCAGGGCGGATTGGCTGCCGCTGCCGGCGTTGCGCTGAAAAGCTTTGATGCGGTCATTTTTCCCGCCGACTGCCTGCCAGTTGGTGATATTGCCGCTGTAAATGTTTTGTATTTGCGCCACAGTAAGACCGGTCACCGGGTTTTGGCTATTGACAAAAAATACAAATGCTTCTTTGCCGATAGGCGTCATTTTTAGCTGTACGCCGGCCTTTCTGGCCGCTTCTTTTTGCGCGGCGGAAGGAGCGGCGACAAAAATGATGTCAACTTCACCGTCGATTAAAGCCTGATAAGCGCCAGGGGTATTTCTCATACGCAACAGTTTTTTGCCATCGCTTTGCGGCTCGCTGTAGTCGCCGGTAGGGTAAGTCGCCTCAACAAAAGCGGCCATTATAGGGTAAAGAGCGATAGCTCCGTCTAAACGGGGCAGGTTCTCCGTTATTTTAAAACGCGCCGGCGCTTCTAGTCGGGCCAATTTGGCGGATTTTTTAAAGGGTTCATATTGGGTCAATTCTATGGCGCGGTCGCGCAGTACGGGGATTTTTTCCTGTTGCAGTTCCCACATGTAATAACCGCCTATAGTCAATGTGCAAAGTAAAAATATGGCGAAAAGGTATTTACGCTGTCTTTTGAAGCGGTCGCGCCGCCATATGATCGTCAGGAAAATATAAAGCAGCAACAGCCAGAACAAAAACGCGATAAGCAGATAAAAAGTCTTTTGTCCGCTGAGCGCAAAGATAATAAAGATGCCTAGCCCGGCGTAACCGAATAAAATAATAACCGCTAGTGTAAGCAGCGCGCGCAGCAGCCAGGCGCGCCCGCTGAAGTGCTCTAGCGGCTTATTCAGTGTTTTCAGGAACAAGTAGAACAGCGCCACGCCGACAATTGCCACTATTAAGAAGAAACGTGGGGAGCCGTCATAAAAAACGTCGGTATATTCAGCAATCAGGGCCACGAGTGCATATGATGTCGCTGCTGATAGCAAAGCCAGGCCCGGGATAAACAAGGTACTGGCATATTTTTTCTTATTCACGTGTGGTTTTGCTAAAGTCAGGGCAAGAAGCAGCAACAATAAAAAAACGGCAAGGCCTAAGGTCATATTTCACCACTTTCCGATAGCTTATTTTAAACAGTCAATATTAAACCTTTATAGCGGCCGGAAGGTATCAAGCGTTAGGAAAAAATTTTCACGCGCCTTTTCTTCATCAGGTTTGGGCGAGCCGGGCGGTATGTTCAAAAATACAGTGTATTTTACGTTATCATAATATGTTATGGCGTATAGGACGGTAGCCTTGCCCTTTTTATTGGTCATGACAATAAAGTCGGCCGCCGGGGCTTTGTGCAGGCTGCTGCCGCTTTCCTGCCAGCCTTTTTGCAGGAAGGCCTGTTGCTCGGCTTTTTTTATTTCCTGTAGGACGGTTTCCGACGGTTTTTTGTTTAAGAGCGCGGCCAGCTGCTGGATGGCAGTTTGGCTGTTTTTCTCGTCGACGGAATATATCCATATTCCTTGGTCTTTGGGCTTGTTTTCCGGGTAGATGGCGAGACAATAAAAAGGCTGGTTGTTGACATTGGTTTGGGTGATAGTAGTCATTTTATTCCAGTCCGGGGTGGTGCGCAGTGAGAAGCGCGCCTCTTTGCTGACATGTTCGACTGTAGGCTGTTTTGGCATGGGTAAGTTGGCGCTACAGCCGCAGCACAACAAAAGGATTGCTATGAGGAAGATTTTTTTCATGCTGATGGTATCCTTTTGCATTTTATTTATTTTTATCTGGCGTTAGGCCTGTGCCGGCCCATATATGTTAGTGTCCGGTTCTCCTTTTTGTATGGTCAAGTATAAAAGGCAGGCGTAGCGGATATAGGGAAAAAGTATGAGCAGGGCCCACCAGCCGGCGTGGCCAAGGTCGTGGAGGCGCTTCATATAGCTGGCCAGCAGGAGGTAAGCGGCAATAATTACAGGCGGCATAGTAATGAACGCGTATTGCCCAAACAGTATATGCTGGTACTCTTCTTGTGGCAAGTTTGGCCCGTAGTGCTCGACAATGTCGTAACCCACCACAAAAAGGGGAACCAGCATTATTGTATAGGCAATAAGCTGGCTACAGATAAACTGTTTACGGTTGTGGCGGCCCTGGTACAGCAAAAGAGACGAGAAGAAGGTTTTCAAACCTTATCCTCCTTGCCGTTTTCTTTAGACAGTGCAGGCGGCAATTTTTTACTGATAGCATCGCTGTTTTTGATAAGCGCCAGTGAGATGGTCCAGATAAGGATTACCTGTATGGTAAATTCCGGCAGGAACAATATTAGTGCCACTACGAATAAAATTGCTATTATGGGCTGGTGCAGGTCGCGCAGGCGTTGCACATCGCTAAAGAGGCGGATGACCGCCATTATTATCAATAGAGGCACGCCGACGGCATTAGGCAGGATGATGCCGAATGCTTGCAATTTGGCCAAAAAGAGGAGGAAAACGAGAAGCCCTAAATTCACCAGGGCATACTGCTTTCTGGCCATCTGGCCTTTAAAATTAAACAGAGATTTTAAAAAAGGGAACATGGTAACTCCTTTATAATATTTTGAATGTTTCGAGCACCAGGTAGAAATTCTCTTCCACTGCCCGGTGTTGTTCCGGTTTATTCATAGGCGCGTTGGTGTGTATTGTGTAGGTCTTGCCATTTTCTATAGTTTTGGCGGAAAAGTCCTTTTTGCCGTCCACTTCAAGGATGGTGACGATAAATTTGTAATTCGGCGTTACTACGGCTTTTCTGGCAAACAGCCTGCTGTATTTGATATTGGTCAGGGCGTCAGGGCGTTTGACCTCTTTTTCAAAGTCATCGGCGTATTTATCTTTACTGTAGGAAACGTCAGCCTGTTTTTTCGGCGCGCTGCTGCACCAGATATCTACTGGCGGATACAGGCGCTTTTCGCTGTACAGCATGCAAATGAAAGCTGGAAAGGTGGTGGAGATTTTAAGCGCATTGGCTTGAGGAAAAGCTTCTGTGCTGGAAAAAGCCAGGCCGATATTGTCAAGTTTGTAATCTACGCGTTTTTTTTCTGAATTTTGTTTGATTTCCGTTTGAGTGGACAGGCTGTCCGGCCAGGTGATGGTTTTTAAGACCAGTTCGATATTTTCTTCCAGTATTTTGCTTTCACTTGGCGTGAGGTTTTTGAGGTTCCGGTAAGTGATGTCTATCAACTCATCTTTTTTAGCGGCGGCATAATTAAAAAAATCAAGTTCTTTACCTTTAAAATGAGTGACGAGGAAACGGTTTTTCCCCGCGGTTTTCTCGCCGGTTATTTTTGCTTTCAGTTCAGGCGAGGCGGTTTGCAGTTCGTTAATATATTTTTTTTGCATTTTGCGGTCATGGAACAAGCTGTCAAAAGTAATACTTTTATCAAGGAAAAAGTTGCCGTAGGACACCCTGATGACGATGGGCGGCAGCTTTGGCTTGCTGGGGGCGAGCACATATGTGGCAAAAAACATCCCGTCTTTTGGCGTTATGCCTTTTTCCGCCAGGATAAAGCGGCCATAGTCGCCGGTAGCTTCGAAACTGAAACCGTAATCCGCCGATTTGTGGACGATGTTTTCCGCTGCGGCAGGGCCGGCTAAAAGTAAAAAAACCAGGCAGAGAAAGGTGGCAAAAAACTTTTTCATTTGAGGTCTCCTTATTTTTTATTAAGCGGCAAAAGGGTTATTGGAATAAAGAAGACAAGTCATGTTCCATGATGCAGGCCAGCCTGTTCGGTTGGAAAGCTATACTACGGCATTGTTGTATCTGTGTTTTAGCTGATCGGTTTAAAACTATCCAGGACGAGCTTGAAGTTGTTTTTTAATACTTCGAGTTCTTCTTGGCTGAACGTGTCGCTTTTTTCTATGTCCTGCAAAAAAATATACTGGTAGCCTCCTATCACTGTGGTGGCATAAAGGGCAAAGGTCGTGCCTTTTCTGGCGGCAAGGAAGACAAATTTAGCTGCCGGCGCGGTAACTATAGAAGACAAGAGTATTTCCCCGCCGGTCAATTTAAAGGCCCGCTCGCTTTGCGGCACAACCTGGTCTATTAGTATGCCGTTGGGAACAAGGGCAAAAGGAACCCCCGGGGCAAATTGAGTAAGGTCGTCCGGCGCCGGTTTTACAGTAATTTTTATAGGATATTCGTTTTTGCCGCCATTGCTTTGATAAATGTCTACAGTAAATTCCTTGGTTTTATTATTGTCTTGTGTTTTGACCGGGCTGCTTTTGTCCCAGGCGGCAAAGGTTTTTACACTAAAATCAGCTTCTTTTACAAAGTGTTCGACCGGCGGCCGGTTGTCTTGTACCAACGCGGTGCGGGGAAAAAGATTTTTCATGGGTAGGATATAAAGAATGGCCAGGCCGATGAATGCAGCTATAAGTATGGCAGCCAGTATTTTTTTCATCACTGCCTCCTTTGTCAGCGCGCATTTAGTGGCCTTACGGTATCAAGGATGATACGGAAATTGCTGGCGCGCTTGGTGTATTCGGTACTGCTAAAACCGCTGTTTACATAGGCTTGTACATGAATGAGATAGCCGTTCGTTATTGTTGCCGCCCAAAGCAACTGGCTGGCGTCCGACGGGCGCAAAGCGGAAAGCATGATGAATTTTTTGCCTGCGGTCTGATAGGTATCGCGACCGAAGTTTTCAAAACCTAGTGTGGCAAAATTTTCCTGCATGATATTGACCGACCCGACCAGCGCGCTTTCTATTTCATTTTCATTGAGCGAGGCGGTATTTTTGCTTACGTCAGAAATCTGGATATAAACATTATCGGTTTGGGCGCGGGTAACTGTGTTGTGCAAGGTCAGATTGTAGGCCGGACCGTTGCCGGACTGAGAGCGGGCTGTCAGATCAAGGCGGTTCCACTCTGTATTTGCGTTAAAGGCGATATTGGCTTCGGTATTGCGCAGGCTGGCATAAGGCATAGCGGGCACGGCCTCACCGGTAGGACAGGCAAAAAAGAGCAGGCAAAGCAGCAAAAGAAGTTTTTTCATGGCAGGCTCTCCTCTTATTTTGCCCAGCGCTTGAGCCTGGGGAAGTGCTGTCGCATTTGTTCTACGGCCTGTTCACGGGTTAGTTTGATTTGGGCGTGTTTGTTGAATACATCGAGAAACTGCGTGCAGTGTTCGATCATCGCCTCCATGTCCATATCCTGTGTAAAAGAGCCGTTTTTATAACAGTAAGAACAATAATCAGAGCTTTTTCCGCCAGCTTTGTCTGTGCCGAAATCGGCGTCTTTTACCAGTGGCATGGCGCAGCTTTGGCATATTTTGACCTCTTGCATGGCGTCTCCTTTATCAACCGGTAGTTTTGAAAGTATCGAGTATTTTAAAAAAATTAGTTTTGAGCTGATTAAGTTCGTCTTCTTTGTACTCTCGCCCGGTAGGCAGGAAAAAGGAGTAATTGAAGCCGTTGATATAGGTGGAAGCGTATATGGTGGATTCGTTGCCTTTTTCCGAAGAAATAATGATAAATTTCTGCCGGGTATTTTTGGTCGTATATATGCCGTGCAAGGTAATGACGTTATTTTTTTGAACAACCGCGGCCATCTCGTCATTTAAAAATTCATTCAGGGCTGTCTGATCGCCGCCTTCTTTAAAAGCCGCGGAAAGTTTATCGTACAGAGGGTCGCCCATGCCGTTGGTCGCCATTATGACAACAGGATAAAGGCGCCTTTTGGCCGGCCTTGCGTAAATGGTGTACTTGTAGGTTTTTTTGCCGTCTACGGTTTCTTCATTGGCAATTATCATTTCGTTCCAGGGTAAAAGCGTCTGGCAGGTGAACTTCCCAAGTTCGGCGGCGTGGGTGTTGAAAGCAAGCTGCTCGGCAAAACATGCGGTAAACGAAGTGAAGAATGTGATAATGCTTAAAGATAGTGCTATGGCAAATTTTTTCATGTCAAACTCCTTTGCCGTCAGGCTTTTTATTAACTGTTGGCCGTCATCCGGCAAACAGGCGAAGCTTCGCGGGATATCACCTTGCTTTTATTTGCTTTTTTTGACTTGTAAACTTTTGATGATGAGGTCGAAATTTTCCGTAATGGTTTTTATTTCTTGCGGGGAAGCGCCCGGACTGGTTTTAGTGGCTATGGTGTAGCTGTAGTTGTTCAGGAAAGTGATGGCTTGCAGCGCAAGTATTTTTTGCCGTGGATTTTCCGATTTTATAATGAGAAAATTTATTTTGCCGATCTTTGCCAGCCGGTAGTCGTTTATCTGGTAGCCTTTTTGGCTTTGCTGGACGCGGTTGTCCTGTATTATTTGCTCGGACAGGTTCCTGGCCCCTTTGCCCTGGAAATCGACGCTCATGTACTGGTAAGCTTCGTTTTTCCTGCCGTCTACTATGAGTATGGACACAGGAGATTGTTTGCCGGGAGCGCCCTCTTTTGACAGAGTCACTGTCCAGCCGGGCTCACTAGCAGCCGGAGTGCTTGCTATGTCTTTCTTGCTCCAGTCTGGCAGAGTCTTAAAGCGTATATTAGCTTCGTCTACTGTGTGCTCGATGTTGGCGGCGCCCAGGGCCGTTGCTGCGGCGCACAGCATGGCGAGAAGGAAAACAGCTAGTTTTTTCATATTTTTCTCCTTTTTGATAAAAGAATTGTGAAAGGCGCCTATGCTTTTTGGTATAAAGGGCGGATGCTCTCGATAATCGCTTTTAATTGTCCAATGACCAGCCAGCCGTCTATTTCGGTTTCCGGCCGGCCGGGCTGATTTAAAACAATGCCTATGGTATATTTATAGCCGCCGCGATAGGTGACCATGCCGAGAGACCAGGGGCGTTTGTGTTTGCCGGACGAAAGAGCGATAAAACGATGGCCTTCAAACAGGCCGTGGTCAACGTTCTCAAGGCCGACGCTTTCAAAAGGCTGGCGCAGCTCGCTTTGCAGCAGGCTGTCAAGGTTGACGTCATTTTGTGCAGAGGCTAGTTGTTTGGCGGCGGACAAAAAGAGAGGCTGTTTGCGGCCGTCTGTAATATCGATAGTGATAGTAAGCGGCAGGTCGCCTTGCGCCGTGTCGCGCGCCAGGGTTATTTCCCAGGAGTTTTTTCCATGTTCCCGGGCGCTTTTAAGCGTGTAAGAGTTCCAGGGCGATAAGGAATCGAAAATAAAATTGGCCCTGTAACTGCTTCGTTCCACTCTATCGATATGGATTTCTCCGTGATCGTGATGGGAGCAGGCCTGGGCTTTACCGGCAAACATGAGTATGAACAGCAGGAATAAAAATTTTTTCATAAAAACCCCATATTTCTCGCGTATTTCATTAGCCATTCCTGTTGTGGCAGGAAGAAATTATAGCGTTTATTTTCTCCACAGCATCTTTCGACAAACTGCTGTGTTGCGCATAGAGCGCGTTCAGCGGCAGACGCAAAGGCGTCCGCCCGAGCAGGAAATCCAGTGATACGTCAAAATAAGCGGCCAGACTGAGCAATACCTGTACGCCCGGTTCGCGTTCGCCTGTTTCGTAACGGTTATAAGTCACTCTGTTGAGCTTCAGGTCACGGGCTACCTCGGTTTGGCTCATGCCTGCGATTTCACGCATGGATCTTAAGTTTTTTCCTAACATAAACGCCAACCTTTCAGTAGACAGTGTGATTCTGTATATATTTTACCAGTTTGGTAACAAGAGGACAAGGTTGCTGGCAAATATTGAAAGTAATGTCACTTTTTCAAATTGCTGTCAATCAGTTGCAGGAAGGCGCGCTTTTTATCATAAACAACAAAGTTTATAATGGTGTTGCCGCTTTGCCAGCTGTGGACTTGTGTTTTTTCCTGCTGACTTGTTTTGGCTTTGCCGAATTTTTCTGTTAAAAAGTCTTTGTTAACATCAGCCGTTTCTGCGTCGAGCTCCATTATGGCATAGGCCAGGCCGCCGTTACGGAAGAAGAGACGGGTGTTTTTTGGCGGTATGCCGGCAGTGAGTTCCGCCGGGTAGCGCCGTTGAGGGTTTTTCATTTCGTAGGTGGCGAGTCCATCTTTGTTGACCAAAAGTGTGAGCTGGGCAAAATCGCCCGGTTTGGAGCCCCATTTGAAACCGGCAAAACCTTCCGGCAATGCGGCATTTTTACTGACGGGCGGCTGTTTTTGGCTGCTGACCGGCGGCCTTTTTTGTTTTGTAGGAAAAAACCTGCCGATATCAGGATCGAAGGAGCGGAAAAAGTTAAATACGTTGTGGATGAGGCCGAGGCCCAGGATGGTTATTAAAAGCCGTCTTTTCACTAAATATACCTCGCAAGTTAAGGTTATGCATACTCAATACATTTTACTACTTTTGGTAAATAAAATAAAGCCGGTAGGATTTGGCTTAAAAATATGCATATTTTACAAACTTTTGTATTTTTTGTCACAGTTATTTCACATGCCGCTGTTGACTGAGTTTGGGCAAATGCGTAGAATGGTATTCAGAAGACGGAAAGGTTACGGTGATAAGCGATGTGGCGGCAGCTTTTGAAGTTCAAGAAGGTTATAGTAGTTGTATTGCTTTTGGCAGTAGCTTCTTATGGCGGTTATGCATATTATAAAAAACAAAAGGCCGCTGAGAGCAAAGTGCAGACAGTGCGCGTGGAAAAAAGCGACATACGTTCGTCTATTTCCGCGACCGGCACGGTCAAGCCTGTAAACAGCGTTGATATAAGCTCCAAAATAACCGGGCGTATCGTCGATGTAAAAGTACAGGAAAACGACTGGGTAAAAGCCGGCCAAACTTTGGTACTGCTTGACGATATGCAGTATAAGAGCGACCTGGCGCAAAAAGAAGCCGCGCTCAAAAACGCCACGGCCAATTTTAATCGCATGAGCGCTTTGATCAAGCAGGGAGCGATCGCCTGGCAGGATTACGATACCTCTGAACGCGATTATAAAGTGGCGCTCGCCACTTATGAAAAATCATCCTCCGACCTTGACGATACCATTATCAGGGCGCCGGTGGACGGCCTGGTCGTGGGCAAGCCCGTGCCGGCAGGACAAACTGTAGCGCCCGGTATCTCCACGCCAATGGTGCTGATGACGATCGCCGACATGTCGATAATGCAAAGCGAGACGCTGGTCGACGAATCAGATATCGGCCAGGTGGCCAAGGGGCAGAAAGTGGAATTTACGGTAGACTCTTATCCCGATATGGTTTTCCACGGCGTGGTCAGCCTGATTTCCCGCAAGGCGGAAACGCAAAACAACGTTATTTATTATAAGGTATATGTCGATGTGGCTGATGCGAGGAACAAACTTTTCCCTAATATGACTTCCCGCGTCATAATATTGACCGATGAGAAAAAAGGCGCTATGACCCTGCCTTTTTCCGCGGTGCGCGATTTGAAGGGTAAAAAATATGTACAAGTAGTACGTCCGGGCGGCCAGACGGAAGATATCGAGGTGCAGACCGGCCTGAGGGGCGACGACCGGGTAGAGATAGTGAGCGGCCTTAAGGTAGGCGACGAAGTAGTATTGAGGCCCGGCGCGGCCAAGGTGACCGACAGCGCCGCGCAGAAACAGGCTGCCGACCAGCGGACTTTAAGGAGCGCCGGCGGCGGTGGCGCTCCTAGACGCTAGGGAAGGAGGCTGCTCCGGTGAATGTGATAGAAGTAAAGGATGTAGTCAAAACATATGTAATGGGCGACAATATAGTCAATGCGCTGGCCGGGGTCAGCCTTTCTATCGCGAAGGGTGAGTTTGCCGCAATCATGGGGCCTTCAGGTTCGGGAAAATCCACACTGATGAATATACTCGGCTGCCTCGACCGGCCGACCGGCGGCTCTTATACGCTGGACGGGCGGGAAGTGAGCGATTACAGCGACGACGAACTGGCAATAACGCGCAATAAAAAAATAGGGTTTGTTTTCCAGAGTTTCAACCTGCTGCCGAGGATGTCGGCTTTGCAAAATGTGGCGCTGCCGCTTGTCTATGCCGGCTTGCCGCTGGAGGAACGCCTGGCGCGTGCAGCTTTGGTGCTGGAAAAAGTGGGACTGGGCGAGCGTTCTCACCACCGCCCGAACGAACTGTCCGGCGGACAGCGGCAGAGGGTGGCGATAGCGCGGGCGCTTGTGAACGAGCCGGCCATCATTATGGCGGACGAACCGACAGGCAACCTTGACACCAAATCCGGCAACGACATTATGAAAATGCTCAAAGACCTTAATGCCGAAGGCAAGACCGTTATACTGGTAACCCATGAGCCTGACATAGCTCAGCAGACGAAAAGGGCGATATACGTGCGTGACGGTTTGATTATAAACGATGAGATGAACAGTAAATAATAAAGCTGATAAAATGGCGTGGTACGAAGTTTTATCACTTGTGATACCGGGAGAAATGCTATGTTTTGGGAAAGCGTCCTTATAGCCGTCGAAGGCCTGAAAGCGAATAAAATGCGTTCCATATTGACCATGCTCGGCATCATCATCGGCGTGGGCGCGGTCATTACTATGGTATCCATCGGTATGGGCGTGCAGGAAAAGGTGAGGAGTTCTATTGCTAGTCTCGGCAGTAACCTCATAATCGTCCTGCCGGGCGGCACTTCAGCCAGCGGAGCGCGTCTGGCCGCCGGTACCGGCGCCCGCCTGACTTACGACGATGCCAAGGCCATAGCGAAAAATGTGGACGGCGTAAACGCCATCGCGCCGGCAGTATCACGACAGTACCAGGTAGTGTTCGGCAACCAGAACTGGACGACGCAGGTGGAAGGCACTACGCCGGATTTTCTCACTGTGCGCAACTTTGCCATAGCGGAAGGCGACGCTTTTAACGAACGCGACCTGGATACGCGGGCGCGGGTAGCGATCATCGGCCAGACTGTGGCGGACAGCCTGTTTGGCGGTATGAACCCCATCGGGCAGACGATAAGGATAAACAAAGCTCCTTTCCGTGTGGTAGGCCTTTTAGTAAGCAAGGGCCAGTCGGCGGTCGGACAGGATCAGGACGACGTGGTGTTTATCCCATTGACTACGGCCCAACAGAGGATGATGGGCATAACCTTTGTTCAGCGCATAAGCATCCAGGCGGTCAGCGAAGATGTGCTGTCTAATGTGCAGGCCGACGTGGAGCAGCTGCTGCGTATGCGCCACCGGATAAAATCCGGTCAGGACGACGATTTTTCTGTGCGCAACATGGCGGCTATCATGGAAACCGCGGAAGAGACTACAGGCACTATAACTCTTTTATTGGGAAATATCGCTGCGATAAGCCTTTTGGTAGGCGGTATCGGCATAATGAACATAATGCTGGTATCCGTGACCGAACGGACGCGCGAGATCGGCATAAGAAAAGCGCTGGGCGCTACTTACCGCAATGTACTTTTACAGTTTTTGATCGAGTCTGTAGTCATAGGCGTATTGGGCGGCTGTATGGGCATCGCTATAGGCATCGGCGGAGCGTTCGCCATATCGCATTTTGCCGAATGGAATACGGTGGTGTCCGGCGCGGCGATAATCGTGGCCTTTGGTTTTTCTGTGGTCATAGGTTTATTCTTCGGCATATATCCGGCCCGCAAGGCCGCGCTGCTAGATCCGATTGAGGCTCTGCGCTATGAGTAAAAAAACGCAGCTTAACGAGATATGGCGGGCTTTTGCAAAATACTGCCGGGAAGATAAGACGCGCTGGGATGTTAAGGATTACAGCAAAGGTTTTTTGCTGGTTTTCGGCAGTCTTTTTCTTCTGACTTGGGTTGCTGTTGTTTTCGCCAATGCGAATTGATATAATATAAATGCATTTGGGTTAAGCTGGGAGATGCATCATGGCAAAACGCAGGATAGGGATACTCGGCGGTACTTTCGATCCCATACATATAGGGCACCTGGTGACCGCGGATTATGTAATGCAGCAACTGTCGCTGGAGAAGGTTATTTTTATTCCTACCGGGCAGCCGCCGCACAAGATCGGAAAGGTGGCGCCGGCCCGCGACCGTTACATAATGACTATATTGGCGACCAGTGACAATCCTGCTTTTAATGTATCGGACATAGAAGTGGAGAGGGAAGGTCTGTCTTATACCATTGATACGCTTATGCTGTTGCACGAAGAATATGGCGACGACACAACCTTTTATTTTATCGTAGGCACAGATGCGGTGGCGGAGATACCGAGCTGGGAAAAAGCGCACGGACTTTTGAGTTTTTGCCATTTTGTAGCGGCGACGCGGCCGGGATTTGCTTCTTCGGTAGAAAAAGCGATCGCATTTTTCGGCAAAGAGGGCGAAGGGCAGATACATCAGATAGATACTCCCGAACTGGAAATATCTTCCACCGACATCAGGGACCGTGTGCGGGGCGGGCGTTCTTTCAAGTATATTGTGCCGGCCAGCGTAGAGCTTTATATAAAAAAAGAAGGGTTATACCTTTAGAATTTATGCCTATAAATCAGAACGGGCCCGCGGCGCCCGCACCCATGATGCGGGATTGTAGCATCATGGGGCGGGGGACCGCGGGCCTGTTGGCAAGATGGCTTGAGGGGGTGTGATATAATGGATATACAAAAGATGTCGTCTGTTTTGGAAAAAGAGCTGAGCCCCGAGCGCTACTGCCATTCGGTGAATGTAATGAAAGAATGCGTGCGTTTAGCTAAGATATTTTCCGTTGATGAGGAAAAAGCCCGCATTGCCGGGTTGTTGCATGACTGCGGCCGTGCGGTCAAGAAAAAAGACAGCGCGGCTAAAGCGGAAGAAATAGGCATTAAAGTATTGCCTATCGAAGTACGGCAGCCGATACTTTTGCATGCTCCGCTGGGGGTGCATATTGCCAGGGAGCAGTATGGGATCAAGGACTCTGAGATACTCAGCGCCATAGCGCTGCATACTACCGGCGGCCCAAACATGGCGCCTCTTGATATGGTGGTATTTGTCGCCGACATGATAGAACCGGGCCGTACTCAACCCGGCGTAGAACTGGTGCGCTCGCTGGCGGTAAAGAGCCTGGAACTTGCGATGCTTGCCTCGCTAGAGTCTACTATCAGCTATCTTTTGCAAAAACGCTTATTGATACATCCGGTTTGTATAGATTGTTGGAATGACCTTTTACTTAAGCGAGAACAAGGGGTTTCTTGAATGAGCGGAAATTTTAGTGGCCGTCCGGTGCGGATAAGAAAAAAGATGCGTTGGGGTCGGGTTTTTGCACTATCAATACTGTTGGCCGGGTTTATTTATCTTGCCTATTGGGGCTGGACGGCCATAGATTATCTGTTTTTCAGCAAAGCGGAGTTGACAAAAGTGACTTGGCCGCGCGGGAAAACGGTAAATACCGCTTTGTTGGATAAGAGGATGAACGTGCTTGTGCTGGGCGTGGATAATGCCGATTATAGCGGACGTAAAAGGATGGACAGCATTCTTTTGGTAAGTTTTGACCTGGAAAAAAAAGGGGTAGCGGTCATTTCCATACCAAGGGAGACCAGGGTAAATGTAGTTGACAAAAAAGAACCGGACAGGATAAGCGGCGTTTATACACACGGCGGCGCAGGTATGGCGCGCCAGGCGGTGGCTGATCTCTTGTCCGTGCCGGTGAGCTACCATATAGTGCTTGATGCGCGCGGATTTATGCAGTTGGTGGATATATTGGGCGGCGTAGGTCTTTATGTGGAAAATAATATGAAATACAGTGATCCTTATCAAAGTCTCACTATAGATATAAAAAAAGGTTATCAAAGATTGAATGGCGAACAATCCCTAAAATACATAAAATTCCGCAGTGATGAGTTGGGTGATACGGGACGTGCGTTGCGCCAACAAAAATTTTTGAAAGCTTTTGCCGGAGAATTATTTAGTGTAACTACTATCGTTAAGGCGCCATATTTTAAAGGGGCTTTAGCGGCCGGTATAGTGACGGATATGGATTTGCCCCGGGCCTTGCAGGCAACACGCTCTTTCAAGAGCTATGATGCCGATGGCATACTTTTTGAAATGTTGCCGGGCAGCTTTTTCACTATAGATAATGCGGCCTATTGGGTGAGCGACCCGCAAAAAATAGCCGCAGCCATGAATAAATTGGGTATAATACAGGTTAAATGAAGAAAGGACGGGATACGGTGCTGAAAGATGAAAGGGCATTGGCCAAACAGGCGGCGCTGGCTGCAGAGGAGAAAAAAGCGAGGGATATTTTGGTGCTGGAGATAACACAGCTGTCTACCATCGCGGATTATTTTGTCATAGCGAGCGCGGGCAGCGCGGTGCAAGCCCAGGCTGTCGCGGATAGTATCGAAGAGAAGATGGCTGCCGACGGTGCGGCTTTATTGCATAAAGAAGGTTACAACCAGGCTAATTGGATACTTCTTGATTATGGCGCGACAGTCGTGCATGTGTTCCAGGAAGAAGACCGCCGTTTTTATAATCTGGAGCAATTGTGGGGAGACGCTCCGGTCGTGGAATACGGAGAAGGGGCATGAACAGTAAATACCAGCCTGGCGGCGAATATTTGATGAAAGTAGTCAGGCAAAGCGCCATAGGGGCGTTTTTGGACGCCGGTACAGGCAATACTTCAGACGATATCCTGCTGCACCTGGCGCAGCAGACAGCATCGGTCGAGGTGGGGGACGTCGTGCCTGTGTCGCTGTATCTTGACCCGCAAAAACGTCTGGCGGCCAGTATGCGTTTGGCTACCCTCAAAGAAGGGGAAGTCGGGCGTATGCCGGTGATAAATGTCACCAAACAAGGGGCTTTTGTCAGTATCGGCGCCGAACGAGGCGTCTTTTTGCCGTTCAGCGAGATGCGCGGGCGAGTAATGCGCGGCCAAACGGTGTGGGTCAAGCTGTACCGAGACAAAACGGGGCGCCAGGCTGTGACCATGAAAGTGGAAGAAGAACTAAAAGCGATGTCTAAACCGGCTGCCGGCGCGCGGGTTGGGCAGGAAGTCACAGGCTGGGTCTATAACGACCTCGATGACGGCTGGCTGTTGTTTACAGAAGAAGGATATATAGCATTTTTGCATAAGGATGAGGCAGGCGGCGGCATGCTGAAAATGGGCGAAGAGGTAAAGGGCCGTATCGCCTTTATCCGCCCGGACGGGCGGATAAACATTTCCCGGCGTCCGCAAAAAGAAACGGCCATGGGCGAAGACGCTGAAAAGATAATCGGTTATTTAAAAGGGCGCCAGGGCCGTATGCCTTATGGCGACGCGACGCCGCCAGACATCGTCAGGGAAAAGTTCCAGCTCAGCAAAGCGGCCTTCAAACGTGCTCTCGGCCGCCTGCTGAAAGAAGGAACAATAAGGCAAGAAGACGGCTGGACGGTGTTGGTAGCGGAGTCCGGCGCAGAGGAGTAAAAATAGATGGATATGACACACAGCCAAAAAGAAACTGGTTTTGCAGTTAAAACCTCCTATGCTATTGCTTGGCAGGATTATTCGCCGCAACTGTCTCTGCTGGACGGATTGGCGGCCGGCGGCCGGGAACGGTTGCCATTTTTGGTTTATGGGCCCGCGTTATCTGCACTGGATGAAGGACGGGAAACTGTTTTTACTGAGGACATGCTTGCCGACGGCATATTGTTTGTCTGGCGGGATAAATTATCTGAGGCTGAGGTTGCCAGCAAACCGCTCTGGCAAAAATTTCTCGGCAAGGTGGCGGAGCAGGCCGGCTGTAAAAATGCCACCGATTTTATTGAGGCCCGGGCTGCGGTTTTGCGCGAAGACGTAGGCTACGAAGCTAGCGCCAAGCTGTTGCAGACAGGGCTATCCTTGTCGGCGCGTGATTCTCTGCTGCGCGCCAAAACTCTCATCGAACAGTTTTTTGCCTGGCGCGGCGTGTTGGACGGCAAGCGCTGGCAGGAACTAAATGATATATTAGGCAAGGTGGACTTGCGTAAAATAAACCAGGAACAGGGAGAAACAGTGGTAACGCTGGGCGTATGTTCCATGTATTTTCTGGGCGAGAAGAAAAGGCATATAGATAACTATCTAAATAAGCTGGTGTATATGATGGTGTATGATATGGGTTACAGAAAACTTGTCAAGGCGATATTGGATGACAATCTGCTGGAGGAAGACGTATTTCTTGCTTTGCGCAACCATATGTTACATTACGAACAAAAATAATGAGAAAAATATTATTAAAATGCTATTGTCAAATAATTTAAAAGATGCTATACTGTAATTGCTAGGAAGGGCGCTTCGGAAAAAGGGACAGGCGGTAGCTTGGTAAACCTTAGGACATTAGGCGCCGACCTAAAGAGTTCGCTACACAGGCAGCCGGGTAAAGAAAAGCCTGTAAAATCTCCTAGTGAATTGCCGGCAGGTAATAGGAAGGCGGACTATATAAGCGGAAGATGCTTTGCCAGGTAAAGTTGGGCGAGCGCCCGAGTCGCGGTGATGGAATCCATCGGACAAGTGAATGGCGGGAAAAAGCGTCTTCCGTTTGTTTATTTACAGCTGTTGAAAAACAGCTGTTTTTTATTTTCTACAACATTCTATTTTACTTAAATAAAAATAATATTTTAAAATATTCGAAAAATTAAAATATTTTAAAATAATTTATAAAAATAGAGAAAAATTACCTGTTGAAAAAACTTTTAAATGCTATATTACAAAGATAAAATATTGTTTTAGTAAAATGGCATGCAATTTGCTTTATTTTTTTTGTGCAATAATTTGGAGGTGATAATTTTTAATTTACTTAATTAATCCAGTTTTTAGGGAGGAGGTCAAAGATTGTTTAAAGCAATAATCGGGATATGGGACAAAACAGAAAGAAAGCTGGCAATGTTAACTATTGCCGGTGCGTTTATCCTAACTTTTATCGAAGTCATCGCACGGCTGGGCTTCAATACTTCATTTTACTGGGCTAAAGAATACATCATATTTTTCACTATCTGGTCAACTTTTCTTGGCGCCAGCCAGGTATTGAAAACAGGAAAACATATACGCCTTTCAGTGGTGGTAGACCTCTTGCCGGTAAAATGGCAAAATTATTTTGATTTATTCAATGTTGTTTTAGGTATAACTTTTAGCATGATATTGCTGATAAGCGGTTTGCAGTTGACCATGCACGCCTATGCTACCGGGGTAACATCGACATCTTTAGCCAAAACGCCTCTTTGGCTGCCGTATATGATAATGCCATTGGGCGGAAGCTTGTTTACCATGAGGTTTCTTGAACTTTTTTCAGAAACTGTAGACAAGATACGTACCGCAGGAAAGGAGGTGCGTGAGGAATGATTTTAAGTGTTTTGCTGATTTTTCTCTTCTTCCTCATAACAGGTTTTCCTGTGGCGTTCAGCGCAGCTCTTACTTCAGCCATTTGTTTTTACCTGTTTGATTTTTCTTCGATCACTACTATTTCACATATAATGTACAGCTCGTTAAACAATTTTTCCTTAGTGGCGTTGCCGCTCTTTATTGTAGTAGGCGTCATCATGTCCAAGGGCCTGCTGGTCAAATACATGTTTGAATTTGCCAACAGCGTATTTAAAAACCTGCGCGGCGGCCTTGGCGTAGCGGCGATAATGACCAGTGCGGTATTTGCGGCAATAAGCGGGTCAAGCCTTGCCAACGCGGCGGCTTTAGGCATGATACTTTTGCCCTACATGGTCAAATATGGCTATGACAGGGGATTTACTTGCGGTATACTGGCGACGGGCGGTACGCTGGGCATTCTCATCCCGCCAAGCCTGACCATGATTATCTATGGCAGTATAACCGAGCAGTCTATCGGCAAGTGTTTTATGGCCGGCCTGGCGCCGGGTGTTTTTGCAACGCTGGCGCTGTCTGTTTTTACTTATTTTTGGGCCGGGCCAAAAAGGGTCAGCAAACCGACTTATGAAAGCGTCTCGTTGGCCGAAATGTTAAAAACTTTCCGTGAGTCTTTTTTGATAATATTAGCGCCGGTTATTATTATAGGCGGCATATACGGCGGCATATTTACCGCGGATGAGAGCGCTGCCGTAGGCGTGGCGTATTGTTTGTTGATCACGCTGTTTTATTATAAGACAATAAAATTAAGCGCTCTGCCGGAGATTTTTGCCGAAGGGGCGGTCGCTTCATCGCAGATCATGGTAGTTTTCAGCGGCGTCATGGTGTTTGCCTATATAATCACTATAAGCCAGGTCTCGAACGAGATCATCGACTGGATAATGAGCATTGGTCTGCCGCCGCTGGCTTTTATGCTGGCTGTCAATGTGCTCTTGCTGGTTTTAGGCTGCTTGCTGGACGTCATCTCCATAATGCTGGTGACCATACCGATACTTTATCCGGTGCTTATCCAGTTGGGATTTGATCCTCTCCATATTGCGGTAATATATACCATAAACATGGAGATAGGGACAATAACGCCGCCTATCGGCATGAACCTTTTCGCTCTCTCCGGCTCTACCGGCACGCCGGTGTCCGAAGTGGCCAAAGGCGCAGTACCTTATGTAATAGTCATGTTATTTGTACTGGCGGTCATCATTATGGTGCCTGAACTTAGTACCTGGCTGCCGGCCCGCGTATGATCAGTTTGAGGTCAAGGCCGTTTTGGAAAAACGGTTCAAATTATTAAAGGGGGATATGAAATGGACATGTTAAAAGGGAAAAAAATCATTTTGCTTTTAGTAATAACATCGGTTCTTTCTTTACTGGCCGGTTGCGGCGGCGCTGATAAAAAGGCGGCGCCTACGGGAAAGGCAACAGAAATAAGGTGGTCTTATGATATGCCGGCCAACGGTACCATGTCAGTCGTACCGGAGACTTTCAAAAAACTGGTTGACGCCGACCCGGAGCTCAAAGGAAAAGTTACAGTAAAGCTTTACCCGGCATCACAACTTTACAAACCGGCGGAAGCGTTGGATGCGGTAGCCAGGGGCGACGTGGAGATGATTTCTCTGGCCAACTGGTACCTGTCCGCCCTCAGTCCGAAAATAACCGTTTTGGATGTTCCCTTTCTTTTTCAAGATGTTGTCGCGATGAACAAATTCCTGACCGGGCCTCTGGCGGCGGAACTGTTCAAACCGCTGGAAGCGAAAGGCATAGTTTGTTTGGCCTCGGCTGCTACAGGGCCATATAGCATAATAACCAACGGTAAAGAAGTAAAACTGCCAGCTGACGCCAAGGGTATGAAAGTGCGCAGCCTGGGCGACGGCTCATTGATTTGGATGACGGTAGGGGCCTCGCCGGTAGACCTTCCGGCCGGCGACATATTTATAGCTATGCAGCGCGGTATGGTAGACGCAGCGGATATAGGGCCGATTTCGGTAAAGGAAAGGAACCTGTTTGAAGTAACCAAGTACTACCTCGATACCTTTATCCACTCCACGGCGATAACGCAACTGGCAAACAAGAAATTTTTGGACGGCATGCCTGCCGATATTCGCGAAAAAGTGATGAAACACATAAAAACAGCTGAGCAAAAACACCATGAAGTAGTAGTGGAGGCAAGCAAAAAAGCGATAGACGAGATAAAACAAAAAGGCGGAAAGGTTCATGTTATGACGCCGCAAGAGCGGGCGGCATGGTTAAAGGCCGTACAGCCGGTTTATGAAAAGTTGGGCAAGTCTATTGGTGAAGATTACCTGAAAAAAGTTATGGACAGCCAAAAATAAAAGTGCCGTTATCTTGGCGGGAAGCTGTTGCCTCACTGTTCACAGCTTATTAAAAATATTTAGAACAAAATTTATTGAATATTTATATTTCTAAGTTTAAAAAAGCCGGTGCTGAAGCCTTATTCAGCGCTGGCTTTTTAATTTACTTTTTGGCACTGTTCTTGCTAATCTTATTCGCAAGCTAAAAGCCTTGTGTGATGTGGTTTTTGGCACTACTAACCAAAAGGGGGAATTATTTTGCAAAGCAGAATTCTTTTCGTAGCCATGATGAGCCTGGTTTTACTTTTTAGCGGTTGCGGCGGCTCCAAAGATGCGCCCAAACCAAAAGACGACGGCAAAGTGTACAAATTGAAGGTAGCTGACGCTTTTCCCGCGCAACACATGTTTACTGTAAACGGACTAAATAAATTTATGCAGTTGGTGGAACAAAAATCAAACGGACGGATAAAATTTGAGCACTACCCGGGCGGCCAGTTGGGCAAGCAAGTAGATATGATCGAACTGGTGAAAAACGGCGTTGCCGATATGGCCGTCGTCGGTCCGGCTTATGTAAGCGGCAAGGTGCCTCTGAGCAATGTTTTCGACTTGCCTGGCATCTATCCTACCTCGCGCGTCGGGGCGGAAGCGTTTTGGCATCTTTGTCAGGGCATACTGTACGATGAAGAGTTCAAAAAACATAAGATCCGCCCGGTATTCAACCTGGCCTATAACCCGAACGACCTTTTTTATAATACTTCTTCCGGCAAATTCATCAAAACGCCGGCTGATGTAAAAGGTATGCGCTTCAGAGTACCCGGCGTGTCTGCTGAAATGGGCATATCCGCTATGGGCGGAGCGGCGGTCAGCATAATACCGCAAGAGATGTATGAAGCGACGCTACGCGGAACGGTCGACGGTTGCGTACTGGCTTTCGAAGCGCTCGACCAGTATAAAATGCAGGAAGTATTGAAGTTCGCCACTAAAGGGGTCAATATGAATGGATGGGTAGGCGTATATTGTATAAATGAACGGGTGTGGAACGGCCTGCCTAAAGATTTACAGAAAATAATGCTTGACTGCGGGTTGGAAGCGACCATCATGCTGGGTGACCATATGACCAAAGCGGCCGAAGAATATCAGAAAAAGTATGAAGCGGCCGGGATGAAAGTATATACGCTCAATGCTGCGGAAAAAGAAGCTTTTAGGAAAGCGACCGACCCTGTGGTGCAAAACTGGGTGAAAACACAAAGCGCAAAAGGGTTGCCGGCGCAAAAAGTGCTTGACGCTACCATCGCCCAGGTAACCGATATAGAGAAAAAGCTAAACGCCAAGAAATGACAAGGCCAATAACCGCCGCTCCGGCAGTCTGTTTTATTTGCCGGGGCGGGCGGACTTAAAGGGGAATAATATGGAGCAAGAAAACAAGAAAAGCATTATAGATAACATAGAATTGGCTTGCCTTTTTGTTGCAGGCGCCGCGTTGATCATTTTGATGCTGCTGACCAGTTTGGATACTATTTTGCGCTATTTTTTCCGCGCTCCTTTGACCGGCGTTTTGGAATTTAGCGAAGAGTATCTGATGGTGGCCATAATATATATGCCTTTTAGTTATGTATACGTCAAGGGCGGGCATATAAAGGTAGAATTGCTGGAAAGGTTTTTTCCGGAAAGCTTAAAGAAGAAACTGGCCACAGTGAATACTTTTGTCGGCTTGATACTGTTTTTATCTATAGCATGGTGTTCTATACCTGTCGTAGAAGAAGCGATCAGGCATAGCGAGCACAGCGCTTCGGCATTGGCCTATCCCATGGCGCCCGCTTATATGATGGTAACTATCGGTACTGTGTTGGCCAGCATCCGCTCTATACAAATGCTGCTGGGCCGGCTGCATGTAGAACACTAATAATTGCGCAAGGAGGAAGCAGATTTATGGTATTACTGCCTTTGGCAATGATGCTTTTGCTTATGATGATCGGCTTGCCGGTGGCTTTTGCTATGGGCATAACCGGCATTGCGGGCGTGTGGATGATCGGCGGGCTGGACAGCGTCCTGGGTATTTTGGGCACATCGCCTTTCCGGAGCGCGGCTCATTACACATTGACCACTGTACCGCTGTTCATTTTGATGGCCGGTTTTATCACTAATTCAAATATAACAAAAGACGTTTTTCAAGTGGCCTATAAATGGTTTGGCCATTTTCCCGGTGGAGTTGCCATTGCTACGGTATTCGCCAATGCCGGCTTTGGCGCTATGTGCGGCTCGAGCACGGCGACTGCCGCAGCGATGTCGTCTGTTGTGGTGCCGGAGATGCAAAAACTGAAATACCGCGATGACCTTATCGCCGGTTCGGTGGCGGTGGCCGGTACTTTGGCGGTACTCATCCCGCCCAGCGTACCAATGATAATCTACGGCACGGCGACCGAGACTTCGGTCGGCAAGCTGCTCATCGCCGGACTTATTCCCGGTATCATCGCTACACTGGTTTTGGCTGCGGCGATCATACTGTGGGTAAAAGTGACGCCGGGGCTTTGCCCGGTCATACCGCCTTTTTCCTGGGAGGAAAGATTTGCTACTATAAAAGCCATCTTTCCCGTATTGGTGCTTTTTGTTTTGGTCATAGGCTCTATCTACACCGGTTTTGCCACGCCGACGGAAAGCGCTGCCGTGGGCGCTCTCGGCTCTTTGCTCATCGGGCTTGCCATGAGGCGGCTGAATAAAGACGGGATAAAAAAAGCGGTAATATCCACTATAAATACCAGCGGCACTATTTTTGTCATCATTATCTGCGCCACTATTTTTGGATACTACCTTACTATGAGCCAGATACCACAGTCAATAGTACAGTTTATTTCCAACATGGAAGTAAACCGCTGGGTGGTAATGCTCATGCTGGTGGCTTTATATCTGGCGTTAGGATGTATCATGGACCAGATAGCCATACTCATGCTGACTTTGCCAATGGTATTTCCGGTAGTGCAAGCGCTGGGCTTTGACCCGATCTGGTTTGGCGTCATTACGATCGTACTCGTGGAGATAGGGCTTGTCACGCCGCCGGTAGGCCTTAATGTATTTATCGTGAGTTCTGTAGGGAAAATACAGTTGGGCACGGCATTCAGAGGATCGCTGATATTGATGCTGGCCTGCGTAGTATCGCTGGTTCTTTTTATAGCATTTCCTGAAATTGTAACGTGGCTGCCTAACCGCATGTAGTTAAGGAGGGTAATACAAGTGGAATATCAATCTATAATCATAGAAAAAGGAAAAATAGCCAGGATAATCTTCAATCGCCCCGAACGAAGAAACTCTCTTACCGGGCAAATGCTTGAAGAGATAGCCGACGCCCTTTACCTGTTGGATAAAGAGGACGATACCAGGGTCATAGTGCTGAGCGGCGCCGGCAAGGGCTTTTGTGCAGGCGCGGAACTCGATTCTTTGATCCCGGGGCAAAGCATCATGGACAGCAAAAAAAATAAGAGCGGTCTGATAAAAACGCTCACCGCCATGTCTAAAATCGGCAAAGTGCTTATTTCGCAGGTGCACGGCTTTGCTTTGGCCGGGGGATTTGGCCTGGCGACAGCGCCGGACTTGACGGTGATGGCGGAAGACGCCATACTCGGCTTGCCGGAAATAAAACGCGGGCTATTCGCTTACAATGTGATGAATCCTATAAGTAAATTGATGCCGCGAAAAATCCTCCTGGAGATGCTTTTTACCGGCGACAATATAACTGCGCAGCAAGCTTTGGAGTGGGGGCTGGCTAATAAGGTTGTGCCGGCGGACAAATTGGAAGAAGAGACGATGAAACTGGCGGAAAAGATAGCCGGGCACAGCCCTTCGGCTTTGCGACTGGGGAAGGAAAGTTTCTACAATATGGCCGGCATGGACTATTATGCTGCCTTTAGTTATCTGACGGATATGTTGGTGATCAATGCCTGTACCCAGGACAGCAAAGAGGGAGTAGCCGCTTTTTTTGAAAAAAGACAACCTGTCTGGACAGGTAAATGAAAGGACCATCGCCAGTCCGTAACATGAAAAAGCTATACCATGTGAAGGAGATGATTTTATGAAACTGCCGAAAAAAGTACACATACACGACCTGACGCCGCGAGACGGCTTCCAGAGAGAAGAGAGCTATATCCCGGTGGCGGCTAAGCTGTACGTCATAGAAAAACTCATCGAAGCCGGTTTTAAACATGTAGAAGTGACCAATCTAGCTAACCCCAGAAACCTGCCCCAGTTTGCCGACGCCGACGAACTGATCAGAAAACTTCCGGCGGCAAAAGATGTGGAGTTCACAGCCGTTACCATCAACCAGCGCGCACTGGACAGAGCAATAAAACTAAAACAAGAAGGCGCCAACATCCACCGGGTACTGCTCAACACCTCTACCAGCGAACAACACCATAAAGCCAACTCCGGCAAAACACATGTAGAAGCCTGGTCCTTTAATAAACAGGCGGTAAAAGCCGCCCACGCCGCCGGGCTAAAAGTCTGCGGGACAGTTACCACTATATTTGGCTGTCCTTTTGTCGGCAAGATGGAACTGGGTAAAGCCTGGGACTTTACCGACAGGTATATGGAAATCGGCGTAGACGACATAGAACATGCTGACCACGACGGGGAAGCGACGCCGGACAGGGCCTATGAATACTTCGCCAAAGTTATGGACAAATACCCTGACCCGAAGCTGCACATCTTTCACGTCCATGACTCGCGCGGCGCTGGTTTAGCCTGTTACTACGCCGCCCTTTTGGCCGGGGTAGAAAACTTTGAAAGCACCTTGGGCGGCCTGGGCGGGCAGCCGGCCAACATAATAGACCGTGTACCCGTTCCCGGTACAGGCGAATACTACGTCCACGCCCGGCGTAGCGGCTTAGTCTGTACGGAAGACCTTGTCTCCATGCTGGACGGAATGGGCATAGAAACGGGCATAGATGTAGACAAGACCTTCTCATTGGGCAGGATGACGGAAAAGATAACCGGGCGCCAGTTGTGGTCATTTGCCGCCAGCGCTGGCAAATTGCCTTTTGGCTTTAGCTGAGCGTGATACAAAAAAAGTAGCATTGTTTTGCGCGGCTAAGTCATTGCCCGGTTGCTTTAAGTTTGTTATAGAGAGTGGGCAAAGATATTTTTAATTTTTCGGCGATTTTTTTCTTGGCTTCCAATGAATCGCCGTATTTTTTTAACATGAGGCGGATTATTTTGAGTTCGTATTCTTCGACGTATTCTTTCAGCGGCTTTTCTTCTTCGATATCAGGTTCTTCTGCGGCCAGCGGCTCTATTTTCAGCGTTGAATGCGCTGCCTGTGCGGGCAGGTCGTTTATTATGTCGCAGTCGCAAGTGTAAGCGGCAAAGAAAACGGCGTTTCTCAATTCGCGTATGTTTCCCGGCCATTCCCTGCTGAAAAGAGCTTTGTAAGCCTTGCTGGAAAATTTTACTGCCCGGCCGTACCTTATATTCCATTCGGTCAAAAGGGCATCGGCCAGGATCTCGATATCTTCCATGCGCTCGCGCAGGCTTGGCAGTTTAAGGGTGAGCATGGACAGGCGGTAGTAAAGGTCTTCCCGGAAGGCGCCTTCTTTTACCAGTAAAGACAAGTCTTTGTTGCTGGCGGCTATAACTCTGATGTCGAGCGGCGTTTCCACGGAACTGCCGACTTTCCGTATTTTGCGCTCTTGCAGGACGCGCAGGAGTTTGGCCTGCATATCGAATGGCAGGTCGCCTATCTCGTCAAGCATTATAGTGCCTTTGTCCGCCATCATAAAAAGGCCGACTTTGCCGTTTTTATCAGCGCCGGTGAAAGCATTGGGTTCGTAGCCAAAAAGTTCGCTTTCTACAAGATTGGCCGTAAAAGTGGAACAGTTTACCGGGATGAATGGCATTCCGTGCCTTTGGCTATGGTTGTGGATAGCCTGCGAGAACAACTCTTTGCCGGTGCCGCTTTCGCCAATAAGCAAAACATCGGCGTCATAAGAGGCAATCTTTTTGGCAAAAGCCACAGCTTTGAGAAATTTGTTTGATTTTCCCACGATATCTTGAAAGGTATATTTTGCCGCATAGACATTGTTTTTAAAGGATTTTAACTCTAAGGAAAGATTTTCGTTTAATGCTATTGCCGCTTCAAGATTTTTGTGCAACTGGAAGATGCGGTTGTTGTCTTTCAAAAAAGATATTCCGCCTACCAGCCGGTTTTTGTAATAAAGCGGTATGGACATGTCGACTATGGCATTGGATATGGTTTTACTCAACAGGTCTGTTCTGGTTTGTCCGGTTTCTATGACTTGTTGCAGGTTGGTGCCGGGGCGGGCTTCGGCCAGGTTTTTTCCTAAAAGGTCTTCTTCCCGGCAGTTAACCAGCTTAATGTATCTTTCGTTGACAAGGCGTATTTTACCATTGCTGTCGGCGATTATCATGGGATTTGGTATGGATGTGAGGATGCTATAGGAGACTCCTTTGGGATTGAGCAGCATATTGAAGAAAGTATTTATTTTGTCTATTTTAGCCATAAAGTCCTCCTATGCAGAAAATATGAAGGTTATTTTTAGATATAAAATTTTATAAAATTTTATAATGTTTTCCAATCATTATTATAATTGCATTTTTCACATTTTACAAATATAAACAGGTATGTTGCGGATACAGTAACCTTTTGGCGGAAAATATTATTTGGCACATGGCTTGCTATTATACAGCAGCAGACAAAAAACATTGCACACGGTCTGCGTGAAAAAATATGGAAAAATGAAAGGGTGAATATATTGAGGCTTTATGAATATGAAGGTAAAGCGCTCTTTGAAAAGATAGGCATAGCCATACCGCAAGGCTTGACTGCTAAAACTTCCGGCGATATTTTGGCCGCAGTGGAGAAAACCGGCTACCCGGCAGTGGTAAAAGCGCAGGTATTAAGGGGCGGTCGCGGTAAGGCGGGCCTGATAAAACTGGTTGACGATACACAAGAGGCCCAAGCGGCTATAGCCCATATATTGCCGCAACTGGCGGAAAATGAAGTGGTTTTAGTCGAGCCTAAGATAGACGCTTCGGCCGAAGCTTATGTAGGCATAACAATAGATGATATAAAAGGGCTGCCGGTGCTGGTCATCAGCCGCTTCGGCGGCGTCGACGTCGAAGAGATTTCCGCCGAAGGCAAGTCCGGCTTGGCGAAAATGAATTTGCCGGCCAGCGGCAAAGCGGAAAAATACCAATTCGTGCAGACAGCAAAAGATGCCGGCTTCAGCGGGCCGATATTGCCTAAAATAGCGGAGACCGCCTGGCAGCTGTATGAAACTTTTCTTTGTTATGAAGCCGAAACGGTGGAAATAAATCCGCTGTTTATAACTGCTGACGGTAAAGATGTGCTGGCTGGGGACGCTAAAGTAATAGTTGACGACTATGCTTTTTTCCGCCAGCCCGCCCTGGAAGAGTTTCGCGCTACGCGCGACAGTCTGGAAAACGACGTCAAAATGATCTATACGGAACTTGGCGGCAATGTTGGAGTTATAAGCCTTGGCGCCAGCATGACCATGATGGTCATAGATACCATCAAAAAACGTGGCGGCAGCCCGGCAAATTTTGCCGACATAGTAAGCGGGGCATCCAAGGAAAATCTAAAAGACCTGTCGCTTAGGGTAATGAGAAATTCACTGGCCGATCCAGATTCAAAAGTTATTTTTGCCACATTCACTTTGGTTGCGCATCCTTTACGCAATGCCGTAGAGGCGGTAGTTGAAGCATACAATGAAGTGAAGCCTAAAGTTCCGGTTATTGCCAGTATCAGAGCGGCTAATGCCGCCCTTATCAGCATGTCCATGCAAGAAGCGGTGGATACGTTGAAAAAGAACGGCGTCATCTGGTATGACCATCTGGATGAGGCCATCGAGCAAGTAGTAAAAATCTCTAAAGGATAGGGGGCGGCCGAGATGTCCATTTTGATAAATAAAGACAGCAAAATACTGGTGCAAGGCATAACAAGCAAATATGGCAAAGACCAGGTGCAAAAAATGCTTGAATACGGTTCCAAAATAGTGGCCGGAGTAGGCCCCGGCAAAGGCGGCGAATCTGTTTTGGGCGTGCCGGTCTATGATACGGCCAAGGAGGCGGTGGAAAAGCACGGCGCTAATGTAGGCATAGTATATGTTCCGGCGGTAAATGCCAAAGATGCGGCGCTGGAACTTATAAATTCAGGAGTCAAACTGATAATGATCGCTTCTGAAGGCATACCCATCCACGATACCATGAAGATAAAAAAAGCTTCATTGGAAAAAGGCGTGTGGGTAGTGGGGCCGAACACTATAGGGCTTATAAGCCCGGGCGAGTGCATGGCAGGGTCGCTTTCGCACGAATTTACCAAAAAGGGAAATGTCGGGGTAGTGACCAGAGGGGGCACGGTTGCTATAGAATTGGCCAGGATACTTACGGAGGCCGGCTATGGCCAGTCCAGCATCATCGGCTCGGGCGGGGACCGTGTGCTGGGTCGTAATCCGGCTGAATACCTGGAGGAGTTTGAAAAAGATCCTGAAACCAGGGTGGTTGTTTTAAATGGCGAAATCGGCGGCGGCAAGGAAGCCGAATGCGCCGCGGTCATAGAGAAGATGACTAAACCCGTCTTTGCCTATATTTTGGGACGTTGCGCGCCTGAGGGCAAGCGCATGGGGCACATCGGCGCTATCGTGGGCAGCCCGGCGGAAGGCTTTGAGGCTAAACGGACCCTTTTAAAAAAGGCGGGCGCTATCGTGGTAGATACTCCGTGGGAGATAGTGGAAAAGTTAAAAACAATGACCATATGAAGATATGCCCCAAGTAAAAAGGAGGAAAAAATAAATTATGGCTGAATTTAAATATCCCAAGAAGGTAAGTATTGGCGATATCACAATAAGAGACGGTTTTCAGCATGAAGAGCGTTTTATTTCCACTGATGCCAAAGTTTATTATGCTGAACAGCTTATTTTGGCGGGTGTGAAAAAAATTGAATTGACTAATTTGGGCAATCCTGAAAACATGCCGCAGTTCAGAGACGCGGAAGAGTTGCTGCGCAGGGTGAGAAGCAGCAAAACAATCAGCCGCGCCGGTATAGATATCAACGATGTTGAAATAACTTGCGTGACCATCAGGGAAAAAGCCGTAGACAGGGCTATCGAACTGCGTAAACAGGGCATCGGTCCGGACAGGATACTAATGATGGTGTCGACTGATGAAGAACATCATTTTGCCAACTCCGGCACAACCTTGCCGGAATACTGGCTGGAAGCCGAGCGCTGCATAAAAAAAGCGCGCGACGCCGGGATGAAATTTAATGGAACGGTGAGTACGATTTGGGGTAGCCCGATTTCCGGCCCGACCAAGTTTGAGGATGCCATCATTTTCACCAAACGCTGGTTGGATATGGGGGCGACGGATGTAGAACACGCCGATCATGACGGCTCGTCTTCGCCTGATAAAGTATACGCTTATTATTCCCAGTTATTGGAGGCTATTCCCGACCCATCCCTGCATATCGTACATTTTCATGAAACCCGTGGCTGGGGGATGGCTAATGTACTGGCAGCGCTGCAAGCGGGTATGACTCATTTTGAAAGTACTCTGGGAGGCCTTGGCGGCCAGCCGGCCAACTTCCTTGATGACTGTCCTATACCGGGCACCGGCGATTATTACTATAAAGACCCAAATACTGTAGGGCTGGTCAATACAGAAGATATGCTTATGATGATGTATGAGATGGGCATCGATACAGGCATTGATATCGAGCGCATATTGAGAATAGGGAGGCAACTGGAGCGTACAGTCGGACGCCGCCTGCGTTCGGACTCCATAATACATGGTAAACTATTGAAGGAAGCCAACGAAGATTATAAACGCAAAGGCCTGAAAGAAAGAAAAGCAAAGCGGGGGGAAAAACCGGGACAAAGATTTCCGGAGTAACTGGCATTTGGAGGTAAACTGATGAAAATATACAAAAAAATCTCTCTCAAAGATGTTCCGGTATATACGCCGCCCGGGCACGGTGATACTTACAACCGACGTCTGATCGGACCGCGCGACGGCGCGGAACATGTAGAAGTTATAGTAGGGGAGATGGGCAGGACGGGCAATGCCGAGCCGCATTTTCACAAAGAGTTTGAGCAATGCATGTATATGCTGAGCGGTGTCGTGCGGGTCAGCGGTGATGGCGAGGAAGTGACTCTGGAAAAAGACGATTTTATTTATTTCCCTAAAGATAGCAGCCATAAAGTGGTTTGTGAGACAGAGAAAGCTACATTTTTGGTCATATACACCCCGCCGCGGGAAGCTTCCAGTGAGGCTGTGAATAAAGGGTGAGTTTTTTAGGGTTGTGTGAAAAGCGTTATAAACCCCAAAAAAGGATCTTTGGCTATTTGAACTGCACCCCTTTCGTTTTTCAGTGTATCACACTGTCTAACTTTTGGGGTGCAGTTCAGTGATCGCCGCTACCAATAAAGACCTCATGCAATTGGTAAAAGAGGGCAAATTCCGCGAAGATTTATATTACCGCCTGGCGGCAATGTCTTTGACCATACCCAGCCTGCAAAAACGACATGATGATTTAAAGCCGTTAGCGGATTATTTTTTGCGTAAATGGTGTAAACGGCGAAACAGGACTATGTCTATCGCTCCGGAAGTATATGAAAAAATGAAGCAATATCTCTGGCCGGGCAATGTGCGGGAATTGAAGAATGTCATACAGTTTTCCGCCTACCTTTGCCACGGCGACGTGATCACGGAACTCAACCTGCCGAAAAATGTGGTAGGTAAGGAGGCTGTCGCGCCTCTTTCCTATCTGGAAGGAGGTACTCTGAAAGAAATAATAACCGATACGGAAAGGCGGGTGATAAAGTCCCGATTGGAACAGTACGGCGATAGCTTTGAAAGTAAAAAACTGGTCGCCAAAATGCTGGGTATATCACTGGCGACTTTGTACAATAAAGCCAGATGATTTATAGTTAAAAGCTTCCGCGGCAACCGCGGAAGCTTCAGACTGTAGACAAAAGATAATTTGCGTGTTATTTATGCATAAAGTATTCATTTTTCGGTTGCCATTTATAGTTAAAACTACTCAGCATCTCATAATGACTGCCCGGCTCTCTTTTGTATAGCTCTGCCCGGTTGCTATGC
>JAVBME010000003.1:0-48714 GCA_031552765.1 Acidaminococcales bacterium | reverse complement strand
TTAATTACTTCTCCTTATATTCCTCGATAGCTCAATGGTAGAGCACTCGGCTGTTAACCGAGTTGTTGCAGGTTCGAGTCCTGCTCGAGGAGCCAGTTTCCACAGCCAGCCTAAAGGCTGGTTTTTTTATGGTATAATTTTTTTGTTGGATACTTTATTGTATTTTTATAAGGAGGGAGCTGTGGTGTAAAGGTTTTTTAGCGCAGTTACGTTTTCTTTGTTTCTCTTGTATTCTCTCCCGGTTTTTGCCAATGAGGGAATGTCTGGGGGAACTGGCTAGGGTCATACGCCTTTTAGGCGTTGCTAGTAGAAAAGGGCTATGCCCGTTAAAGCAATACCCCCGGCTAGGCCGGGGGATATTTATTATTTAGCTTTTTTTCTTCTTTCAGCGACGCTTTCAGCGCCTATGCCCCAATTTTCCGGCGAAACTTCTTCGATAATTACATTAGTAGTGGCAGGATTTTTCCCCAGTACATCTACTAAAAGCTGGGTCGCGCCTTTGATGAGCGCGGCTTTTTGTTCAACCGTGGCGGATCCTTCGCCGCCGGCAAGTTTGATATTCACTAATGGCATGCCTTTTCCCCCTTGGCCATATTTTAGATTCTGTTTACAGGATAGAAAATTACTGCGACTTTGTCAATATTTTAAATGTATTCGACTAAAAATGAGACAGTTTCTACGTCCTGATAACTGTCGGCGATGTTGCGAATAAGTGACAGTTGTTTTTCTATAATGATTTTGTCATTGCTTACCAGCGCAAGGGTAAGTTGCGCTCTTTGCCAAAGGTCGTGAAAATCAGTTTCCGCACAAGACGCATTGGTGCGGGAGCGGATTTTTTCTATGATGCTTTTTATTTCATGGCGTTTTTCTTTTAAAGAGTGTGATTCAGGTATAAACAGTTCGATAGTGCATAAAGCTATATGTGCCGGCATTGTTTTATCTCTTGCTTAAAATTTGATTTCCGGCAGTTGTTTTGAAGCTTCGTCCACTTGCCAGAAAGGATGTTCTTTAAAGTTGAACATTGAAGCTACAATATTGGAAGGTACGGTCTTTATTTTTTGATTGTACATCATGACTGTGTCGTTGTAGAATTGGCGATAATTGGCAATTTTTTCTTCTATGGAGGAAAGCTTTTCCTGTAGGTCAAGGAAATTTTGATTGGCTTTAAGCTCCGGATAGCTTTCTGATAAAGCAAATAAACGACTGAGCATTCCGGACATTTCTCCCGAAGCTTTCATCAGATCCTCCGGGGTTTTAGCTGACAAATAACGGGAGCGAGCTTCTATGACATTATTAAGAGTAGTTTTTTCGTGCGCGGCATAGCCTTTTACTGTTTCTACCAGGTTGGGTAGGATATCTGCGCGCATTTTTAGTTGTACATCTATCTGGCTCCATTGGTTGTCTACTTTGAGTCTGGTTTTTACGAGGTCGTTGTACATGTAGACTACCCACAACGCCAAGAGGGCAATAATGCCCAATGATCCGAGTCCTAACATAAATAAGCCTCCTTAATGTAATTAATCAGTCGGCTCGACCGCCGCCACCTCTATCGCCACGGCTGGAGCCGGATGATGAGCCGCCGCCGCGGCCCCGACCGCTGCTGCGATTTTTTCGTGCGTGAGTGTCTACAGCTTGTTTCATATTGCTGCCTACAGAGGAAAACATCTCAAAAGTCCTTTTGTTACTGAGGCGGCGCAATGAAGAAACTGTTTTTTTGCTGGACGTGGTCAGTTCAGGATATCTTAGCGGCAAGGATTGCATAAGTTTTTCCCCTTCGCCGAGCGCGACAGCATAAGCCAGAAATCTTTGCCAGACAGCAAGTTCAGGCAAATCTTTTTCGTCAAATAAGGTAAAATCATTGAAGAAGTTTTTCATAGCGCGCCATAAAGCCGCTTCCTGCAACCCCTTATCAGTAAAGCCATAGCTGCCTTTGTTGAAAATGCAAGAAGCCATAGCCAGATAGGCGAGCAGGGAAAGTATGAAGTCGTAATCGCTCATTGCCGCAAAAAGCAGGGCCAAAAGTCCGGTGAAAAAGCGCAAAAAGGACATGCCTGAACGCTTGTATTCATTTTTGATATAGCCCTGATTGCGCAGCGATTGCATATTTTGCTGCTGGAAGCTGCCTAATAGCTCGCTTACTTTTTTTGGTTGGCTATTTATATACTCAGTCAGGCTGCCCAAAGTACCGCCACTGCCCAAAGCGTCTTTAATCACTTGCAGCAGGGCTTTTTCGTGTTCTTTCAATGAGGAGGCGTCTTCTTTGGTGTTTATGCGCAAGAAGATGTTTTCCGGGTCTTCGTTTTGATCCGGAATATTGCTTTCCAACTCGAAAAAATCTTTTGCGGCCAAATCAAGAAATGTTGCCGTGAAAAGGGCCTGGCCGCCGTCACAGATGCCTGCGCTTTCACAAAGAGCGCCCGCTTCGGCCGGCGTAAGCGCAGACGGAAGGTCGCGGCAGTATTTCGGAGCGTCTGGCGGCAGTTTTACACTTTCCTTCATTTTTTTACGCGCTTGGTATAGGGCGAGACCGGATAAGGCAAAAGATATGCCGCCGGTTATTTTGCCCCAAATGCCTTCTTCCGGTTCAGGTTGCAGAGCTCCCTTGGATTCTTCTATCTCCCGGCGTTTTTTATTGGCATCATCAGCCCAGAAATTTTCCTCTTTAAGTATATCTTCTTTAGCCAATTTGTCAGTCTTGCGTGTGCCGTCAGGGAAAAGAGCAAGCGGGGCTACTACGCGCAACTCGGCAAACATGCCTTTGGGAAGGCGTTTGATAGAGAAATCAGCTTCCTGGGGGCTTTTTTTTATGAATTTGCCATGCAGGGAACTGTGCGACCAGATAAGGATATCATTATCTTTTGCTCCCGGCGGCAAAAGAACCTTTATATTTACTTCTTTTATTTCATCCCAGTCGGTATCTATAAAACGGCGGTTGAGTTCCGCTATGTCATTGTGTATTTGCACAGCATTTTCGATCGTATAGGATAAAATAAAAGTTTTTCTTGTATCTTTAGCCCGATAATAAAATTCTATATTACGCTTGCCGTCAGAGTCAAGCACGGCAAAACAATCAGGCGGACGGTCAGCAGACGGCGTTTTTAATTGCCGGTATACTTTACCGTCTTCGCTTATGGCGATATCTTTTATCTGTATTGGCTTTTCCGTAGGTATATCCCTTATAAAACGTGTATATTCACCTTTGAAAGAAAGGGTGATGCTTTCAGTAACAGCAGCGTTGCCGTTAGGCAAAAGCCTGGCAACAATATCCACTTTATCTACACTGTAACTTCTGCTCGCTCCCCAAGCGGCGCCCGGAGAGAATAGCAGGCAACATAACAGGGAAAAGAGTAATAATTTCTTCATTGCCAGACCTGCCTTTTGTAAAGTATTTTAGTCGGCGCTACCGCCGCCGCCGCTATCACCGCCACTGTCGCCGGAAGAGGAGCCGCCGCCGTCGCCGCCATCGCTGTAAGACCCGCTGTCATCGCTGCTAGATACGGAAGCTGCTACGGAAGCTATGTTTTCTCCGACGCTGTCGAAGATGTTGTATACGTCATCATTGCTCATATAGTATAAAAACGATGTTCCGGCGAAGGTGTCATCCTGGCTCTGCGCGATTTGCGGGTATTTTATCAGTAAAGTTTTGAGGAGTTTTTTTCCTTCGCCAAGGGCTACAGCGTAAGCTAGAAACCGCTGCCAAACAGGCAATTCCGGCAGTTCTTTTTCATCAAACAGGGTAAAGTCGTTGAAAAAGTTCTTCAAGCCGCGCCAAAGTCCGGCTTCCTGCCAGCCTTTGGCCGAAAGCACTGTTCTTGAGCCGGCGATACCGGTCATACCGACAAAAGCGCTGGCAAACAAAAGGAAAATAGCCAGCAGGATGGCGATTACAGACTCGGCAAAAATAGCCAAAGCAATGTTGGCGCAGCATAAAAGAAGCGTCAAAAGCAAAGGGGCTATGCTACCCTTGTTCTCGCTCAAATATCCGGTATCTAGCAAGGAACGCCGGTATTGGTCATCAAAGGCTGCCAACACATCATAGGCGACCTCCGGGCTGTCTTTTATATATGCTTCCAATTCGGCAAAGCTGCCTCTTTTATCGAAAGCCCGCCGGATAAGCTCTGAAAGTGTTTGCTCGTGTTCTTTTAATGTTTCTGTGTTTTTCTCGGTTGCCAGTACCAGTATTATATCTTCAGGTTTTTTACTGCCATGCATATTGTTTTGTATAGAATAAAAACCTTTTACGCAAAGATCAAGTAATGTGGCCGTTATAAAACCCTTGGTACCAGAAATTATGCCGGCTACGCGGCATAATTCGCCAGCTTCGGCCGGAGTGAGGGAAGAGGGGATATCACGGTAGTATTTGGGTGAATCAAGAGGGAAAGAAGGCCTTTTCCTTTTGCCGGCAAACATGCGAAAAATTATAAAGGCAGAAAGAAATAAAGAGACTCCCATATAAATTTTATTCCAAAACTCTTCTTTTTCTCTTTCTATAGCTGCTTCTTCGGCAGCGCGTTTCATTTCGTCGCGCTTTTTATTGGCGGCATCGGCAAACTCTTTTTCCTGTTTTAATATGGAGTCTTTGGCGGTTTTGCCGGTTTTTCGCGTGCCGTCAGGGAAAAGGGCAAGCGGCGCTACAACACGCAGTTCTACAAAGGTATTTTTGGGCAGGCTGCTAATAGTAAATACCGCTTCTTCGCCGCTTTTCTTTGTAAACAGGCCGTTTAGCGGCGCATGCGACCAGATGAGCAAATCCTTTTTGTCTGCGCCGGGCGGCAGCAGTATGCTGATATTAAGCTTTTTTACTGCGTCCCAGCCGACATCAATGAATTTTCTGTTGAGTTCGGCAACGTCGTTGTGTAGCTGCACCGCATTGGTGACTAAATAAGATATCTGGAAAGTTTTTGTGGTATCTTTGGCCTGGTAGTAAAATTCAACTACACGTTTACCGTCTTTTGTACTAACGGCAAACCGCCCGGGCGGGCGGGCAACGTCCGGTTTCGGCAAAAGTTCGTAATAATTGCCGTTTTCGCTTACTTCAATACTTTCTATACCTACTGGGCTGAGAATGGGCAGGTCACGGGTAAAACGGCTGTATTCGCCGTTAAAAGACATAGTGAGTTTTTCGGTGACATAGGCGCTGCCGTCCGCCTGCAACTCAGCCACGATATCAAGGTTGTCTATGCTGTAGCTTTTGGCGTTGGCCTGCTGGGCGCCGGCCAAAAAAGACATGGCGAGAAAAAATATAGTAAATAATTTTCTCATTTTTTGCGTCCTTTGCTGCCGAGTTGTTATTTAAGCAGATTTTTCGGGATATCGTCTACGAATATGTATTTATAGGTTTCTGTGCCAAGTTCACATCTGGCAATCAGACCCAGAGCGGCTTCTCTCAAAATGGAGCTTTCTGTACGCATCATGGCGCCGGGAGCGCCGGTACCGGAGGAGCGGTTCTCGCTTGGCGGCACATCGGTATTAGACCAGAACAGCCACTCAAGTTCGCTGGCGGCCTTAGCGGCCGCTTTATATGTAGTTACATAATTGTCCACGCGGGCTTTATCTTCAGCAAATTTAAATGTTTTTTTCAAAATGGTTGCGGCATTGTCCAGTTCATTGCGCCAGGCGGTGAGCTCTCTATCGGCGAGATATTTTTCTTGTACGGTATTTTCCACTTTAAGCCAATGTTTGGCAAATGCTTTGTCTATAGGGTTGTTTTCAACGGCAGCTAAAGCGCTGCTAGAGAATAAAAATATCAAAGAGAGGGCAAGTAAAAGTTTTTTCATAATAATCAACACTTCCTTTATAACTTCATATCGTCAAATTTATTATAATGCGGTTTGTAAGCAACTATGGTGTAACCAAAGTAGGCGGCAATATCTTTTTTCAGTGTGATAGTGGCTTCGCCCAATTTATATTCTGTGCCGGCGTTCTGGCGGATAAGGTCTATGGTTATTATCTTGTGCTCGCCCTTGTTTTCTTCTTTTTTTATTTTTATTTTCTCAGCGTAGTCGGTTTCTATAAGGATTATGGACATGCCGGTTTGGGTGCCGACGGCAAAGGGGCAGCTGGCCGGCGGGTATTTATATCGGCCATTGGCAAAAAAGTTTTTATACAGTTTATCAGGCGAAAAATAAAGCGCGCTATCCTTGATTGCAGCGCTATTTTCCGGGCCGTCGCTGAAATAGACCGACGCTTTGTCGCGCGTGATGTTGTCGTCACTGGAAAAACAGCCGTGACGCACAAAATAATAAAGCGCCTGGTTTATTGTACTTTCATCAGGCTGGCTGGAGGCGCTGAAGGGGTCGTAATGCAATATTTGGCTAAAACCCAGGCCGTTGACCAAAGTATAATAGCTTTCCCAAAGCTGGAGGGAAAGAGTGACCTTATCTTTTAAAAATGGCCGGTCTTCCAAGGGATAAATAAAAGTGCTTTTTATCACTCTGTTTTTGTCGATGATGCCATATTCGGCAAAAACAGTTTCCTGGCCGTCTTTACCGCCGTGATCTGTATAGCTAATGGAGTAATGACTGTTACTGGAGGAACTTTCGATTATATTGGCGACATTCCCTTTTATTTCCTGCAAAATGGTGTGGCCTGTTGCCGCGCCGTTATTATAGACGCCTTTGACATAAAGTTTGTAGCGTCCGTCTTCGCTGGCAAATTCGATGCCGCCGTCGTCAGCGTCAGATACTGAACGGGAAAAAATTTCGGGAAAACGCATTTGATAATTAAAACGGGCGTTTTCGTAAGTGGCCAAAGACGCGGTCTTGATATCCGGCTGTGCTGGCGGATAAGCGCCGGCCAGCGCGCAGAAGGAACAAATGAACAGCAGGCAGAGCAATAAAGAAAAAGCTTTTCTGCAAAAATTATACATAAAAACACCTCTTTTTTTATTTTAAAAAGCTCTTTACAAACAGTAAAGAGCTTTTTGGTTTTTTAATATAGATTTATATTTAAGGCTGCCAGTAAACTCGACCATTATTTTCTGCGTACCGCTCATCAAAACCTACCTGACGCCGGTTTGAACCGCTAGGGCAGGTTTGCCCTGCGACATATTTGAAAACTTCTTTTATTACAGTATATCTCTTTTGGCTTCCCCAGCTTGCTTCACTATTATAGGCATGGATATATACTTTGTTCATCCTGGTAGAATTATTGAAGCTCAATACCCGGGTACTGTTAGGAGAGACGGAATACCAGCCCTGGACATACCATTTGCGATCTGCATCTTTAAAAAGAACTACGGCTACTTCCAGTTGTTTATTGTATGGATTTTTTATCTGGATATCTATTGCTTCAGCATCTTTGGCAAAAGTAAAAAAAGACACGGACATTAAAAAGCAAGACAAAGCAAGAAATTTAAAAAGTTTTTTTGTCATGAAAATACACACTCCTTAAATTTTATTGGTACTATATATTAGCATAAAATAAATTTGAAGGCGATACAATTATACGAAGGTATATTGCTGGCTAGTCTGTGCACTATTTAGAATTTTGCAGGATTATTTTCGTCAGTTTTATTTTATTGTTTATGCCCCATTTTGAATAAATGTTCTGCAATATTTTTTTCACGGTTATTTCAGCGATGAAAAGCTGTTTGCCTATTTCGTGGTTGGACAGGCCCAAAGAGGCCAGATCGGCGATCTTGCGTTCCCTTTCCGTGAGCATATCCAAGGGATTGGCTTCATTTTGCAGAGAGTTTTTTACAGCCATAGCGCCTTTATCGAAAATCTCAGCGGTTGTGGTGATACAATGGTTGATTTGGCGATAGGCGATCTTGCAGGAGAGCTTGCGTAAAAGATGGCTGATATGGAGGCAGTTTTCGACAAATGGCATGACTAAGCGGTCTGGAGCCGCAATATCAAGGGCCATTTCCAATGACTTTAAAGCTTCCGGCGTTTGCCCCAGTATATCGTAGGCGCAAGCCTGGTAGATGTAAAAATATATTTTGGCTAAGAGATTGGAAAAAATTGCGGCTTTGGCATGGAATTCCGGGGAGCCGCCCAGTAACTGGCGATATTTTTTGTTATTTAGAAGGATTTTGCCATGTATTATATTGTAAAAAGATTCACAGACAAAAGGAAGATTGTTTGGCCGGGGATCGCCGCCGGCTATCCAGTCAGGCACTTTGTTGCTTAATTCCAGTGTGGCGTACAAAAAGCCCTGGCACAAGTCGAATGTCCTTATATAACTGGGCATAGCCATCTGTTTTATGTCGTTTTCCGTATTAGAGAGCAAAGTACTGAACGCTTCGCTGTTGCCTTCCAGTAACGCCAGCCTGAGCTTCAGCAAAAAGGCGCAGAGCATTATGGATACCTGATTTTTGGACTGGGCGGCATAATAAGCCGTGTGGCTTGTAAGTTCGGCATTTTTGAAGTCGCCGCTGTTATAGAAGTATTCGGCCTGCATTACATACTCAGTGCCGGTGCCGTGACCGTCGGTTATTTTATAATAATAAGGCATGCACTCTAGCATGTCGTTCACTATTTTTTTAGCATTCCCGCTTTCCCGGTAGAACATGTAAAACACGGAGGGGCAGTCCATAGTCCAAGAGCCGCTGTTAGAAAAAAAGCTTGATGGCGAGGGTAGAAGTTCATAAGCCCGGCGATGGTGTTCGGACATGGCGCAAATATGGTTAAATTTAGAAAAACTTATCAGCAGTTCCAGTTCGCCAGCCAGTTGTTTTTTAGTCAGATTTCCTTTGTGGTAGCCATCTGGTAGGCCGGCCAATATTTCACTGATATAAAGGCATTCTTGGGCGTAAAGCTCCGGCTTGTTGTGAGTGAAAAGATTTATCGCGTATAAAAGGCAGGCCCGAGGGTGGGAACGTTTTATTTCCGGGGGGCATGAGCTGAAATAAAGAATCAGCTTGTTGATGTTTTCAATGTCTTTTTCCGGCTCGAAGGTGGCTAATAATTTTTCAAACTCAAATGCCGACAGCAAGCCTTCAAAATCCCCGGCTTTATAAAAATAGTCGTAGGCATAGGAATATTCTTTGCTACTAAGATACCAGCGGCCGGCTTTTTGCCAGATAGCCTTTTTGTACTCCAATGGTTTTTCGGCAAAAAGTTTACGCAGATAGCCGGTAACGACGCTGTGTATCTGGTACGCGCCTGTTTCCACGCTGTAAAAGAGAAAAGCATTGTCGCTTAGCAGTTCCTGTAGGATTGCCATTGCCTGGGAACCGCCGCAAATAAACTGCGCCTGTTCGGCCGTGAAGGAATCAAAAATGCACATGACGCATAGAAAATCTTTAGTTTGCGGCGTGCAGGGCTGGTAGACTGTTTTTTCCACCAGATTGTGCAGCTTTATTTTTTCTTCAAATTTACCGCATTGTAGGAAGTTCAAAAGGCAAAGATAGAGGGCGCTGAACCAGCCTTCACTGTATAAAAAGAGCTTTTTGGCCTGGCTGCTTGTTATATTGGCGCCGCAGGCCCGGTAGTAGTCTATGATTTCCGTTTCGGAAAGCATAAAATAGTTTTTATCCATAATAAAAGCATGGCCTTTGAGGAAAAGCTCGGTCGAATTTTCGCCAAATACCGCTCTGGAGATTATGACAATATGCAAGCGGGGTATTTCAGCCTTGATCAGGGTTTCGATGAAGCGGTCGGTATGTTTTGAAGAAATAATATGGTAATCGTCAAAAACAATGAGCGTTTCTTCGGTTAAAGAAAGTTTTCCTAGCAGGTATATAGCTTCGTCCAGCAACACGCCGTCGGCGGGAAAACCTAAAGTGGCCAGCTTTTCGGCGCAGGTTTTATCTATATTGTCTATGATGCGGACAAAACTGTTCCAAAAGGCGGCTAAAGAATTGTCGATGATGGCTTTCCAGAAAACAGTAGCGGAGCAGGTCTTGGCATATTCTCTTACAGCAGTGGTTTTTCCATAACCCATCGGCGCTTCTATGACCGATAATGGGAAGCGTAAAGTGTTTTCCAGGGCAGCCGTAATTTTTGGCCGAATAAATACGGTTGTTTGTTGGTGCGGGTTCATAGAGATAACTCCATTCTTACAAGGTAGCAGATTAGGTATTGACTTTTCACGACTATAAAGATAACTTTGATTAATATTACTTTCTTGCTAAATAAAAAAAATCCTGCGAAAAAGTATTGTTGTAAGCAATTTTGCTGCATATTATTTGTGTTATAATAAAATATAAACTATACAAGCGCTCCATGCGCCTTGAAAATAAGGGGTGTAGACATGCAAAATTTCGAGTATTATACGCCGACCAGGGTAGTTTTAGGCAAAGACACGGAAAAAGAAGCCGGACGTCTGGTCAGGATGGCCGGCGGTACTAAAGCGCTTTTACATTATGGCGGCGGCAGTGTGGTCAAGTCCGGGCTTTTGGCGCGTATCGAAGAGTCGCTGAAAGAGGCGGGCGTTGCTTATGTAGTACTGGGCGGCGTTGTGCCCAATCCCCGGATGGGAAAAGTATACGAAGGACTGGAACTATGCAGGAAAGAAAAGGTGGATTTTATCCTGGCGGTAGGCGGTGGCAGTGTTATAGATTCGGCTAAGGCCATTGCCTTTGGCGCGGCGACCGGCCGTGACCCCTGGGATTTTTATAGCGGTAAGGCACAGGCCGACGCCTGTCTGCCGATAGGCGCCGTACTCACTATCGCGGCCGCCGGCAGCGAGATGAGCCACTCTTCGGTATTGACCAATGAAGACGGCTGGTTAAAACGCGGCTATGTGAACGATATCTGCCGGCCCAGGTTTGCCATTATGAACCCGGCGCTCACATATACTTTGCCGCCTTACCAGACGGCCTCCGGCTGTGTGGATATACTCATGCATACGATGGAACGCTATTTTACCAAAGACAAGGAAACCGAACTGCGTGACAGTATTGCTGAGGCGCTGATGCGTACGGTCATCCATTACGCCAGGGTCTTGAAAAGCCAGCCACAGGACTACAATGCCCGCGCCCAGGTGATGTGGGCGGGCAGTCTGGCGCACAATGACCTGACGGGGCCGCGCAGTGTGGGCGATTGGGCTTGCCACCAACTGGAGCACGAGCTCAGCGGCATATACGATGTGGCGCATGGCGCCGGTCTGGCTGCGATCTGGGGGAGCTGGGCCCGCTATGTATATAAGGAAGACGCGGCGCGTTTTGCTCAGTTTGCGGTCAATGTGCTGGGCGTGGTCAATAATTTCGACCAGCCTGAAGTGACTGCTCTTGAGGGAATAGAAGCCATGGAAGAGTTTTTCCGTTCGATAGATATGCCTGTATCTATCCGCGATATGGGCATAGAATTGACAGACGAAGATATCGAAAAACTTGCCTATAAATGCTGCTTTGAAGGAAAACGCACTATCGGCGGTTTTAAAGTTTTACAGGAAGAAGATATGGCAAAAATATATGCTATGGCAAAATAAGATGTCAAAAGCAAAAACTCCGCTGCAAGCGGAGTTTTTGCTTTGAATCAGACTTTTATTGTTTTAGGTTGCAAGTATTTTTCTGCGACTTGTCCGAAAGGAAGTTTTTCATAGTCTGCCCAGAAGGCATCATAGTCGCGGTGTTTGAAAGAGGGTTTGACAAGGGCCGCATTGCCGGCTGCCGCTTCGGCCATTTCTTTGTCGGTATGTGGGAGGCCGGCCAGTAATTTTTTGCATAAAGAAAGCCCCTTGGCGTTATTGGTAATGACCAGCGTTATTCCTTTGTTGTCGTCGGCCAGTTGCTCGTTATCTTTATAGCCCCAAAAATCGGCGATAGTGATATCGCCTGGGCGTTCTGTATTGGCATATTTACAGGTATAGCAGGCGGCATTAAGGTAGTAGTTTTTCAAAAAGCCGATGATATAAGGATCTTGCCGGAAATTACAAAAATATTCCTTGCCGTTGGCAAATTTGAGGCGCAGGCCAAAAGAATGCCAGCCATTGGGTTTTTCCCGGAAATTTACATGTTTGATGTTGCCGCCAGCTTCTTTTTCCCTGAAAGCGATATAGCCGGCGTATATTTTCGGTGAAGGCACGCCGTGGCATACCAGATCGACGGTAGTCAGATTTGTGGTATCTTCACGGGCCAGGTAGCTGTTAAGCCCGCCGATTTGGCAAGGGGTGGCGCTAAAAAGTACTCTTCGCCCGTCTTTAAGAAGTTGCCGGCATTGGCGGAAGGTATCGCCGATATAGCTTTGCACGTATTTGGATCCTTGAAAGCGGAAAATATCTTCAATATTTTCTATGCAGCCATGCTCTACCCGCCAGCTTTGGCCAAAACCTGCGCCGAATACTGCTCCGCCGCTGAAGAGTATATCTTCGGCCAGATGGGTAAACAAGCCGCCGGAGCTTGAAGAGGCGCGTATGTTTTCCCTGTCGCTGTGGCAGGCGAATACTTTCTGGTTGTCCGGTTTTTTTAACAAAGAAGAGTTGGCTGGGCAGATATGTTTGCACAGGCGACAGTCGGTACATTTGAATTGGTCGATAACGGGAGCATAAAATCCCCGATAGTTTGGCGTTATGCTTAGCGCATCGACCGGGCATACTGAATAACAGGCCTGACAGCCTGTGCACATTTCATCGGGGCAGATGTTTTGCATATACTCACCTCTGATTTAAGAAATAAAAATGGTGCAGGAAAATTAATTTCCTACACCATTTATTATATCAGCAAGGTTTTTTGCCGAAAGCCCTTTGGCATAATTTTATTACTTCAACTATCGGGATTATGCAAAAGGCAAGACCGATACTAACGGCCAGTTCTTTGGGCGGCAGGGGGACACTTTTGAAAAGGTCATTGACTACTGGTGTGTAAATGACGAACAATGTTGCCGCAAGGCCGACGACAAAGGCCAGATACATATAGTTGTTACGCGGCAGGCCGGGTTTGAAAAGAGAGCAGTAGCTGAAACGCAGGTTGAAAGCATGGAAGAGCTGGATGACCGAAATAGTGACAAAGGCCATCGTTGTGCCGACTTCGTGTGAAATGTCGTCGCCATGGAGGTAGGCGGCAAGGGTCAACCCGCCCATTATCAGGCTCTGGTAAATGATATTAAAGCCGACGCCTTTAGCGAAAATGCTTTCTTTACTGTCGCGCGGCGGCTGGTCCATGACCTGTTTTTCGCCTTCTTCCATGCCGATGGCGATGGCCGGAAGAGAGTCTGTGACCATGTTTATCCAGAGCAGTTGGACAGGCGCCAGCAGGCGTATGTCCATAAGCATGGCGGCAAAAATAGCCGCGACTTCGGTAGCGTTAGTAGAGAGAAGAAACTGCACGGCTTTTCTGATGTTGGCGTAAATGGTACGTCCTTCTTCGACCGCGGATACGATCGAGCTGAAGTTGTCGTCGCTCAGTACCATGGCCGATACGCTCTTGCTGACGTCGGTGCCGGTGATGCCCATGCCTATGCCGATATCGGCGGTTTTGAGGGCAGGGGCGTCGTTGACGCCGTCGCCGGTCATGGCGGTGACTTTACCGAGGGCCTGCCAGGCGCTGACCACGCGCACTTTGTGTTTGGGTTGGACGCGGGCGTATACGGAATATTTCTGCACACCCTCGGCAAAATCTTCATCGCTGATCAGGTCGAGTTCCGCGCCGGTTATCGCTTCGGAAGCTTCTTTTATGATGCCTATCTGCTTGCCGATGGCGACGGCCGTGTCTTTATGGTCGCCGGTGATCATTATCGGGCGGATACCTGCCCTGGCGCATGTTGCTATCGCATCGAACACTTCCGGGCGGACCGGGTCGATCATGCCCATCAGGCCGACAAAAGTAAGATCTTTTTCCATTATTTCCGGTTTGTAATCTTCCAGCGCCGGTTCTTTGTCCCAGATGCGGTAAGCGGCGGCGATGACGCGCAGGGCTTCGTCGGCCATAGCTTTGTTTTCGCCGATGATTGCGGCTCGTTCTTTATCGCCAAGCGGTTTGGCCTCACTGCCGTCTTGATAGCTGACGCACAGTTTCAGGAGTTCGTCCGGCGCGCCTTTGACATATTGGACGATCGAGCCGTCTTTGTGCCTGTGCACAGTGCTCATCAGTTTGCGGCCGGAGTCGAAAGGCAGTTCGCCGATACGCGGGCTGGCTTCTTCCAGGTCGTTTTTATTGTAGCCGTCTTTGAGCGCTTTTTCCACCAAACCTTTTTCGGTGGGTTCGCCCAGGACGGTATTATTGATTTTTGATACAGTAGCGTCGCTGCAAAGCGCCATAGCCATATCCAAAAGCGCATGGTCGCCGGACATGGTATAGTTGCGCACTACGGTCATGTTGTTTTGCGTGAGCGTACCGGTCTTATCGCTGCAAATTACCTGAGCGCAGCCGAGTGTTTCGACCGCCGGCAGTTTCCTGATGATGGCGTTTTGTTTTGCCATTCTGGTCATGCCGATAGACAGGACGATGGTGACGACGACGACCAGACCTTCCGGTATCGCGCCGACGGCCAGGCTGACGGCGATGAGGAAGGTTTCCACAATATTTTCCCGGCCGGTGCCTTCCGTGTATATGCCTATAGCGAAAATTACCGCGCAGATACCTATTACAACGAAAGTCAAGGTGTGGCTGAGTTCGCCCATCTTCTTTTGCAGCGGGGTGATGGATTCTTCCGTGTTGGCGATAGTATCGGCGATTTTACCTATTTCGGTATTCATACCGGTGCCGACTACGATGCCAAGGCCGCGGCCGTAAACTACGCTGGTGCTCATATAGGCCATGTTGGTGCGGTCGCCCAGTGATACATTTTCATCGGCCAGCGTGTCGATAAACTTGTCTACCGCGACCGATTCACCGGTTAGAGCGGCCTCTTCGATCTTCAAAGAAGCGGACTCGAAAATGCGGATATCCGCCGGGATAAAGTCGCCTGCTTCCAACAACACGACATCGCCGGGAACAACGTCTTCGCTTTTTATGCTGGTGAGGTTGCCATCCCTGTATACTTTGGCAAAAGGCGAAGACATTTTTTGCAGCGCTTCAATGGCTTTTTCCGCTTTGTTTTCCTGTATGACGCCCAGCACAGAATTGAGCACTACCACGAGGAGAATAATGAGCGAGTCGGCGAGTTCTCCAAGCGCGCCGGCAATGGCCGCAACGACCAGGAGGATAATGATCATAGGGTCTTTAAGTTGACGCAAGACTTTTTCCAACAAGCTCTCTTTGCGTGCTTCGGCCAAAGCATTTTTGCCATACTTAGCCAGCATTTCCTGTGCTAGTTCGCTTGACAGACCATCCTTGCTACTGTTTAATGCGGCAAAAGTTTCAGTAGGGGATTTTGTGTGATAAAGCAATGTACATTCCTCCAGTTGTTTGAGATTTTATATATAATTAAATCACAAGACCTTTAAAAAATTTTTTAAAGGTCTTGGATGAGCCGATAGTACGGCCTATATGCGGTTACTACAGTTTAAAACGTTTTTAACTTTGTGCGTTACCATGGCTTTTATGGCTTCCCGCGCAGGCCCCAGGTATTGCCGGGGGTCAAAGTCCGAGGGGCGCTCGGCCAAGTGCTTCCTGATGGAGGCTGTCATAGCCAGCCGGAGATCGGTGTCGATGTTGATCTTACATACCCCCAGTTTCCCCGCTTTTAGCAGCATTTCTTCGGGTACGCCCTGAGCGTTTAATATTGTACCTCCATAGTCGTTACATTCTTTGACGAATTGAGGCAACACTGTAGAAGCCCCATGCAGTACCAGGGGGAAACCCGGCAGCATGTTGCTGATTTTTTCCAGCCGGGCAAAGTCCAACTGGGGAGTGTCTTTAAACTTATAAGCGCCATGGCTGGTGCCGATAGCTATAGCCAAAGAATCGACGCCGGTACGCTCGACAAACTCTACCGCCTGGTCAGGGTCGGTGTAGCTGGCGTCGCGCGTATCAACTTTTATGGCGTCCTCGACGCCGGCCAGGCGTCCGAGTTCGGCCTCTACCACTACGCCGTGGGCGTGCGCATATTCTACCACTTTTTTGGTCAAAGCGATATTTTCTTCAAAAGGATGTTTGGAGCCGTCGATCATGACAGAGGTAAAGCCGCCGTCCACACAGGCTTTGCAAATTTCAAAATCTTCACCATGGTCGAGGTGCAGGCAGATGGGCAGGTCGGAATCTTCAAGGGCCGCTTCCACCAGTTTCACCAGATAAACGTGCTTGGCGTATTTTCTGGCTCCGGCCGAAACTTGAAGTATCAGCGGCGCTTTTTCATCTTTGGCTGCGTCTACTATACCCTGGATTATTTCCATATTGTTGACATTAAAAGCGCCAACTGCGTACTGGCCTTCGTATGCCTTTTTAAACATTTGGCTTGAAGTTACTAGTGGCATCCTATCGCCTCCCGAACAAAGTATTTACTTATAAAATAAATAGATTGATTTATTATATCATAAAAGGGAGTTTAATTTTTAAAAATTGTAGTTATTTAACTATTACAAAAAATTATTTTTTGTCTTTATAAAAAAATCACTCTTTATGTTGACGGTCTGCCCGCCTATGGGGTGATGGAAAAGCAATTCACGGGCAATAAGGCAGTGCGGGGTTTTAGCGCTTTTTTCCCCGTACAGGCTGTCGCCTACAAGCGGGCAACCGATAGCCGCGGCATGGACGCGTATTTGGTGGGTGCGGCCAGTGAAAAGTTTAAATTCGATTAAACTTTCCTGTACATAATTGCGCAAGAGTTTGTAATGGGTACGGGCGGGCTTTCCTTGCGGCGATACCTCCCGTTCTATGATGCTGCCTTCTTTGCGCCCTAGCGGTAGGTCTATCATGCCGGATGTTGCCGGCGGACAGCCATGGGCCAGGGCGGTATAGGTTTTTTCTATGTATATTTTTTGCAAAAGATGTTTGATGCGCGCCGTCTTGGCGATAAGCACAAGGCCGGCGGTATGCCTATCGAGACGGGAGACGAAATGCAGGCCGGAGAAGCAGGCTTTGCCTGCTGCATAATGCGCCAGATAGTTGGCCAGAGTTGATGTTTCGCGCGCTACGGTAGGGTGTACCAGCATACCGGATGGTTTATCTACCGCCAATAAAAAATCATCTTCATAACGTATAGAAAGGGGGCCTGCCTGTGGCTGGATAGAAGAGTTCTCTGTATAGCAGACGGCTAGGGTCTGGCCGGGGGCAATTTCGGCCCGCCAATGCGTTTTTTGCCCGTCCAGGTAAAAGGCCGCCTCTTTTTTCAGTTTGCGCCACCGTGTCGAAGATATGCCGTTTTTTTTCAGCAGTTCCTTGACGGAGCAGGGAATTGCGTTTTTTTCTAGACAGAAAGTTTCCATATTTAGCCTCTTGCTTGCCTGATGTTTCTTGCTAGACATTTTAACATTTTTCCGCTAAAAAAGTCCATGCGTTCGGCAAAAGTCATTTGGGATTTTGGTTTGCGGTTGTGGAGTATCATTTGGAAGGAGGTTTGTTTTGCGATGACAATTGTGACCCCAGGCGCGGTTTCTTTTAAAAGAAGGCCTTTATCGGTTACCTCTATATAAGCAAGGTCGGTGACTATGATATCCACCACGCATGCTCCGGTAAGCGGAAAAGTGCATTTTTTAAGGATTTTCGAACCGCCGTCTCGGGTGCAGTGTTCTGTCGCTACAATGACTTTTTTTGCGCTGGCTACAAGGTCCATAGCGCCGCCCATGCCGGCCAGTTTGCCGCCGGGCACGGTCCAGTCGTCCAGGTTTCCCGTCTGGTCGGCCTCATAGGCTTCCACTAATGTAACATCGGCTTTGAGCGGCGTGTGGTAGAGCCATTGTACGTTGTACGTGCCTTTTTCCTCTATCAGGCGACCGCGGACGTTGACTTAAGACAATGACATAGTCATTATGCTAAATCCGGCATACATCTATCATAATGCTATATAAACAGAAGAAGGATAATAAAATTTGCAAAAATCAAAATTATCAGAAAAAAAGAGGATGAAATTATTTCTGGGCAAAATTGGCGCGATAGTTCTTCTTGCTTTGGCGCATGCGCCGTGTTATGATTATTTAAATATTTATACTCAATCCTTATGAGATTTTTTAAAATTATGATAACCCGCAAAAAGCGAATAACCCAAAGGGCTTTAAACGCTCTGGATACGAAAAAACGTATTCAAAAAACAGCCTTGTCCCTTTTTCCCAAATATGGCTATGATAATGTAACAGTAGATGAGATTACAAAAAAGGCCGGCGTATCCAAGGGAACTTTTTATACTCATTTCGAAACTAAAGAGTCCGTGCTGGTTGAACAGTTCCTAAACATTATGACGATACTTTTACCAAGATACCGAAAGACGTAACGGCCAGTAAACGCCTCTTGGTTTTGGTCGATGCCATGACGCATGATTTTCGGAGATTTGTTGTTTGGAGTTTATGCGGATAGTTTACGCCAACCAGATAAATAACTCGCGGACGGTCAAGATACTTAACAATAAAGACAGGAGCATTTATAAACAGCTGTGCAAAATCGTCGACCTGGGTCTTGCTGATGGCGAATTTCGTTCGGACCTTACGGCAGATGAATTAGTGGATTTTTATGGCAGTCTATGCGCAGTTTGATGTATAACTGGCGCCTTTACGGCGAAGAGATAGAATATCTGGCGACCGAAGGGCAGCGCTTTTTCAATATCATTTTCTTGTTTTTGAAAAAGCCGGCCTAAACGCCGACCGCTTTTATAGGTGATTTGTATGGCTTTTTATCAATATAAAGAAGTAATATTTTTTGGTTTTGTAGTTTGCTGGAGTTTGGCGCCAAGCATTTCCCGTCCGCGTTTCGCCGAGCTTTTGTTGGCTTATTTGAGCGCGATGCTCGTGCTTTTACTGGCCACAGGCGAAATTTTGACCAGCTATCCGGTTCCATTTTATTTTATGGTGGGCGGCGCTTTGGCCTTGGTATATTTTTTCCTCGATACGATTTTGGACAGTTAAAAAATATATTTCCTGAAAAAAGGATTATTAAAATTAATGGAGAATTAATATTAATATCAAAACTTTTGGAGGGATGTAATTATGAAAATAGGGGAAACAATTCAAAGCGCAGACTGGAAAAGCGAAAAACACGTCCCGGTGATTGACGCTCCGGCAACAGTAAAATCTGGGGAAGCCTTTGTAATAAACGCCGCTGTAGGTAAAGAGATCGCGCATCCTAATACTACCGAGCACCATATCAGATGGATACAGCTCTTTTTCAAGCCGGACAGCGGCAAAGTAGTGTACGAACTGGCTAAAGTGGATTTCAACGTCCACGGCGAATCTGCCGCAGGCGCTAACCAGGGCCCGGCGTACACCGACCCTGCGGCCTGTGTACGTGTCAAATTGACCGAAGGCGGCCAGATCATTGCCGTATCTTATTGCAATATACACGGCTTGTGGGAGAGCAGTGTGCAAATAGAGGTCAACTGACAAGAATGTATGCATGTATACACGCGGAGAAGCATTGACGCTTCTCCGTTTTTTTTATAAAATCATTGCATATAGTTTTTATCTTTTAATAATTAATAAGGTAGGATAAAACATGCCTGTTATCGTGAAAAAATTTGGCGGTTCTTCTGTCGCCACGCCGGAAAAAATGCATAATATAGTAGACCGGGTACTGAGGGAAAAGCAGCCGGGCGACAAGATAGCCCTGGTGGTTTCCGCTATGGGCGACACTACGGACAACCTTTTGTCTTTGGCCGCTAAAGTAGCGCCGGATATGCCAAAACGCGAAATAGATATGCTGCTGGCTACCGGCGAACAGGTAAGCGTCGCCCTTATGGCGGCGGCTTTCACAGCTAAAGGCCAGCCGGCCCGTTCTTTTACCGGCTTTCAGGCTGGTATAACCACGGACGGAGGCCATACTAAGGCGCGCATTTTGGCTGTAGACGCGTCAAGGGTCAAGGCTGCGCTTGACGGCGGCGATATCGCAGTTGTTGCCGGCTTTCAGGGCATTACCGAAACCGGCGAGATAACTACTCTTGGCCGCGGCGGTTCGGATACTACGGCGGTAGCTCTGGCCGCTGGGCTGAATGCCGATGTCTGCGAAATATTCACCGACGTAGACGGCGTTTATACTGCCGACCCGCGGGTCGTGCCGGATGCCCGTAAAATGGACGAGATAACTTTTGCCGAAATGCTTGAAATGGCGCGTCTCGGCGCCGGCGTAATGCAGCCGCGCGCGGTCGAATACGGTGAGCGCACGGGCACGCCCATACATGTCCGCTCTACCTTTAGCGCTAACCAAGGTACCATTATAAGGAGGGAATGTGTTTTGAGAGAAGAAAGCTTGAGCATACGCGGCGTGACTGATGACGCCGATGTCGTGCGCGTTACGGTAAAAGGCGTTCCTGACAAACCAGGCATGGCCTATACTGTATTCTCCACACTGGCCGAGGCCAATATAGATGTCGATATGATACTGCAATGCGTAAGGACAGATAATAACTCTGTGAACGATATACTTTTCACTATCGCGCAAAATGATATGGCGGACGCCGTCAAACTCATGGAAAAACTTAAAGGCCAGCACGGTTTCCAGGCGGTAGAAGTGGAAGTAAATGTCGCTAAAGTGTCCATAGTAGGCGCAGGCATGTTGGGCAGGCCGGGGACGGCGGCCAGGATGTTCGGCGCGCTGGCCGGAGCGGGTGTGAATATCGCCGCTATCAGCACTTCCGAGATAAGCATATCCTGCCTGATCAATCAGGATAAACTCAAAGAAGCCGTACAGGCGATACATAAAGAGTTTTTCAAATAAATTGAAATAAAAAAACAGGGGGTCTTAATCATGGGATTCAGCATGGTAGCAAAACATGCGCAAGGCAAAGCTGCACAGGACAAGATTTTCGGAGCTAACGACGCCGCGGTAAAACTAGCTGCCCAAATAGGCAAAGACAAAGTAACAAACGCCACTATCGGCGCTATTTTGGATGAAAACGAAAAACTTTGCTGTCTTCCTACGGTAGAAAAGTTTTACCGCGCGTTGCCGACGGACGAACTCGTACAGTACGCCGGCATTGCCGGACTGCCCGATTTTCTTGAGGCGGTAATCGGGGAAGCCTGCGGCAATTCGAGGCCGGACGCCCATATGGCTGCTGTCGCCACTACCGGCGGCACCGGCGTTCTGCACCATGTAATTTGGAATTATGCTTCGGAAGGCGACAAAATACTCACAACAGATTGGTACTGGGGCGCTTATTCCTCCATCTGCCGCGATATGCTGAGAAAACTCGATACTTATAAAATGTTTGATGAAAATAACAAATACAACATCGCCGGTCTTGAAGCCAAGACGCGCGAACTGCTGGCTACACAGGAAAGCCTTGTCGTCATCATCAATACCCCGGCCCACAACCCGACAGGTTACACTGTAAGCAATGAAGAATGGGACGATATACTCGCCCGGCTGCAAAAAGTAATCAAGGAAACGGGCAAAAAGATCATCCTGCTCGTCGATATGGCCTATCTTGATTATGCCGGCGAACGTGAAGAAGTGCGCAGTTTTATCAAAAAATTTGAGAATCTGCCGCCCGATCTTCTGGTAGTGCTTGCCTACAGTATGTCTAAAGGCTACACGCTCTATGGCCAGCGTACCGGCGCCATGATCGGCATCTCTTCCGAAGAGAGCGTCATCCAGGAATTTAAAGACGTAAACCAGTTCACCTCGCGCGCTACCTGGTCAAATATCAACCGCCCCTGCATGCGGACGCTGGTCAACATCTGCAAAGATCCGGCCGCCGTCGCCGCTATACAAAAAGAACGCGATGAACTTTACCAGATGATCAAAAAACGCGCGGATATATTTACTGCCGAAGCCAAAGCCGCCAATCTCGCCATGGTGCCATATATCGCAGGCTTCTTCCTTTCGATGGACGCTAAAGACCCCGATGCCGTGTGCGATAAACTGCATGAAGACAACATCTACGCGGTGCCGCTTGCCAAAGGTGTGCGCGTCGCCGTCTGCGCCGTGCCTGTAGAAAAAATGAAAGGCATGGCCGCTAAGATCAAAAAAGCGTTTGACGCTGTAGAAAAATAACATAGTGCTTATACCAAGCGGCCGGGAGATATCTCCCGGTCGCTTTTGCACGCGCACCTGGATTTTTTCGGCAGAGAGCAATAGGCTATCAAGTCGAACAATATGCCCAGGATGAAACCCCGCAAAAGTTTTTGATACTGCTTTATAAAGCCTGCTGACAAAAAATAACCTTATAGGTACGGGGGCGAATAGATTGTCCGCCTTTCTTTCCTGTTTTGTGCCAGAAAATTGATGTAGCGGGAAGGAAAAGATAGTGAGAGAATTTACATACCTAAATATATTGTTAAAGTTTTTGCAATAACATGCAATTTGTCTTGTTGCCATCCTGATTATTCAACAAATAAACAAATTAATAAGAAAAGAGTGTTCAAAAAAGAACGGTTAAAAATCTGTTTTTAATGCCTCCAAAAGCTGCAATAGCGGCTGTTCACAAAATATCCAACAAGCGGTATAATAAAAAGCGGGTGCATAGAAAATACGGAGGAGCATTATGTATACAATATATTTACCAGATGGCGCAAGAGAATACGATGAAAATACTACTCTTTTAAAAGTAAGCGAAGATTGCTCCGGTAGCTATTCATCACCGATAGTTTCGGCCATCGTCAACGGCGAAGAAAAAGATTTGCAAAATAAAATAACCGACGGCGCCCGGGTGGGTTTTATCGAGATGGCGTCGAAGGAAGGTATACGTATATATGCCTCCAGCCTGGTTATGGTGCTGTATACGGCGATGTTTGAAGTGCTGCCGGGCTTGCCTAAGCTGGTGGTAAAAAGTTCTATCGATAACAGTTTTTTTTGCGATGCTATTTGCGATGAGTGTCTGCCGGAAAATTACGTCGCGCTGATAAAAGAGCGTATGCGTCAAATAATAGAAGAAAAGACCCCGATAGTTTATCAAAAGGTGAGCCGGGTAGTGACGGAAAAAATACTCAAGCGTGAAGGGGCCTATGACCGCCTGGGCCTCATCGAGCAGCTCAGCCCCGATACCGGCACGATAAGCAGCTATTCCTGCCGCGGGATACCCGCCTACTTCTTTTCGCCCATGACGCCGCATGCCGGCTACCTGAAAGTATTCGACCTGGTGCCTTATCGGGGCGGCTTGCTGTTGCGTTATCCCAACTCAAAAGATACTTCTGTTTTACCTTCTTTTGTAGAACAGCCTAAAATGGCTGAAATACTGGAAGAGGCTGACAAATGGGGTCAAATAATTGGCTGCCGCACGATAAACAGCCTCAACCGCTATATCAAAGAGGGCGGCATAGATTCCATCATCCGCGTGGCCGAGGCCCTGCATGAAAAAAAGATAGCGCAGATAGCTGACAAAATAGCCGAAGCAGGCGAGCGCGTCAAGATCATCCTTATCGCCGGTCCGTCCGGCTCGGGTAAAACGACTTTTTTGCAGCGGCTGAACATACAGTTGCAGGTAAACGGGATAAGGCCTGTGCCGATATCCATAGACGATTATTTCCACGAACGCAGTAAAACGCCGCGCAAGCCTAACGGCGACTTTGATTTTGAATCGGTACGGGCTATAGACCTCGAGCTGTTCAATGAACACCTGCGACGACTTTTGGCGGGTGAGACGGTAGAACTGCCGCATTTTAACTTTCGCAGCGGCAGCAAGGAATACCGGGGCAAGACACTTACCCTTACCGCCGGACATCCCCTTCTTATTGAAGGTATACACGGCCTCAATGATATCCTGACGAGCGTGGCGCCGCCGGAGCAAAAGCTAAAGGTATACATCAGCGCGCTTACCCAGCTCAGGATGGACGATTATAACCTGATATCACGCACCGATACCCGACTCCTGCGCCGTATGGTGCGCGACAGCCGGTTTCGCGCGCATGACGCGCTGGAAACTATTCGGCAGTGGAAATATGTCATGGAAGGCGAGGAAGAAAATATCATGCCTTTCCAGGAAAAAGCGGATATCATGTTCAATACGGCGCTCATTTACGAGCTGGCGGTATTGAAAAAGCACGCCGAGCCGCTTTTAAAAACTATAACCAATGACCAGCCGGAATACATTACGGCCAAAAGGCTGCTCAATCTTTTAGAGTATGTTTATTCCATAGACGATGAAGCAATACCGCCGAACTCGCTTATTCGTGAATTTGTCGGCAATTCCTGGTTTTACTGATAAAGGGAGGCATAGCATGGACAAAGCTGCACCGGACAAAAAATCCGCCTATTTTATTACTCTTTGCACCAAAAACCGTATGGAGCTTTTCTGGGAAAGGATAGGAGCCGGTCCGATCAGGCGACCGTCGGATTTTTTGAATAACTATAGACTGTCCGATATCGGGAATATGGTGAACGCCGCTATTTTAGCCATACCGGAAAAACACGATGGCGTGCGCGTGGAAAAATATGTCGTCATGCCCAACCATGTACATATCCTGGCTGTATTTGAGCCTGGCGCCGACGGCCGGAGTGCAACGCCGGCGGCGGTAGCGAACGGGGTGCGAAGCGCCGTGACCGACAGGACAGGCATTTCCATTTGGGACAGGGCGGTTTCCAATCAGGCGGTAAACAGCGAAAAAGAATACCGTGAAACTTGGGCCTATATAGATACCAATCCCCAGCAATGGGAACACGATTGCTATTATGCGCCGTAAAGGATCACGGCATATAGAAAACCCCTGGCAGCACGGCCAGGGGTTTGGTTTTTTACCTGTTCTTTTTGAAAAACTCCAGCGCCACTTCGGGGAAGGAGGCGTAGGAGAGGACGTCTTCGCGGCTGGCATTGGGATAGCCTTTTTCCGCAAGTTCTTTTTTGTAGTTCTCCAGTTGCGCCGGGATATCGTCGGCCGGGCGGTGCTCAATGATCTCTTCGCCGCCGGCGAGGACTTTTTCTTTTAGTTCAGGGTTTATCGGGCCGGGCAGGCGGCCGTATTTACCGCGGACCATGTCTTTTATTTCACGCGGGATCATTTTGTAGCGCTCACCCAGCATGACATTCATGACGGCCATCGTACCGACTATCTGGCTCGATGGGGTGACCAGCGGAGGGTAACCAACATCGGCGCGTACGCGCGGCATTTCATCGAGCATGTCATTGTATTTGTCGGCCACTCCCTGTTCCTTCATCTGGTTCATGAGGTTGGAGAGCATGCCGCCTGGGATCTGGAAGGTAAGTACTTCGGGGTCGATGGGGATGTTGGTATTTATTTTGAAGTCTGCGCTGATGGAATCTTTAACTTTTTTGAAGTAACGGGCCAGCGGGGCCAGTTTTTTCGAATCTATGCCGGTATCGTATGGCGTACCTTTAAAGGCGGCGACCATGGACTCGGTGCAGGGCTGGCTGGTGCCAAGGGCAAAGGGCGACAGGGCGCAGTCGACGACGTCGACGCCGGCCTCGACGCCTTTGAGGTAAGTCATGCTGCCCATGCCGCTGGTGTAGTGGGTGTGCAGTTGGATAGGCAGGCTGATGTTTTCTTTGAGGGTTTTGATGAGGGCGTAGGCGTCGTATGGAGCCATCAGGCCGGACATGTCTTTTATGCAGATGGAGTCTGCGCCCAGTTGTACCAGTTCTTTAGCTACCTGGAGGAAGTTTTCCGGCTTGTGGTAAGGGCTGATGGTATAGACCAGCGCGCCTTGTACGTGGGCGCCCGATTTTTTTGCGGCTTTCATGGCGCATTCGAGGTTCCTCACGTCGTTGAGGGCGTCAAAAATGCGGATGATGTCGATGCCGTTGGCGACCGAGCGGTCAACAAACTCTTCTACCACATCATCGGCATAATGATTGTAACCAAGGATATTTTGGCCGCGCAGCAGCATTTGCAGCGGGGTCTTTTTACAGTGCTTTTTCATGGTGCGCAGGCGTTCCCAGGGATCTTCGTCTAAAAAGCGCAGGCAGGAGTCAAAAGTAGCGCCGCCCCAACATTCGAGAGCGTGGTAGCCAACATCATCCAATAGTTCGAGCTCTTCTACCATATCGCTGGCCCGCATGCGAGTGGCGGCCAGGGACTGGTGCCCGTCGCGCAGTACGGTTTCCATGATTTTTACGGGTTTCTTTACATTGTCCATAACAATCTTCCTCCGCTATTTATCTTAAATTTATTTTACTATGCGTCGCATATTACTACTAATTATAAACAATTTTGCCCTGTATAAGCAAGGGAATATTTATGTGTATTTTGTATTTTCGGTTATTTGTGCTAAAATTTAACAATGAACATTTTACGAGGAGTGGTAACATGCAGGTAGTTTTGACAATAGTGGGAAAAGACAGGGTGGGCATCATCGCGATGGTCAGCGGGCAGCTGGCGGCGCATGGCGTGAACATACTCAATATCAGCCAGAACATTCTCGAAGGTTATTTCAACATGGTCATGCTGGCCGATATCAGCGGCGCCAGCGTAAGTTTAAAAGAGCTGCAAAGCCGGCTGAAGGCCGAAGGCGAAAAAATGGGCGTCGATATCAAGATACAGCATGAAGATATTTTTAATGCCATGCACCGCATCTGAGGAGGAAATGCATGTTTACTTTCAATATAAAAGACATACTTGAAACCAACCGCATGATCGCGGAAAACAAGCTGGACGTCAGGACGATAACCATGGGTATAAGCCTGCGGGATTGTTCTTGCTCCGACATAAACTCTACGGCGCAAAAACTTTATGACAAGATAACCAAGCGGGCCGAACACCTGGTGCGGGTAGGGGAAGAGATAGAAAGCGAATACGGCGTGCCTATCATCAATAAGCGCATTTCTGTTACGCCGATCGCCCTTATTGCCGAGAGCTCCGGCGCCAAAAGCTATGTGCCGCTGGCGGCGGCCCTTGATAAAGCGGCCAAGGCGGTGGGCGTAGATTTTATCGGCGGCTTTTCCGCCCTTATCGACAAAGGCTATACCAATGGCGACCAGATACTTATTTCCTCCATTCCGGAAGCGCTGGCCTCGACAGATATAGTCTGCTCATCGGTAAATCTCGGTTCCACAAAAGCGGGCATCAACATGGATGCGGTGCGCGTCATGGGCGAGATTATAAAAGAAACGGCGGCCCGGACGGCAGAGCGTGACGCTATCGGCTGCGCAAAATTAGTAGTGTTTTGCAACGCTGTGACGGATAATCCCTTCATGGCCGGGGCTTTTCATGGCGTCGGCGAGCCGGAGACGGTAGTCAGCGTAGGCGTCAGTGGGCCGGGAGTGGTCAAGCATGCCCTGGAGGGCGCTAAAGACGCCGACATCGGGCAAGTAGCGGAAATAGTAAAAAAGACGGCTTTCAAGATCACCCGTGTCGGGCAACTGGTGGCGCAGGAAGCAGCCAAGCGGCTGAACACCCAGTTCGGCATCATCGACCTGTCGCTGGCGCCGACGCCGGCGGTGGGCGACAGCGTGGCCTATATCCTGGAAGAGATGGGTCTTGAGAGCTGCGGCGCGCCGGGCACGACGGCGGCTTTGGCGATACTCAACGATGCGGTGAAAAAAGGCGGCCTGATGGCATCAAGTTATGTCGGCGGCCTGTCCGGCGCGTTTATCCCGGTCAGCGAGGACGCGGGCATGATAGCCGCGGTGGAGCGCGGCAGCCTGACACTGGAAAAACTCGAAGCCATGACCTGCGTCTGCTCGGTCGGCCTCGACATGATAGCCGTGCCGGGCGATACTTCGGCGTCGACCATCTCCGCTATTATTGCGGATGAAGCGGCCATTGGCATGATAAACAACAAGACCACCGCTGTGCGCATAATTCCTGTACCGGGCAAAAAGCCGGGGGACAGGGTGGAGTTTGGCGGTCTTTTGGGCCATTGCCCGGTCATGCCGGTAAATTCTTTCAAAGCGGATAAATTTATCGCCCGCGGCGGCCGCATACCGGCGCCGGTAAGGAGTCTTACCAACTAATGGGCAAGCGCGCGCGGGAAATACTCAAACGCTTGAGCATAGCTTATAAAGACTCGACCAGCGCCCTCTACTATAAAAATCCTTTCGAACTTTTGATTGCCGTTATTTTATCCGCGCAATGCACGGATAAGCGGGTAAATATCATAACTGAACGCCTATTTCCCGTATATGGCACGCCGGAAGCTATGGGCGCACTGGAGCTTGCCAAGATGGAGGAGCTCATCCGCGACTGCGGGTTATTTCACGCCAAAGCAAAAAACATCCTGGCTACCTGCAAGATACTTGTGGAAAAATACGCCGGACAGGTGCCGGGCGATATGGCGCAGCTCGTGGAACTGCCGGGCGTCGGGCGAAAGACGGCTAATGTAGTCTTGAGCCAGGGTTTTGGCGTTCCGGCCATAGCGGTCGATACGCATGTTTTCCGGGTGAGCGCGCGCCTGGGGCTGGCAGGCGGCGTAGATGTCGATAAAACCGAGCGGGAACTGATGGCGCTCATTCCCAAAAAAGACTGGAGCCATGCCCATCACTGGCTGATCTGGCACGGGCGGCTGGTATGTAAGGCCCGGAAACCGCTGTGCCGGGAGTGCATAGTGGCGGATTTATGCGCATCGGAAGACAAAACAATATAAAACTAGCGGGCTTGCCCTGCTTTCCCCGGAAATATCCGGCGGACTAGCAGCGCGGGTCCGTTTATTTTTAAAGCAGGAAAAAACCTCACACAAGGAGAATGTTATTCCAATAAAACATTTGCGGGATGGATAACCATGGGCAAGCTTTATTGCCTGCCGCTGGGCGCGGACGGGCTGGAGAACTTCATACTGGAATATAAAGAGCGCGGCTATTCTTACGGGCAGGCGCTCTTCTTGCTGCCCGGCGGCTCACCGGCGCAGGATATGGCAAGAGCGGGCGGCATGCTGGCCGGTGATTTTTCTTTTGCCATAGACAGCTTGCTCCGCTTCAGCAAAAATATAAAACTAAAACCTGCGGCCAAGAAACTTGTCGTAGCAGGCTTGTTGCGACAACTTGCGGAACAGGGCGGGCTGAATTTTTTTGCCGGGTTTGCCGAAAGCTCCGGAGTGGCCGACGCTTTAGCCGCACTTTTTGGCGAACTGGCGTCGGCCGGCATCCAGCCGGATGATTTGAGCAGCGCTTTTGCCGCACTGTCCGAAGAGGGCGGACTAAAGGCAAAAGACCGCGAAATACTCATAGTTTATCATGCATATAGGAATTTTCTCGACAGTGGCGGTTTTGTAGACGCGCAGTCGGTTTATCTTGACTGTATAGATTTATTGCGTGGGCAGAAAGCGCATATCCCCTGGCAAAAAATATATATAAGCGGTTTTCACCGGCTGGACGCTTTGCAACTGGCATTGATAAAAGAGTTGTCACAGGTATGCGAAATAGACGTAAATCTTTTTTTCCAGCCGGATAGCAAAGAGATATATAACGCGGCGCAAAAAACATATGAAGATATTTTAGGACTGGGCTTTGAACGGATAATCGTGCATGAAACCGCTGTGAAAGAAAAAAGCCTGCAAGAGGTTTGCGACAGGTTTTTTGGTTTCGGACAAGGGAAAGTGGAAACAGGACTAATCAAGATAAGCCAATACGCTAACCGACGCCAGGAAATGCAGGAGCTTGTGGCCGAGGTGAAAAATAAAATGCTGTCCGGGGCAAAGGCGGAGGACTTTCTTTTGCTGGTGCGCAGTATATCGCTATACCCCGGTTTGAAGCGGGAGTTTTTGCTGGCCGGCGTGCCGGTAGACCTGCCGGAAAGTTTTAAGTTGTATAATCAGCCGCTAAGCCATATTTTGACTGATTTTCTGTCGGTGGTGGCCGGTGACGTCCGCGCCGGCCTGAGTAATCTGTTTGCCGCGCCAGCTTTATCAGGCCGTTTTGAGGTATCGGGCGCAAAAGTAAGGGAGATTTTAGCGCAAGAGTTTTACTCTACTTGGACGCAGGCCAAATTGATATTAAAAAGGGAATTGGGCGGCGATACGCCTTTGCTGGAAGAATTTACCGGCTTTATTTCCGCTTGCCCGCGGGAGGCCACGGCGCAGACTTATGGAAAGCATTTGGGCGGCCTGCTGGATTGGCTGGATTTGCCAGGGCAGTTAGGATCTCTTTACAAAGCCGGGCAGATAGATATAACGCTGCTCAAGTTGTTGCTGGGCGTACAGAGCGGTATGCGCGAGGCGCTGGAAGAACTGTCCGGCTGGCACGAACTGGCCGGTGAAGCCACGCGGAAGATGGGGGCCGGTCGGTATGCGGTTCTGCTGCGGGAAAAACTGCAAGAATTGAAAGTAGATGAAAAAGGGCGGCCGGGCGGCGTAAAAGTGGTGGAAGTTTCTTTGGCGCAGGGGTTGAGCTATCCTTATGTATATGTATTCGGTTTGAAGGAAGGCGAATTCCCGCGCCGCCAGGCGGAAAATTGGCTGTACAGCGACCGGGAGCGGTCGCGCCTGGCGGCAGTAGGAGTATTGCCGGTATCGCGGGAGACGGCGGACGAAGACAGCTTTTTTTTCGCCTCGGCGTTGGCCGCGGCGACCAAAGAATTGCGGCTGTCTTTTAGCCTGGCCGAAGATGAATTGATCTCTTCCTATGTTGATGATGTAGTCAAAGTCTTGGCGGAGCCTTGTATTGCCAAACGGCAGGCCAACCAGGTGCTGCCCACTGAGGATATGATCATATCCTGCGAAGTTTTGGCGGATAGTTTGGCGGCGCAAGCGCTGCCTGGAGAAGAAGTGCCTGCCTGGTTGGGCGGTTACCTGGGTGAAGACTTTTTTTTGCGTGCCTGGAGCGACCTGCCGCGGCGGAGTGGCAGCTATAACGGATATTTATCGCAAAAATGCGCTGACGGATTGCTTGACTCAGTATTTTTTCGTGCGTTTAGCGTTAGCAGGCTGGAGAGCTATGCGGCCTGCCCCTTCCGGTTTCTGGTCGAATATGTCTGGCGGCCTCGTGACTGGCAGGCGGCTGATGAAAAGATGCGCGCGGATGTGAAAGGTACGCTGTACCATGAATGTCTGAAACGCTTTTTACAGCCGCATTTGGGATTGCCTTTACCGCAGGACGGATTGGCTGCCTTAGCGGCGCGTATGGATGACGTGTTTGAAGAGGCTCTAGCAAGACTCACTGCTAAAGGATATTTGAAAAATACTTATATTACGCCGCTTGAGTGTGCGCAAATGAAGGATGGGCTGCAAAAATGGCTGGCGGAAGAACTATATTATCAGCAAGGCTCGGATTTTACTCCCTGCCGGCTGGAATGGCGCTTTGGCGACGGAGAGCGGCCTTTTTCCCTGGCGCTCGAAAACGGCGAGGTAACGCTGACAGGGCAAGTCGACCGCATAGATACGGATGGCAAAAGCTGGTTTGTCACTGATTATAAAAGCAAAAACACGCCGGGCAAGCGCGATATGGAGCAAGGCCTTGATCTGCAGGTGCCTGTTTATCTTTTGGCGGTTGAGAAGTTTTTTGGCGCGCCTCTGGGCGGCGGCTATTTTTCCGTGGAAAAAGCGCAGCGCGGCGGCGGGTTATGGCTGGAAGGCCCGGATTTGGGCAGGCCGTTCAGCGGCCAGGTATTGGGCGCACAAAAAATCCCTGCTGGCCAGTGGGAAGAATGGCGCGGGAATTTTTACGTACGAATAAAAAACATGGTCGAAGCGATCGGACGAGGGGAGTTCCCGCCGCAGCCGCTGAACGGATGCCCGGATTATTGTGCGGGCCTTTCTATTTGCCGATTGGCTGGAAGTTTTGGCATGGGTGGAAATGATGAGTGATTATACTAAAGAACAGCAAAGAGCGATAAACAGTATAGAGAAAAATACCGCCGTGCTGGCCGGGGCCGGGTCAGGCAAGACCAGCGTGCTGGTGGAACGTTTTATCCGTCTGGTGGCAAGCGGCATAGATCCACAACGCATCCTGGCTGTTACCTTTACCAACAAAGCGGCCGGAGAAATGTCTGCCCGTATTCGAGAACGTATGGGCGTTCTGGCGCAGGGCGAAGGAGAAAAGTCTGCTTTCTGGGCGGAGAAGAAAAAACTGCTTGCCAATGCCAGCATCGGTACCATCCACACGCTATGCGCGAGTATTTTGCGGTCTTCACCGGTGGAAGCTCAGGTGGAGCCGGGGTTTGCCATAGCCGAAGAGGCTTTTGCCCGGATACTTCTGGAGGATGCAGTCAAAGAAGCCATGCGGCAAGGGCTGGAAAAAAAACAGAGAGAGTTTCTTGCTCTTTGCTCGGAGTACGGTTACGCTACGGCTTTTGCCGGGTTGCGCAGCCTGCTCACGCTGTTTTCCGACCGGGATGAGCTGAACGAAGAAAAATTGGCTCAAGGCAATGAAGAAAACTTGTCGCAGTTACCGGCTTTAAAAGCAGACTTTCTGGCTTTGCTGGGAGAACTTTTGGCCGGTGCGTCGGCTTTTAAAGAAGGAACAGCCCATCGCGCCGTTTTGGATGAGTTGAAAAGCGGCCATATTGATATAGAGCGGGCTGTCGCTTCTTTGCCCTCGGACTCGGCTGCGGCGGCTTTTGTTTTGTCTTCTGTAAAACCTCTGGCTAAACGAAATAAAGACAAAGAATTGGTGGGCGAGGTCAAACAGGCGGCCGAGCGATTGGCCGTCTGTTGCCTCGACTATAAAGCAAAAGGGTTTATAGCCCATTGGGCGGCGGCAGCTAAATATTGCATCGAGATATATGAGCGCCACAAGCGCCAGAGAGCGCTGCTCACTTTTGACGACCTGGAGCGGCTGACGCATAGGCTGCTTTTATCTGACAAAGCGGTGCTTGACATCTGGGCGGCCCGTTTTGACCATATCATGATCGACGAATTCCAGGATACTAACCAACGGCAAAAAGAGCTGGCCTATCTACTGGCCGGCAAACGCCGGTACGGGCTGGAAAACAACAAACTATTCGTAGTAGGCGACGCCAAGCAATCTGTTTACCGTTTCCGTGGCGCGGATGTCAGCGTATTTGGCCAGGTGCGCCGCGATATAAAAGCAGGCGGGGGCGAAGAGATACAGCTGGCCGACAATTTTCGTTCGTCCCAGGGCATACTCGCGGTGTGCAACGATTTGTTTTCCTTCCTGCTGGCTGGGGCTAGTGTAGAATTTGAACCGCTTCTGGCCCACAAGGAAGACGATGTTTCTCCGGTGGAGGCGCTGTTTATCGAGAAAGAAGCGGACTGCGACAATCATCTGGCTGAAGCCAGGCTGCTTGTTGCCCGTTTTTGCCGTTTGGTAAAAGAAGAAGGCTGTTCTTGGGGCGATATGGCGATACTTCTGCGTACGCGTACGCGTCTTCCCGCTTACATGGCGGCTTTACAGGAGGCGGGAGTCCCCCACAGCGTGCTGGACGGGCAGGGTTTTTTCGCCGTGCCGGAAATAAGCGACATGCTCAACCTTTTAGCTTTTTTAGCCAATGAGCGGCAAATACTGCCTCTTGTCGGCGCGCTGCGCTCCCCGCTGTTTGCATTGGACGACGAGACGATAACCAGGCTGTCGCTGACCGGGCATGAAGACATCTGGCAGGCTTTGCGGGCTGCCTTGCCTGCTGAAATTACAGGAGGGCAGCGGGAACTTTCGGAGCGCGCCAGGCAAAAAATGGAGAAACTGCTTGAGGCCGCCCGCTTTTTGCCGGTAGGCAGGCTGCTTAGGCTGATAATAGAGGAACTGGCTGTGATGCCGCTCTTGCTGCTTTATCCTGACGGCAAGCAGAAATACGCCAATATGGAAAAACTGGTCGACCTGGCTTTTGCTTTCGAACAGGAGGAAGGCGGGGCGCTGGCCGCTTTTGTCGCGCACATAAACCTCTTAGTCAGCATGGAGGCGCGCGAAGGTATGGAAAAGATAGAAACAGAAGACAGCGCGGCGGTAAAAATACTCACCGTGCACAAATCTAAAGGCCTGCAGTTCCCTGTGGTGGCGGTGGCCGACTGCGGCAGCGCTTTTTACACGGGGCAGGAGTTTTTCTTTTATGAACAAGGGCGTGGCCTGGGGATAAAAGTACGCGACGCCGAAGGGACTTTACAGGCTACGAGCTTCTTTTCGCAGTTGCGGGAAGAAGCGGCTGAAGCCAATGTACAGGAGATGAAGCGTCTTTTATATGTAGCCATGACTCGCGCGGAGAAAAAGCTTATTTTAAGCGGTGTGAGAAGTACGGGTACAAGAAAATGCTGGCTGAACTGGCTGCTGGAATGTTTTGAAGAAAAAGACGGCTGCCTGCTGGGGCGGGAAGGGCGCATCCATATGCTGCCTATAACCGCAGGAGCGAGTCCTTGCCCTGCCCCGGACGGACCGGGCGGCAGGGCGCAGCTCTTAGACTTGCCGGCTGTTTTACAAAGAATCAAACCACTGCCGGTTAGCGACAGCGGGAGAGAGCCCTACTCGGCCACTGCTCTCTCCCGATACAGGCATTGCGCCAGGAGTTTTTATTATAAATATGTCGCAGGGCTGCCGGAGGAAGAAACTTCCTTTGCCGGCGGGGAAGGCGAGCTTTTGGCGGCGAATGTGACCGGGCTTATCGTGCATGGCGTGCTGGACGGTATAGGTGCACTAGGGTTAGAGGGCGCGTTGGATGCGGCTTTGTCCAGGTACTGCCCGTCAGGCGCCGATCCTGGCGCAGTAAAGGTAAGCATTCTGCTATGGTTGAAGGATTATCTGTCCAGTCCCCTTTTTAAGAATACATTTGCCGAGGAAGGGCTGGGCGAAGTAGTTTTTCGCCTGCCGCTCCTCAGCAAAAGAGACGGCGGGAAATTCTGGTTTTCCGGCAGCATTGACCGCCTTATTTTCAATGCCGACGGCAGCATGTCGCTGGTGGACTACAAGACAGACCGTTTGCGGGAAAACAAAACCAGCGCCTATGAACATCAGATGATGTTATATGCGCTGGCTGCGGAAGCGCTCTATCCCGGGCGGGCCGTGAAAGAAGCGAGTCTCCATTTTATCCGTTTAGGCGAAGCGGCGGCTGTAGACGTTACTACACAGCGCACGCGACTTATCGGTGAAATTGCTGATCTTTGCTCGGACATCGAAAGCAAAAACCGGGAGGCGGATTTCGCGGCTAATACCGCCTGGTGCCGCTTTTGCGGTTTCCGGCATTGTTGCCAAGAGTCGATTTAGCCGATAGCGAGAGTTTCGCCGGGCGCCATGATGTGCACTTGGCCGGCGTTTTTGGCTTCCACCATTTTTTTGTAAGCTTCCGGGTCTTGCTGTATAGGCGGCCAAGTATTGTAGTGCATAGGCACGATATGGGCGGCTTTGAGCATTTGCGCGGCGATGGCGGCGTCATCAGGGCCCATGGTGAAGTTGCTGCCGATGGGCAGGAGGGCATAGTCGATTTTTTCCAGTTTGCCTAATAGTTCCATATCGCCAAACAGGCTGGTATCGCCGGCAAAGTAAACATTTGTGCCGTAAAAGTCCACTATAAAGCCGCAAGCGTGCCCGCCGGGAACGCCTGATCCGTGAAAGGCCGGGGTAACGCGTACGTGCCCGAAAGGAAAGGCGATTTTTCCGCCCAGGTGCATGGCGTGGGTCTTGCAGCCTTTTTCCTCCAGCAGGCGGCAAACTTCTGCGGTGGAAATGACTGTAGCGCCGCAGCGGGTAGCTATGGCGGCGGCGTCGCCCAGGTGGTCAAAATGAGCGTGCGAGACCAGTATATAGTCGACGGTAACCTGGTCGGCGGTGGCAACGTTGAAGGGGTTGTCGGTTAAAAAAGGATCGAACAGGATGGTTGTTTTGTCGTTTTTGAGTATGAAACAGGAATGTCCGAAAAATTTCAATTCTTTCATTAACAATCACTCCTTGTGTCCAGTTGTTTTATATCTTCTAATATATTATTATAACTTATTTTTACAGCTTTTGATGCCTATTTTTGATTATTGTTGTATAATTTTAAGTGCAGGCAATTAAAATCAAAAGATGTGATGCAGATGTTTGCTAAATTTCCGGCCGGATTCAATAAACTTTGCGTGGGCAATATGTTTTTTTGGTACAGCATGTTTTTATTCATGCCTGTGCTGCCGATATATTACCACAGCCTGGGTATGGGCAAAGACGAGATAGGCCTGGCGGTAGGCTCTCTCAGCCTGGGGTCGTTCGCCTTGCGCTTTTTATCAGGGCGGGCGGTCGATAAATATGGCGCCAAAATTGTGATACGCATAGGCTTTTGCGTTTCGGCGGTTGTGATTTTGGGCTATCTGTTTGCGGACAGCATCTACAGCACCATTTTTGTCCGCTTTTTGCATGGGGCCGGACTTTCCGGCTATGCGGCGGCCGTACTTGTCGGCGCTACGTCCATGGTTTCCGCCGATATGTCCATGTCGGCGATTTCACTTCTCACCCTTTTTTCCCAGATCGGGATAGGACTTGCTACCTGTATGGCTCTGTGGCTTTACGGTACAGGGGGCTTTTCGCTGATCGTCGGTTTGGGCGTGGCTGTTACCGCATTGGTACTGTTTTTCTTTCCGGACATCCCGCATACGGCGAGCCGTGGCGAGGATGTGGGACAGGATACAGCTGTTTCCTCTCTGGCGCGCGATAAATATATTTTCATCCCTACTTTAAGTATCTTTTTTACCCACAGTTCTTACAGCGCTATAATGACTTTTTTGCCGGTATACCTTGTCAGTGAAAGATTAAGCGGCGCGCCGTACTTTTACGCGGCCTACGCGATATCCATTATCGTGGCGCGTTTTTTTGTCACTGGTGTTTGCGAGAGGATTGCCGCGCATAAAATGGTTTTATATGTAATACTGGCCTTTGCGCTGGAGATTTTCATCATTGCCACTTTCCACCAGGTATTTGCTTTAGTATTGGCAGGCATCCTGCTTGGTATAGCATTTGGCTTTGCTTTTCCCGTACTGGCTAACATTGTCAATAGCCATACAGATGTTTCCGTACGGGGCGCCGCTTTCGGCTTTTTTAACACAGGCAATGATATCGGCCAAATGTTCGGCTCTGTCGCCCTGGGGTTTATGGTCGAATGGAGCGGCTACGCCAATGCTTTTTTCTTTTTTGGTTTCTTGCTTTTATGCTATGCTATTATCTATACCAGGTTTTTCATGAAACATGTAGCATGACATGAGCTGACTTTTTTCTTGTTTGCGGGGGATGGTTATGGAGTTGACGGCTGGTTACTGGGCAGGACTTTTTTCGGTGATTGCGGCGATCATAGCTATCAGCAGTTATGCCGGCAGGAAAGTGGGCAGTGCCGCGGACTTTGCCTTAGGCGGCCGCTCTGCCGGGGTACTCATGGTCATGGGGACTATTATAGGCACCATAGTGGGCGCGGCTTCTACTGTGGGCACCGCGCAAATGGCTTTCAAAACAGGGATCAGCGCCTGGTGGTTTTGCATTGGCAGCGGCCTGGCGCTTGTCATAATGGGCCTACTGTACAGCGGCCCGCTTTATGCAAGTGGAAAATCTACCGTATCGCAGTTTCTGACATCCGCTTATGACGGCCGCACAGGCATGATAACAGGCATCTTTTCGGTAACAGGCATTTTCTTTAGCGCCGCGTCTACCTTGCTGGTGCTCATGCCGATGCTGGGCAATTCTTTTTACTTAGATATACGGCAAAGCGCCGTGCTGACCTTCGTTTTGATAATATTTTATGTGCTGTTCGGCGGTGTCAAGGCTACGGGACTTGTGGGGATATTTAAGACCGGGCTCTTGTTTATCGTTTTGGGCGCAGTGTTTTTTACCGCGTGGCGCTCGAGCGGCGGGCTGGCATTATTTGCCGGCTACAGCTATTATCCCTGGTTTTCCCTGTTTGCCCGCGGTTTTTGGGTTGACATAGCTGCGGGGGCTTCCACGGTGGTGGGCGTCATGACTACACAGACCTATATACAGGCCATGTGTTCTGCCAAAGACGCAAAAAAATCCCGGGACGGCATGTTGCTGTCCGGATTTTTGACGGCGGTATCCGCTATCCCGGCTATACACGTCGGCTTTTTCATGCATACAAAACATCCTGATATTGCGCCGATAGACGCTTTGCCGCTGTTCATCATGACCTACCTGCCGGACTGGTTTGCCGGGGTGTCCATAGGTATGCTCATCATAGCCTCATTGGGCACGATGGCCGGCCTGGTGCTGGGCATGTCTACTATTGTGAGCGCTGATATTTTTGGCGTGTTTTTCAGTAATATCTATAGAAAAAGCACTCTTTTGGTGACGCGAGCTACAGTGCTGCTGCTCATACTGGTTTTGATACTCTTTACATTGGCCAATCTTGACGCCATGGTACTCGACTGGACGATACTGTCCATGTGCCTCAGGGGCGCAGGCGTATTTGTGCCGTTTATCATGGCGATATACGCGCCCGGGCGCTTTGACGTCCGTTTCGCGGCCCTGGCGGTAGGGAGCGGTTCACTAGTGGCGCTAGCCTGGCGGATTTTCTTTCCCGGCTTGTTTTCCCCGCTGTACCCAGGCATGTTGATCAGCTGTCTATTCATGTTTTTAGGCTATAAAAAGCCGCAACACAATACTTAGGGAGTGATTTTTTTGAAATATGCAGTAAAGCTTTTTCTGCTGCTGGCAGTCATCTTTTTGCCGATTTGCGGCGCCGCAGCCAAAGAAAAGCCGATAGTAGCGCAGCCATCATCGCCGTCTGTACAAAAGGCGACGCCGGCTTTGGAAAAAAGCAGTGACATGACTATCATGGGAGCCGCCGTCGCCAACGAACAGCAGGCGGTAACTTTTATAAAAAAATATGCTCCCGACGCCAAACTTAATTGCAGTATCGAGGAAATTGTACGGCTATATTATAAAGAAGCCGCGTTTGAAGGTATACGCCCGGATATAGCGCTTAGCCAGGCGCTTTTGGAAACAGGGTTTTTCCGTTACGGCGGCGATGTAAAAGCCTGGCAGAACAATTTCTGCGGGCTGGGCAGCGTAGGCGGCGGCGCCAAAGGCGCGACGTTTTCTACTCCCGAGCTGGGAGTGCGCGCTCATATCCAGCATCTTTTGGTTTACAGCAGCAAGCAGCGGCCTAAGACAACTATCGTCGACCCGCGCTATGAGATGGCCTCAAAGCTGCCGCATATCTATGGCGTGTGCAAAACCTGGCGCGACCTTGACGGGCGCTGGGCGGCCAAAGGCGTGCCTTACGGCGAGCGCGTGCTCAATGTCCACTGGCGCATGCTGCAAATAGACCCCGGCCCGAAGTCTGTGGAAAAACCTGCGGAACAGCCGGCATCGCCTGAAGCAAAAGATGATAAAGGGCCGGTACGGGAAAAAGTGGACAAAATTTTGAAAGAGAATAAGAAGAAATAGGAGTAATACTTTGCATATAGTATTGGTAGAACCGGAAATACCGGGCAATACCGGGAACATAGCCCGCCTTTGCGCGGCGGTGGCCTGCGACCTTCATCTGGTCAGGCCGCTTGGCTTTTTGACTGATGATAAAACTTTGAAACGCGCCGGTCTTGATTACTGGCACCTGGTCAAGGTGCATTACCACGACAGCGTGCGTGAAGTGCTGGAAAAATACGCGGACAATAAGAAGCATTTTCTTACTACCAAAGCCGCCAAAATACATTCCGACGCGGTATACGGTAAGGACGATCTTTTGTTTTTTGGCAAAGAGACGGCCGGTTTGCCGCAGGGGCTTTTAGATGAATACCGGGATGGTTGTATCCGCATACCTATGGCGCCGGGCGCGCGTTCGCTAAACTTATCAAATGCGGTAGCGGTGGTGGCGTATGAGGCATTGCGCCAGACCGGGCATGGAGGGCTGTCATGAAGGCGCGCTTCGGTACGGCCGGCAATCCGGAAAACTTCTACAGCGCAGGCTACAAAGCCTCTAAGGATCTGCCGCGCTGGCTAAATGAGATAGGTCTTGACGCCTACGAATATTCCGCCGGGCGCGGAGTAAGGATAAAAGACGCGACTGCCGCCGAGATAGGGGCGCAAGCAAAAAAATATGATGTAGTGCTTAGTTTTCACGCGCCTTATTTTATAAACCTGGCCGCCCGTGAAGAGCGGCAGATAGAGAACAATTTTAACTATATACTGTCGTCGGTATTGGCCGCGGAAGCCATGGGCGCGGACCGGGTGGTCTTTCACGCCGGCGGGCAGGGCAAGGAAACGCGCGCGGACGCTTTTGCGCAGACAAAAAAAGGTTTTGCGCAGGTATTGGAGCGCCTGGAGCAAAGGGGACACAATAAGGTAGTATTATTACCGGAAACGATGGGTAAAAAAGGACAGATAGGCACCTTGGAAGAAGTAGTAGAACTTTGCGCTATGGCAAAGGCGGCGGCGCCCGCACTGGATTTTGGCCATTTGCACGCGGTGAGCGGCGGCGGTTTTACGCACAAAGACGAGTATCGAAAAGCCTTTGACTATATCGGGGAAAAACTAGGGGCGTCAACCCTCGAAAACATTCATGTGCATTTCAGCCGCATCGAATTTACCAAGGCGGGCGAAAAGCGCCACTGGACGTTTCAAGATCCTTACGGCCCGCCATACGAACCCTTTATCGAAGCGCTGGCGGAGTACGGCGCCAAAGCGCGGGTCATATCGGAATCGGCAGGTACGCAGGACGTTGATGCTCTTATTATGAGCGATTATTACAATAAAATCACAGCTAAAGCTTGAGGAGGAAACGATATGAATGTTTATGACAATGCCAATGAATTAGCAAAAGCGATAAAAAGCAGCCATGAATATAAAAAGCTGCTGGCGGCCAAAGAGGGCCTGGCCGGCGACCAGGACGCCGGCAGGATGGTCAAGGATTTTCTGGAAAAACAGGCGCAGATGCAGATAGAAGCGATGAGCGGCAAGCCGCCTGACCAGGCCAAGACCGAGCAACTGCAAAAGCTTTACGAACTGCTCAGCATGAACAGCAAAGCGCGCGACTATATACAAGCCTACATGCGCTTTCAGATGATGATGGAGGATATATCTAAAACTATTGGCGAAGCGGTAAAAGACGTATCGGGCGGCATAGGCGATGAAAAATAGTTTCCTGTCCGCTTTACGCGAAAAACTGCCCGGGGTGGAATGTTTTCTGGCCGAGCCTATGTACCGCCATACTTCTTTTAAGGTGGGCGGCCCGGCCGACATCATGCTGCTGCCGGAAGGGAAAGATATAGCGGCCATATTGCTTTTGGCCGACAACTGCGGCCTGCCGCTTACCGTTGTCGGCAACGGATCCAACCTTTTGGTAAAAGATACGGGCATCCCCGGTATTGTATTGAAAGTAGGCGCTAAAATGGGCGCTGTAGAAATAAAAGGAAATAATGTGAGATGCGAGGCGGGAGCCTCCCTGGCCGCCGCGGCCAACGCCGCCGCGGGGGCGGGGCTGGCCGGCCTTGAGTTTGCCGCCGGCATACCTGGCAGTGTGGGCGGCGGCGTTTATATGAACGCCGGCGCTTATGACGGGGAAATGAAAGATGTTTTAACGGCGGTGGAGGCGGTAACGCCGGAAGGGGAAAAAGTCCTCTTGCCGGCTGATAAACTTGGTTTAAGTTACCGGCACAGCGTTTTTTCCGAAAACAGTCACATTATAACAAAAGCGATATTCAGCCTTGTGCCGGGAGAAGAGACGGCTATCCGTGCCAGGATAGCGGACTTCAACCAGCGGCGCTGGCAAAAGCAGCCCTTAGATATGCCCAGTGCTGGCAGTACCTTTAAACGGCCCAAACAAGGCTACGCCAGCTGCCTCATCGATGAGGCCGGCCTCAAGGGCCTGTCTGTCGGCGGGGCCCAGGTATCGGAAAAACACGCCGGGTTTATAGTAAATAAAGGTAATGCCACAGCCGAGGATATCCTGCGCTTGATAGAACAAGTGCAAGAACGCGTAAAGGCTGCGTCAGGGATAGATTTGCAGCCGGAAGTCAGAATATTGGGGTAGCGTTTAAGACATAGAAAAGGACGGTGCAGGTTATGAAGCTTACTTTTCTTGGCGCAAGCCAAATGGTCACAGGGTCGTGTTTTCTTTTGGAAACCCAAAACAGCAAGGTATTGGTGGATTGCGGCATGTTCCAGGGCTCCAGGATAGTGACCGCTCTTAACCGGCGGCCTTTTGCCTTTAATCCCGGCGAGCTGGATGCGGTACTTCTGACGCACGCCCATATAGACCACAGCGGCCTTTTGCCCAAGCTGGTGGCTGACGGCTATAAAGGCGATATCCATGCGACAAAAGTGACCTATGAACTGTGCAGCATACTTTTGCCGGACAGCGCTCATATCCAGGAAATGGACGCGGAAAACGCCACCCGCAAAAAGAAGCGGGCCGGCCGGCCGCCGACCGAGCCTATATATACCATCGAGCAGGCCTATGAGGCGCTCACCCATTTCAAAGGGCACAATTATGATGAAGAAGTCAATGTGACCAAAGATATAAAAGTAAAGATGAAACGCGCCGGGCATATAATCGGGTCGGCCCTGGTCGAAGTATATGTCGAAGAAGACGGCCGCACTACTAAGCTGTTGTTCAGCGGGGATATCGGCCAGCCCGACCAGCCGATAATCCGCGACCCGGATCTTATCGATGCGGCGGATTATGTAGTGCTCGAATCTACTTATGGCGACGAGGAACACGAAAAGAGCGACCCGGTCGCGGAACTGGAAAAAGTGGTAAATGAAGCGGTAGCGCGGGGCGGCAACCTCATTATACCGGCTTTTGCCGTGGGGCGTACCCAGCTTTTACTCTACTATTTACAGGAATTACTGCATGAAAAACGCATCCCTTCCGTGCCTATCGTTATCGACAGCCCGCTGGCTACCAAAGCCACGGACATCGTTTTGCGCAACCCGCAGGAATACGACGAAGAAGCCACGGAAATATACAAAAAACAGTCCAACCATTTGATGAATATACCGGAGCTTAGATTCACGCAGAGCGTGGAAGAATCGCGCGCCCTGAACTTTACCGAAGGGCCGATGATAATAATTTCGGCTAGCGGAATGGCCGATGCCGGGCGCGTTCTGCACCATTTGAAACATAACCTCTGGCGCCCGGAAAGCAGTGTGCTGTTCGTAGGATTTCAGGCGCAGGGCACCATGGGGCGCAACCTTCTGGAAGGGGCCAGCCGGGTGCGGATAATGGGCGAAGAGATAAAAGTACAGGCCCGTATCTACAATATGTCCAGCCTGTCCGCCCATGCCGATAAAGTGCAGATAATCAACTGGCTCAAGCAGATGAAAGAAAAACCCAAAGGCTTTTTCATCGTACATGGTGAAATAGACGCGGCGCGCGCCTTTTCCGGTGAACTCAACCGCACGCTGGGGGCGAATACCTACATTCCGGCCTACGGCGACAGCGCTGTTATAGACGAAACCGGCTGGCACATAAAACAGTCCGAGACGGTAAGCGGCGCGCCGGCTATGCAGGAACTGCGCGATTACCTCGCCGGTATCGAAAGGCGCTATGTCGAGCACAAGCTGCGCATGGAACATATACTGGAGGCAAATCCATCCAGGCTGGCCGATTTGAAACGGCGGGTAGACAGGATAATAAAATTTATCGACAATATTTTTGAAGACCTGTAATTGACATTTTATCTTGCTACGCAGTATAATATATCGTCACTGGTTAGTAAAAGGATGCCTTGGCATCCTTTTCTTTCATACATTGAGGGGGAAAGTTGATGGAAAATAAAAAACTTAGGAATATAGCAATAATAGCGCATGTAGACCACGGGAAAACTACGCTGGTCGACGCGCTTTTGAAACAAAGCGGCGTGTTTCGCGCCAATGAGCAGGTAGCCGATTGCGTCATGGACTCCAATGACCTGGAGCGTGAACGCGGCATAACTATACTGTCGAAAAATACCGCGGTGCAATATGGCGATGTCAAGATAAACATCCTTGACACGCCGGGCCACGCCGATTTTGGCGGTGAAGTGGAACGCGTCCTCAATATGGTAGACGGAGTGCTCTTATTGGTAGATGCTTTTGAAGGCCCTATGCCGCAGACCAAATATGTCCTCAGAAACGCTCTCGAGAGAAAACTCACGCCGATCGTGGTCATCAATAAAATAGACCGTCCTGACCAGCGCGTACATGATGTACTGGATGAAGTGCTGGATCTGTTCATCGAGCTTGACGCCAACGACGAACAGCTGGATTTTCCTGTGGTCTACGCTTCGGCCAGGAGCGGCATAGCCAAACTGTCTATGAAGGACGACAGCAAGGACATTTCCGCTTTATTTGAAGTCATCGTAAAACATATACCCGCGCCGGAGTGCGACGATGATGCCCCTTTGCAAATGATGGTCAACACCCTCGATTATGACGATTATGTCGGACGCATTGTAGTAGGCCGCATTGTCCGCGGTCGGATAAAAAACGGCCAACAGGTGGCGATCATTTCCGAAGCGGGCGAGCGTAAAGGCAAAATCGGACGCCTGTATGAATACCAGGGCCTGAAAAGAGTGGAAATAGAAGAAGCCGGCAGCGGTGAGATAGTAGCGCTTATAGGACTTAGTGATATCAGCATCGGCGAGACCATCGCCGACCCGGAAAACCCGAAAGCTTTACCGGGTATAAAGATCGACGAGCCGACATTGTCCATGGTATTTAGCGTCAATAACGGTCCGTTCGCCGGTAAGGAAGGCACATTTGTGACCAGCCGCCACCTGCGTGAGCGCCTATTCAAAGAAATCGAGACCAATGTGAGCATGAAAGTAGAAGAGACCGACAGTACGGACTCGTTCAGTGTGTCCGGACGCGGCGAACTGCACCTTTCCATACTCATCGAAACCATGCGGCGGGAAGGTTTTGAGTTGCAGGTAGGCAAACCAAAAGTTATCTTTAAAACGATAAATGGTGAGACCCACGAGCCGATGGAAAAACTTACCGTGGACGTACCCAAAGACTTTATGGGCACGGTAATGGAAGCGCTCGGCCTAAGGCGGGCGGAATTGGTAAATATGACGGAGCTGTCCGGCTATCTGCGCATGGAATTTATCGTTCCGGCGCGCGGCCTTATCGGCTTTCGCAACGAATTTCTCACCAGTACCAAGGGCAACGGCATAATGCACCATGTATTTGAGGGGTATACGCCATATAAAGGAGATATCCCCGGCCGCACCAGAGGCGCCCTGGTGGCTTTTGAAGCCGGCGAGACTACCGCCTACGGCATAAACAGCCTGCAAGACCGTGGCGTAATGTTCATCTCGCCAGGCGAAATGGTTTACGAAGGCATGATAGTAGGCGAAAATAGCAGGGAACTGGATATGGATATCAACCCCTGCAAGAAAAAACATGTTACCAATATGCGTTCCTCCAGCGCCGACGAAGCGGTGCGGCTGGTGCCGCCGCGCGTATATTCATTGGAGCAGGCGCTCGAATATATAAATGACGACGAGACGGTCGAAGTGACGCCCAAAAGCATCCGGCTGCGCAAGAAGATACTTGACCGCGTACAAAGGGCGCGTCAGCGCAAATAAAGTGGGAACCTGTTTTTTAAAAGGGTTTTATTAGCGGCGTTTAGCGGGATAAATTGAAAAAATATTTATGCACCAGGCAGGAATATGTGTTATAATGTCGAAAGGAATGTTTAGTAAGGTAATAAAACGGCATTATAAACAGCCTTAGAATAAAAAGGTGGTGCAAGTAAATGGCACAAAGTATAATAAAAAAATTTGGCAGCGCTCTTGGCTGGGAAGAAGAGGACGCTTATGAAAACCATAATGGGCCGGTGCTTTTGACACGGCCTCAGTTTAAGCTGTCTGTCTTTACCCCGCGCGTGTTCGAAGATCTGAAAGGATTGGCGGACGCCCTTTTGGACAAGTCTGGCGTTATGATTTCTTTTGAAAAAGTGGACGTCCAACTGCGCCGGCGCATGATAGACTACATGAACGGCGTCGGGTATGCGACCGGGGCTCAGGTGGAAAAAATAACTGAAAATACCATCATATATGTTCCGGAAAGTGCTTGCATCGAGAAGGAAGCTATGACGGCGGCAAAAACAAGAAAATGGTTTTAAATGGTCTAACTGGAAAAAAGCCGTCTGCGGACGGTTTTTTTATGTTTGCACCAAAAGTACTAACGTGGTGTTTTTAAAAATTACAGTTACAAATAATATAGTAAGTGAATTGTTGTAAAGAATTTATTTTAAGATGAAGTTATAGTTGAGGAAATAAATAAAATGTAGGGCGACTGTTAAAATAGGCACGCGATAGGGGGATAATCTTGGGTATCGTAAAGAGAATGTTGTTGTTTATATTTTTGCCGACGATCATAGGTGTGCTTGTACTTGGTTCCGCTTCTTACTGGCTGGCTAAAGACGCTCTGTTAAAATCCGGGCAGAGCGCGATAGAGTTTGATACCAAACACAGCGTAGCCCAGATACAGGAAAAGTTTTCCAATATGGAAGAAACCGTCATGTCTATACACGACATTTTGGTGGCTTCACCAAATCTCGATAGGGTACTTTTAAGAAAGATCCTTGTAACTGTGGCCGACCGGGCTAAAATGCTCTCGGTCTATGTCGGTTTTGCCGATAAGGCCATGATTATGAGCGACGAGGAGCCGGTTCCCTCCGATTACGACCCGACCAGCCGCGACTGGTACAAGGCTGCGTCCAAGCTAAAAAGCGGGGCGGTGGCCTATTCCGAGGCGTATGAAGACGCTATCAACAAAAAAGTAGTAATAACAGTGTCTACGCCGATATTTGCAGACAATAAACTGTTAGGCGTTGCGGCCATCGATGTTGAGCTGACCGATCTGCGCAATCTTATGGCCAGCTTTAAAGCTACGGAAAACGGCTATGCCGGGCTTTTAGACACTGCCGACGCTTTTGTCTACCACCGTAAATATAAGACCACGGAGAAAATGGCCGAAGTGGATGGCGGCATACTAAAACCTGTGCTGGACAAAATGAAGGCGGGCAAGGGCGTATTAGTCCAAACGGCAAATGCCACCGGCAGCGAAAATATGTATTTTTCTTATAAGATACCCCATCTGGAATGGATATTTTTTCTGGCCGTTCCGGTAAATGATTTCCTTAAACCGGTCGTAGTCATACGCAACACCAGCGCAGTCATCGTGTTATTGCTGGCCGTCGTGCTGTCTGTTTTCATCCTGCTGTTTGCCAGGAAGACCAAGCGAACGATATCGGAGCTTGTGTTGCAGGCAGAAGCTATAGCCAGCGGCGACCTTACAGTTGTTGGCAGTGAGCGGGGAAGCAAAAAACAATCTGGCGGCGACGAATTTAATCATATGTTCAATGCGTTCACCACTATGGGCGCAAATTTGCGCCGTCTGGTCTCGGAAACCAAGGTGACGGCCAGCAGGCTGGTGGAATCGAGCGGACAGGTGAATTCCAACGCCGAGCAAATGACGCAGGCCGCCCAGCATGTGACGGAAATAACCGTAGAAATAGCGGATAAGTCACGTGCGCAAAATGACGAAGTAGAAGTAACGCAAAAAGAGATAGATACGATAAGCAAGGGAATAAATCTGGTAAAAAGCAATAGCGACAATGCGGTGCAACTGGCCGACCAAAGCTCCAGGACGGTAGAAGAGGGAAGAAGAGCGCTCAAGGCCCTGGTAGACAAGGTGCGCAACATAGGAGATGCCACGGGCGACGTGGAAACAGTTATCATGCGCATATCCGACGGTTCGGAAAAAGTCCAGCAGATAATAGAAATGGTCATGCAAATAGCCGGCCAGACCAATCTTTTGGCCTTGAACGCGGCGATAGAGGCGGCCAGGGCCGGAGAGCACGGCCGAGGATTTGCCGTAGTCGCGGAAGAGGTAAGAAAGCTGGCCGAGCAGTCGGAAAAAGCGGCGCACGAGGTCTCGGTACTGATAAACAGTAACAATGCCGACATTGCGGCGGCAGTAGCCTCTATTGGTAAAGCGCGCCCGGAAGTGGATGCGGGTATGGAAGTAGCTACAGACGCTGATAATAATTTTGAAGAAATAAACAAGGCTATTTCCGATATAGTATTGAAGATCCGCGAAGTTGACCAGGTGGCAAGCCAGCTCGACCAGAATAAAGAAGTTATAGTCGCGGCGATAGGAAAAGTAGCTCAATCGAGCGAAACGATAGCCAATGGAACGATGGGCGTGTCGTCGGCAGCCGAAGAACAGCTGGCGGCCGTCGAGGAGATAGCTGCGTCCAACCGTTCGCTCAATGAGATGGCGGAGAGCATGCGCCGCAGCGTGGAAAGGTTTAAAGTATAAAAAGCATTGACTGAACGCCCGGCTATACGCCGGGCGTTCAGACTGTAGACAAAAAGACTTCACCCCCAGAACGAAGAAGTAGAAGGCCTCTACAAAGAAGACAAATGGGGCAAACCAGGCATAGACCCTGTCAGCCTCTTTAAAATAGTCTTCATCCAATACATCTTCGGCATCCCCTCCATGCGTCAAACCATAAGAGAAATTGAAGTAAACAATGCCTATCGCTGGTTTATCGGCTACGAACTCACCGAACCCGTCCCACACTTTTCCACCTTCGGTAAAAACTACGCCCGGCGCTTTAAAGACACCGACATATTCGAGCGGATATTTGCCCGGGTATTACAAGAAGCCTCCAAGCACGACTTCATAGACGCAAGCGCCGTATTTATCGACGCAACTCATATAAAAGCCAGAGCCAACAAGAAAAAAGCCACAAATGAAATAATAGAAAAACAAACCCGCCACTACCAGGCGCAGCTAGACAAAGAAATCAATGAAGACCGGGAGTCTTACGGCAAAAAGCCATTAAAGCCTAAACAAGGCCCACCCCAAACGAGGAACATAAAAAAAAGCACAACAGACCCTGAAAGCGGCCTGTTTCATAAAGGCGAACACGAACAATGTTTTGCCTACACAACAAACACCGCCTGTGACAAAAACAACTTCATCCTCGACTTTCAAGTCTCCCCCGGTAATCTACACGACAGCCAGAGCTTCGACACTCTTTATGAAAGATTGCTGACCAGCCAGCCTGAAATAGAAACAGTAGCCCTTGACGCCGGTTACAAAACCCCGTGGATAATGAAACAAATAATCG
>JAVBME010000033.1:0-21805 GCA_031552765.1 Acidaminococcales bacterium | reverse complement strand
CAGTTGCCTTTGCCGACGCAGTCCGGCAACCAATTAACCCGCGCTCTGTAATGCATTTCGGCTGGCACTATACCGCGTCTTATAGGAACGACGCGGTATAAAAATTACCATATGGCACGGTATAGCGCTTGCTACGGTTGCCTTGAGTAGCGCGTCTGGAGGTGCTTTTGTCTACAGGCTGAAAAAGCCGTAGTGCAATAATTGCACTACGGCCTTTTATTCTTCTTTATTTGTTACTGCCCGACAGTTTCCGCCTGTGCAGCTTCGCGTTTTCTCATGAAGAACTGGAAAGCGGATATAGCCACCAGCATGCATATGCCGATGATATCGGTAAAAGTGCCCGGGTCTATCAGCAATATACCTCCGACGAAAAATATCACCCGTTCCCACCAACTGCAATTTCTGATAAAATAACCGATCATGGCTATACTTACGCCCCACATGCCGACAAGTGAAGTGCAAACCGACTGGGTAAGTTTCAGGGCGGTGGCGTCGATCATCAACAGCACCGGCGCCAAAACGAAAATATAAGGTACGATGAAAGCCGCGATAGCAAGCTTCGCCGCCTGCACGCCGGTCTTCATCGGGTTGGCGCCCGCTATGCCGGCCCCGGCGTAAGCGGCCAAAGCCACCGGCGGCGTAACGTCGGCGATGATACCAAAGTAAAAGGCGAACATATGAGCCGCCAGCACCGGCACGCCCATTTGCTGCAAAGCCGGCGCCGCTACGGTCGAAGTTATGACATAGTTGGCGGTGGTCGGTACGCCCATACCCAAAATGAGCGAGGTGATCATGGTAAAGAACATCGCCATCAAGAGGTTGTTGCCGGCTATATCAAGAAGGGCCGCCGCCAGTTTCAACCCGGCGCCGGTCTTAGTAACGACGCCTATGATAATGCCCGCGGTCGCACAGGCGATGAGTACGCCCAGCACGCTTTTAGCGCCCGCGATCAATCCTTCTACCACTTGCCAGGGAGTTATGCGCGTTTCCTTTTTTATACAGGCGCAAACGATGGAAAGAGCTATGGCCCACAGCGCCGCGCGCATAGGCGTATAGCCGGTGACCAACAGGTAAACTATGATAATGAGCGGGATGGCCAGATGGCCGCGGCCAAAAAATAATTCCTTGAATTTAGGCAGTTCATTGCGCGGCACTCCCTTAAGGCCGTATTTTTTCGCCTCGTAGTGCACGCCCAGCCACACGCCGCTGTAGTACAAGAGAGCCGGTATGACCGCAGCTTTTACTACTTCTATGTAAGGTATACCAACAAATTCCGCCATGAGAAAGGCCGCCGCGCCCATGACCGGCGGCATGATCTGCCCGCCGGTGGAGGCCGCCGCCTCGACCGCGCCGGCAAATTCAGGCCGGTAGCCGAGTTTTTTCATCATAGGGATGGTAAAGCTGCCTGTACCGACGACATTGGCGACAGAACTGCCGGAAACAGTACCCATCAACGCGCTTGATAAAACAGCCACTTTTGCCGGCCCGCCCGCCGCCCACCCGGCGACGGAATTGGCCAGGTCGATGAAAAATTTCCCCAGGCCGGTAGATTCCAGGTAAGCGCCAAATAAAATAAACAAAAAAATAAAGGTTGAAGATACGCCCAACGGTATACCGAAAATCCCTTCTGTCGTAAAAATGAGATGATCGGCGATTTCCGCCCAGCCTAAACCACGGTGAGCCATTATACCGGGTATATAGGGTCCGATAAATGCATAAACAATAAAGCCCAGCGATACCAGTACTATAGGCATGCCTACCGCCCGGCGGGCGGCTTCTATAACAAGTACTATGCCCAATATCGCTACCATATGGTCGGTAAAGTTATTCAGGCCCGCCCTGAGCACCAGATCCTTATATTCTATAAGGATATAAAGCGGCATGATAAGAGAAATAAAAGCCAACGCCACATCCACAGGATGCATGGACTTGCGCGGCCATTTTTTTAGACTGGGATACAAAAGATAAATTAAGAAAAGACCGAAGGCTAAATGAATGGCCCTCTGCAACTGAGCGTCCAGAACGCCAAAAATAGCGGTATATATCTGGAAACAGCTAAAACAGATGCATATCACCATAACTATTTTGTCCCAAAAGCCTGTAAGATGCCTGGTATCAGACTCCGTGTCGAACTTTTCCAGTATTTCCTGTGCGCTCATTTCCTTTATTTCAGCCATAAAACCCTCCTTACCGCTTCCAGCAAATGAAATATAACTAACTTGAAATAATAAATTCTCCTTCAAAATCAATTTACTATTGTCCCTTTATTTTCGCTTGCTTTTATTATCTTTCCTCTAACTTTTGCGATTATATTATTTACATAACACTTCTTTTTATTGTCAATATTATAAATAAAACTGGCGCTGTTTTTACACAGCGCCAGTTTATTTAATTTATTATTTTTAGTCATTAGGCATCAATTTTACTCGGCTTTTCTTCCGGCTTATCTGCCATAAACTAACGGCGGCCAGCACGGCTACGCCCACCAGGTCCGTATATGTCCCCGGGTCTATCATCATGAGGCCGCCGAGGAAAAAGACCAAGCGCTCCCACCAGCGGCAATTTTGCACAAAATAGCCGATCATCGCTATACTGAGCGCCCACATGCCGATAAGCGCGGTCAAAGTGGCTTGGATAAGCTTCGGGATGGTCGCGTCGATCATCAAAATAACTGGAGAAAGAACAAATATATACGGTATTATGAATGCTGCTATAGCCAGTTTGGCGGCCTGCACGCCTGTCTTCATCGGATTTGCGCCCGCGATGCCGGAACCGGCGTAAGCGGCCAATGCCACCGGCGGCGTAACGTCGGCGATTATACCAAAGTAGAAGGCGAACATATGGGCGGCCAGCACAGGTACGCCCATTTGCTGCAAAGCCGGCGCAGCTACAGTCGATGTTATGACATAGTTGGCGGTGGTCGGTACGCCCATACCTAAAAGAAGCGAGGTGACCATAGTAAAGAACATGGCCGGCAAAAGATGGCCGCCCGCTATGTCAAGGAGAGCCGCCGCCAGTTTCAGCCCGGCGCCGGTCTTAGTGACGACGCCTATGATAATGCCTGCGGTCGCACAAGCGATGAGTACGCCCAGTACATTTTTTGCCCCGATGATCAGACCTTCTACTACCTGCCAGGGTGTGATGCGGGTGGCTTTTTTAAGGCAGGCGCAAACTATGGCCAGCGCAATAGCCCACAGCGCTGCGCGCATAGGCGTATAGCCTGTTACCAACAGGTACACTATGATAATGAGCGGAATGGCTAGGTGCCCACGTTCGAAAAACAGTTCGCGGAATTTTGGCAATTCATTGCGCGGCACGCCTTTGAGACCGTACTTTTTCGCTTCATAATGAACTCCCAGCCATACGCCGGTATAGTACAAGAGGGCCGGTATGACCGCGGCTTTCACTACTTCTATATAAGGTATGCCGACAAATTCCGCCATGAGGAAGGCCGCTGCGCCCATGACCGGCGGCATAAGCTGTCCGCCCGTGGAAGCCGCCGCCTCGACCGCGCCGGCAAATTCAGGACGGTAGCCGAGTTTTTTCATCATGGGGATGGTAAAACTGCCCGTACCGGCGACATTAGCTACCGAACTGCCGGAAACAGTCCCCATCAGGCCACTCGACAAGACTGCTACTTTTGCCGGACCGCCGGCCGCCCAGCCGGCTATCGAATTAGCCAGGTCGATAAAAAACATGCCGAGGCCGGTAGACTCCAAATAAGCGCCAAATAAAATAAACAAAAAGATAAAAGTAGAAGACACCCCCAGCGGGATGCCAAAAATGCCTTCGGTAGTAAATATCAGGTGGTCGGCCAGTTCCATCCAGCCGAGGCCCCGGTGGGCCAATATCCCGGGTATATAAGGGCCGGCAAAAGCGTAAACAATAAAGGCCAGGGAGACGAAGACGATCGGCAGACCGACCGCGCGGCGCGCCGCTTCTATGACCGTAACTATGCCGATGACGGCGATTATATGGTCAACTTCGGTATTCAAGCCTGCCCTTAACACCAAATCCTTGTACTGTGTCAAAATATAGACAGGCATTATCATAGCGACAAAAGCCAAAACAACATCGATATAGTTCATGCTTTTGCGCGACCAGCTCTTGACCGGAGGATATAAAAGGTAAATGAGAAAAAGCCCAAAAGCAAGGTGTACCGTCCGCTGAAGCTGTGCGTCCAGCACGCCGAAAATCGCCGTATACAGCTGAAAACCGCTAAAACAGAGGCAAATGGCCGCTACCGTCTTGCCCCAAAAACCGCTAAGCTGCCTGGTATTAGAATCACTGTCATACTTCTCCAGTATCTCTTGCGCGCTCATTTCTCTTGATTCATCAGCCATAATTACCTCCTGCTATTTACTTTTCTGCAATATATTTTATTACTTTATTTATTTTATTAATTTACTATTCGTTATTTTTTTATGATTTCCTTTATTATTGTCAAATTAATTACTAGTTATCATTTTATGTCGCAAAAAGGATGGGGAGATATCTGATTTTTTCGCTTATGATTAGTTTGTTTCATAGGTATAATAATATGAATAGCATTTCATTTTTTATTGCACGCAAAGGCGGTACAGCTACGGGCTTGCTTGACAGCATCTTGCAAAAACTATCTACCAAAGACCCGGAGAAAGTGACGCAGGGACATACGGTAGCCGATGGCCGGTACTCCATGGGCTATGGCGTAAAGCTGCCCCTGCCCGAAGCAAATAAAAAAGACGTCCCGCAACAAAGCGGGACGGAAAGTAAAGCAGTTACTGACTAATGATAAAATAGTCGGTAGCTTACATATTAAAAAGCCAGGAAAAAATTCCTGGCTTTTTTGTTAGCTTTTATACCGGGAAATTGCCGTGCCGTTTGGCCGGACGGCTTTCCCTCTTGCTCTCGAGGACATTGAAAGCATTGATAAGTACTGCCCTAGAGTGTGCCGGCTCGATGATCTGGTCGGCAAAACCGCGTTCCGCCGCCTGGTAAGGAGTAGAAAACTCCGTGACATAAGCCTCGGTCTTTTCCTTGATATCGGGGTCGCCGCGGAAGATGATGTTGGCCGCGCCGCTGGCGCCCATGACTGCGATCTCGCCGGTCGGCCAGGCGATGACCTGGTCGGCGCCCAAATCACGCGAACACATGGCAATATACGAACCGCCGTACGCTTTTCTGGTAACGAGTGTGACTTTGGGCACAGTCGCTTCCGAGTAGGCATAAAGCATTTTAGCGCCATGCCTGATGATACCGCCAAATTCCTGATTAGTTCCCGGCAAAAATCCCGGTACGTCAACGATATTTAGCACTGGAATGCCAAAAGCGTCGCAGAAACGAATGAAACGGCTGGCCTTATCAGAAGCGTTGATATCAAGGCAGCCGGCCATCACGCGCGGCTGGTTGGCGATGATGCCTATGCTGCGGCCATCAAGGCGCGCCAAGGTAGTGATGATATTGGTAGCATAAAAAGCCTGTACTTCATAGTGGTCGCCATTGTCGACCAGTTTTTCGATGACTTCCTTCATGTCATACGGCTGGTTGGAAGAATCAGGGATAATAGTATTGAGCTCCGGGATCACACGGTCGCTGGGGTCAGAAGTTTCCAGACGCGGCGGGTTGTCTATGTTGTTGAGCGGCAAAAAGCTGATCAAACGGCGGATCTGCTTCAAACAGTCTTCGTCGTTTTCTGCGGCAAAGTGCGCAACACCCGATACGCTATTGTGCGTCATCGCGCCGCCCAAAGCCTCGACGCCTACGTCTTCGCCCGTAACAGTCTTGATGACCTGCGGGCCGGTTATAAACATCTGGCTGGTATTTTTCACCATGTAGATAAAGTCGGTCAAAGCGGGCGAATACACCGCACCGCCAGCGCAGGGGCCCATGATGGCAGATATCTGCGGTATGACGCCGGACGCCAGAGTATTGCGGTAGAATATCTGACCATAACCGGCCAGAGCGTCCACCGCTTCCTGGATACGCGCGCCGCCCGAGTCATTGAGACCTACTATCGGCGCACCGGTTTTCAGCGCCATTTCCTGTACCTTACAGATTTTTTTGGCGTGCATCTCACCAAGCGAACCGCCCAGCACGGTGAAATCCTGGGCATATACATATACCAGGCGTCCATCCACCAGGCCGTGACCGGTAACAACGCCTTCACCCGGCGCCGGCTCGTTTTCCATACCGAACTTTGTGCAACGGTGGGCGACAAAACGGTCTATTTCCACAAAAGTATTAGGGTCAAATAATATTTCTACACGTTCGCGCGCGGTCAGTTTGCCGATGGCATGCTGCTTTTCTATGCGCTTTTTCCCGCCGCCTTCTTTTATCACACGAGTCTTTTCCAGCATTTCTTCCAGGCGTTCTTTAGTAGTTAACAAATCGTCGTCCTCCTTTTATCATGCCGCGTCTTATATACGCCAAGGGGCGGGAAGCTCCCGCCCGGTATTTATGGCTATTTTTTCACATTTTGTTTGATAAATTCCACAATGCTGGCGGTCGGGGTGCCGGGCGTGAAAATCTCCGCCACCCCGGCTTTCTTGAGACTGTCAATATCGGCGTCAGGGATGACGCCGCCGCCGATGGTCAGAACATCGCCCATGCCTTTTTCTTTTAAAAGTTCGGTCACTTTCGGGAACAGCGTATTGTGCGCGCCCGACAGCAAGCTGAGCGCTACCACTGAAACGTCTTCCTGTAGGGCGGATTCGGCTATTTGCTCGGGCGTCAGCCTGATGCCTGTGTAAATAACTTCAAAACCCGCGTCCCTTAAAGCCCTCGCCACTACCTTCGCTCCACGATCATGCCCGTCAAGGCCCGGCTTGGCCACTAGGACTTTTATTGGTTTTGCCATGTTTTCTTCCTCCTCATTTAAAGCAGCCATTTAGCGCTTGGCTGAAATTCTCCTCTTTTTCCAGATTGGCGACCATATCGCATAATTTCTCGCAAGCCTTTTTGCCATAAACCGGCTCGGACAGCGACATGAACTTGGCAACGCTTTCGTCCCAAGTCATGGGATTGGGCGGGTCGCCTTTTGGGTATTCCACAAATTTGTTATACACATCGCCTTTTTTGTCTGTTATCGTCACATCGACCGACCAACGCTCCGGCATTTCCTTGAACTCTTTATCCAGTTTGGGGTCGATTTCCACAGTGAATTTTTGCATGACGTTTTGGATTTCTTTGTCAGCCAGATATTCATCGGAAAATTCGTCTATGCCCAATTTGCCGAACTTGATCATAGCGGCTACGCAATACTGGATGGAAAATTTAGAACCGTAAGGATTTTTCGGCGCTTTATTATCGACAAGGCTTTTGACGACCGCGTTGGTCTTGATATCGATTTTTTCCACTTCCGCCAGCTTGAGCCCGTATTCATCACGCATCAGCTGCGCGGCATAGTTGGCCGGGTGGGTATGTTTGCAGCAGGCATAAGGTTTGTAAGAGTTATCGTCTATCTTATAGCCTTCTATATCCATCGTCAGCGCCGACCAGTGCGGCTCGTCAAGCATAGCGAGGCAAAAACCTTTTTCGCCTTCCAGTATCTTTTTCGCCCCGGTAAAGCCTTTAGCTGTAAGTCTGGCGGACAGTATGCCGGCAAAATTGGCCTTGCCGATATGCAAAGTCTTACTCATAGCGCCGTCGATAAGAAATTCCCACAGCCCGGCCGCCTGCGTCCCGGCAGTGCCGAGGCACTGCACAGTTTGCTCGGTGGTGAATTTCATCAAATTAGCGACCGCCGCGGCTGAAGAAAATACGCCGCAAGTTGCCGTAGTATGCCAAAAGTGGTAGGATTCGGGGTTGACGCTTTCGCCTATACGGGCTCCGGCCTCATAGCCGGCCACCACCGCGGCCAGTATATCTTTACCGCTCATACCCTCTTCTTCGGCCACCGCCAGGACGGACGGCACGACTACACAAGCGACGTGTATGATGGACGGGTTGTGCAAATCGTCAAAATCGAGTGAATGCGAAGCGGCGGCATTGAGCATGGCGGCATACAACACAGAATTCTTAGCTCCCTTTTGCCCGTTGAGCATTGTCGCCTCTTTGCCGCATGCGCCGAGTACTTCAGCCAACATGGGCATATTGGGTTGCGTCCAGCCACGGATAGAGTTGCCAAGGTAATCCAAAATGAATTGTTTGGCCTGGCGCACGGTCTTTTCAGGCAAGTCCTGATATTTTATCCTCGCCACCCTGCCAGCCAATTGTTCAGTCATCGAAGCCATTTTCCACACCTCTTTCACTCCGTATGGGTTTTCCAGATCAGAAGTATACCGAACCTTTGAATTCGCCGAATTCTTCACGCAATACGCCGCAGATCTCGCCCAAAGTAGCGTAGGTTTTGACCGCCTCGATCAGGTAAGGCATGAGGTTGTCTTCGCCTTGAGCTGCTTTGCGTAATTTTTCCAAGCTAGCTGTGACTGCCGCATTATCGCGTTTTGCTTTCATTTCGTTTACTTTGGCCACCTGGCGCGCGCCCACAGAGGGGTCGACAGTCAGGTATTCACCTTTTTGATCTTCTTTAGAGGCAAATTTGTTTACGCCTACTACTACCTGCTCGCCGGTCTCTACTGCCAGTTGGCGTTTGTAGCCGGAGTTTGCTATCTCAGCCTGCATGTAGCCTCTTTCTATCGCTTCGACCGCGCCGCCCATTTCGTCTATCTTTTTGATATATTCATAGGCCGCTTGTTCTATTTCATTTGTCAGTTTTTCTATGTACCAGGAACCGCCTAGTGGGTCTACCGTATCGGTGATGCCGCTTTCGTAGGCGATCATTTGCTGTGTCCTCAGCGCCAGAGTCGCCGATTCTTCGGTCGGCAGGGCCACCGCTTCGTCTTTGGCGCAGGTAGCCAGCGACTGGCAACCGCCAAGCACCGCAGCGATGGACTGCCAGGCGATGCGGACTATGTTGTTATCCACCTGCTGGGCGGTAAGAACGCTGCCGGAGGTGTGTACGTGGAAACGGAGCATTTGAGCTTTAGCTACATTGGCGCCGAAGCGTTCTTTCATGATGCGCGCCCACAGGCGTCTGGCCGCCCTAAATTTGGCCACTTCTCTGCACAGGTCAAGGTCGGCGGTGAATATCCAGGAGATACCGGGGGCAAAGTCATCTACTTTTTGCCCGGCTTTTACCGCCGCTTCTATGTACGCTATGGCGTTGGAGAAGGCAAAAGCTACTTCCTGGACGGCATCGGAGCCGGCTTCACGGATGTGATAGGCGCCTACACTGATAGTATTCCATTTGGGTATGTATTTGGAGCAATACTCGAAAGTATTGGTGATAAGACGCATGGACGGACGCGGCGGGAAAATGTAAGTGCCGCGGGCTATGTATTCTTTGAGCACGTCATTTTGGATAGTGCCGCTGAGTTTGTCGGCGCTGATGCCGTTCTTTTCGGCGACGGCTACATATAGAGCCAAAAGGATAGCAGCTGGGCCGTTGATGGTCATAGATGTAGAAACTTTATCGAGCGGAATGCCTTCAAAAAGGGCTTCCATATCGGCGAGCGAGTTTATAGCGACGCCTACTTTTCCTACTTCGCCGGCGGCAAAGGGATGGTCGGAGTCGTAGCCGATCTGCGTCGGCAGGTCCATAGCTACCGACAGGCCCATAACGCCGTTAGCCAGGAGATATTTATAACGGGCGTTTGTTTCTTCCGCTGTGGCAAAGCCCGAGTATTGGCGCATAGTCCAAAAGCGTCCGCGGTACATGGTCGGCTGTATGCCCCGGGTGAAGGGGTATTCGCCAGGAAAACCTATTGTATTATAATCAAGATCTTTTACATCAAGCGGCGTATAAACGCGCTCTACGCCAAATTCCTTTCTCTCCGGCGACTTAGCCAGAAACTTATCTGTGCTCGTTTGGTAACGAGCCTTCCCCTCGGAAATCGTTTTCAAAACTTCTTCTTTAAACATACCTATTCTCCCCTCAGTTTTTATTTCATACTACCTGTTTTAGCAAATTTTTCCTGCATGGCAAAAGCCTTTGCCAAGTCGTGCGGTATGTGTCCGCCTTTGTTCTTTTCCGACCACTCGAGATACTCGGTAAGCATCGGCTGGTAATCGGGATGCGCGCATTTTTTTATGATGCAGCGCGCCCGGTCGTGCGGCGCCAGGCCTCTTATATCGGCCACGCCCTGATCTGTTATAAAGATCATGGTGTCATGCTCAGTATGGTCAGGATGTGTAACCATCGGTACTATACGTGAAATATCACCATTTTTGGCAGTAGATTCGGTAGCAAAAATACTGATATAGCCATTTCTCATGTAATCGCCCGAACCGCCGATACCGTTCATGATAGAGGTACCCATGGCGTGGGTGGAGTTGGAATGGCCGTATATGTCAAATTCCAGCGGCGTGTTGAGCGCTATGACGCCAAGGCGCCTAATTACTTCCGGATGATTGCTTATATCGAGCGGCCTTAAAATTATACTCTTTCTATAAAGCTCCGGATTTTCCGTGAACATTTTCATAACCTTGGGCGACGGTGTAAACGCGCAGCCTGAAGCCATCTTCACCTTGCCGGCGGCGATAAGCTCGAATACCGCGTCCTGCAATATCTCTGAATACATTTCGAGCCCGGTATAATCTGAATCCTTGAAACCCGACAACACCGCATTGGCAATACTTCCCACCCCGGACTGCAACGGCAGCATCGGCGTCGGCAGTTTACCGCGCTTTTGTTCTGATTTAAGAAAGTCTATCAGTAAGCTTGCGATTTTTTTGCTCTTTTCGTCCGGTTCGACCAGGTTTCGCACCTTGTCCGGGATATCAGACTCCACTATGCAAGCTATTTTATCAAAACCGCATTTTACATAAGGTGTGCCTATCCGGTCGCCAACGTGGTAAATCGGTATCTCCCGGCGATTTGGCGGCCTGTCCAAAACAAATATATCATGCATTCCTTCTAGTTCCAAGGGCTGGGCGGTATTTACCTCTACTATGACTTTTTTAGCATGTTTAACAAATATCGGCGTATTGCCTACGCCCGGACTAAGGATGATGTCGCCATTTTCCGTTATGGCGATCGCTTCGACTATTGCCACATCAACATCGCCAAAAAAGCCGTAATCTACCTGCTGCCCAAAATGGCTGAGATGCATATCAATATAATTGATACAACGTGCGTTTATCCCCTTTTGCATGGAACGGTTGGAAAAAGCATAATAAGGAACGCGGCTGGCAATGCCGTCTACCGCAGCCAGTTCCTCCTCTATTTCCGGGCCGACCGACGCGCCCGTCCATAAGTTGATGCGGCACTTTTTCCCCTCCGTCACCTGTTTGGCCAAAGCCATAGTGGTCATTTTCGGATAACCAGCCGGTGTGAAACCGCTGGTACCTACGTTCATACCATCAGTTATCAGTTCCGCCGCCTTATCCGCCGAAACAATTTTATCAAACAAACTAGGGTGCCTCAACCGATCTTTACCAAGCATTTACATCCCTCCCATTTTTAGAAATATTGAGCTGAGCAAATATGGCCAGGTCAAGAATAAAGTAACTAAATTTAATATACGCAAGAAACGTGCCAAAACCAGGACATTTCTTGTAAAATGCGCGTATCGGGCATATATGTTGACTGCAAACGTTTCAAAACAAATAAATATGTTTCAAACAAGCGAGGATTCTAGAAAGTTTTGTTTCTAAACAGAAACAAAACTTTCTAGAATGTTAATCAAGTAAAATTATTATTTTTAAACAAATATCAAGAATTATTATACTAAAATTTTATAGATTCAAAATACCAAAAATTATATGCCAAATAACAGCGCCGACGACCGACATGGACAAACCCCAGATGAGCGGCTTCCTAAACAACTTCGATTGTCTTCGCTGTCGTCGGCACAGGCTATACAGATCGCCCCCCAGCGGCGAGGCGTCTGACAAGGTGCGAGCCTACTACTATCGTCGAGATCATCGCTATCGGGTTGCCGCCTCCTATCTCCTGGATTAGGCCCGGAACCAGAGGCAGGAACATCGGGACTACTACGAGGATTACCAACAGGACTATCATGGCTATGGCGCCTATATTATAGCAAAACCGATTGATAAGAATCCTACGTGCAGGTCTTCGTTCACGCATGAGATTACTACTACTATCGTTAGTGCTATTAACGGCGCCCATGCTGCTGTTGATATTCCCATTTCTTTTTCCTTCCTTCTTTATATTTATACAACATCTTTTTAAAAAAGTGGTACATGCATAGCACTTACAAAAACCATGCCAATACCCTTGATAAGCTTAACACAGCTGGCATTTGAAGCAACGTGCGCAATGTTTCAATTATCGGCAAACGAAACGAAACGTTCCGTTTCATTATCAAAACGGAACGCGCTTAAAATTTGGACATATTTTTAGTTCTTAGTTTACACAGGTAAATTATTTATTAGCCGTCATTAAATAATAAACTCTCGCCACTATTATCGCCACAAGAATGTTTAACAGCATATCGACGCCGCTTGGCACGCCCAGTTTGGGATATACCACCATGCCGCTGATAGAAGTAAAAAGTACGATAAAGCCGATCAATAAATTTTTACTGCATAGGTCCGCGTACACAGCACCCAATACCGCCGGCAATATAAAGCTGAAACCTTTAAGTACCGCTTTAGGCATCATCGGCATTACCTGCGCTCCCACTATAGTAAAAAAAGTTATCATGCTTACCGACACGAAAATAGAGGAAGTTATACCAATAGTCGACATTATTTCCGCTTTTGGCGTACCGGGCTCGCTATTTGTCACCTTTTGCGCCATATTGGCCGCCGGCACACGAAGTTCGCCAACATTGCCGCAGATCCAACACAAATAGCTGCCGGCCGCATTGATCATCGGGAAAAACGAGATCGGCTGGATAAAATAACCTATGCCAAAAGCGGCCGCCGCCGCCAGCCAGAGTTTGAATATATCCTGAACGCTGAGAAAAATGCCGCTGACATACGACACGTAGAGCGCCGGTACATAATTTGCTATCAAAGCGATTGTAGTAAAAAACAGGCCAAATTTTTTGATCCTGCTGTTAAATTCCGAAAATGCCGCTTTTTCTTTGCTGTCATCCATGTCAATACACTCTCCTTCTTCAAATATACTAGAAAATCGCTGCTGCCAGATACATGCCGACAAGCATGGACAGGCCCAGGCTGAACTCCTGGATTCGCTGGTATTTCTTGAATATTTGCGAGATTATGGACATGGCAATAAAGGAAACGACGCCAGCAAAAAGATTTTTATAGACCAGGCCGGTTTTAGAAATAACTGAGTTGCTCAAAAGAGAGCTGAACAAGCCGAGCGCAGCAGCGGCCATCAGCAGCTTGACCCAGTTGGCGTCAAATTTTCTTTTCATATAATCCACACCGCTCTTCATATATGGCGTGGAATAGCCGCCTATTATGATCCAGCCGGAATTATTGAGCGCCATACCCCATAGGGCAAAAACAAAGCCCATAATGGTCATCTTGCCGGCCTCAAGACTCGACCCCACCATCCCGGTGGCAATAGCGCCCATGGCAAGTTCCGTACGGGCAGCCCCGATGTCGTTCATCCGCATCCAGGCCGTAGGCCCGCCCAAGACCGCCATAAGGGCAATAAGGACTATCACCGGGCTGAACGCCGGCCCTATGGCCGTTATCATCGCCGAACGCATACCGGTCAGGCATTCGGAACGGGGGATACCCATCTTTTCCGCCGACTTGAAGGCCTGCCGGAAGAATACTGCCGCTTGTGTTAAAACTACAATGATCATAAAGCTTGACACTACCCAAAGCATTGGAGAATTCATAATGTCTTCCAGTTTCATAAATAAGCTCCTCCTCTTTAAAACACTCCTTTAAGGTAAAAGGTATCCGGCAATTATTACGCAACATCGATGCCAAAGGATAAAGAAACAATATCTTTATAACTTTTTTTGTTTAAAGATTATATTTCTTCAGCCGCCGCCAGAAAGTAGTCCGGCTCAAGCCCAATTCCTGAGCGCTCAGAGCCTTATTGCCATTATTGCGGTTTAGCGTTTCGACCAGCAGCTCTTTTTCGCTTTGCGCCAAATAATTTTCATGCCGTTTACCTGTATCGACATGCTTTTTCACAGCAACGCCCAGCAAAGCAGGAGGCAGGATTTTAAGCGAAATTATCGCATCTGTGCTGTCTATCATATTTATCATATATTCTACATAGTTTTGCACTTCCCGCACGTTGCCCGGCCAATCGTAATTACGGAAAGCATCCAGCACCGGCGCGGATATTTCCTGCGGGTTTTTCCCCAATAAATTCGAATATTTATGGATAAAATGGTTCAAAAGCGAAGGGATGTCCGCCTTGCGCTCCCTAAGCGGCGGCACAGTAATGGTAAGCACGTTCAGACGGTAATAAAGGTCGGCCCGGAAGCTGCCGTGCGCTATCATAGCCGGCAGATCCCTGTTGGTAGAGGCGATAAGACGAACGTCCACGCGCCGGGCCTTGCTGTCCCCCAAGCGGGTCACTTCACCCTCTTGCAGGACACGCAACAATCGCACTTGCAAATTAAAGGGCATCTCGCTTATTTCATCGAGAAACAGCGTCCCCCCTTGCGCCTGCTCGAATACGCCTATCTGCCCGCCTTTTTTCGCGCCGGTGAATGCGCCTTCCTGATAGCCGAACAGAAGGCTTTCTATAAGATTTTCCGGCAAAGCGCCGCAGTTGAGCGCGACAAAAGGTTTGAGCGACCGGTCGCTGGCGTTGTGCACAGCATGAGCAAACAACTCCTTGCCTGTGCCTGTTTCTCCATAAATAAGCACCGTTGAGGAAGAGTTGGCGGCCTTGGCAGCCATTTCTTTGGCCCGGGCCATTATTTCGCTGTCACCGATAATGTTCTCCAGTTGGTAGCGCGCAGTCTGGTAACGTTTGGACTCCTGCAAAAGCCTCACCTGGCGCTGCACAGCCAGGCCGTTGTTAAAAGCGATGCCGTAGTTTTTGCTCAAAGGTATGCGCACCGCGGTCGACCCTTTGGCTAAGGTAGAAGGCCCGACGCTGGGGCGCATCTCGCGCATGACATTGTCACACAGCTCGTTGTATGTACCCGCGTCTTTTTGATTGACCGAACCGTCTGGCCTTACTATGTACATCCGTATGCCATTTTTGTCAAAAAGTACCACATCGCCCCCTACTACATGGGCAATATAAGGCGCCGCCTGCAATATTATTTCGAAAAACTGCTCTTCTTCCACACCCGAAAAATCGATCTGAACAGGAAACTTTTGCATACTTACCTCCCCCGTTTCAAAAACGAAACAAGCTTTGTCTAATAAAAGTTTAACACGCTGCAATACAATATTCAAAGCTTTGTCCGTAATTAAATCAAAAATAAAAATCAAAGCAGACGAACCCAAAGACCGCTATAATTCCTCATCCCGCATCCTGGCGCACCTGTTTATAAATTTTTCCAAATCCGCCGTTTTATTGGCAAGTTTATTGTCTGGCATGTTCTCACGCTCTTTCTGATCGGCAATAGTTTAACAATATTATATGATATTTTTGAAAATAAACTGCAACATTCATTATTATTTTTCCATATTGTGTTAAAATATATTTACTATAATTTTCTCTCAATAATTTCAATTTGCATTTTTACGATCTGTCAGTTATTTTTTTATCATAAATTAATTTGCTGATATGGGGGGGAACGTAATTATGTCTGGTAACAAAAAATGGTTTGAAGATTTAGCTATGGGATTTATCCAAAACAGCCCGGACAACCGTATGGGGGAGAATTACGGTGACGAAAAGATGTGGGACAGGGTGCTTGTAGGTTTTGCCAGCGGCGCCGACCCCATCTTTGACAGTTTCAAAGAGGCCGGGGTCTGCGGACCGCGGCACTGGACGCCGGCGGAGATTTTTGCCAAAGCTTATCCGGAGGAAAAGGTTACGCCGGAAGACCTGACCGTTGTCAGTTGGATATTGCCGCAAACGGAAAAGTCACGCTCTGACTGCGCAAAAACCGATAAATACCCTGCCGAGCGCTGGTCGCGCTCACGCATAATTGGCGAACCTATCAATATCCAATTGCGCGAATACATGCAAAGCAGCCTGCGCCAAGCAGGCTATAAAGCCATTTCGCCTGCCCGCCACGCCGAGTATGCCAGCTTTGACGACCCCAACCTCACCTATACCTGCAACTGGTCGGAGCGCCATGTCGCCCACGCCGCCGGCCTCGGCACTTTTGGCTTGTGCGACGGTCTCATCACCCCGGCAGGCAAGGCCCACCGTCTGGGCTCTGTCGTTGTAATGGCAAACATAGAACCTGACAAACGCCCCTACACAAATCACCACGCTTATTGCCTGTATTTCGCCAATGGAACTTGCGGCCTCTGTATAAAACGCTGCCCGGCCGGCGCCGTCGGCGAACAAGGCCACGACAAAAAAACCTGCCGCGCCTATTTACATGGCGACACAGTAAAATACAACAAAGAGGCCTACGGCCTTGAAGGCTACGGCTGCGGCATGTGCCAGACCGCCGTGCCCTGTGAAAGCGGCATACCGAAAGGACTGTAGTAAAAGAAAAGTTGGGGGTGGATGTTATGGCTGACAAAAAAGAATGGCTACGGGAACTAGTCACGCATTTTATCCTGACCAGCCCGGTCAACCGCATGGGGGAAAAATACGACGAGGAGAAAATATGGGATAAGCCGCTGGTCGGTTTTGCTAATGGTGCCGACCCCATCTTTGCCCGCTATAAGAGCGCTGATGGCTGCGGCCTCGATCACTGGACGCCGGCGGAGATATTTGCCAAAGTTTACCCGGAGGAGCAGTTCGGCCCGCAAGAACTGACCGTCGTCAGTTGGATACTACCGCAAACCGCGCTCAGCAAAGCCGAATGCGGCAAAGCTTTCCACGACCTTTCCGAGCGTTGGTCGCGTTCGCGCATATTTGGCGAGCTGGTAAACGACGCACTGCGCGAGCACATGACAGAAGCACTGACACAAGCGGGCTATAAATGCATTGCGCCCATCCTGCACCCGGAATGGACGCGCCTTGAGACTCCCGAACAGGTTTTTACATCTAAATGGTCGGAACGCCACATGGCCCACGCCGCCGGCCTCGGCACTTTCGGCCTGTGCGACGGTCTCATCACCCCGCTGGGCAAAGCCCACCGCACCGGATCCATAGTGGTGAAAATAGACCTTCCCGCCGATAAACGTCCATATACCGACAAGAACGCTTACTGCCTGTATTTTGTCAAAGGCACCTGCGGCCTCTGCATAAAACGCTGCCCAGCCGGCGCGCTTAGCGAACAAGGCCATGACAAACCGCCTTGCCGCGCTTTTTTGCGCGGTTATTCCACCGATTACAACCGCGAGCATTTTGGCCTCGACGGTTACGGTTGCGGGATGTGCCAGACTGCAGTACCCTGTGAAAGCGGGATTCCGGCAGGCCTGTGATATAGACGTAACTTCAAAAGCCAAAAGGAGGTGTTTGTCATAAAAAGCAGCTATAAAAAACTTTTACCAAGCATCGTTTTATGTTTGTTTTGCGTGTGTTTTTTCACCTTTGGCTGTTCCCAGGCCGCGCCCAAAGAATACCAGGGGCTTGCGGACGCCAAGGAACTGGCTAAATACAAGGGCGCTATCCTCAATTTTGACCGGGTAAAACTTGGCGAAGACGGGCTTATCTACCGTTCGGACAACAACGCCGTGTATACCGGGCGCGTCATAAACAAAAACGGCGACAAACCGGCTACCTTGGTATACGACGTCGCCGACGGCAAAAGAAGCGGCGTCTACAATATTTATTATCCAGATACCGGCAAGCTGCATACCGCTATGGTATACAAAGAAGGCAAACTTACTTCCGAAGTCGGGTATTTCGATGACGGCAAAAGCATACAATATGACTACAAAATAAACGGTGACCGCGGCAGCGTCATGCAATACCAGGACAAGGCCGGCAATAAAGAAATCAAGACCGAGTTCCGTTTTGGCGACAGCGGCGATCCTGATGGCACACTACTGCGTGACGGCATACAAACCCAGTATTATGTGCCTCAAGGCAAAGTACGCACCGAAATATCCTATAAGGATGACCTGGCCGACGGGCCGATAAAAGTATACTACCCCAGCGGTAAAGTCAAGCTTACGGCTACAGCTACCACAGGCTACCTGGACGGCCCGGTGAATACATACTATTCCAACGGCCAACTTAAAGAAGCTATCGAATATGCGACCGGCCTGGTCGAACAAAACACTGACGGTTACACCCTGACCGGCAGTTATAAGCATTACGCCATGGACGGCAAGCTCCTGGAAGAAAAAACACTGGATAATTTCCAGGTAAAATTGCCAAAAACCGGCGCCACGCCGCCGACCATAGGCGCTACCCCGCCTGCGGGCGGCAGCCAAACTCCTGCTGGAGGAGCCACACCGCCGACCTCCGGGCCTTCCACACCGGTCACTACGCCGGCAACAAGCACACCGGCAAACGCAACCGGCACTGGCGGAAGCACTGTCATCAACAATTATTATGACGACGACAAAAACGACGATAATGAAGCGGCCACTATACTGGCCGGCACAGCGTTAGTACTGATGGTAGGCGACTGGTTCTACGACGATGACTATTTCTATGCGCCTTTTGTTTACCCCTATCCCTATCCCTATCCCTATCCATATCCATATCCGCCTCCTCCAGGCCCGCCAAGGCCGCCAGGGCCACCTCCACACCCTCCCGGCCCTCCTCCAGGACCACCCGGTCCCGGCCCGCATCCAGGCCCGCCAGGTCCCGGCCCACACCCCGGACCACCCGGCCCCAGGCCCAAACCTACGCCGCCACCGCCTCACCCAGTTGTACGACCTGGCGAAGGCGGCTCTGGTACTTACCACCCGCCCGAACACCCGGCCAACAGGCCTAACGAACCTGCCAAGCCCGGCGGCGAAGGCAACGGCACACACCGCCAGCCGGTCAAGCCGGGCAGTGACAAGCAGCCGCCTGCCCGTATAGAACGCCCTGAGCGCCACAATTCTCCGGCATTCCACGGTGGCGCCGGACATGGCGGCGGCGGGCGCGCCGGCGGCTTCCAGCGGCCAGTTCCCAAACGTTAAGTTTTGACGGCTCCCGCCTTTTTACAAGGCAGGAGCCGTTTTACTACCCGGATTTATTTCACACATAAACCGCAAATATGCTATACTCTTATAAATATATACTTTGGAGGTAATAAATATATGGCAAAACATGCTTTTGAATTTCGCGGCTCCGGACTTGGCTGTTTCTGGCTGATGCTCTGGACGTTCGTCGCCAGCGTCCTGACGCTCGGCCTGTTCTTCCCCTGGGCCTATTCCGCCCAACAGCGCTGGATAGCCTCCAACACCTACGTAAGCGGACGCCAGCTCACCTTTCACGGCTCCGGCATGGGTTTTTTGGCCAACTGGCTTATAATACTCGTTCTCTGCGCTGTAACTTTTGGCCTCTTTACTCCTTGGGGCTACTGTATGGTCAAACGATGGGAAACCGACAACACGGATTTTGCCGACTCCTGATACATGAGGCGCCCTCCATGGAGGCTCCACAGACTGTAGACAAAAAGACATCACCCCCAGAACTATGTTAAAATAGTTCTGGGGGTGAAATATTCATGTACCAAAAGAAAGACCGTGACAAACAAAAACAAATCCAATTTCTCTGCCTTGAAGACCTCGTACCTAAAAACCACCTGGTACGCCAAATAGAAAAAGCCATAGACTTTAACTTCATCTATGAAGAAGTAGAAGGCCTCTACAAAGAAGACAAATGGGGCAAACCCGGCATAGACCCGGTAAGCCTCTTTAAAATAGTCTTCATTCAATATATATTCGGTATCCCCTCCATGCGTCAAACCATAAGAGAAATTGAAGTAAACAATGCCTATCGCTGGTTTATCGGCTACGAACTCACCGAACCCGTCCCGCACTTTTCCACCTTCGGCAAAAACTACGCCCGGCGCTTTAAAGACACCGACATATTCGAGCGGATATTTGCCCGAGTATTACAAGAAGCCTCCAAGCACGGCTTCATAGACGCAAGCGCCGTATTTATCGACGCAACTCATATAAAAGCCAGAGCCAACAAGAAAAAAGCCACAAATGAAATAATAGACAAACAAACCCGCACCTATCAGGCGCAACTGGACAAAGAAATCTGTGAAGACCGGGAGTCTTACGGCAAAAAGCCATTAAAACCTAAACAAGGCCCACCCCAGACGAGGAACACAAAAAAAAGTACAACAGACCCTGAAAGTGAAGTAGTCAAGTAAAAGTAGACAGCAAAAAAGAGTAAATCAAAAGCCTTGTTCGATCTTGAATTGGACAGGGTTTTTGTAATTAAGCGCATAGGCGGGTCTGAAATAGTTGTAGTAATGAACGAACTCATCGAGAAATACATGGAAGTCGTCATACTTTTACAAGTCAAAATCCAGCCGCATTTCTTGCTTCAACCAGCCGTTTAGAGATTCAATAACAGGATTGTCCGTTGGGGTTCCTGCTCGCGACATGGAACGGAGTATGGTTGCTTTTCATGAGCTTTGGCAAAAGCTCTGGATGAATAGACAGCTCCTTGGTCTGTGTGAAGGGTAACGGGCGTTTGTTCATCCTTTTTTTGTTTGAGGTCTTCCAAACATTGGTAATAGGGTCTTGGATCACCTTGGCGCCTTGCCAGATGGCTTGCGATGATTTCGTTGTTGAAAGTGTCGAGCATATAGACCCATTCATGTAGCTTGCCTTTGTGTCTGATGCAGGTCATATCTGATACAATCAGCTTCAACGGTTGTTTGGCATTCCAATTGCCAGCCACCATATTTGGGTAGGCAATATGCTCGCCTCCAGGTCTGCGGTATCTGTAATGCCTGGCTTTGGAATGAATGCCGGCTTGCTTGCAGCATCGGTGAGCAAGATTGTCGCTGAATAGTAGAGAAGTTTCACGCCTCACAACAGCAGCCAGCCTATGATAGCCGTAAGAAGGAAATTTGCTATGTTTTTGTTTCAAAAGGTCAGTGATAAATTGTCTTTTGCGTTCATGCCGATTTGGCTCTCCCTGACGATTGCGCCATTTGTAATAACCAGAGCGGTTTACCCCTGTGAGCAAACATAAAAACCCTACAGAATATTTTCCCCTTATTTTTTCGATGATTTGATACTCACACCGCTTAAAGTAACGAACACCTTGTTTGCACCACTCCCTTCTATGGTGTACCCGTTTTTTAATCTGGCTATTTCCACCTCTTGTTTAGCCACCAGCAACCGTAGCCGCTCTGTTTCCGTCAGGCTTTTGCTGACATGCAGGGCTGAAAACCGGTTCCCGGTTTTCTTCTTGTTTTCAAGGCCTTTTTCTCCATCTTCCATGTACCGGCGTATCCACCTGTGCAACAGGCCGTTTGATACATGTTCCTGGCTCGCTAACCTCTTTTCGCCTATCTTTTCTTCGAAATACCGCTTTACTATCCGCAGTTTTTCTGCTGTTGACCAGTGCCGATTCTTCCCGCCTTTTGGGCGGCCTGTTACTTTCATGTTTTTCACCTCATATTCTATTGTACATAGAAAAAGTAGACATGCTCTTTTTGCATGTCTACCTTGAGGTTACTACTTCATGAAAGCGGCCTCTTTCATAAAGGCGAACACGAACAATGTTTTGCCTACTCTGCCAACACCGCCTGTGACAAAAACAACTTCATCCTCGACGTTCAAGTCTCCCCCGGTAATCTACACGACAGCCAGAGCTTCGACACTCTTTATGAAAGATTGCTGACCAGCCAGCCTGAAATAGAAACAGTAGCCCTTGACGCCGGTTACAAAACCCCGTGGATAATGAAACAAATAATCG
>JAVBME010000004.1:0-10773 GCA_031552765.1 Acidaminococcales bacterium | reverse complement strand
GAATGAAATTGAGCGATATTTCTTGCGTTTGAAACGATTTCGCAAGATATTTACACGCTATGACAAACTTGACATTTTGTTCACAGGCTTTATTTTATTTGCTATAGCTATAGATGCCGTTTTAGTGTGAACACATTCTAGCCCTGATAGCCCGTAAATAGTTGTGCGCCGTGCAGTATTTTTGCCGGTTTTCACACAAAAAAATTGCCTTAGGCGAGGTGACCGTTTATCATATATATAAATGAAAGTTTTCCAAAATAAATAAAAAGCCCCGGCGTTTAAGCCAGGGCCTTCATTTTCCCATTTGCACGAACAGCCATTCACAAGATGGACATAAAATAATATCTATGCTATTATCCCACGTCCAACTCCTAAATTATTTACTGTTAGCGTTGGTGGAGATGGCGCCGAAGTTGGCAACGGCGGAGATGACCGCGAATATGCCTACGAAGCATATAGCTTTTATTACCAGGGCAAGATTTTCGTACATGTTTTTCACCTCCTGAGCTTTTCTTGATAAATATATAAGCAAGTTGCGTGCCAACTTTTTGTATGCAAGAAGCCTTTGATTAAGAGGGTTAGCAAACAAATAATAAAATGGTAGTGTTCGAAAATGAACTATAAAGAATGTATACAAGTAAAAATGCGCGATGTAAGGGAATATTTTCTCCTGTGTTCAAAAATAAACAGTAGTTCAAAAATGAACGGAATATTGTTGAAAAAAGATTTTTTTCTAGATAAAAGGGAAAAAACCCCTGATTACTTTAGTTTAAAAATAAAAACACTATTTAAATAATACGAAACAAAAAAATGCATGAAAAAAACATGCATCCACTGCCTGCCAGCTTGCCTTTGCTGACCTGCCGCCTAGTAAGCCTTTGACAACAGGCGGCGTATAATTTATACTAATTGAAAAGAATTTATTATGCGGAAAAGTTGGTAGATCAAGATAAAGGGGCTGATGATTTGCGGCGTATTATCTTAGCGGCGGTGTTTTGTTTTTGCTTTTGTTCTGTGGCGGCGGCCGGCCCGTTTGACCTGGTGGCTAAACGCGGTATGAAGGGTTCGCCGGTAGATGAGGTACAGATCATGCTGTCGCAGTGCGGCTATTATCTTGGCGCTATCGACGGTTTGTTCGGCGAAGGTACGGAAAACGCGGTGAAGGTTTTTCAAAAGAAGCTGGCTGTGCCGGAAGACGGGATTGTGACAAAGGATATTTTCAAGCTGCTCAAGACTTACAGCAAGCGTGCAGGCGGCGACCTGCCCAGCCGATATTCGCGTGTGATGCAGATGGAGGCTACAGCCTATACGACAGAAGACCCCGGCTGCGGCCTATATACCGCGCGCGGCAGCCGACTGAGGAAAGGTTTGGTGGCGGTAGATCCGCGGGTGATACCTTTGGGGACGCGGCTTTATGTAGTTGGTTATGGTTATGCTCTGGCTGACGATACGGGCGGCGCTATCAAAGGAAATAAGATCGATTTGGCTTATGAGTCGCGCGCCGAGGCGTTTAAGTTTGGCCGGCGCATGGTGACGGTGTATATACTAGAGTAAGAGAGTGGCCTGGCAGCCGCTTTTGGCAGTTAGAGAGGGCGTTATTATGGAAAAGATGAGTGCTGAGGAAAAATTTGTGCTGGATTTTTTGCGTGAGCAATATGCCGAGCGCAACCAGTTTTACAATCTTTTGGGCATACAGATAGAAAAGGCTTATAAGGGGCACGCGGTGCAGAGCATGGTGGTGACGCTTGACAAGCATACCAACCTTTATGCCAACCTGCACGGCGGGGCGATCATGACAATAGCGGATTCCTGCATGGGCGTAGCTTGCGCCTCGCTGGGCAAACGCGTGGTGACGCTCGACATGACGATGAACTTTATCGGCAATGTGGACGCGCCTTCGAAGGTGACGGCTGAAGCGAGGGTGCTGCATAACGGGCGCCAGACGATAGTGATGGAGGCCAAGGTGTTTGATGCGGAGGGCAAGGTGATAAGTATGACGCGTTCTACTTATTATGTCATAGGCAAATTTGATGAAATACCCCAGGATTAGGCTATTAACAAAATGGTAATATTTGTGTATAATAAAAAAGGTATCATATTAAAACGCGACAAATACGAAGGGGGATAAATATGGATTTAGGTTTTTCGCCTGAACAGCTCGAGTTTCGCGATATGGTGCGCGAATTCGTAGAAAAAGAGATAAAGCCTTATGCTCCTGAGATGGACAAAGAGGGGAAGATGCGCGACGGGCTGCTCAACAAGATGGGCGACGTGGGCCTTTTAAATCTTATAGTACCGGAAGAGTATGACGGGCCGGGCCTTGACAGTGTGACTATCGCCCTTATCTATGAAGAGCTGGGTAAAGGCTGCGCGGGCGTGGCGACTTCCGTGGCGGCAAATTCGCTGGCGACCTATCCGGTCATCCTCCGCGGCAGTGAAGAACAGAAAAAAATCCATTTTGACATATTAAACAGCGGCAAGCTGGCCGCTTTTGCTTTGACCGAGCCTAATGCAGGCTCTGACGCCGGTTCTGTGGCGACTACGGCGGTAAAAGCAGACGGTTACTATACGCTCAACGGCACTAAAACCTTTATTACTAACGGCGGTATCGCCGAGGTGTACACGGTTTTTGCCAATACGAGAAGGTCTGCCGGCATCCGTGGCCTGACCGCTTTTGTCGTGCCCAAAGACACGCCGGGCTTTTCCTTTGGCAAAAAAGAAGACAAGATGGGCATCCGCGCCTCTGCTACCTGCGAGCTGATACTCGACAATGTGAAGCTGCCGGAAAGCAGCCGCCTGGGCCGTGAGGGAGAGGGTTTCAGGATAGCTATGAATACGCTAGACGCCGCCCGCCCGTTTGTCGGCGCGGTATCTGTAGGTCTGGCGCAGGCAGCGCTCGACGCGGCGATCAAATATTCACGCGAACGCCGCCAGTTTGGCCAGCCGATAGCTTCTTTCCAACTGGTGCAGGCGATGATCGCCGATATGGCGATGAAAGTAGAGGCGGCGCGCCTATTGGTCTATAAAGCCTGCTGGATGCGCGACAACGGTATGGAATTTAGCAAGGAAGCGGCTATGGCCAAATGCTATGCCGCCGACACCGCTATGGAAGTGACCACCGACGCCCTTCAGGTATTGGGCGGCTACGGCTACTCCAAAGAGTACCCAACAGAAAAATATATGCGCGACGCCAAGATCATGCAGATATATGAAGGAACTAATCAGATACAAAGGCTGGTAATAGCCAATAAACTGCTGTACTGATGGATATGAGGGTAGCTGCGGCTACCCTTAATATTTTACCGGGGAGAGTTTTATATGTATTTTGATGAAAAGTTAAAAGAGCTGCGTATAAAGGCCGGGCTGACGCTGGAGCAACTGGCCGACGCTTTGGGCATCTCCGAGTCCGTTCTCGATTCTTTGGAGACAGGGTTTCAAGATCCCAACGACAAAGAACTGAAAAAGATAACCGAATTTTTCGGTGTGACGGCCGAGTCGCTGGCCGACGACCAGCCATCTGTAAACGCGCTGTCCATCTTGTTTGCCAATAGCGGCGGTATGGACATGGGGCCGCTGGTCATGGCGGCCAACCTGCCCGGTATGAGTAAGGACCTGGCGGCGAAGCTGCCGCCAAGCGGCGAGCAACCGATGGCGGAGATGGCAGGGGCGGCAAAATACCAAGAATATATCTCCTGGGACGAATATTTTATGGGTATAGCGCTTTTTTCCGCTATGCGCAGCAAAGACCCCAATACCAGGGTGGGCGCCTGTGTGGTGAACGGGGACAATCGCATACTGGCTATCGGCTATAACGGCCTGCCTGCCGGTTGTTCGGATGACGAATATCCATGGGGCCGGCAAGGAGAGGATATCGACACGAAATACCCCTATGTCTGCCATGCTGAACTTAACGCCATTTTAAACGCCACGGCATCCCTCAAGGGCTGCCGGATGTATACGGCGCTGTTTCCCTGCAATGAATGCGCCAAGGCGATAATCCAGGCAGGCGTCAGGGAAGTGGTATATCTGTCGGATAAATACCGCGACACACCGATGAATGAAGCCTCCCGCCGTATGCTGAAAAGCGCCGGCGTCGCCTTGCGGCAGTATGAGAAGACAGGGCGGGAAGTGAAAATTTACTTGTAGCGAAAATGTGGCGCCGTATGGGTATTAAGCGAGCATTATAAAAAAACAAAAGAGCCAACGGGCTCTTTCGTTTTTTTATGTAGGAATAGCTCAGGCGACTTTGCTGGCAAACCAGATAAGCGCGCCGGTCTGGGCTACGGCATATATGGCTAGCGCTATAAGGTAGGGTTTCAGGCTTGTTTGCGAGTTGCTCAGTTTTTCTTCTTCGGAAACATGGTTGCAGGTGTCGAATATAGCCAGCGCTTTTGCGTTGTTGACGGTTTTCCTGCTGACGAAATAAGCTGTCAGGAAAGAGGCGGCAGTAGCCCAGATGGTGGGGTGCAGGCCGAGCGGCAGCCAGCCGGCCCAGGCAAATGGTTTTCCCATGAACATGGGGCCAAAGTGCAGTATAGTGCCGACCGTAGCGCCTACTATCATAGACCATATGGCGCCTTCTTTAGTCATACGGCGCCAGTTAAGTCCGAGAAAGAGCGGGGCGAAAAACGCGAAGGAAAAAACTGAGCTGCCGAAATTGCCCACAGTTACGATCATGTCAGAGCCTTTTAAGGCTACGGCCGCGCCCAGCAGGGAGAAAATGACTATCCACAGCCTGGCGACAAACAGTATTTGTTTTTCCGAAGCGTTTTTGCGGTAGATTTTTTCGTAAAGGTCGCGGGCTACGCTGAAAGAAAGTGTAAGTATCTGGGTGGAGGCGGTGGACAGGCAGGCGCCGAACAGTCCGGCGATGGCAAAAGCGCCAATGAGTGGGTTTACCATGTGCATGGCGCCCCAAGTCACTGCTGCGCCGGGATTTTTCAGATCAGGATTGACCAGGTGTACGGTGCTGCCGGACATGAAAACAAACCATATGACGGAAAATGTCATGATACTGGCTATAATCATCGCTTGCGTCCAGGTACGTGAGTTTTTGGCCAAGAAACAGCGGGTAATGGCGGAAGGGTTGGCTGCGTTGCCCAACGCCCACAATACCTGCCAGCCAATTATTGTTCCCCAGGTATATACGCCGCCTCCGCATGTGAACCAGGCGGGATTTTTTTTGGCGTAGGCGGTAAAGGAGTCTATTCCTACGTTGGCGATGAGGGTGGGGGCAAAAATGTAAGCGAGCGCTACGGCTATGGTTACCATCATGATGGTGTCTGTTATGGTTACGCTTTTGGCGCCGGCGCCAAGAGCTATGACCATGAAGACTACGACCATTACTATGACCATTACTTCGTACGGCACGCCGAGAAGGGTCTCCGTGACTATCGCGCTGCCAATGATTTGTCCGATGAAGTAAGAGCCTAAGCCAAAGATGGTCACGATAGCCGTACAAATGCGCAGTTTATCACTATCGAAACGTTCGCCAAAAAAGTCGCCCAGCGTCACCTGGTTTATTCGTCTGAGCTTGTTGCCGATCCAAAATGTGGAGAAAATGAATCCTATACTGCCGCCCCATACCAGTATGCCGGTCAACGGGCCGGTCTTATAGGACATGCCGCTGAGGCCGATGATGCCTATCGCGCTTATCCAGGTAGCGGCATAGGTGCCGGCGATCAAAAAAGGATGCGCGCCGCCGGCCATGACATAAAAGTCTTTCAAAGTCACGCCGCCACGGCTGGACCAAAAAGTGACGCCAAGGTACAGAACCAAAAAAGCGGTAAAAATTATAGTAAAAATATTATCCATCCCGTTTCCCCCCTTAAATTGATATCAAAGAAGAACAAATCAGTTCTCGTTGGTTTTGCTGCCTTTATAACCAAAGTATAAAATTGTCAGCATTTGCAAAAGATGAAATATAGCCACACCGACAAAAGATTCGTTGAATTTCATTTGCCTGGCCCCCCTTTTTTGTAGTATTTGCCGTTTATTTAATACAGGTTTTCTATTATTACCGCCACGCCCATACCGCCCGCTATGCATAATGTAGCCAGGCCATAACGCGCCCGGCGTTTTTGCAAGGCGTAGAGGAGGGTGACCAGTATCCTGGCCCCGGAGTTGCCGATAGGGTGGCCAAGAGCGATAGCTCCGCCGTTTACGTTTATTTTGTCTATGTTTTTCTCGAGCCCCAGTTCTTTTATGACCGCCAGAGACTGCGCGGAGAAAGCTTCGTTCAGCTCTATCAAGTCTATATCATCCAGTGCAAGCCCTGCCCGTTGTAGGGCTTTTCTTGTCGCCGGCGCCGGGCCTATGCCCATGATTTCCGGCGGCACGCCCGCCGAAGCCTGGGCCAGTATCCGTGCCCGCGGCTTTAGTCCCAGTTCTTTTGCTTTTTCTCTTGAAGCCAGTAGGATTGACGACGCCCCATCATTTCGCCCTGAGGAATTGCCTGCGGTCACTGTGCCATTTTTTCTAAATACCGGCTTTAAGGCAGCCAGCTCTGCCGTTGTGGTTGGCCGCGGATGTTCATCCACCGCAAATGATACTGTTTGTTTGCCTTTTTTTACCGGTACAGGCACTATTTCGGCGGTAAAATCCCCGTCTTTTATCGCCCGCGCCGCTTTGTTTTGGCTGCTTAAAGCAAAACAGTCTTGCTCTTCACGGGAAATAGCATATTTTTCCGCGAGGTTTTCCGCCGTCATGCCCATGGTCAGGTTGCCGTAAGTTTCTATCGGTTGCGAGCGCGGCTGCGCTTCGGTATTAGAATCGACCAGTACCCCGTTTCCTATACCGTAACCGTAACGCCCGTTGCGCAGGTAATAGGGCGCCGTGCTCATGCTCTCCACGCCGCCGGCTAAAACTACGTCCGCGTTGCCGCACTGTATCTCCTGCGCCGCGTTCATGACGGCCTGCAAGCCTGAGCCGCATTGGCGGTGGACTGTATAGCCGGGAACTTCGACGGGTATGCCGGCCAGAAGGCCGGCTAGGCGCGCGATGTTGGGCTGGTCGCTCGATTGTTTGGCATGCCCCCAGATTATTTCATCGACAATTCCGGTTTCGATACCGGCTCGGGCCAGTGTTTCTTTCATGACCAGCGCGGACAGGTCTTCCGGTTGGATGTCTTTCATGGCGCCGCCCAGCCTGCCGACAGGTGTGCGTACGGCCTCCAGCAATACTGCTTCTTTCATGTTTACCCCCCTTTTACAAACGTAAAAATTCTTCGGCTGTACCGTACATAAAGCGATCAAGATATTCCGGCGACAGTTTGAGGCCCTCAAGATCGTCGACAAACTCTCTAAGATTGAGGTAAGGGGCATCTGTGCCAAACATTGCCTTGCGGATGAAGAATTTCGTGCGCAGGTATTTTTTTATCGAGTCAGGGTAAAACTTGGGTCGGAAAGAAGACAGCTCCATAAAAACATTAGGTTTGTGCAAGGTTATGCCTATGGCGATATCTTCGTAAGGCCAACTGGGGTGCGCCATGACTATACGCAATTTGGGGAAATCGGCTGCGACTTCATCGACATAAAGAGGGTTGCCGTATTTTTGCTTGATGCCGTCGCCGCCGGCCACGCCTGTGCCTACACCTGTGTAGCCGGTATGGAACATGACCGGGATATCAAGGGCGGCGCAAGCTTCATATATCGGGTAAACATTCCGGTCGTTGGCGAAAAAATCCTGCAAGGGCGGATGTAGCTTCAGGCCGGATAGTTTGAGGTCTTTTACGCAATGTTCGATTTCTTTTACGCAGTTGTAGATACCTTCCTGTGGATTTACCTGGCAAAAGCCGATAAGTTTTTCCGGGTAAGCCGCTATCATTTGCGCCAGTTGTTCGTTGGGGAATTTTAGTCCCTCGCAGACGTGGCTGGTATTCCAGCCTAAAAGCACCATTTTTTGGATATCCAGCCTTTCTTCCGCATCGTGTTCTGTTACTATCTGCTGAATGTCCTTTTTGATCATGCCCTCCCGTCTATGACCAAAATAATCTTCCATAGCATGGTTGCGGCGTACGCTCACCGCCTGGTAATATTCCCTGGTCATTGGGTGGATGTGCATATCCACGCATCTTATTTTTGCCATGATATCTCCTCCATGTTTTTATGCGCTGCTTAGGCAAAGTTGGTCGCTTATGCCGTGGCACGCCCAGTTCCTGCGCTTTACCCCCCCGTTTTAATGGACTTGCTGTCGCTTTCGTAAGAGCAAAAAGCGTGCCAAAAAAGAAATTCTTGTATATTTAGCATGAGAGGCGGATTGTTCATGCAAACGCATTTTAGCGCAGTAGATATTAGGTTGATTATTGGGTTATTAATAAAGTAGAATAAAAGTGGATGAAAATTGCGGAGGTAATTATGGACTACAATACAGGCAAAAACCGTTTACTGTTTGCCACAACCAGCAGGAAACATGCGGAAAGCTACAAACGGTTGCTGGACGCGATAACGGAAAATAATATCGGTATAGAGATCTTTCAATGGGGAGAGGATGTTGCCGCGCTAAAAAAACTGCTTTCTTATAAACCACAACTTATTTTATGCAGCAATTACATTTCCGACGAGCAGGCTGTGCTCTATCTGCCTATGGAAATGGTGCTGAAGAGCGATTTGGATATAAGCGAGCCGGAAAATTTGGAACAGCTTTTTATGCTGCCACCGGGAACTGACGCATTGGTAGTGACCCCGCAGAAAAAATTCTCTTTGCAGACTATCGAGATGCTTGAAAAATACGGCATAAACCACATCAATTATTTTCCCTATTGGGAGGGCTGCCAGATAGACGCCGCCTGTTTTACTTTTGCCATACACACGGACGCGCCGGAGTTTTGTCCCGTGAATATAAAGAAAAAAGTGGATATAGGATTGTGCAACACGCTCTCGCCTGGCTTGATAATAAAGATCCTGGAATTTTTTTCTTTTGACAATAAAGCCAAGGAGCGTTACTTGGAAAGGCAGAGGAACAACTCGGCCAAGGTGTACCAGCAACTGGCTAAAGCGCATTTGAGCGTGTGGCAGTTAAAATCCGTACTGGAAACCATAACAGAGGGGCTGGATGAGGCGATAATATCTATAGACGCAGCTGGCCGGGTGACCGAACTTAACGCCGCGGCCCAGAAGATAAGCAAACAAAGCAGGCAAAACGCCATAGGCAATGACGTACGCGCCATATTCGCTCACAACCCGGAAATAGCCAATATAAAAGAACTATCTTCTTTAAATACTTTAGTCACTTTAGGCGGCCAGCAGCTTTATGCAGATTATTTGAAACTGGAGGACAATGCGGACGCGGTGGGGCTTATCCGCCTGCGAGAGATAAGCAGTATCCAAAAGAAAGATGAACATATAAGGCAACTGATGTTTAGAAAAAACCAGGGGCATTTTGCCCGCTACCGGTTTGAAGATATCCTTTGTGATACGCCCGTTATGAAAAGACTCAAGGAAAATGCCGAGCAGTTTGCCAAAACGCCATATACGGTACTTCTGACCGGCGAAAGCGGTACAGGCAAGGAACTGTTTGCCCAATCAATCCATAACCATTCCGGCCGGGCGAACAATCCTTTCGTGGCGGTTAATTTTGCCGCCCTGCCGGAAAACCTTGTGGAAAGTGAATTATTCGGCTATGAGGAAGGGGCGTTTACCGGGGCGCGCAAGACAGGAAAAAAAGGTCTGTTTGAGCTGGCCCATACCGGCACGATATTTTTGGATGAGATAGGCGATGCCACCGTAGCCGTGCAGACCCGTTTGCTGCGTGTGCTGGAAGAGCAGGTGGTTATGCGCGTAGGCGATACAAAAGTGACGCCGGTCAATGTGCGGGTGATTGCGGCGACCAACAAGGATTTGAAAAAGATGATAGCGGAAGGCGGCTTTCGTACCGACCTGTATTACAGGCTCAACGCTTTTCAATTGCGTATACCGCCGCTGCGGGAACGGGTGGACAGTATAATGGCGTTCATCCGGTTATTTTCACAGGGTGGTTTTTCACCGAAAGATTTTACGCCTGCGGCTTTGGCCTGTATAAAGGAGTACGCTTGGCCGGGCAACCTACGCGAAGTGCGCAACCTGGCGAATTATATATCTGTGACAAGCAAAAAACTGCCTATAGATGTTGATGATTTACCGGAAGACTTGAAGAATCAAATTGTCAAAACAGGCGCAGCTGCCGATAGCTTTTTGCTTGATTATAAGCGGCTGAGCGTTAGATACGGTGAAGAAGAGACGCGGAATACTTTAAAAATAATTGATAAAAACAATGTCGCTGGAAGCTTCGGGCGGGCTAAGATGCAGGAACTGCTGAGCTGCGCCTGCGGTTATGAAGTGGCGATGAACAGGATGCGGCTTTTACTTGAAGAATTGAAAAACCTGGGTTTTGTCGATGTAGGGAAAACAAAACAGGGTACGCGTTTGTCGGATAATGGCCGTGTCTTTTTGCACTGGTTGGAGCAGACGGCAATGAGTGAAAAAAATATTTATAAAAAATCTTGACTTTTGGAAATTTTCGGTGTTAATATTTAGGCAAGCAAGGTTGGTCGCCAAATACCCAGTCCTGCGTACTACACAGGTACGCAAGATTGGGTATTTTCTTTGCCTGTTTGGCCTTTGTGTGTTAAAAGTGTGATGAGCTGGAGACTTATTATGGCACTGTAAAGTAAACATGAAAAAATAGAACAAAAACCCATAGGATTCCGTCAAACCACAAGCAAATACTCCCGTTTTTGTTTTTTAGTCAGCTTTAACCCGGCAACCTGAGCCGGCGTAAGGCCATTTAAAGCAGAAT
>JAVBME010000013.1:0-7094 GCA_031552765.1 Acidaminococcales bacterium | reverse complement strand
GCCATTTTTTTCTTCCTCCTTGAATTTAAGCGGGCATCCTTGCCCTCTTTTTTCTTATTGTTTTCCTTGGGCGGCGGGCCGTTTCCCCGGCCGTGGGACTAGTTCCGCTTTTTTGCCCTGCTTTCAAATAATATATCGCCCTTTGGCTTATTCATCTTAAGCATTTTAAAAAATTTTTTTATTTATTTTTACAAAATACAGGATTTTAGTCCTATGAATAATTTATGGTATAGCACTGCCGCCTTCTTTTTCATAATCTTTTAATATGACTATAGGCGTTTTCTGGTTGTCATTGCCGAACGGATTATCTAAAAGATAACTGGCCAGCTTATCCGCATTGAGGCCGCTGGACGTCCCCAGTACCGCCACCTTGCGCAAATCGTTGGCATCCACCACAGCCGCGCCGAAACAGCCTGTCGCCAGGCATATGCTCTCGGCAACTTTGGCAGAGTTTTTGGGCCCGTATACCACATATTTATCGAAAGGCGGCATGGTTCCCGTCACATCGTCGATAAGTTTCGCCTGCTCGCCGGCCAACTGGTAAAAAAGCCCCGGCTTGCCGATTATTTTCCCAAGAAAGCCCACGACAACAGCAAACAGTACCCTCAGCGCGCCCTCTTCGTCCATCAGAGCCTGCATGCTGTGCCAGGCGGAAATGCTGCCTTTTTGCGGAAACAGCCGGCATAATATCTTAGCTAGAAAACAAACGTCATATTCCTCCGGCCGTTTAGCCCGGCCTTGAGTAATGGCCACGACGCTTTCCGCCACTGTCACCACGTCGCCGCTGCCTATATCTTTGCCGGCATATTCAACAATAGCCGCTACGATATCGTCGCGCCGCGTTAGTATCCTGGTTTTTACAGGTATGGCTTGCATCTTATACCACCTCCTTTTGCCTAAAAGAAGGTTCTTTTATTTCCAAACATTCCTGAAATTCCTCGAGCGGCAGGCTGATTATGCATTTTTCGATATGCGGCGCCGTACGCCCCACTACCTGATAGTATATATCCACGGCAACATCAGGGATTTTCTTTAATACAGGCTTGATGTCGCCGCTGCTAGCCGTAAAGCATATGGTAAGGACAAATTCTTCCTGCGCCCGTGGCGTCATTACGAAGGCTTCCATATAATCGTCCGCGCGCGTATAGCCTTTGCGCTCTAAGCGGGCGGACGAACAGGCCAGGTCAAATTGTTCCTGCGGCAGCAACAAACGGGCAAAGGCATCCAGTATTATGCCGTCCTGCCGTCCCTTGTTTTCCACCGGGAGCGACAAAGAAAAGACCGCCCGCCCCCCATCCGCTTCACAGCAGATGAGCTTACTGCGCCCTTGTGGCATGACCGTTACCTGCTCATCGCCCTGCATCATTATATATAGGAAAAGAACAACGGCTACCGTAACCGCCAGCGCGGCAACAGCAGCCACCACATACCAGCCCATCATTCTTCACCTGCCGCGCAGGCAGCCACTTCTACCTCATAAAAGGCGCGCAGCGGTTCATAATATTTTAACGGCAAACGCGTTACCTGGCCTTTGGCATTTGTAAAAACATTGATGGTAAAGCCTTCCGCCAAAAGGACCTTATCTCTTTGCCGGCGCACCTGGTAGGAAAAGACCATCTTGGCGCGTGAAAGTTCCAGCATACGGGCCGATATCTCAAGACAGTCATCAAAGCGGGCCGGCTCTTTGTAGGCACAGCGTACATCGCTTATGGGAAAAAGATAGCCGTCTTCCATCAAATCCAAAAGCAACAGACCGGCCGCCCGCAAGTAAGCCACCCGGGCCGCCTCGAACCATTGAAAATAATTGGCATGGTGAACCACGCCCATCATGTCGGTATCAACGAAACGCACTCGTTCATTTATTGCTATCAAAACAAAACCCCCTAAAAAATTATCCAATGCCAAATCACTTCGCTTTTTTGCAGCACAGGCATACAAAAGAATCTATACAGGGCCCGGCGCTAATGTATGCCGGCCAGTTTATGTGTCTGGAAAGACAAAGCCCATTTTTTGCCATGGGTGCGCCTGTTCAATTTGTTCAACACCTCCATGGCTTGCAATACATCAAAAGTATCGTCTATATTCGACCGCGGCGACACAAAATAATGCCCCGCCGGAATGCGTTCTTCAATAAATTCGCAAAAATCGCTGACATCTCCGTCGGCGACCACGCGCACTTCATCCGCCTCGGCCAAAGCTTCTTCTTTTTTATAAAGTTCGGCGTATACAGCCTTAGGCGACACAGATATATAATCTATTTTGTTGGCTACTTCCGGCAGAAGTCCTCTTATGCCGTTCGTCTCCAACGCCACCCAGTAACCGGCGGCTTTCAGGCCTTCGATCAATTTGGCAAAACCCGCATGGATAGTGGGCTCGCCTCCTGTCACTATAACGCTGTCGAGGTCAAATGCCTGCACGTTGTCAAGTATCTTGTCTACAGTCATCTCCTCATAATCATCAAATGAGGTATCACACCAGTTACAGGAAAGATTGCAATGCGCCAGGCGCACAAATACAGCCGGCCGGCCCGTGTTCAGGCCTTCGCCTTGTAATGAAGAAAAAATCTCGTTGACATGATATTTTCCCAAATCAAACACTCCCCTTGATGTCCTTCTCCCTGCAATATTCTTGCAACCCCTTGTCGCGCAACAGGCACGCCGGGCAGGCTCCGCAGCCACCAGGCACATTATTGTAGCAAGTATGGGTTTTATCTTTTATAAAAGCAAACTTGCCAAGGCTGTCGGCTAAACGCCACACTTCTTTTTTATCCAGCCACATCAAGGGAGTTATTATGTTAAAATCATAGTCCATAGCCAAATTGAGCGTGACATTGAGTGATTTGATAAAAATATCCCGGCAATCCGGATAGCCGCTAAAGTCCGTTTGGCATACCCCGGTTATTATATCTTTTATACCGTGGTTTTTAGCCTGGATAGCCGCTAAAAGGAGAAAGAGCATATTGCGCCCGTCCACAAAAGTATTGGGGTATTTTTCTCCCGGTAAAATAGCTGAACCGTCTTTTTTTAATAAAGCATTGCTGGTAATCTCCCCCAGCAGGCCCACATCCATCACTGTCTGCGGCACGCCGAGCTCTTGAGCGATTTTCGCCGATACGCTCAATTCTAGTTCATGTTTTTGTCCGTAAGAAAAAGTCAATGCTTCCACCGCGCCTTGGCCATAATCGGCCAGCGCTTTGAACAGGCAGGTCGTGCTGTCCTGCCCGCCGGAAAAGACTACTAAAGCTTTTTTCATAGTCTGCTCCCTAAAAACTAGATATTCTTAATAAATGTTCGTCAAATGTCACAATAATCCTGCAAAACAAGATATAATTATATTATACAAGGCAAACTGCAAATATTTACAATAAATAACACAAGCGAGGTGAAGGCGTATTGCGCACACCTAAACGGCTAAGCCTGCCGGGCTTATATATCATAAATAAATTTTTTTCAGAAACAAATTCTTCCCGGCAACATATCATCGTTTTCGACGTCACTGACAGCTATAGTCAAAAAAAACGCTCTTTCCGTTTCGATGCCGGCAGTATCGCCGCAACTCCACCAGAAGCGCTGCACACTATAGAACAATTTATTCGCAGCGGCCAAGTGCCGGCAGCAAGCCAGCTTAAACCCCTGGCCACACCGGCTGGTTACAGTCAGAGCATAACCCTGGCCTCTTTTGAGCGTGTCCGCAACCAGCCATGTTTGGTACGGTATACCTATGCCGGGGAAAATATCGGTATGATCTTTTATCCACACGAATTTTCTTTTTGAAAAACACACTGGCAACGCCGCGCTACAGACAGGTAAGAAGGCAGCATTGTGAGCAAGCAAACACAGGCGCAACACCGCAGATGCCGCCTTATCGCCTGTCCGTATTATACACGCCGTCATCTTCACCGGTTATATAATATATCGCCCTGCCTGTCGCAACTACAGTGCCTTCCTTTGTCTTTATCTCAGCCGAAGCATGCAGCAGTTTTTTACCGGCATTGACGAGGCGTCCTTCCGCTACCAGCGTGTCGGTGAGCTTTGCCGGCGCTAGATAAGTGGTACTTGTTTCCACAGTAAGTATTTTAAATTTCAAAGTCCTCAGGGCAATGCCTATCGCCGTATCTACTAAAGCCGCGCATACGCCGCCGTGCACTATGCCGTAAGTATTGCCCAGCGCTTCCCGCATCGGCATGGTTATCCTGGCATAGCCCCTATCCGTCTTTTCCACCGTTATGCCCATAAACTGGATGAACGGCACATCTTTACTGAAGTGCTCTTTTATAAATCCCGCCCAGTCTTGCATGAATCCACCTCCCTATATTTTTTACCGATTTATCTATTATATAATATATAAATTTTTTGTGATTATTTTGCAGGTTTTTCATAAAAACTCACGAAATTATATTATTTATCAAGATAATTTTAACGCATAAAAAAATTATTGAAAAGGTGGGATCCCCCTATGATAAGATCCGCTACCGCCCACACCGACAATATTGACAGTGCGGAAGACCTGGCCCAGGTCGCTAAGGATCTGGCTCGGGAAATCAAGAAGAAACTGCCTCTTGCCCAAAATTCGTGCGGGGTTTTGTTTTGCGACATCGACTTTGTCGAGCCTGATTTTGTCAACGCCCTGGCTGAAGAATTCCCTTTCCCGATTATTGGCGCCAGCTCTCTTGCTACGATTACTGCATCCGGCTACCATAACTTTTCTGCACAGCTCACGGTATTGACTTCAGACGACTGCAATTTTTCCACGGTAGCGACAAATCCCCTGACTGCGGAAAACTACCGTGAGGAAGTAAGCAGCTCTTTTTATCAGGCGCAGGAAAAGCTCGGCGATTTTCCCGCTAAAGCCATTTTCCTTTTTAGCCCCCTAATCCCGTTAACTTTTGAACAATCGGAATTTGCGCCTCTTCTAAGCGAACTATCCGGCGGACTGCCTGTATTCGGCGGCGCCGCATCTGATTATATGGACTTCACTCACTACAAGACAATATATAATGACCAGATATATAGCGACAGGCTTGTCATCCTGCTGGCCGGCGGCGATATCCGCCCGGTCTTCAGCGTCAATGACCAGCCTTCAGTCACCGGTGCTTTTGGCAAAGTCACCCAAGCCGAGGGCTGCATAATAAAAACTGTAGACGGCCAGCCCTTCACAGAATATTGCCGTTCTAGCGGCTTCAAAAAAAACCTCGACATCATCGCCCGCCTTTACATTATCAGAGCCAAATATTTCGACGCGGACGGCCGTTCTTACTATATAAACAGAACCGTACAAAGTATAGATGAAGAAACCGGTTCCGCCCTTTGCAGCGCCCCCATACCGGACGGCGCCGAAATCTCCCTTTGTGTGGTAACACGCAGCGATATCGCCGCGACCGCGCAAAACGGCATAGACGACCTCAACCGCCAAATAGCCGAAAACCAAACAGACGGCTATCAATATTCTACTATATTTGCCTTCTCCTGTGCGCTAAGACACATGATACTGGCCCACGACGCGCCAAGAGAAGGGCAGATAATAAAAGACAGCCTTATCAGTGGTATCGAAGTCACCGGCTTTTATACTCTGGGCGAATTTGCCCCCGTATTTTTCCTGGAAAATGGAGAAAAAAGCCGCTTCCTCAACTGTACGTTAGTCTTATGCGCCATATAAAACCTTGTAAATTTTACGCTATCTCAATAAATTAAGGAGGGTCTCCGATGCGCTCGGCACTTGTTTACACCGACAGTATAGAGAACACCGCTTCCTATAAAGAAATAGCGCTTAATATGGCTGGGGAATTAAGAGAAAAACTAGAACTTGGCAAAAATTCCTGCGGTATACTATTTTGCGACACCGATTTTTTGCCTGGCGATTTTGTCGAAACCATATCCGCCCAGTTCGATTTCCCTATAGTCGGCGGCACTGCCATGGCCACATTTACCACCAACGGCTATCATAACTACTCTGCCCAATTGCTGGTAATGACAGGCGATGACTGCACTTTTTCCACTGCTATCACCGAAGATATAAATTCGGAAAACTACCGCCAAGAGATAACGCAGGCTTTTAACGCTGCCAAAGAAGGGCTGCACAGCGAAGACGGCAAATGCCTTTTTGTCCTCAGTACTTTCGATGCCAGCCAGACAGCTGATTTTGCGCCCTTCCTCTCCGACCTGTCCGGCGGCCTGCCCGTATTCGGCGGATTGGTCTCAGACTATATGGAATTTGATAAATACCGGCTCATTTATAATGGAGCCGCTTTTTCCCAAAGAGCTATACTCATTATGGTCGGCGGCAACGTACGCCCCATTTATTCCCTGTTCAATAAACAGTCTGTTGTAGGAAAAATGCTGCCGGTAACTAAATCGGACGGGCATATGATCCAGGAAGTCAACGGAAAAACTTTTTTCCAATATTTCCAGGATATAGGTTTTGATAAAAACGCCCTGGAACAAGTAGCGGGTTTTTACATAATACGCGCCCGCTATAAAGATGAACAAGGCCGCACTTACCAGGTAAACAGAGCCGTGGAAAAAATTGACCCCGTTACCGGCTGGGCACATTGTTTCGCGCCTGTTCCTGTTGGCACCGATATAGCCTATGTAGCGGTCACCCGCAAAGACATAGAGCACACCTGCGCTCAGGGTATCAGCCACCTTATAGACCAGATTAAGGTCAACCAAACCGACGATTATAAGTACTCCACAGTTTTTGCCGCCTCCTGCACTTTTCGCCACATCATACTGGCCCACAGCCATACCAGTGAAGGTGATATCATACGCAATTTTTTGCCGGAAGGCCTGGAATTGACGGGGTTTTATACATTTGGTGAATTTGCGCCGATAAAATTTGCCGACGGCGGGGAAAAAAGCCGCCTGCTCAACTGTACTATCGCGTTTTTCGCTATGTAGAACTAACGGCAGTCATTTATCAATAAAATTCACAGCCTTGCTGGTAAGCAAGGCTGTTCAGAGCGTAGACATAAGGAAAAATTTATGTATTTATATGCTTTTTATGTTTAATGCCATCTCCTGCGTTTGTGTAAATCCGACTACCTACCACTTACTAACAATGCGACATTTCTCTTTTTTGTATAGTGCCACCGAACG
>JAVBME010000020.1:0-15211 GCA_031552765.1 Acidaminococcales bacterium | reverse complement strand
ATATTGGTTGTGCGAGAGGCCGGAGGCGTTGGGCGTCCTGATATCTACAACAACAGTGCCGTTGGCCGCCTGGCTGACGTTGGGGTTTTTGCCTTGACTGGCGTCGGGGGCGGCGACGGTTTGGGCAAAAGCGTATGAGGGCAGAAGTATCTGCAAGGTAAAGGTAAAGATGATACCCCAGGTTATGAATTTTTTCTTTAATCTTTGCTGCTTGCTGTTCATAATAGCACCTCGTTGGAATTATTGACTAAAATTGCAGATATATTTGAAAGCCCAAGGCTGTTTTATTTGCTTTAAAGCCGTCCGGCTTGTAGACCGGCGTGCCGATGAAAGCGTCGTATTGCAGTTTGGAGAATAGCCCGCCTCTGACGCCGATGACCGCGCCCGCCAGATTTTTGCCGGGCAGGTATTTATCGGCCGGGCCCCAGACGCGCCCGACGTCAAAGCCGAGGTAGGCTTCCATCTTGAGTTTTTTCAGCGGAAAGCTCAGTTCATTTCTTAGGACAAAGCCGTTTTCCGCCGACAGGGTCTGCTCACCGCTAAAGCCGCGGACAGTGTAGCGTCCGCCGATGCTGAACTGGTCTGTAGCGTATAAAGCGTCGCCGGTATACTGCGCCCTGACAGTCAGGCTGTAACGCGCTTCCACTTTGCCGAACTTCATAGGCGTGCCGAGGTAAAAGTTACCGCCCCACAGGGCGTAACGGGTGGTGCCGAATTCCGGGTAGGCGTCCGACGCTCCCGGTTTGGCGCCCAGCCAGGGTATGCCTTTTTGGTAATATAGAAAAGCGTCTATGGTGGTCGGGCCAAGGTAGTTTCTTTGCATGAGGCCGATCTGGTAGGCGGTGGTGTCTTGCTTTTGCACTACGAGCTCGATATCGTCCATGTAGCTGTGCCGGTCACGTTTGATGATTTTAAATGAGGCCTGGGTCTTGGAGGTCTGGTTGCGGTAGATGGTCTTTTGCAGGCCTACTTCCACTGTGTCCGTACGGCTGGAGGATTTAAACGGCGTCAGGCTGGGTACGGTCTGGTAGAAAGAACTGCGGTATTTGCCGATATTAAAGGTGTAGTTACCGTAAGGCACAGAGTAAGACAGGCTGTAGTTGTCCGAGCCGTAGTCATTGTGCGTGTTTTCCGCGTCGTGGCCGTAGCTGAAGCTAAGGACGTCATTAAGGCCGCTGGGGTTGTAAAAAGCGAGATTGGCGGTACCCTGCAAACGGCCGGTGCTTGAGAGGCCGGAGTCGTCGAGGGAAAAGCCTATGCTCCAGGGCTTGGTACGGGAAATGCTGATGACGACATCGCTCTCTCCGGGCTTTTTGCCGGGCAGCAGTTCCATTTTGGCGTCCTGGTTGGGTACGCGTTTTAACTGCTCGAGGCCTTGCTCCAGGGAGCGGATGTTGAGTATGTCGCCCGGGCGGCTGGGAAAGGCGGTGCGCCAACTGCCCCAGGTGTTTTCTTCAACAAAACGGATGTTTCCGATATAACCTGGTATGACAAGAAAGCGCAGGGCGCCGGTAGTAATGTCCTGCTCGGGCACGACCACCCTTGTAGTGACATAACCGCGCTTGATGATGCTGTCGGACAAGAGCTTGGCCAGCATGTTGACACCCTGTACGCCTATGCGCCGGTGGGCGTACGGCTCGAGGATTTTCTCCGTCCAGCCGAAGCTGCCGGGCGGGTCGCTTTCGACTACGATGGTTTTGATAAGAAAACCGACCTCTTCTGCCGGCAGCTGAAGCTGCCTGTCTACCTCCGCATCCCCTTGCAGCCTGACGCTGGGCGCGCCTATCTGCGCCTGCTGCTCTTCCTGCCGGCGCCGGGCTTCTTCCATCTGCCGCATCTGGTCGGCGGTCGTAACTGCCGGGGCGGCCAGCGCTCCTGCGCCGTAACTTGACAATAATCCTGCGATGACGAATGTCTTGTAACAAAAGCGCTTCATTTGTTTCATCCTTTGCCGCTAAAATACTGCTTATAAATATAAAAAACCGCTAAAAAAGTTTTCCGCGGTGAAACGCTTTGTCACCGGGAAAATATAGCGGGATTATGAATATCATTTTCTAAGATCGTAAAACGTGAAGATGCGCAAATCACAGGCCACCTCTGCAACTATATCATACGCTGCGTCTAAACGATAATTTATCCACCGTCAACTATTAATATATAGTTATTATATGCTGTATTTATTTTTATAGCAAACTATTTTTGACTTTTTATCTTAAAAAATCTATCAATAGCTTATTTTTCAACATTATTCATGCCTTGTTTTTTCTGTAATTTAAAACACTTGCCAATTTTTCCCCTTTTGGATTACAATGCAGGCAAAGACAAAGTATTTTATTTTGCTATTGTAAAGGTGTGTGTCTCGTGATAACAAAGTTTGCCCAAGATATTTACCGCCTGGAACTGCCGATGGACTACGGCCCCTTGCCCGATGTCAACTGCTATGTGATAAAAGGAGAAAAACGCTCGCTCCTGGTCGATACCGGCCACAACACTGAAAAATGCCGGGAAAAGCTCACCCAGGCTTTAGACGAGCTGGGCGTCGGCAAAGATGAGCTCGACATCTTCCTCACGCATGGCCATGTCGACCATATCGGACAGTGCGCTTTTTTAGCCGGCGAGGGCACGACAGTGTACATAAGCGAGCAGGAATACCTTATGACGCAAAAGCTGACCGACCCGCAATACTGGCTGGATATTGAAGGCTATTTTAAAACCAACGGCTGGCCGGACAGCCCGGAATATAGCTTTTTCGTCGCCGCTTACCAGCAAAAACAGCCTTTCCAGTTCAACTGCCGGATGCAGTATATCAAGGACGGCGACATCATACACGCCGCCGGCAGACCCTTGCAGACGCTGCTGACCCCCGGTCATACCAAAGAACATATGAGCCTTTTCGACGTGGAAAACCGCATAGTTTTCGTCGGCGACCTGGTGGTGGAAAACTTCTACCCCACCTTATACTACCGGGAAAACAACCTCGACATGCTCAACCTTTACCAGGAGAGCCTGGAAAAGGTAAAAAACACCAAAGCCGGCCTTTTGCTGTCAGGCCATAAAGATGCTATATATGACGTGGAAAAAGCCTGCGACGGCGCTGTAAGCAACTACCAGAAAATCAGCCGCAAAACAGCCGGGCGGCTTCAACGGGAAAGCGGCGACGCCTACACTATAGCCTGCGATATATATAAAGAAAGATGGGAAAGCTACCCGCTGCGCAAAAAGTGGTTTTGCACGGCCGGCGTGCTTTCCTGCCTCGAGAGCTTCTCTCTCCGCGGTACAGCCAAAAAATACTTGCACAAAGACAAAATTATTTTTTCGGTAATATAAAAGCAAAGCGGTGATATACTATGGCCAGCCTGCGCGAGATCGTCAGCCCCGGCGTGCGCAAACTGTTTGACATGATAAACGACGGCGTTCTCATAACAGATGAACACGGCGTGGTTTTTTACATCAATGAAGCCTATCTCTCTTTTATCAAAAAGACCAGCGAAGAATGCGTCGGCCATAACTGGCGCGAATTCCGCCCACGGACCTTCCTTGACGATATCATCAAAAAACGCCAGCCGCTGATGGACATCCCGCGCAAGGTAGGCGACTTTGAGTCCTATTGCGACTATTTTCCCATTATCGTAGACGACGTCCTCTTGGGCGTGCTCTTGATCGTCAAAGACGTCCGCCGCATAAAAAATATACTTAGCGAACTTGAGCAGAAGAATTTTCGCATAAACCAGCTCGACAGCCGCCTGAAAGAAACTTACAGCGCCCATATGACCTTTAAGGACATCATCGGCGCGGACAGCGCCCTGGAACTGGCGATAAACAACGCTAAAAAAGTAGCTAAAACAGACAGTTCCACGCTGCTTTTGGGCGAAAGCGGCGCCGGCAAAGATGTCCTGGCCCAGGCCATACACAATGCCAGTTCGCGCCGTTACGGCCCTTTTGTCGATATAAACTGCGCCGCTATCCCGGAAAATCTCCTCGAGAGCGAATTATTCGGCTATGTGGAAGGCGCTTTTTCCGGCGCCCGCAAAAGCGGCAAAATAGGCCTTTTTGAAATCGCCCACGGCGGTACTATATTCCTCGATGAAATATCTGAGATGAGCCTCAACCTGCAAGCCAAACTGCTACGAGTACTGCAAGACAAAAAACTGAAAAAAGTCGGCAGCGAGAAAAGCCTGCCCATAGATGTCAGGATAATCGCCGCCTCTAATAAGGACGTACACAAGATGGCGGACGACGGCAACTTCCGGGCCGACCTTTATTACCGGCTGGCAGTGTTCGTTATCAGGATGCCGGCGCTTAGGGAGCGCAAAAGCGATATAAGCCTTTTAGTGCGCGATTTCATCAGGATGCAGGAGCGGCGCAAACAGTCGCCCATCAGTATTGACGCCAGGGCGCTGAATATATTGCAGGAATATTCCTGGCCGGGCAATGTCCGCGAGCTGAAAAATGCGGTCGAACACGCCTGCGTCATGTCCGAAGACGGCATGATCACAGTGCGCGACCTGCCGCAGAACCTGCTCAACGCAAGCGGCATGGCCGGCAAAAAATTCAAAGGCCTGCAAAAAGGACACAGCCTGGGCCAGATGGTAAATGATTTCGAGCGGGAGATACTTGTTTATTACCTTGACACCTTTGGACACAGTGTGGAAAGCAAGAAAAAAATAGCCGCCGAACTAAATATCGCCATCTCCACCCTTTATAACAAATTGCGTGAGTATGGCATAGATAAAACATGATAATACGTTTACAAAAAAATGTAAATTACATTTTTTTGTAAATGCTGATAAATAGAGAACTTTTTAATTAGTCTGACTATTGCGAAAACGCTGCTGCGCCATTTACAGAAAAGTGTAAATCAATATATAGCTAAAGCGCCGGATGCTGGAAAACAGCCGTCCGGCGCTTTGTCTTTTCTTGGCACGCTCTTTGCTTTATGCCTTGTTACATAATATTTTAAGGGGGAACCGCAATGTACGAATGTATAAAATTTACGGTGGACAGCAATGTCGCGGTGCTGACCTTCAACCGGCCCGAGCAGCGCAATGCCATAAGCCGCAAAATGAAAGAAGAAATCATGGCCGCCTTACAAGAATCCGCTGAGAGCAGCGAAATAAATGTTCTGGTCATCGCGGCCGAGGGCAAATCCTTCTGCGCCGGGCGCGATGTGGAGGAAATAAAAAAGAACGCCGAGCTGCCGCTTATCGAGATATATAAAGATTATGCGTCTTTGAAAGAGTTTACAGACGCTTTCGCTTCTTTCCCCAAGCCGCTCATCGCCGCGGTAAACGGCCATGCCCTGGGGCTGGGCAGCAGCCTTATCACCTATTGCGACCTGGTCGTGGCTAATGAAGGCGCTTTATTTGGCCTGCCGGAGCTCGAGATGAATATCGTGCCCGGCATAGCTTCGGTAAATGTGGCCAAAGTCGTGAATAAACGCAAGCTCAGCGAAATGATACTTTTGGGCAAAAAGTATTCCGCCCGTGAAGCGCTGGATATGGGCCTGATAAATGAAGTGGCGCCGGACGGCAAAGCAGTGGAAGTGGCGCTCGGCTGGGCCGGAAAGCTGGCCAAGCTCGACCGCTGGGCGGTTGCTTTGAGCAAGCAATTTATAAACAGGCTGAACCAGGGCGCGCCGTATGACTTTGAGGCGTTTAGCTCGTTAGGCTTGATGGGTGTGGGTTTTGCCAATAAAAACCACCGCTAAAAATTTTTTGCATAAAAAGAATAGACGAGGAGGAAGCTTTTTGAGAAACAAGATTATTTCGGTAAAAGAAGCCGCGGCAATGGTAAAAGATGGAATGACGATAATGATAGGCGGCTTTACCTTCTTTGGCAATCCCAGCAAAATAACGGATGCCTTGCTGGAGTCGGGCGTAAAAGACTTGACGCTTATCGCCAACGACAATGTATCGCCGGAGGTAGGCCTTGGCAAGATGATCGTCAACCGCCAGTTCAAGAAGATTTACGCCACGCATATCGCTCGCAACCCGGAGTCCGGCCGGCAGATGATGACGGGTGAAACCGAGTTTGAACTCATCCCGCAGGGGACGATGGCGGAAAAGATACGAGCCGGCGGCGCCGGTATAGGCGGTTTTTATACTCCGACCGGCATAGGTACCGAGCTGGAGATCGGCAAGGAAAAACGGGTGATCAATGGCAAAGAGTATTTGTTTGAAGAAGGGTTCCACGCCGAACTGGCCATAATAAAAGCCAATGTGGGCGACCGGGCGGGCAACCTTTTTATGAGGAGGACGGCCAAAAATGTCAACCCGCTTATGGCGATGGCTGCGGATGTAGTCATCGCGCAGGTGGACAAGGTAGTGGAAGTGGGAGAGCTTGACCCCGAACTGATAACCGTGCCGGGGATTTTGATCGATTATATGGTGGAGAGTGATGAATAATGCCTGATTACAGGGATGTTATCGCCCGGCGCGCGGTTTTGGAACTAGACGAAGGCGATGTTGTAAATTTGGGAGTCGGCATACCTACTTTAGTAGCCGACCACGTGGGCGATAAAGAAGTGGTTTTCCAGTCGGAGAACGGCTGTGTGGGCATTGGCGGCCTTGCCCCCGAAGGCGAGGAAGACCTCGACATGGGCAACGCCGGTTCGCAGTATGCCGCCATAACGGCCTGCTCGAGTTTTTGTGACAGCGCGACTTCTTTTGCCCTGATACGCGGCGGCCATATAGATGTCGTCATATTAGGGGCCATGGAAGTAGATGAAAAAGGCAACCTGGCCAACTGGAAAGTGCCTGGCCGTAAAGTAGCCGGGCCGGGCGGCGCGATGGACCTGGTAGCAGGGACGAAAAAAGTCATCGTGACTATGGAACATGCCAAAGACGGCAAATCCAAAATACGAAAAGAATGCACTCTGCCTCTGACCGCCAAAGGAAAGGTGAATACCATCATTACCGAAATGGCGCTCATGCGGGTGACAGATAAAGGCTTGGTGCTGGAAGAGATAGGGCCCGGCGTCACCGTGGAAGAGGTGGTGGCGGCAACGGAGGCTGATTTGATAATACCGGAAAAAGTGGGTACTTTTTCCTGACAACAAGCAGGCGAATTTTGGAGGTAATAGTTTATGAAAACACGCATAACCGAACTTTTTAACATAAAATACCCGATCATCCAGGGCGGCATGCAGCATGTAGGCCGGCCAAGGCTGGTCGCTGCCGTGTCCAATGCCGGGGGCTTAGGCATTTTGACGGCCAGCAGCTACAAAAGCAAGGAAGATTTGCTGGCGGCGATAAAAGAAACCAAACAACTGACCAAACAGCCTTTTGGCTTTAACCTTTCTACTTCCGGCGCCCAGGAAGACATCGACCGCAACCTCTCAATAGTTATCGAGGAAGGCATACCGGTGGTGGAAACCTCGGGGCGCAATCCGGGCGCGATCATCGAAAAACTAAAAAAAGCAGGGGTAAAGGTATTTCACAAGATACCTCATGTGCGCTTTGCCAAAAAGCTGGAAGAACAGGGCTTTGACGCTATTGCCGTGATTGGCTTTGAAGCGGGCGGGCACCCCGGCCCGTTTGGCGTGTCGAGTGAGATAGTGACCATGGAGATAGTGGACGCGGTAAAAATACCCGTCATCATGGGCGGCGGCCTGTATGACGGGCGGGGCCTCCTGGCCGCGCTTTCCTACGGCGCGGAAGGCGTACTGATGGGCAGCCGCTTTGTGGCGACAGCGGAAGCCGAGGTCAACGACTGCTTCAAACAGTGGATGGTAGGGGCTGCTTCCACCGACACCCTGACTTTGAAATCCGACAACCCTAACCGCGTGGCCAAAACCAAGGCGGCCTACGAAGTGCTGGGGCATGAGTTCGGCGGCAAGACGCTGGATGAAATACACAAGCTGATGCTGGGTATGAAGGGAAGAGATGCCTGGGAAAGTGGCGATACCGATAAATACCTACACTCTATCGGGCAGATAATCGGCCTGATAAAATCAGTCGATACCTGCGAAAAAGTAATAAGCGATATTGTTACCCAGGCTAAAAACATTTTGGATAACAGGCTGAACAAGCAATTTTGACCGCAGTATGCAGTATAAGGAGGCAATATGTCCGAACAGATACTCATTAAAGAAAAAAAAGACAATATATTTTTTATCACTCTCAACAGGCCGGATAACTTCAATGCCCTGAATAATGCTCTGATGGACGAATTGCACGCGGCGCTCACGGCGTTTCGCGACGACGATGAACTGCATGTGGCGATAGTCAGCGGCGCCGGGCGGAATTTTTGCTCGGGCGCGGACATCAAGCAGTTTGGCGACAAAGAAGCGCAGACGCCGGAAGCTATCGCCAAGCGGGCCGATACCTCCATGCAGGTGCATTTATTGTTTGCCCAGATAGCCAAACCGATAATAATCAGTGTGCGCGGCTACGCTTTGGCCGGCGGCTGCGGCATAGCTATGGCGGGCGATCTGGTAGTGGCCTCGGAAAACGCTGTGTTCGGCTATCCGGAAGTCAAGAGGGGCTTTGTGCCGGCGCTGGTATTGGTCAACCTTTCTAAAATCGTCGGGCGGCGCTGCGCTCTGGAAATGCTGCTGACCGGCGACAAGGTGGGCGCGGTCAAAGCGCTTGAATACGGCATGGTCAACCAAGTGGTGCCAGACGGGCAACTGGAAGCCAAAACGCTGGAGCTGGCGGAGAAGCTGGCTGCTTACAGCATAAGCGCGCTGTCCAACATCAAGAAACAGTTTTACGAAGCTCTGGAGCTGTCGCTGGAGGAAGGCCTCCTCAAGGCGCGCGAAGGTAACATTGCCATGCGCCAGAGCAAAGACTTTGCCGCCGGCGTGAAAAACTTCAAGGAGGGCGGAAAATAGTGCAACCGGAAAAAAAGCCTCTAAGCGGGATAAAAATACTCGACCTTACCAGCTATATAGCAGGGCCGTACTGTACTTTGCTGCTTAGCGCCTTTGGCGCGGAAGTAGTGAAAGTGGAAAGCCCCAAGGGCGACGACAGCCGTACCTGGCCGCCGATAAAAGACGGGTTCAGCGGTTATTTTGCCAATTTCCACGGCGGGAAAAAAAGCTTTTCGCTGGATTTGAAACAGCCGGAAAACAGGGCGATACTTGATAAACTTATAAGTAAATGCGATGTGTTCATACATAACTACACAGGCAAGACCCGGCGCAAACTGGATATGGGCTATGAGACCATCGCCAAGCTCAATCCCAATGTGGTTTACTGCAATATCTCGGGTTTTGGCGCAGACGGCCCTTACCAGGACAGAAAAGGTTTCGACACTATTTTTCAGGCAATGAGCGGCGTTACCTGGCTGACCGGGGAAAAGGGCGGCAACCCGATAAAGGCCGGAGTGCCTGTTGGCGACGTTTCCGGCGGCCTGTTCGCGGCCTTATCTATTATGGCCGCCATACATAAAAGGAGCATGACCGGCAAGGGCGAATATATAGACATGGCTTTGGTGGACGGGCTGATAAACTACTTGCCAGTGGCCCTTTCCTTTTACTCTTTTACCGGCAAGTCGCCGGCCCGTTTGGGTTCGCAGCACCCGGGACGGGTGCCTTCTGCGACCTTTAAGTGCGCCGACGGCAAGTTTGTGCATATAAGCGTGACCGACGGGCAATGGGGCCGGCTGTGTGATCTTTTAAATATTCCGGAATGGCGTGAGGACGAATACTATAAACTGAACGTCAACCGGGTAAAATCCAGGGATGAAGTCATGGCCAGGGTAAGCAGCGCAATCGGCTCTTTAGAGCGGGCGGATTTTGTGAAAAAATGCATGGACGAAGGCATACCGTGCGGCGAGGTGTTTTCTATAGACGAGATAGAAAATGACCCGCAGATACAGTTTCGCAATACTATCGAAAAAGTGCCGGAAGGCGACGGTCTTTTGCTCAGATACGCCAATTATCCGGCAAAATTTAAAGAGATGGACGTTTCTTTAAACCGCAGTGTTCCAAAAGTAGGCCAGCATAATGCCGAAGTTTTGAAAAACTGGCTGGGCGAGTGACGGAGAAAGGCGGAAAATATGGATACATACCAGTTTTTGCAGGTGGAATATAAAAACGGCGTGGCCTGGATAGGCATGGACAGAAAAGAAGCGCGCAACGCCCTTAATTACGGTCTGTTGGGCGAACTGGTCGCTGCGCTCAAAGAAGCGGACGCCAGCGAAGAAGTAAGGTGCATTTTGCTTTATTCCGCCTTGGACGGCGTATTTTGCGCCGGCGCGGATATCAACGAAAGAAAAGGCATGACAGACGCCGAGGTGAAAAAACGCCGCGTATTTGCCCGCGACTGCTACGACCAGATGGAAAAGCTGGACAAACCGTTCGTAGTGGCCATAGACGGCAAAAATATGGGCGGCGGCTGCGAAATAATGGGTACCGGCGACTTTATCATATCTTCTGAACGGGCAACGTACCGTTATGTGGAAGTGCCTGTGGGCTCGGTCGGGGCGACGCAGAGGGTGACGCGGTTTGTGGGCATCCAGCGGGCCAAGGAACTGCTCTTTACCAGCCGCACTATCGACGCGCGGGAGGCCTGGCATACCGGGCTGGTGGCGCGCCTCTTGCCGGCGGAAGGCTTCATGTCTAAAGTGGCGGAAATAATGGAGCAAATGGCTACTTATCCTCCTGTCACCATCATGGCGACCAAAAAAGCGATAAAAGTCGCCGCGGAAGCGGCGCCCGAACACGGAGTGCTGGTCGAGCAACTGGCTATAGACCTCAATATCGCCAAAAGCGACTGGCGGGCCAGTTTGCAGTCTTACCGGGATAAAAAATAGAGAGGGTGTTAATATGCCGGATAAAAAGGACAGGGTGTATTTTTGCGAGTGCTGGTGCCGGGACGGCTTGCAAAATGTAGAGAAGATAATTTCTACCGACGATAAAGTCGCGATGATAAACGCTTTTTCCCAAACAGGCTATGCCCGTATCGAAACTACCTCCTTTTCCAATCCCAAGCGCCTGCCGCAATTTGCCGACGCGTTGGACGTGCTTAAAAAGATAGAGCGCAACCCGGATGTTTCCTATAAAGTGACCTGCATAAACGACAAGGCGCTCGACCGGGCGATAGAAGCGAAAAAGGAAGGCTGCGGGCCCAACGAAATAAGTACCATGATATCGGTCAGCGAGCCGCACAATAAATACAACACCGGCATGACGCATGAAACGCACTGGAAACAGATAAGCGCGATGATTGAATTGGCGCATAAAAACGATATAAGGGTAATCGCTACCCTGGGCACCGTGTATGGGTGCCCGATCGTCGGCGACGTGCCGCCGGAGAATGTTTATGGCTTTGTCAAACGCTATGTCGACCTGGGCGCGCAATTCGTTTGTTTGGGCGACACCACCGGCGCGGGCAATCCTCGTAATGTCAAAGAAATGTTTGGCGAACTCAGGGCGCGCTACCCGAAAACCACTTTTGTGGCGCATTTTCATGATACCCGAGGCACGGGCCTTGCCAATGCGCTGGCCGCTTATGAAGCAGGCGTGCGCTATTTTGACAGCGCTTTGGGCGGCATCGGCGGGCAGCCGGCGGGAGGAACCAGGTATCATCTCGGCTTTTCCGGCAACGTCTGTACCGAGGATCTTGCTTCCATGTTTGAAGAGATGGGCATACCTACCGGCCTTGACCTTAATAAAATGCTGGAGAACGGCCACCGGGCGGAAGAGGTACTCGGCGAGCCGCAAAGGAGCAATGTTTTGCGTTGCGGCCTGGTAGTACACAAGCCGGAAGATTATGCAGCAGGAAAACTGTAAGTTTATTGCCGCGTCAGGCAGCGGTTGAATAAAACAGCTACAACAAATAAAAGAGCGGACAAATTTAAAGGAGGAAAGAAAATGACAAAGAAAGTACGGAATGCAGTTTTATTGAGTGCCATTGCTTTAATTTTATGTTTTGCCGTTGGCTGTGGCGGCGGCTCTTCGTCCGGCGGGGATAAAAAAAGCGACGCTAAAATGAAAATACCTGAATTTCTCAAAGTTTCCTCATCATCTGCCGGCGGCGCCTGGTATCCGATCAATGTCACGCACAATGCCCACCTGGAAAAACTGGTCAAACAAGTGGCGCCCGAGGCAAAATTTTCTATCGGCCTCAATCCTGGCGGTTCCACCGCTAACGTAAAGAGCGTGGCCGGCGGCCAGGCGGATATAGGCATTTGCCACACAGCTATTGCCACTATGGGTTATAATGGCAGCGCGCCATTTGATAAACCAATGAAAAATATCCGCCATCTTTTGTCTATCAATCCGGCGGCAGTATTTATCGCGGTGCGGGCCGACAGCGACATTAAAACCATCGGTGACTTAAAAAACAAACGTATAGGTTTTTACCCGCAAGGTTCACTGGGCAATACTATAGTTGAGCAATTGTTTGAAGTAAGCGGTTTTACCCTGAGCGATATCAAGAAGAACGGCGGCAGTATAAGCTATCTTGGCTTTACCGAAGGCCCCGGACAACTGGCCGACAAACAGGTGGATTGCTATACGGTGCTCGGTTCATGGCCTGTGACTACGCTGATGGAAGTGGATTTTAACCCCGGTATCCGTATCATACCCATCGACGACGCCCTGTTTGCCAAACTAAATGCCAAATATCCTCTGTATACTCAGTTTACTATTCCGGAAAATACTTTCAAGAGCTTCAAACAGTCTTTTAAAACCGTAGGCTCTATGGTCTGCCTGGTTGCTACCGACAAGATGAGCGACGATATGGCGTATTTGGCCACAAAAGCCTTCTGGGACAATATAGCGGATATTAAAGACCGGGCTGTTGACGCGCGCGGCGCCAACCTGTCCACGGCAATGTCCGGCATGGGCGTGCCGCTGCATCCGGGCGCGGCTAAATATTATAAAGAAAAGAATATTTCAATCCCTGCTAAATGATAAGAAAATGCAATCCAGATGTTTTGCTTTTCAAGCTCATAGCCGGCAATTGCCATTGCCGGCGTGAGCAAGGTTATATCATATTTGTTTAATAGGCAATAGTTTCACAAGGCCAAAAAACAACTTCCAGAAAAAGCGTCTGGCGCGTTATTGGGGCACGGGTGAAGTTTTGCCGGAGAGGTGCGTTCGATGGGAAAGAAAATAGTAATAGCTACTCTTGCCCTGTTTATCGGGCTATTCCAGATGTATACGATGATGTTCGGCCAGCCTAACTACCTGTATTTCCGCCCTTTGATGCTCACTACCATGATGATCATGGGCCTTTTGGGCAAGCCGCTGTTTGGCAAAGAAGCGAGCGCCGCAAAAAACAAAATGGGCAATGTGGTGGATTTTCTGCTTATAGCTGTATTGCTTGTAGTGCAAGTCTATATATTCTATGACTTTGACGAATTCGTCATGCGGCAGGGTTCGCCTGAAGACGCGGACGCCATACTGGGGTTTGCCTATGTCTTGGTCGTGCTTGAACTGACGCGGCGTTATTGCGGCTGGGTGCTGTGCGCGCTGGCTTTCTTCTTTTTTGTGCAGCCGATAGTCAGCCATAAGCTGTTTTGGATATTTTACGGCCCGCCGACGGATTTTGCTTCCATGATAGACTATGTTTTCATGCGTAACGAGGGTCTTTTTTCTACGCCTTTGATGTCCGTACTATCCTATGTAGTGCCGTTTATCATTTTCACCTCGCTTTTGACTAAAAGCGGCGCCGGCGACGTATTTATGGACCTGGCGCGCAGCATAGCCGGCGGTTTGCCAGGCGGCCCGGCCAAGGTATCCATCATATCAAGCGCCATGCTGGGCACGATATCAGGCAGCGCGGTAGCCAATGTGGTAGGTACAGGCTCGGTAACTATACCTTTGATGAAAAAAACCGGCTATAAACCGGAGTTTGCCGGCGCCGTCGAAGCGGTGGCTTCGACCGGCGGGCAGATAATGCCGCCCGTTATGGGCGCGGCTGCCTTCATAGTGGCGCAAAACTTGCAGATAGCCTATATCCAGCTGGCAGCTTACGCCCTCATACCGGCGCTTATGTATTATATCGCCCTGTATTTCAGCGTACACCAGGAAGCCCAGCGCCTGGGCCTAAAAGGCGTGCCAAGGGAAGAACTGCCCAAGGCCTGGCAGGTTATCAAAAAAGGCTGGAGCGTTTTGGTGCCTTTGGTTGTCATCGTCGCACTGATGGCCTTGGGCTATACGCCGATGAAAGCGGCGCTATATGCGATATTCTGCCTGTTTGTCATGGTCATGATAAACCCGGCCATGCGCATCAAACCGGTACAGTTTATCGAAGCGCTGCAAATGGGCGCCATGAGCTCGGTCTCCGTGGCTATCGGCTGCGCCGCCGCCGGCCTCATAATCGCTGGTATCAACATCAGCGGCATGGGCTTGAAATTTGCCGGCATAGTGACCCAGATAGCCGCCGACCAGCTGTGGCTGGCGCTTCTTTTGACAATGATAGTGGCTATCGTTCTTGGCATGGGCGTGCCTACTACAGCCGTTTATGTAACGGTATCTGTGCTCTTATCGCCTGCCTTGATAAAAATGGGCATACCGGAAATCGCCGCCCACATGTTCCCCTTCTACTACGGGGTTTTGGCCGCCATAACACCGCCTGTGGCTTTGGCTTCGTTTGCGGCGGCGGGCATTGCCGGAACAAGCCCGTCGACTACCGGTTGGCAAGCGGTGCGGCTGGGGATGTCGGGCTTTATAATACCATTTATGTTTACCTACGGGCCGCAATTACTTTTGCAAGGCTCGCCGCTTGACATCATCTTAGCTGTATGTACGGGCTGTCTGGGGGTTTATGCTCTTTCCGGCTTTATTGTCGGCGTGATCGTAGACAGGAAAATAAACTGGTTCATGCGCTGCCTGCTGGGGCTGGGGGCCATTCTCATGATAAAACCCGGCATATATACTGACATTATCGGCCTGGCTATAGTCGGCGGTATGCATCTTTGGCTGAAACGCAAGCCATCGCTTACTTCACTGCGAGAAGCGCTGGATAAAGGCGAAGCGGAAGGGATGGGCTGAGATGAAAAGAGACAGCGTAACTACAGGTTGGTTGCTCATTACTGCCGTTTTTGCCGTTTTATTTGCCTTGGGCCAGTTTGTCCAGGTGCTTGTCCATAGCCCGAACCTTTTTGTTGTAGGGCTGATTTTAGTGAGCTTTGGCCTGGTCATGTTTTTTGGCGACTGGAAAGATGTCAACGCTGAAGATATGGAAGATAAATAAAAGATTCTAACATGAAGCGGCCCAAAACCCCCCCAACAATGCCCCGGGGGCGGGGCGCGGCC
>JAVBME010000040.1:0-14599 GCA_031552765.1 Acidaminococcales bacterium | reverse complement strand
TATTTTTATCTCCCGTCGTGCCTATAAGACGCGGTATAGTGCCAGACGAAACGCATTACGGAGCGTGGGTTGAATTGGTTGCCGGACTGCGCCGGCAAAGGCAACTGTTTGAGCGAAGTCGGACAGAGACGCAGGCGATATAGGCAGACGAGCGAGTTTAACTTTGCCAGCAGGCTGGCTTAACAATTACCTACGCGTAGTACGCGTTCGGTGGCACTATACAAAAAAGAGAAATATCGCATTGTTAGTAAGTGGTAGGTAGTTGGATTTACACAAACGCAGGAGATGGCATTAAACATAAAAAGCATATAAATACATAAATTTTTCCTTATATCTACGCTCTGAAATACCCTGCCTATTTACAGGCAGGGTATTTACCAATCATCAATGTTCGGCGTTTGTTGCGCAGCACCCGCTGCAAGTGTGCCCATGCTCCACTTCTATATCGCTGTAGTCCATACCGTTGCGTTTTTTATAGTCGATGATTGCGGCTTTCAGGGCATCCGCCGCCAGGTTGGAACAATGCATTTTTATCGGCGGCAGGCCGTCCAAAGCTTGCGCCACCGCCATGTTAGTCATTTTTTGCGCGTCTTCCAAAGTCTTGCCTTTGGCCAGTTCCGTAGCCATGCTGCTGGTCGCTATCGCCGCCCCGCAGCCAAAAGTCTTGAACTTTATATCTTCTATGACCCCGTCTTTGACTTTTATAAAAAACTTCATTATATCACCGCAGACAGCGTTGCCCACTTCTCCTACGCCGTCGGCGTCAGCTATTTCTCCTACATTGCGCGGGTTGGCAAAATGATCCATTACTTTTTCCGTATACATATCCTACACCCTTTCTTTTGCCCCGGCTACCGGCGCACTTATGGTTCAAACGCTTTGGGCGTTATAAATGGGAGACATGGCTCTCAGCCGCTCCACTATGCCGGGAAGCTTTTCCAGCACATAATCTATCTCATCTTCCGTAGTCTCGTGTGACAAGCTCAACCGCAACGAGCCATGCGCGGTCTCGTGGTCAAGGCCTATAGCCAGCAGCACATGAGAAGGATCCAAAGAACCCGAAGTGCAAGCTGAGCCGCTCGACGCTGCAATGCCCGCCATATCAAGCATGAGCAGCAGGCCTTCGCCTTCGATGAACCTTACGCTCACATTGGTATTGTTGCCCAGCCGGTCGGTCGGATGGCCATTTAGCCTGGTATGCGGTATTTTTAACATCCCGGCAATCAGTTTATCCCTGAGCGGTACTAGATATGCGGTATTTTTCACCAAGTTGGCCGCCGCCAGTTCACAGGCTTTGCCCAAGCCGACGATGCCCGGCACGTTCTCCGTACCAGCCCGTAAGTTCTTCTCCTGGCCGCCACCGTGAATACGCGGCGTCAGGCGCACGCCGCGGCGCGCATAAAGCGCTCCCACGCCTTTAGGACCGTATATCTTGTGCCCGGTCATACTCAAGAGGTCGATATTGTCCCTTGTAACATCTATGTCTACCTGCCCGCTGGCCTGTACGGCATCCGTGTGAAAAAGCACCTTATGCTTTTTCGCTACCGCACCTATCTCCGCCACCGGCATTATCGTGCCGATTTCATTATTGGCATACATTATTGTAATAAGAATAGTATCCGGCCTGATAGCGGCCTCAACGTCTGCAGGCGATACTTTTCCGTATTCGTCTACCGGCAGATAAGTCACCTCGTAGCCTTTTTTAGCCAGGTATTCGCAGGTATGCAGCACTGCATGATGCTCTACCTTGCTTGTTATTATATGTTTGCCTTTTTTAGCGTAGCTTTCAGCCACACCGCAAATAGCCAGGTTATCAGCTTCAGTGCCGCCGCCGGTGAAAATTATTTCTTCCGGCTGCGCCTTAAACAGCGCAGCTACCTGGCCGCGCGCCTGTTCCAGCAGCTCTTTCGCTTCACGCGCTTCTTTATAAACGCTGGAAGGATTGCCAAAAGCATTAGACAATGCGTCCCGCATACTCTCTATTACCTGTCCGTCCATCCTGGTAGTGGCGGCATTATCTAAATACACCCGTTTCATTGAGCTTTATCCCCCTCTGCATTTCTGGCACTTTTATTCCGACTTTTGGAATCGGATTTTATGGATTTATAATAACAAATTTTTTTTTTTTTGTAAATACTTTATTTTGTATTAGTTTTTCTTATCCGGTCCGACCGGTCTTTCTCCGGGACGAAAGGCGACTCCTTCGTACACACGCCCGTCGGTAATGATTTTTGACGCATATCTATACTCAATATCCGACATTGTGTCATGCGCTTTCTTCTTTACTATCACTACTTCAAAATCCTGCCGCTGCCCGGCAAATCCTTTGTACAGGCGATAGTGCCAGCATTTTTCCTTATGTTCCGTGCATTTGCCCTTTACAGGCGCGCGGTAAGGAAAAACTTCCGGCTGTTCGACGCCGGCCTGCTCAAAAATGACCTCATCATCCGTCAAAATGCGTAACCGCCAAAAAGGTTCCACTCCAAGCGACAAAAAGTCTGCCGGGAAAAACTTATCGTCAAGCGCCCAATCCCTGGCGGCAACTACCTTGTCCACAACGACCGCATGCTGATATGAAGCTTCTTTTAAGCTCACAGGCAGGTTTTTTGCTGTTACGCCCAGGACTTCGGCTATAATATACCCGTTTTTCCCGCCGGTAATCTCTGCGTCCTCTTTTGCCAACAGTCCTTGGTCGCCGCGCACAACAAAATAACGCTTGCTGCCGGCTGGTTTGAAAACGCCGGCATCGAAGTTGTTCGTATATATGCCTTCCAATCTTTGCAACGTCTCATGATCTATCTGCCGGCCATAGTCCGACAATGTTTTTTTCATCACAGGACTGAAAAGATACTGCTGCTTTTCCCAATCGCCAAGTATACGTCCGGCAAAGCGGCCGGCCCTGGTAGCGGAAAATTCCCGTGCCAGCTGTCGGTAGCTGGCCAGAACATGGTCATCTAAGAACAAGCCGCTCCTATGCTTTTCATCTGTCTTGACCGCAAAAGCATCATCCGGAGCCTCTAGCATAAGAAAATAAGAAAACAGATCGTCTCTGTACAGCTTGTTTACTTCCGGCTTGCGAAAAGCATCCGGGTATCTCTTAAGGTATTTTTCCGCCAATACTATAAAATCTCCCCGCGCGGACCACTGCTGCGGCATTAGCTGCGCATGTTCCCTGCGTAGCAAAAAGTAGTCGCCTATTTCAGCGGCAGTCTCCTGAGCATAGGTATCGTAAAGATAACCGTAATCTAACCGGCAATAGAAACTCCCGTTCTTTTGCTCTATGACATAGCCGCTATCGAGCACCTCTCTCAGAGCGGCCCGTACCGTATAGTCGGCTATCTGGTCCATCTTATCCACCGCGAACTTATCGCCAAAGGCGGCCCGCATTACTTCCTGCGTATCCTGGCTGGAAAAAATTTGGTTCACGACTGGCCAGTTGCTCTTAAGTTCCTCTTCCAGGAGCAGGACGAAGACATCACGGTCTTCCCCTTGCAAAGAATAGGCCGCTCGCCCAGCGGCGCCCAAAAGTTCCGCACCTTTGTATTGATGCATTTCTTCAAACTTTTCTACAGCTTTATGCTTGGCCCCGGCCGTACCGGAAAAAACAGATAAAAGCAATACACAGGCCGCCAGCAGTGTGCAAAGTTTTTTCATAGCCGATCACCTCTTTGAAACTTTTAGATAAATATTCGTCATATTTTATTAATTCCCCTGCTTTGCCAAAATATCCGCCTGATCGCCCAGTTTTTGCCATAGCCAAGACACGCCCGCCAAGACTACGGCCGCCATAATAAAAGGAGAATGTATCCCCAAAAGGTAATTCAAAGCATAGCCGGCTAACGGCCCGAGCGCCGAGCCAAGGTCTATGGCGAAAGCATGCGCGCTCATGATGGCCGGCGCGTCTTTTTTCGCCAAAGCGATATCGGCTGCGGCCGCATCTACAAGAGTAGTCACGCCGGTACCTGTCATTTGCAGCGTGAGTACTGTCAGAATCCATAACCAAACCGGCATATTAAAAGAAATGACCAGTAAAAGCAACGCCGCCGCAAAACATATTTTCTTCAGCAGCCAGCAGCGCCCTCTTTTTCCGTCTGACAGCCGGCCTAGCGCCGGCGCCAGCCACGGTTCCCAACTCCAACGCGCCGCCTGCAATACACCGGACACACTGGCTGCGCCCAGCCCGTGAGCAGCCATAAAAGCGATATTCACATTAAGCTTTATAGTCAAATAACTAAGCATCGAAACAAACAGACCCTGGTATACCATAGCCGTAGAAAAGCCTGTGACCAAAAGGCTGCCCACCAGGGCATCCTTGGTCAGCAGCCGCCAGTAATCAGGCCTGCCGCCTACCTGGACTTGGGCAGTAGTAACAGGGATATTGTAAAAGGCCAAAGGTACAGCAAAAAAACAGCCTAAGGCAAAAATATATCCCGACGCCAGCGGCCCCATCCGGTCGGCTATGATAGCGCCGCCCAGCATGCCGAACAGGCTGCCCAGCCTGAATATGCCATTATAGACGCCCATATGCTGGCCGCGTTCTTGCGGTGCGGCAAATTCCAAGATAGAAAAATATGCACCTAAACGTAGAAAGGTCCATGACGCTCCCCATAGGCAGCGAGCAGCAAACAGCGGCCAAAAACCCTGCAAAAACGAATAGCCGGCCGTCGCCAAAGCCGCCAACCCTATGGAAAGCAACACGCCGCGTCGGCGCCCCAAACTGCCATATGCGCGTACTGCCAGAGGATTGAACGGCAAACGCACCAGCCTGTTTACAGCCAGCAAAACCCCTACCTGCCAAAGCGATTCCAAACCAAAAGCCTGCCAGTAAATAGGCAAAACTACATACAACATCGAATCGCCCAATAAGCAGACGGCTGTTATAAGAGCCACCATACCGGTAGATTTTAACGCGCTTTTTGTCTCCTCATTTTCATGCATGCCAATTTACCGCCATCAATTTGCAATATATATTTTAGTTTATCATGAAAAAATCCTCTACGCCAACAAACAGTATTTTCACAAATAGCATGAAAACATTTCATTATTCAGGCAGTTTGTTGTATAATTTACTAAATATAACTTTGGGAGGTAATTTGATGGCGGAACTCTTAGACCACTGTTCCAGACTCTATGCGGCATGTAGGGAGTTTCTCCTGGCCATGCCTGTCAATATAATGTATCTTGGTATTATCGCCGGTTTTTTTTCGACAGCACAGCATTGGCAAAAATACCGCAGCGACAATAAAGGCGTACTGCGCGAGATCTGTCGGGCCAGCAGCCATTTGGCGCTCTTAGCTTGCTTTGCCGCCGCCGTATACCTCCTTGCCGTCTTTTCACTAAAAAGTTTTGCCTATTATGCAGCGGCACTTGTCATCGGCGCCTTCATCTGCAAAGTGGTTCAGTTTATTTTTGACTTTGTCGACATGCTAAGCATGGCCGCCCACGTCTTATTCACATTTTTTTCCGGCCCTCTTGTCATCCTTGCCTGTTGGCTGTTTTACTCCGGCCAGCTTGTAAGTAAAGTCAAAAACCTGCTGCCATAATAAAGTACAAAAAAGCTTGCGGCTAGCCGCAAGCTTTAAACATTAGACATAAGAGCAACTTCCGGCACAACAGCCGCAGTTGCTATTTTTTATCCACACACATCCTGATGCGCCACCACGCCAAAGCCAGCTGAGCGCGGGCCAAACTGTCCAATTGTTTTAATTCGGCCGTAGCCGCGACATTTTCTTCCAGTAAACCGTCCTGCCGCCAAGTCAGGTAGTGGGGGGAAGCAAAATCAACAACCGCGCCCGCCTCGCTTATAAGCACCCCCGGGTCTACTGCGTCTTGGATAAAACTTACAGCATAAGGCCTTTCTGCTTTTACAAACAAGTTTCGACCGCCGCCAAACCGAGGCTTCTCACCCAAAGCTAAAGCGCGCAAGGTAGGGAATATATCCCGATGCCCCGCCCAGGCAGATAGGTCAGGCAATGTAGCCGGAGCAAAGCTAGGCGGCAGGGAAAAATATATCGGCACACCGTATTTGAAAAACAGTTTTTTGTTATCAGGATAATTTATCAGGCTGCGTATATTATGATCGCCGGTAGCGGCAAAAATAGTTTTGCCGGCCAGCGTTGAAGACCGTAACGCCGCCAAGGTATCGCCCAAAACATTATTAGCATATTGGTATGTGGTCAAATGCTGGCGCAACAGATTTTCATCGCTTGATTTATCCTGCGGCAAAAAAGCGGTATCTATTTTCCCTGCCGCATAACCGTCCGGCACGTGATAAGGCGGGTGGTTGGTCGTGGACAACACCACGATAAAAAGTTTTTCTCCCTTAGCGTCTGCATCAGCCAGAAGCTTTAATGCGCCCTTAAAGGTATACTCATCATCTATGCCCCAGGCAAATTTCAATGCCGAGGGGAATTGCGCCTGTAGCCAGGCTTGTCCCAGAACTTCGTCAAATCCTTGCTTGGTCAGGCTTACATTGAGGTTACGCCAGTTCTCCGCATTTCCTGTCAAAAAAACCGTGCGGTAACCGGCTTTCTTCCAATACCGTCCTTCGGCAAATAAAAAAGGCGCCCCCGAGTATTCCCCTTCGGTCAAAGGACTTACCGGACTGTCGTAAAATAACCCTTCCAAACTGGCAAACGTTCCATGCCCTACAGAGATCGCCCGCTTAAAGTAATATCCTGTAGCCAGTTGATTGCGAAAAGAGCCCAACAAGTCATTTTTGCCCGGCACATCATAGTCGAATAACTCGCGGCTCCAGGCTTCCATCACTGCGACCACCACATGCGGCGACTTTACGCTGATGACCGGCTTTTCATTCTTGCCCAGCATTGTATCTAACAGTTCCTGTTCATTAGCTCCCTGCCAACCAAGAACTTTGGCCGCTTCCAGCGGCGAGGAAAAACCAAACTGGCGCAATATCTCCTCGGGCGAAGCAAGTTTAGTCATGCGCTGACGGGCGCCGTAAGCGGCATATAACGCCGATACCCCATTGGGCACGGCGGCATTGACCAAAGTATTGGTAGATACAAAAGCGTCCTGATGACGCAGGGGGAATTTCCCAAAAGAACCTCGGGCAAAAACAAATAAAAATACTATGGTCACAAAAGCGGCTAAAACTTTCACATAAAGCTTTTTCCCAGACAACACCTGCATTTTAGCGCCTGGCCTCGTCAGCCATAAGGCAACCAAAGATATCGCCGCTCCGCCCAAAAGCCCCTTCAACACAGGATAATCATGCCATATAGATAAAAGCGTAGCATAAGTGTCGTCTTCCAGCAAACCAAAAACGATGGGATTTATCGGCGTGGAAAAAAACTGGAAATAATATATATTGCTCACACCTAATAAAAACACGGTAAAAAAACAACAAAACGCAGATAATTCCCATAAAGTATGCCGCCAACCTCTTAACCTGACAAATAAAACGCCGGCCAGACTTACCAGAGCTGACACAAATAAGAGCACTATAGTAAATATTCCTGCCCACTTCAAATCAAACCGCAAACCCATTTTAAAAGCCGGCAGCCAAAAAGACCAAAACTGCTCGCCGGCCTGGCCGCGGTAAAGATAAGTAAACACCAGCCTTGTGCCAGCCAGCATTACCAGCAAAATAGCCCCGGCCAATAGGCTCCTACCCCATAGGCGCCAAAAACACTCCCTACCTGTATCACGAATTTCATTGTACATAAAAAGATAATGCCCCTCACAAAAATATTAACTTTATTTCAACTGAAAATATCCTTTTATAATATTTTTTAATAAAATCTCAATTTGCACAAGCACTCAGTTAAAGTTTTTCCTAAAATAATCCCCTATCTCCGGCAAAGACGAAGTATGGAATTTTATCTTGTGCAATTCGAGCGCTTTAGTGTATTTCAAACCACTGCCAGTCAAAATGCCCGCCACTGTCTGGTCCCGGCCTATAGAGCCGTTTTGGCCGAGTTTTAGCGTCGCCGCCAAAGATACGGCAGAATCCGGCTGCACAAACAACCCTTCTTCCGCCAGCAGCTTTTGCGCCTGTATTATTTCATCGTCCGTAACCGTCACAGCCAAGCCGCCGGTCTGCTCCAAAAGAGCCAGCACGACATTGCCGCTGGGCGGACAGGGATTGCTTATGGCATGCGCGATAGTGTCTGGTTTGCCGATATGCTCCACCTCTTTTTTCCCTTGGGCAAAAGCATTGTAAATGGGAGAACAGCCCGCCGCCTGCGCACAAACCATGCGCGGCACCTTTTTTATCAGTCCGGCCTGGTAGAACTCCAGGAAACCTTTGGTAATACCGCGGAAATTGCCGCCCGCGCTGGTCGGCACCACTACATAGTCAGGAACGTCAAAGCCAAGTTGTTCGGCAATTTCAAAAGCAATGCTTTTCGACCCTTCTACCCTGAGCGGAGCATCGGAATTTATAAAAAATATCCCGTGCTCCTCGCCTATCTTTAAAGCCTCAAAATAAAGCTTGCTGTAATCGCCATCCACTTTAAAAAGCTGCGGCCCATATATGGCGATCGGCGCCACTTTCTCATCGTCGATATCCATGCTCACGAAAATAAAAGTCTCCAGTCCGGCGCGCGCCCCATAGGCCGCAACTGATGCCGCCATATTGCCGGAAGAAACAGTGCCTATCCGCTTATAACCATGAGCGGCCGCATATTGCACCCCTACGGCAGTTCCCCGGTCTTTAAACGACCAGGTCGGGTTTTTTGTTTCGTTTTTTAAGTATAATTTCCCTACCCCGCATAGATCAGCCAATTTTTCTGCTGATAAAAGCGGCGTTCTTCCCTCTCCCAGAGAAATTTTTTCATTGACCCTCTCCAATGGAAAAAAATCCAGGTAGCGCTCCATGATACTTTGCCCAAAGGCGCCGCCAAAGTTTATTTTGCTACGGCTTCGCGCCTTTACCTCCAGAGGACCGGCGCAAGACGGGCAGCGCAGGTAATCGCCCGCAAAGGATTCTTTACATGAGATACAAAGCAGATCCATAAACACCCTCCTTTTTTATATATACACTACCGGGGGCAATGGCAAGCGGTCCCGGTCAAAAAGCGGCACTTCCGGCTGAAATAGTATGTTATGCAAAACAAAAAAGCAACTGATAAAAATCCATATCACGCTGAGAATGACCAGCGTCCTGATAATACCGTCGTGCAGCCTCCCGGGCGGCAGAAGCGGCAACCCGCGCCCGTCGCGAGCAAGCCCCAGTCCGATCAGCCACAGATCGGAAAGAAAACCTATCCCTAAAAGGCCGCCGGTAAAAAACCACAACAGCCCGCTAAAAGGTTTGCCCATGTAAAAGCGGTGTAGCCCCAAGACGCCAAAAAATAGACACAGCCAGAAAGCTACCGCCTTGCTCCTCATCGCAGCCACCCTCTCCACAATATGAATTTGAACTATCCCGTCAGCATACGTTTCAGCACATTTTTATCTAATATATCGTCAAAGTAGTAAGCTATAGCCGCCTGGCCCAAAGCATCCGTGCCTTTGTAAGCCACGCCGGCGCTTATAACGCTGCCTGCACCCGGTATCGGCAGCAGTTTTACCAACTGGCGCGCCAACAGACGGAAAGTATAGCCGCCTGCGCCTACAACGCCGAGAGAAAGCATAAAGTCTTTCGCGCCGTCAAAATCCGCTCTTTTGCCGGAAAGGTAGCCGACAACCGCCACCATCGCCGTCTGTAGCGCCAAGAGGGGAAATATATCCGCCACCGGTAGCGGCGTTGCCGCAATCGCAGAAGCGATGCCCGACATAGTTCTGACCACCATGCCGGCGATTTTCCGCAAGGCAAGTTCGCCCCTGGTCGCCAGCAAAAGGCCCAGTTGTGCGTTAAGCTCGAGATTGTTCTCTAGTATATCCAAAAGTCCATCTATATTGTACCTGCCGTCAAACAGGCAGGCGCTGCCTTCTCCGGCCTCTTCGCCGCCCTCCCATTCCATATAAGCGGCTACAGGCACTGCGGCGATATAAGACAGGCGGCCGCGTACCAATACTTCTTCTATTTGCTTTACGGCCTGTCGTATATTTTCTTTTTTAACGGCCGAATATTCCCCGGCTAGTTTCTCGCGCGCCGGGTCGAGCTCATCCACCTGCGACACTACGGCTATGAGCGGCGCCCCGCCCATACTGGCCGCCAACTTTTCTTTTACCAGCCGCACATCCATATCGATATGCGCCCGGTCTTTTGCCTTGAAAACAAACAGCGCCGCGTCCGGCTGAAAATCTTCTATAGCGGCCCGTAGCTTTTTGGTCGCCACTTCGCTGCCAGCCGCCGCCTCAAAAACACCCCGAGTATCAATGACCTGCATCAGTTGCCGGCCCTCTTTTTCTATCGTCAGAAGGCTGGCGTCCAAAGTCCCTACCCGCACCGGGCTGACTTTTGCCACATAAGAACCCGTCATGGCGTTTATCAGGCTGCTTTTACCCGCACCGGTCTTCCCCACCAGCAAAAACCGCGGCGGGCGCTGGTTGTTTAGCACATTTGCCAAAACAGCAGCTTCGGTACGTACTTTATCCAGTATTTCATTGCTGAGCAGCTTGCCGCCAGGTATATTCCCCACAGTTTTTTGCAGAAAAACGTCAAAATTGGCCAAAATAGCAGCCGACTTCTCTATACGCGCCCTTATCTCTTCGTTAGCCAGTCCCTTCTCCTTCATAAGACAAAGCTCCTTTACTTTTTGTCATAAGAGAAATCCGTCCAGTTCTTGCGGCGCACGATATAAACAAACAATAAGGCCCTGATAGTAAAATCCAGGCAAGATACCGACCACCCCACTACCACGTTGAAATAGCCCAAATACTTAATGAGTAAAAGCACAGGAATGCGGAAAATCCAAGCGCCGAAGATAGCCACATACATCGCCGAGACTGTGTCGCCGGAACCGCGCAGCACACCGGGCAAAACCATGGCGATCGCCAAAGACACCTGTTCTATAGCCGCCACCATTACGCAGCCGCGGCCCCACTGTAAAACAGCCGGGTCTTTAATAAAAAACGAAGTAAGCTGTTCGGCAAAGATAAAAAACAAGATGCCCATTATACCCATCGCCGCCGCACCGATAAAACAGGTAAACCAGGCGTATTGTTTGGCGCGGTGCGGCAAACCACGCCCGAGGTTTTGTCCGACCAGCGTCATGGCGGCAATGCCAAAAGCCATGCCGGGCATAAAAGAAATTGACTCGATTTGCAGCGCCACATTATGGCCGGCAAACTGCACGGCGCCGGCCGACGCCATCAAAAGTGAGAAAAATACCCGGCCGCTTTGTATGGCTACCTGCTCAAAAGCAGCCGGTACGCTTATGCGCAACACATTCATTATTACGGCCGGCCGCAAAGGCAAAACATGCCGCCAGCCAAGCCCTAGCGTCCAGCGCGAGCTTACGGCGAAAACACTCAGTACCGCCGCCACCACCTGGGATGAAGCCATACCAAAAACAGCGCCGTGCACCCCTATTTTAAACTGGAAAAGCAGCATATAGGTGATAAATAATGATATCATCTGCCCTACTACCGCCACCAGCATGGAAATGCGCGTCTTGCCCGTGGCCCTGACGCCGGACAGGCAAACGCTGATAACCGCGGTACAAGGCAGGAAAAGCGCCATTATTTCTATAAAGTCCCCAGCCATGTCTACTACGGCCGGGTCCGGGCTGGCGAAAGCCACCAAGGCCCGCCCGCCTTTTACGCCGCAGAAAGCGGCCACCAGGCTCAAAACAAGGCCTATGGAAAGAGTCTGCCCGGCGATGCCCCTGGCCTCTTCAAATTCGCGCGCTCCAATAGCCCTGGCGCATAAAGCACCCGCACCCACGCCAAAAGCGGCTATGACCATTGATGAAGTTGCCTGGAGCAAAGTAGCGAGGCCTACGGAAGCCACCTGTACTGCGCCAAACTGCCCGACCATAGCCGTAGTCAGCACGCCGCCGATGACCAGGCAGGTCATCTCAGCCACGACCGGCCAGGCCAGCGCCCCTATACGCCCCAGCATGTATCTTTTTATATTGCTTATTTCGTAATTCGTCAGACTGTTCAATTTATCACCAGCAGAGTATCTTAATTTAAGTATATCATTAATATAAAAAGTGTGCGGATAAAATTCAGCGGGCCAGCGGCCCGCCTGAAAAATTATGTATTTTAATCTATGCCCAGTTTTTTACGCCAGTAAAAAGACGTAAGGGCGCCCACGGTATTGTGCGCCAATATACGGTCTTTAGCCACCAGGCAACAGACCGGCGCTTTACTGCCCAGGCCAAACAATACATCGTGCCCCACACATAAACCCACAGTGAAGTTCAGCTCGGTACCGGCATCATTCAGCACTTTGGCCTGCATCTTGGGATTGCACATGCTCTCGCGCAAACCTTTTCTTATCTTGACAAGGTCAAACTCATCCTTGTCTATGCCGCATACTTTACAGCAAAGCGACTCTATCTGAAAGCCCTCTTTTTCAAAGTACTTCACTACCAAAGCCGCTTCCTTGAGCAACCCTACGCAAAAAGCCACGCCCAAGCGCTTAAGGCCGAGTTTGCTGGCATAATAGGCACTTTCCTCCAGCCGCGTCATCTGCATATAGTTGTCTGCTTCCGTGCAGCCGGCCGCCTGCATATAGCCGAGCTCCTCTTCATTATACAGGCCCGCTATATCCTTGACGGAGGCCCCCAGGCAATTTTTCCCTTCTGAATGGCATTTTCTATCCGGGCATTTTACACAGTTCATACGTTATCCCCCCAACATCATCAACGCTAAGGCAGCGGCAGTTTTATCAGTGCCTGCAAGCGACCCGCGCCGCCCTGACAATGTCAAAGTACCAGTACCGCTGCTTTGCCAACCTGATACTTATAGTTTACTCCTTCTGTATAAAAATGACAAAACATATCCGGTAAATTATATTTAAAATGCTTATAAAAAATGAAGGCGCCCACAGTCAAGCGGGCGCCTACGTTTTTACCTGTTATTGATTTGCGGTATAGGGTCGCAATCTTTCAAGTCAAGCTGGTCGGCCCATAAATACTTTTGCGTTTCGCTGACAATGACTTTACGCAAAAGAAGCAGCGAAACAAGATTGGGCACGGCCATCAAAGCATTGGTAAAGTCGGCCAGTTCCCACACCAGGTCAAGAGTAGTGGTAGCGCCGATGAAAGAGACTATAACAAAAGCTATCCTGTACGGCATGAGCGATTTTTTTCCCAATAGGTATTCCATACAGCGTTCCCCGTAATAAGCCCAGCCCAGTATGGTGGAAAACGCGAAAGTCGCCAGGCCAAGCACCAGTACTATCGGGCCGACTACCGGTATGGCTTCAAAGGCTTTGTAAGTTAGCTCACCGCCCTTTAGCCCGGCAAAACCTTCCGGGTTCCTGATAACACTGGTTACCAGCACCAGCCCGGTCATCAGGCAAACAACCACCGTATCCCAGAAAGTACCGGACATGGATACCAGCGCTTGGCGTACCGGATTACGGGTTATAGCGGCGGCGGCGGCGATGGGCGCCGAGCCAAGGCCTGATTCATTGGAGAAAAGCCCCCTGGCCACGCCATAACGGGCCGCCAGCATGATAGTGGATCCCACAAAGCCGCCACCCGCTGCTTGCGGAGTAAAGGCGCTTTTTGTTATCAACAAAATAGCGTCGCCAATAAAAGAAGCGTTCAAAAAAAGTATGATCAAACAGCCGGCCACATAAAATATAGCCATGAAAGGCACCAGTTTTTCACAAACCGAGGCTATCGACTTGACCCCGCCCAAAATGACCACAGCTGTCAGTACTGCTATGACAATACCGGAAACCATGGGCGTGATGCCAAACTGGTTTTGCACCATGCCGGAGATGGAATTGGCCTGGGTGGTATTTCCTATGCCAAAAGCGGCGATAGAAGCAAAAATAGAAAAAAGCACCGCCAAAAATTTTGATTTCACGCCTCTTTCCAGCGCATACATCGGCCCGCCGAGCATGGTTCCGTCAGCAGTCCTCACCCTGTATTTCACTGCTAAAAGCCCTTCGGCATACTTGCTGGCGATGCCAAATATTCCGGTCAGCCACACCCACAGCACAGACCCCGGCCCGCCCAGAGCGACCGCCGTACCCACACCGATGATGTTGCCCGTGCCGATAGTCGCAGCAAGAGCGGTGGTCAAAGCGGCAAACTGGCTGATATCGCCATCCGCCCCACTGTCTTTGGTCACCGATAACTTTATCGCTTTTGCCGTATACCTTTGGATGAAACGCAAGCTAAAAGTTAGGTATAAGTGCGTACCAAACAAAAGAATAAGCATGGGAGGCCCCCACATTATGGCATTGCCCGCTTTTAAAAACTCCAGTAAAATGTCCATCATGCCCATCCTTTTTATTTTTGTCGCTATCAAGCACTTATTATACTAAAAGCGCTAAAGCTTGACAATAAAGCGGCTGTGTATACATTTTCACAAAAAAGCTTCCGCGGTTGCCGCGGAAGCTCAGAGTGTAGACATAAACACATTTATGCATTAATTATACGTTTGGTATTCATGACAAGAAATCCGGGTCTTACCTGTTATCCTTTGTTATAGTAAGTCCGACTGCGAGCTATCTTTTGTCACACGACATTTCTTTTTTATGTATAGTTCCACCGAACGCGTA
>JAVBME010000031.1:0-19236 GCA_031552765.1 Acidaminococcales bacterium | reverse complement strand
AAGGTAAGAACTCCCCAGACCAACGGGTTTGTCGAACGATTCAATAGAACCATTTTAGACGAATTCTTCCGCGTGACTTTCCGGGAAAACTTTTACGAAACGGTCGAGGCCTTGCAGCAAGATATGGATTTGTGGCTTAACAATTACAACACAGAGCGGCCACATAGAGGGTACCGTAATATGGGTAAACGACCTATTGATACTTTGTTGGGATTTTCAAATGTTGTTAGACAAGAGACTTAGTTGTACAACCCATGATGCATTCCGGTGTATTTATGTCTTAGCGCTTTTGCTATGTTCCGGCTCAGTTTTTCTTTGCCCTGGCTTTCGGCCATGCCGTAGAGTATTTCCGGCATGGCCAGCCGCACTTCGTCGTTTGGCCCTGGCAGACAGATTATGCAAGCGAATTCCAACTCGGCCACGCATATGCGTATGCCGTCCTTCACATGCCGCCCTTTGCCCGCCTCAAACTTCACCAGATAGGGCGTAGCCCCTGTCGGGTCTATTTTTAGTGCGGCCTCCACTGTTTTGTCCTTGTCTTCCGCCCCTACGCCGCCGGTCGTTATTATCAGGCCGTAGCCTTCTTCCACTGCCCGCCGCATTTTACCGGCTATGAGCGAGAGGTCGTCGTCTATGGCTTCGCCGGCGCGCGCGCTGTATCCATGTTCTGTCAGCACGGAGACGATATAGGGCGTGTTGGTATCTTTTATCATACCTTTTATCACTTCAAAACCGGTCGGATAGACTATGGCTTTTTGCCGCAGGCGGGCCAGTATGCCGCCCGCCATTTGCGCGGCGCCGCTGAGCACACGTTCTTTGTCCGCCTCGTCCAGCACCATTTGGCCCAGTATGCCTTGTGAATGTATATCGGTGTCCGGCGCTACTTTAAGACCGGGCACCCCGGCCAGCGCAGCCAGCAGTTCAGCCTTTTTCCCGTAGATTTTTTCAGCTGTCACCTGGTTGTTTAAAACATCCAGCGTTATATGGTCATCACGCACGTCAACCACCAGCACGCTTTCCACGTCAAGGCCAAGCGTCCCGGCCACCGCCCCGGCCACCAGGTTCAGGTCTGTGCCTTCAAGTTCCAGATTGGTTATTGTCAGCTCTTTTTTTTCAAACAGGTTATAATTTGCCATAACACATACCTCAGTCTTCTTTTCCCCATCTTATCATAGACTGGTGCTTTATTCCAAGATGGTCGAGTACTTTGCCGGTATGGTGGCGTACTATGTCGTCAAGATTTTGCGGTCTGTTGTAAAACGCGGGCATGGGCGGCATTATATCAACACCCAGCCGTGATAATAAAAGCATGTTTTCAAGATGTATGGGGCTGAGCGGCGACTCGCGCACGCACAAAATTAGTTTGCGCCGTTCTTTTATGCATACGTCGGCAGCGCGCTGCACCAGCCCCTCGGCATAGCCGTGCGCTATGCCGGACAAAGTTTTCATGCTGCAAGGTGCAACCACCATGCCGCCGTACAGGAAAGAGCCGCTAGAGACCGCCGCGGCCAAATCATCTTCTTCATATATTTTTGTAGCCATGGCCTCTACAGCGGCCACGGCCAAATCTGTCTCTATCCTTATCGTTTCTTTGCCCCACTTGCTCAGTATAAGGTGGGTCTCCACTTTATGCCCGCGCAGGGCTTCCAGCAACCGTATACCGTATATCGCGCCACTGGCTCCGGTTATTGCGACCACTATTTTCATCATGCCAATCTCCTATCTGTCCAGCGCACGGATATCCGCCATCCACTCCTTCGCCTCTGTTTCGCTTATACCACGCTGTTTGAGCCACAGCGGCATGAGTGTTTCGTCCACTTCTTTAGACGCTCCCGGCGCCAGCTCCAGCATTTTATCCGCCATCTCCCGGCTCACATTGAAACCGCCGACAGCGCCGTCAAATACCAGCACCTGCCTGGTATCGGCCGCTTTTTGCAAAAAATCCAGCGCAGCAGGCAGGTCGGCCGCTTCCAGGGCGTAATCCATGAACAGCTTGTTTTGCGGACAATGCCTAAACACGTTTGCCTGCTCGCCCACCGCTACTACCGGCAGTTGCTGGGCGAAGAAGGTGCCCGGATAGCCGTTGGAGCTATAGTTTACCAACAGTCCGCGAATAGCCGGATTGGGCGGCGGCAGTCGGCTATATATCGGCTCTCTGCCCGGATAGAGCATGTCCGTATACCGCGTAAACGGCGGCGTAGGCACGTCCAAATCCAACTCGTCTATCGTCGCGTTGAGAAAGTTGCCAAAGAGTATGCCGCCCGCCGTGGTATAAGGCAACGGACCCGGGTAGTCGATAATCAAAATAGCTTTGTCTATCTTGCTTAAGAGGGTAAGCAGTTTACCGTACCAAGTCAGGTTATATACACTAAAGCGCCTGTCTTGGCGCACTAAATCGTTGTCGGCGTCTATGCCCATCATGCCGGCCGGCCCCACCTGGAGCATAACGCCGCACACATATTTGCCCTGGATATAGTCCGACTCGAATATGCAGCGGGCTATCAGGTTGGCCGCGCGCGGGCCCATACTCTGATGATAGGAGGAACGCGTTTCTATGGTCGCGTATGACATGGCGAAAGGTTTGAACAGCCGGCCCAGTTGGCGGTGGTAGTGCAGTTCGCGCACGTCGTTATTGTGTATGTGTATTATCCATTTGGCATCGTAGGCTGCTTTTATACCGTAAAGAGTGCCCAGTTCCGTTTCTATGGGCACGCCCGGATCGACCGGCGCTGTCGCGAGCGCCTTGCCTTTAAAATATTCGCCCAGGCCAAATTTTTTGATGTATTCCTGTGTCTCGGCAAAACGCAGGCCAACGCCCGCTCTGAGGCGTATATCGACAGCCCCGCAGCGCCGCTCTATTTCGTCTTTCACCGTGCGTATTATCTCTACATAAGCCTCGCCGCCATAGATGCTGTAACCATGGTGCGAAGTCAACAGATTTACCGAATCGCCCGGCTGTATTTTGCTAAAGTCGATGTTCTCCAGCGCTTTAAGTGTCAGGCCCTTGGTATTGGCGCGTATTTCTTCAGCAGTTTTGCCCCGCATGGATGTGTCGCTGCCCGTAAACAGGTCAGATATCACCATGCCGGTCATGCCAGGCAGTTCGGCCGCCCGCATAGCCAGCTTTTCCGGCGGCATGTTATAGGTAGATACCCTGGCCGGCGTTGGCGCTAACGGCGCCCGGTACTCTCTCATAAGTCACCTCCCGGGAAAACTTTTTTCATATGTTCCTGGTCTTCTTTCAGATAATACTGTTTGCCATATTTTTCCATAACGGCCTCGGGTATTTCCCAAATAGTAGCCATATTGCCGTACCACTGACAGCCCGGCGCTTTTCCGAGCTCCACACCGGCCGCCAGCAGCAGCCGCAACACACTTGTAATGCAAAGCACTCCGCAGCCCGCCCTGGCGCCGGTCATGCGCGATACATCTTCCGGCGTCTTCGCCCCCATGAGTATCGCTTTAGCTATCTCCTTGGCCGGCACCCGGTGGCAAAAACAGATTATCTGCTCCGGATATATATGGGCCGCTTCGCACATTTTTTCTATCGCTTCGTCTACAGCTATATTTTTTATGCCGATATCCCGGCTTTCTTTACGCTCTTCCAATGTCATAGCCTTTTGTGGGCAGCGGGACACGCATATATTGCAGCCCTGGCAGATATTATCAGCTACCACCGCTTTCCTGCCCCCGTCCGTTTTTTCCACGGTTATGGCCACCACCGGACATACCCTTGAACAGGCGCCGCAGCCGTTGCACAGCCCGGCATTGATTACAGTTATCTTGGTTATCGTCTTCATTTTGCCCCTCCCCGCTTATCAGTCTGCCAGCAACACCCCGCCGCGCAAAGCCTTGCGGTTCGCCTCTTCACTGTCTTTCGGCGCTTTTTTCAGTACAGCTTTTAAAAGGCTTTCCTCACTGACTACGCCGGTAAGCTTGGCTATAATGCCCAACGCGACGATATTGGCCAGGATATTGCGCCCCGCCACCTCTTGCGCGGTAGAAGTAATAGCATACTTTTTCAGCTTCTCAGGTTGTTTTACGCAGGAAAAATCTTCAACAAAAGTAGTATCTACGATGATGATCGCATCCTCTTTGGCTGCCGGCGCAAACTTGTTGAACGCGCTTTGCGACATAGCCAGAAGGATGTCCGGATGCTCTATCTCGGCGTAGTTTATATCTTCATCGCTTACTATTATCTCCGAACGGCTTTCACCGCCGCGCGCCTGCACACCGTAGGTCTGGTTGTTAGTCGCGTTAAGCCCTTCGTAGATGGCGGCCGCCTCGCCCAATATCCCACCGGCCAGCAAGAGCCCCTGGCCGCCGTATCCACTGAGTACTATTTCCACTCTCATTGGCCGTCACCGCCCTTTACCAAACACATTACCCGGTCTTTGAGTTCCCGGTCAGCCTCTGTATACTCCGCCCGGTCTGTGCGCACTAAAATTTCGCCCAGTAAAAATTTGTCCTTGAGTTCCCCGTCGCTGTATTTTCCCGCCTCGGCCACCGGCACGGCGTGTTCTTTCTGCCACAGCAACTGGCTGTGCGCATCGCCGCCGCCCGTCGCCTTGTTCCTTTTGCCAAAAGCGGTCGGACACTGTGAAAGCACCTCGACGAAGCTGAAACCTTTATGCGCAATAGCTTTGGCAATAAGCTTTTCCGTCAGCGCGTAATGGTATACCGTGCCGCGGGCCACATAAGTCGCACCCGACGCCTCCATCAGTTTACAGACGTCAAAAGGATATTCCACACAGCCGTACACTGCCGTCGAAGCGCTCGCCCCATACGGGGTGAGCGGCGAAAACTGGCCACCGGTCATGCCAAAAATATAATTATTGACCAGGATGACGGTCATATCGATATTGCGGCGCGCCGCGTGGATCAGGTGATTGCCGCCTATACCGGCCCCGTCGCCGTCGCCGACTACCGCCAGCACAGTCATATCCGGCCGCGCCACCTTGAAACCGCTGGCAAAAGCCACCGTGCGGCCGTGTGTAGCCTGGAAAGTATTATAGTCCATGATGTTGTTTATCCGGGCCGAGCAGCCTATGCCCGTGGCCACCATCACATTGTCCTTTTCAAAACCCAGCGACTGTATCGCCTGGATGATGACCTTGGTGACAGTACCGTCGCCACAGCCCGGACACCAAATGTGCGGGAGCCTGTCTATACGTACATGCTCTTTGAATTTAAGCACGAGCCCCCACCTCCTTCATCACCGCATCCGCTATTTCCTGCGGCGACAGAGCGGTACCGTCCGCTTTGTTTATGCCAAAAACCGGCCGGTCGCAATTTATCCTTACCTCACTTACCAGTTGCCCAAGATTCATCTCCGGCATAAAGACATATTTGGCCTTGACCGCCGCCTGTTTGACCACGGTATCCGGGAAGGGCCACAGCGTTTGCAGTTGCAGCAGTTTGGCCGACACGCCTTTTTGCGCCAACAGGCCGAGCGCGTCTTTGGCCGAGCGCGCCGTACAACCGTAAGCTATAATCAACACTTCGCCGTCGTCCTTGCCAAAAGTTTTGTAAAAAGTTATTTCATCTTTATGTAGATCGATCTTTTTGTGCAACCTTTTAAGCAGCCTGGCCGCCGCCTCATACCCGGAATCGGCCGGGTAGCCGCTTTCATAGTGGACATTGCTGCACACATGATAACGATAACCGCCTTCGCCGCGCGGAGCAAAATCCGGCACACAGTCCTCGCCTGTTTCGTAAGGCTTGTACTGGCTGGACGATTTGTCCGTCACCTTACGGTTATATATCTTTATTTCCTTCGCGTCGGGAAGCACCACCTTCTCCTTCAAATGCCCGACGATAGCATCGGACAATATGAGCACAGGCGTACGCAACCGTTCTGATATGTTGACAGCCTCGACGGAAAAATCGTAGGCCTCCTGCACGGTAGCCGGACACAGCGCCACCACCGGACGATCGCCGTGTGTGCCCCATCTGGCCTGCATAACGTCACCCTGTGCCGGGTGGGTAGGCATGCCGGAAGCAGGACCGACGCGCATTACGTTGACTACCACACAAGGCATTTCCACCATAGATGCATAACCGAGATTTTCCTGCATAAGCGAAAAACCCGGCCCGCTGGTCGCGGTCATCGCTTTGACGCCGCCCATAGAACTGCCCACGATAGCCGCCATGCTGGCCAGTTCGTCTTCCATCTGCATATAACTGCCGCCCACCATCGGCAAGCGTATAGACATCACTTCGGATATCTCGCTGGCCGGCGTAATAGGATAGCCGGCGAAAAAGCGCACCCCCGCCGCTAACGCGCCTTCGGCCACAGCCTCATTGCCCTGCATGAACCTTATCTCGCTCACTCTCGCACCTCCACGCACACGGCATAATCCGGGCACCTGTGTTCACATACCCGGCAGCCGACACATTTGTCCTGGTCGGCAACCGCAACTTTGCCGTTATCCTTGGCAAAGAGCACCTTGGCTGGGCAAAAATCCACGCATATCCAACAACCCTTGCAAAACACCTCATCTATATTTACCTGATATTTTTTTCCGCTCACCGCTACCTCTCCCTCATCACAGGCCAATTTCCCCGCTTCCGCTCAAAATCGCCGGGGCCGCCGTTCAAATCATATAGCACAAGATTTTGTAAAACCGAAAGAAACATACATAAAGATAATCAAACAGCCTTGGCGTATCAAGCGTCTTCTTTTAACATTTCAGCTTTGGGTTTGCTGAACTTAGTTTTGCAGTACGGGCATTTCATGTATATTTTTTCAACACCTTGTTCCAACAATATTCTGTCTATATAGTATTCTTTTTTACATTCCGGACAGTCAACATAATATACTTTCGCCATGACCTATCCCCCTCCGCCCCTATAAATAATCCTTCAACGATATACGCTGCAATACTTCTTGCGGTATGGCTATACGCCTGGGGTAGCTGTTTTCACCAAACGGCATGGTCGCATCTATACCGCCCTTGGTAGTTATTATCCCGTTTGCCGATGGATCCAGCCGCGTTCCCATAATACCGGGAATTACCAACAGGTCTTTGTCCCACTGAGAGCGGGTGGCTACCGCCCATAAAACTTCTGCATCGTTATAAATATTGATATCTTCATCCACCACTATTACATGTTTGAGTCGATAATCTGAACTGAGCGCGCAGGCTATGACCGTCTTTGGTTCCGCGTCGTTTGATTTTTTGACCTGTACATAAGCATGCAGGCGGGCCGAGCCGGAAACCGGCATGTAGACATTTTTCACACCGGGGACTACCGCCTTGATGCGTCCGTATAGATAGGCTTCGATCATCGGCGAATCAATGAGAAAATGGTCGGCGTGGCCGGGCATTATATCCAAGTAATAAGCGTCTCTTTTGCGTGTTATAGCAGTAACTTCCGCTATTGGGTTCAGCCTTTGCCCGCCGTAATAGCCGGTATATTCACCAAACGGAGCTTCTATGTCAAATTGCGTAGTAGACATTTCGCATTCAATGACTATTTCCGCCTGGGCCGGTACCATCATCTTGTCACCCCATGTCTCGGAAGGGGTCAATTCCGCCGGCTCACCGATGATGCCGCCGATGATCTCCGGTTCGTCAGTTAACAGCTTCGTCTGCGCGCCCATATAAAAGGCCGGGTGATGCCCTATCATAATTACCGCAGGAATTTTTTCAATACCGCGTTCTTTATACTTATTTACCACATAATGGGTATGGCGCGCCGCGTTGAAATTTATGACCAATTTTTGTGGCCCATCCACCAATATACGCAATATCGCACAATTTACCCAGCCAGTCTCAGGGTCTTTTACCCACATGCTGCTGGCGGCCAGATATGGCCCCAAGTCCATCTCATGGTGGGTTACAACAGGCAGTTCATAAAGGTCTACATCTTTTCCTGTCTGTATTACCTGTTTGACCTTAGCTTCGGCCTTCGATACGATTTTCGGCGTTACATTCTTTTCCCTGGCTGCGTAATCCAAAGATACCTGATCCATAGTGGAATCCATTGCCATAGCGATACGCTCACGGTCACCGAATAGGTTGACGATAAGCGGCAACTTTGATTTTTCCCCTTTGAGGTTTTTCACATTTTCAAAGATTATGACAGGTGTTTGTTTTTGGTCTTCCAGTTTTTGTAAAATGGCCGGTGCTTCAAATTCTAAATTGACCTCTTTCTTTATGCGCAAAACGCTTTCCGGCTTCTTCGCCTCCAACATTTTTAGAAAATCGGACAGATCTTTGTTCATTTTGCTTCCTCTCTTTCCATCACTAAAGACTCTTTTACCTTACCGCCATCATCCTTACAAGGCATAAAGCGTGCTACCATTGCAGACCCAACCGCAAGAGCTATGCTCAAAATATCTGTAAGCATGCCGGTATCTATCAGACACAGCCCGGCCGCCGCAAGCAACAGCCTAGACAACATCGGCAAGGATACTTTAAACCAGCCTTGTATGGCAACTGACAAAAAAGCTGTACCGATCGTTGCCGTTACCATGCTCTGCACTATTTCGCCGACACTGCCCTCAAGCAGAAGCGGTGGGCCATAAACAAAATTGAACGGTATTACAAAAGCCAATACACCAAGCCGCATAGCGGTAAACCCAGTCTTGAACGGATTCGCCCCAGCGATGCTCGCCCCCGCATACGCAGCCAGCGCCACTGGCGGAGTTATCATCGACATAACGCCATAGTAAAACACAAACAAATGTGCGGCGATCGGCAATACGCCCATTTTTACCAAAGCTGGCGCAACCAGGGTCGCTACTATAAGATAACAAGCCGTTGTCGGTACACCCATACCTAGAATAGTGCAAGCGATAGCGGTAAGCATGAGCAGTGTAAAAGTATTCCCGCCTGCCAGATTGATGAGAACGTTAGACAACTTCATGCCAAGACCTGTAAGAGTTATCACGCCGATGATAATACCTGCTGTCGCACAGGCTGTGGCTACTTCAATGACCGATTTGCCGCCGGATTCAAGGCACTCCCATAATTCTTTACCAGCGAATTTTACGCTGCGGTTGATAAAAGCCACTGCAACTACAGCTATAGTCGACCAAAAACCAGCTTTAGAAGGAGTTGTACCACTATATACCAGCATAACGATAAGCACTATAAGAGGTATGACCATTATCCAACCGCTTTTTATCTCTTTTACCAAAGAAGGTAATTCTTCTTTGGTAAGACCGGTAATATGATTTTTCCCGGCCTCAAGGTCTACCATGATAAATACCGCCAGATAAAATAACACCGCCGGCAATATCGAAGCCAGCATTATTTGGGTATAAGACATATTAATGAATTCCACCATCAAGAAAGCCGCAGCTCCCATAACCGGCGGCATCAACTGCCCTCCAGTCGACGCTACCGACTCTACCGCCGCCGCAAATTGTGGCCGGTAACCTGTCCTTTTCATTAAAGGAATGGTGAACGTACCCGTACCAACAACATTGGCTATGGCACTGCCGGAAAAAGTGCCAAACAACGAACTGGCAATAACGGCAGCTTTGGCCGGTCCACCCCGGTATTTACCGAACAGCGCAAAAGCGCAGTTAATAAAAAAATCACCGGCGCCGCTAGTCCTGAGAAAAGCAGCGAATATGACGAATACCGATACAAAGGTGGCGGAAACGCCAAGCGGCGCTCCCAACACACCTTCCATAGTAAAGAACATCTGATAGGATATCCGCTCCAAAGTAAAGCCTCTATGTACCACAAGGTCTGGCATATACTGCCCGAACAACGCATACAACATGAACACGCCAGCTATACTCGGCATTATCCAGCCCATAACACGTCGTGTGGACTCAAAAACAATCACTATGCCCAGCAGTCCAACCGCCACGTCAATAGCTTCCAGACTTACCGCAGTTATAGCAAACTGGTCGGCCTTTAAATATAGATATACACCAATAAACGCGCTGGCAAAAAAAAACATTACATCTACTATTCGCAGCCAGCTGCCTTTTTCTTTAGATGTCGGATACAGTATAAAGACCATCAAACAGACCAACACCAAGTGTATGGTTCTTTGCTGCAATGCCCCGAAGGCACCAAAACACGCTGTGTACATTTGAAACACAGCCAATAAAACAGCTATCACGGAAGCAAATTTTTCCGCTGCGGCAACCATCTTGCCTGTCCCCTCATTTTTTGCCGCTGCATTTTTTTCTTCATTCTTTGCTGGCATAACACATCGCTCCTTTTGTCACCATTGGAACTATTTTGTAACGTTTATGCCCGCTTCTTTAAAATACTGTTTCGCACCATCATGAAAATCTACCGTTACCCCGCGTGATACATTCTTTGTTATCCATTCCGAACCGGCCCGATGGACATCCGCCATTTCCTTCGGGTGTTCCAAAAGCGCTTTGGTAATATCATGAACAAGTTTGACATCTGTATCCACTCTTGTTACCAATATGACATTGGCGCCCACGGTTACATAATCCTTGTCCATTCCTTTATATGTACCTGCCGGGACAGATGTTTTATACCAGTAAGGATGTTCAGCCAGTATTTTGGGCACATCCATTTCTATAAACCGGATTGGTACATTAGTAGTAAGGTCGGTCATAGCCCCCGACGGGTCAGCGGTAAAATTGAAGCCAGCATCAATCGTTTTATCCATCAGAGCCTCAGATATTTCGGCTGGCGTCAGCCACATAGCTTTAAAATCTTTGTTGGGAGTCAAACCACAGCTTATCAGCATTGCGTTGGAAGCCAACGCTTGTGAAGATCCAGGATGTCCCATGCCAACCGTCTTTCCTTTCAGATCATGCAATGTTTTTATAGACGAATCCGCGCGAGTCATCAGCTTCATCGGATTATCATGGCCGCTTATTATAACTCTTATATTGTCAAATATTTGTTTGTATTCGCGTTTGCCTTGTTTGGCATAATACAAATTGTCAGACATAGTCATACCAAACGGTACTTCTCCCTTGGATACTCGAATAATATTTTCTGCACCGCCGCCCGGTTCAACCGTAGCGCTTACTCCGTCCACATATTTGGTTATAACATTAGCCAATGCTCCGCCCACAATGTACCAAGCCGCACCCGACGACCCTGCAATAATAGAAATTTGTTTTTTACCCGCCAGCGCCGCCTTGTCGCCAGCTTTCTTTGCAGTACCGCCCTTATCGGCACCACCGCTGCATGCTGCGACAGACAAAACCATTACCGCAATCAGACACACCCCTAAAATACTTTTAAACCTTTTCATTCCTCTACCCACCCTTCTTTTATTTGAAAACAATTGTTTTACTGCCTAAAACAAAATAACCGCAATAAAATCCGGCGCGATATACTCATCATGAGATTTGTAGTAACAGAATAAATATAATTTTGCGCATTAAATTACACTGGCCTTCATGGATATCCTTAGTCTTGATATATGCATTTTTTCATATTAAAACTTCTCATTACACAATTATAATATTATTATTTTGAAAAAATAGTATACTATTTTCTTTACATTTTACTCTTTGCTTGTCTCATTGTCAATATTTTTTAAATTTTTCGTCTATTTAAAAAAGTCGCTATATATCTAATCAATAAATGATAATCGAAAAAAAAGTTCAAAAAAATAAACAAAAAAACGCTTATGAAAAATTCATTTAGCGTTTTTTTAAAAAATATTCAAATTTTATAGTATACCATTTTCCCGATCTATAATATCATACCGCAAATCCAACATTGGCGCATCTAAAATAACCCGCCCGATATCTACTACATCAACATCTTCATCCTGCAAACTGCTCAAATCCTGTATATTCACTCCACCCGCAAATGACAGTTCCACCTGTGGTCGCAGTTGTTTTTTCTGCAGCGCTCGCGAGCACTTGCGCAAATCTTCTAACTTACCTGTGTCCACCATAACGACTGCCGCCCCGTATTCGGCTGCAGTGACAGCTTCTTCGGCAATATCGCCGGTTTCACCTCTGACTTGTATCACGACCGCCCGATCCGGTATGGCAATTGCCGCCTGCATTGCTCTTGCCACACAGCCGAAAATACGCAAATAATTTTTATCAAGATATATAAATGGCCTGGTCAGAATGCGCGTATCCAAGCCGCCTATTTCTGCCGCAGTACGTAAAACCGCTCTGTTTTCCGGCCGGATCTTTTTCCAGCCGCCGCAAACCACACGAATCTTCCTTGCCTGCAACCTGGCATTATGAGCAGCTGTGGCAACTCCAGACGATTTGCCTAAATAGCCCAGCAGACGGTCTTCCCCGCAGACCAGCTCCAATGGCGCCCCGGATAGTTCAGCTATTTTTCCACCCGCATCCACAGACGCCCCGTCCGGCAAATGCCAAACAACATGTAAACCTAATTTTTGCGCTTCTTGCAAAAAATCTGCCATGCCACATATAATGCCCGCATGTGTGGCGGTTATGCGGGCAATTTTCTTTTCATTGCCAATTCCACACAACAACTGTTCAGGTATGTCAATCGATATTGCCATTGCCATGACCTTTCTGCCCATAAATTATCAAGCGCCGTTAGCTCTCAATCTTTCATATTCTTTTAAAATACGCACTATATTCAAAAAACCTTCTTCTTTTTGGTTGTTTAAAATCTTTTCAGCATTTTCCCGGTCCCTGTTCTCCAGGCATTTTACTATTTCTCTATGTTCACTGTTAGACTTGAAAAAACGGCTGGGAAACAATTCAAAAATCATCGTCGTACGCTCACTACGATCCCATAAATTCTGGATAAGATCAACCAAAATATTCGCCTTGCTCCCCCTGTATATAGCCATATGAAATTCCCTGTTTATCTCGGAATATTTCTTCTTATCATTATTCTTCACACATTCTTCCATATGCTCAATAAATTCGTCTAGCGCAGCAATTTCCGCTTTTTCTATATTTTCCGCACTCAGCCCAATGGCCAGCACTTCTAATTTCTGGCGTATCAGCACTATCTGCTCAAGCTCATTAAGATCAATAGTCTTCACCCGAGCGCCCGAATTGTGTATGACTTCCACCAAACCGTTCGCCTCTAATTTGCGGATAGCTTCACGCACAGGAATTTTACTTATCGATAAAGTTTCCTCTACCTCATTAATTTTTATCGGAGCGCCTGCTTCTAATTCACCGCTCAATATCCTGCTTTTTAAATAATTGTATACCTGTTCCGACTTATTCAAAAAATTCTCTCCCCTCAACAATCATAAATTATAATATCTGCCTGACTAGACTTTTAAGCAAATACATCAGCATATTCCCGTGCAGCCTCTTTACAATTGTGCAATATTGTTTGTATTTCTTCCATAGATAAACCTTTGCTGTGTATACCTGCCGCCACCGAGACCGGCACAGCCAGCCGCCGGCACAAATATTCAGCTACCAGCGCAGCCGCCTCCGTATCTTTATGACCTGGCACAGGTGTTATATAAAGATCGCAGCTTTGCCCATCACCCGTCAAACTGCCACGCGGTACAGCAAGCACGTTACCGCCTATATGCGTTTTTTCCCCGCCCACAAGTATCACTCCTACACCTTCATCGGTACACAGTGCTTGAAAAACAATCCCGCAGCGGCCCTCTCCTTTTATTATCTTTTCCATTCGATATTATCCTTAAAAACAAATAAATATTGTACAATTTTCATGAAATCATACTCTCATATCTTGCTTATAGTATACTTTATTTAAACAAAACAAACAAGCTTCTTTTGAAAAAGGTACTATCAAGTTTTATGCGCAAAAAGGAATACAGCCACAGGTAGACAGGATCAGCCGGCAATTGAATCGGATAAGTAAGAGCCCTCCAGATGTTTCATGTTCATGTACTTTTTACTACCCCACTGTGTACCGGCTACATGGCGAAGTCTGGCGCAAACAAGCATAAGTGCTGAGTTGCCGTCAGGGAAAGTGCCTACTACCCTTGTCCGGCGGCGAATTTCTCTGTTGAGGCGCTCAATGACATTGTCGGTGCGGATTCTTGTCCAGTGTTCGTAGGGGAAGTCTGTATAAGTAAGGGTTTCTTCGACAGCAGCCTCTACTTTCTTTGCAGCGTCGCCCAGCTTCATCTCACGAAGCGCCTCGGCAACGGCTTTGGCTTTGTCACGGGAAGCGGCTTTACTCTCCTGTGCATGGATCGCCTTTAGCATTTTGGCTACAGGTTTCATTCTCGAGCGCGGAACAACAGAGAAAATATGCGGTAGAAATGGATGATGCAGCGCTGGTATTTGGCGTCCGGGAAAACCTCATAGACTGCTTCCAACATGCCAAGACACTTGTCGCCGATGATGAGTTTAACGCCAGCCAAGACACGTTCTTTTAACCATTGGAAAAAACTGCTCCAACTGGCCTTATCTTCTTTCATGCCTTCGGCGGCGCCAATAACTTCCCGGTAACCGTCCTCATTGACAGCGATAGCCACAAGAATGCTTACGTTTTCAAATTCGCCGCCCCAGTTGCGTTTGAGGTAAATGCCGTCCACGTAAACATAGGGATATTTGCCGCCCTGTAGTGGGCGGTTGCGCCATTGTTCGATGTGTACGTAGGCTTTCTTGTTCAGTTCGCTGATCGTCGAGGGCGACACTTTGTTGCCCCACAGCGCCTCGGTTATATCTTCCACGCGACGCACCGACACTCCCGCCAGATACATCTCAATGAGCGCTTCTTCCACAGAGCTTTCCCGCCGCCGATAGCGTTCGATGATTGCCGTTTCAAACGGCACGTTCTTGAGTCGTGGCATATTGAGCGTTACATCGCCGGAAGTTGCCGTAAGGTTGCGGCTGTAGTGCCCGGAGCGGTAACCCTGTCGGGATTGTGTCCGCTCGTACCGGGCCGCTTGCGTAGGTTCCTGGGCTTCTTTTTCCAGGAGATTATTCAAAGTTTCTTCTACACTATTGCGGACAAGTTCTTTAAGTTCACTCTTGATTACTTCTTCATTTAGCTGTACTATTTTCTTGGACATTCTTGCAGCCTCCCTTGGTGAATTTGGTATGGTAACTTTATTCTACCAAATGGCTGCTCGGGTGTCCGTTTTCTATTTGCGCATTTTATTGTACGTTATCGTTCTTCATTAATAGAATAAAAACTGGACAACTACTTGACTTTGGGGTTATAGCAACAAAAAAAGCTTCCGGCAAGCGCCGAAAGCCTGAAGTTTACTGGTGGGGTTAAACGGATTCGAACCGCTGGCCTCTTCGATGTCAACGAAGCGCTCTAACCAACTGAGCTATAACCCCTCAACGTTAGTTATTATAGTGGTAAAGGCGCATTTTGTCAATGTTTTTGTTGGCAGGTTGTTAGTGGTTGGGAGAAGTTAATAAAATTTAAATTAACAACCAATAATATTTTTGTGGATGTAAAATTCAAACATATATTATTTTATGTCTCTATTCTTTAAAATGTCCCTGTCATATTCAAACAGATTGTTTGGATCACAGTCAAAAATGGTGCACAGCGTCTCGATCATTTCATAACGTATAGATTTTGTTTGATTGTTGACCATTCTATCAAAGTTTTGGTAACTCATGCCTAATTGCTTGTACAAAGCATATTTAGTCATATTATGTTCTTCAAGTAATTCCAAGACACGCAATTTTAACATGATGTGACCACCTCTCAGTTGTCGTCACATCTATGCTAACGAATAACTCATGTTTACATATAGACTATTGCATTATATAATTTAATAGTCTATAATAAGTTAGAATAGCAAACAAAAAATTCATCAGTACTTGTGCTTTTATTTTTTGGGGTGTTTGTGGCTAGCGGGCGGATAACAAAAAGGGCTAAAGATTCTTAGAGGTCTTTGGCTTTTTTTGTGTTTATTGTGCGTTCCCTATACTCCCCCAACAGCCTATCCATGACCGGCCTTGAGACACTGCACAGTTCAGCCATTTTCGACTTAGTTATCTCTCTGGACATATATTGCTTATAGATTCTATCAAAGTCCTCCGGTAGCACCTTAGGAACTCGCCCTTTGTACTTTCCTTGGGCTTTCGCTAAGGCTATACCCTCTCCTCGTTGCCTCTCTAACATAATATCTCGCTCAAAGGTAACCACAGCGCCGATAAGGGTAACCATCAGCTTACCGCTGGCTGATGTAGTATTAATATTCTCTTTAAGACTGATAACCCCGACGCCTTTGCCGGAGAAGACCTCAAGGAGATTGAGCAGGTCTCTGGTATCACGCGCAAGGCGGCTGAAGGATTCTATGTATATGTTATCACCCTCACGGACAAACTCAAAAAGCTCTTGCAGCCTAGGGCGGTCTATGGATTTACCGCTGGTCTTCTCAAGGAACACCTTCTCAATAAAGTACGGCTTGAGGGCCTCTAACTGGCGTTCTTCATTTTGTTCTATGGTGGACACCCGGACATAGCCTATGTTTTTCCCTTTGCTCATTTTATGCTGTCTCCTTTGCCAAAAAATCTTTGGCCTTAGGATAGCAACAAGCAAGATAGATGTAAATATAGAATTTTAAATCATTGAAGCAAATAGTAAATAAATAGCAAAAAATACTTTAAATTAACGGGTTTTGAGGCTGTTTTTAATATAAATTTAGGGCGTGGTTCAGATTACAATTTGAGAAATAGGAATTAGATACAAACCCGAAAAATTCTTTATGATATAATACATGTATCATTATATATTAGAAAAGAGGGCTAATATTGTGAAAAAAATCTTGGCTATATTATTGATGTGTTTAATTTTTCCAGTAACATCTTGGGCTTATCGCAATGAGCCGCAAGGATTTGAAAATATGGCATGGGGAGAGAGCTTAGAGGCTTTACAGGCGCGTAATTATAAGTTTACTTTTTCGTATTCGTATTCTGACACTTCAATATATGCACTAGATAGTGAAAACTTTAAAATTGCAGGTAATAAGCCAGTGTCTATAACCTGCAATTTTTTGAACAACCAACTTTTCCATGTAAGTATAGTATTGGAAAAGGACACATCTGATTATCAAAATAAGTTTAAAGTTATTTACGACTCAATGGTTAGTAGTTATGGACAACCCTCTATTAAAGACTCCAAAGGTACCCTTTGGTCTGGGAAAAGGACCAATATTCTTTTAGATAAAAGAGTATCGCCTCAAAACAAATCAGTTGGAGATATAATATTATCATTTGACGCTATTGGGTTGAGATTAGAAAACCATCGTAAGCCTTCTGTCATTAGTTCCAATAATAGTTCTATAAATAGCAATAGTTCTAGTGACAAACCTAGTAGTAATACCGCCGATAAAAACTATACCACTACTTTGACCTATGAAAAATATGACCGAATAAAGGCAGGCATGTCATATTCTACCGTGGTAGAAATAATAGGTGCACACGGCAAAGAAACTCAAAGAACAGAAATGTACAACATAACAAATGCAACTTATCAGTGGAAAGAAGATTTACAGCCACATGGCTATCGACTGATTATTGTCATGTTTAGAAATGATAAAGTTGTTTCTAAAAGCCAATCTGGACTTTAATTTATAGGTTAATTATAGCAACACAAATGGTATTATACATTTGAAAATAAGCAAGGCAATGACACTAGCTACACTTTGGACAATGAATGTTTACAATTTTCTGCATAAGGACTCATCTTCTTCGAGAAGCATGCTGTTTTGTTTTAGAAACATTGTACTTCAAGGCTTGAGAGGCTCGCAGCTTTCATTTAAGTTTGCTGGAGGATGAGATGACGGATATAGAACGACTGGTCAATCAATTTCGGGGCGCTATAGATGAAGCCAGAAAGGCTGGGGCTTTTGCACATGACCCTTTATTTTGCAGGTTCCCGCATGGATGCTGTGGTGATGCTAGCATGTTATTAGCAGCGTTTTTGTTGGAAAACGATATCAAAACAAATCGTGTCTGTGGAGCATATATAAATGACTCATTTAGAAACCCGCAGACTCATGCATGGTTATTAATCGATAATCATATTATTGTAGATATTACTGGCGATCAGTTTAAAGATAATCAAAAATTGTTGAACTATGATAAATCAGTTTATGTTGGGAAAGAGGATGATTTTCATGAGTTGTTTGAAATTAAAGAGAATAATAGTCATGAAAGTACTCCTTTAGATGCATTGAGTAATTTGACCCGGATAAGGTTAAAAGAGTTGTATCACGAAATAATTAAATACATTTAGGAAAGCGATACGACAAGAGGACAGTTAAGAAAACCCGCTCTATTCCTAAGTGGTTAGACACTATGGCTCAAGAGAAGAACATCAACTTCTCTAATACCTTGCAAGATGCACTTAAAGAACGACTGGGCTTACTGTAAGACGCCCTGAGGTTTGACCGTGGGCCACGGGGGAAGCAGGCTGAAGTTCAAATCTATAAATACCTTCTCACAATTTTTCAACAAAAAAGCCCTCAAGGTTATTCCCTGAGGGCTGGACTATTGAGAATCCATGTGATATGGCTTTGCGGATTTACCTTAACTGCATATTTTTGTATTTTATGGTATGCTTAAAGTAATGCTGTGCGGAGGCTTTGGAACATGAAAAGTTTTTTATTAATCATTTTAACTATAATGCTAATCCCGTCTGTTGCACTTGGCGCTCCTGAGGAACCTACTGGTTTTAAAGGTATGCGTTGGGGAGAAAGCGTGGAAGAATTAAAAGCAAGAGGATATAAGTTTGAAATAGAAAAAGGAGAACCATTCGATACATATAAATTAATCACCGATGACGATAAGATTGCTGGCATCAAACCAAGATATATTTTTTGTGTCTTTTGGCAAGGCAAACTTTATCAAATACAAGTAGGTTTTAATGGAAATCAAAACGTACGTAAGACTCTACGGGAATCCTTCGAAGAACATTATAACATAAAACTATACTCTACTTTTTACCGTGAAAATATTTCCTATCTTGTTTGTAATCATTATAAAGATTTTTGGGCAGGAAATATTTTTTTATAGATATAGTTGAAACTTGGAAAATTCAGCCGACCCATGATGAACGAGACGGAACTAACTTGCGACTAACATCAAAAAAAGTTGATGACGAAAAGAGAGAATTTGAGAAAAAACGAGCCGAAGATGATGAAATACGTAGGAGAAACGCTATTAATACTTCTGGGTGGTAAAAAATTGTTATTTTAATATCACATTATATATAATATTGGCACTGTAAAGTAAACATGAAAAAATAGAACAAAAACCCATAGGATTCCGTCAAACCACAAGCAAATACTCCCGTTTTTGTTTTTTAGTCAGCTTTAACCCGGCAACCTGAGCCGGCGTAAGGCCATTTAAAGCAGAAT
>JAVBME010000019.1:0-74932 GCA_031552765.1 Acidaminococcales bacterium | reverse complement strand
GCCGAAAATTGTCTATGCGAACATTCCCACGCTGTACTGGCAGATATTTTTCGATTTTTTTAAACTGCTCATATGTTAGTTTCATGTAGATATTGTAGCATGCTAACAATTGAAATTCAATTAGTGTGAACACATTCTAGTCCCCCCAATCCTGAAAAAGGAGCTATGCTCGTCAAAGAGGGCTTGGGAGAAAGGGCAAGCCCGTACAGTTAAAAATCGAATCCCTAACTATGCTCCCTTTTTCTTGGCCGCAACTGCTTCTTTAGACCTCAGCAATAGCGGCTTGCCGAGAAAATACCCGGCCAAAAGCACTGTCGTCGCAAAAAACAGCGCCGTCATCCACTTATCCGTATGTTCCGGCAGAGCATCGTAAAAACCGCCCAAGCCGAGCGCGATGAAAATACCCGCAGAGGCCGACTGGATGAGCGCTTCCGGTATCTTCTTGCCCAGGCCCCGCCCTATCACTATGCCTACCGCATCGGCCAGCGCCATGCCCAGCGACGAACCCAGCCAAACGAGTTGTACATTCCGGTATTCAGCGGCCAAAGCCAAGGTCGCCAGTTGCGTCTTGTCCCCCATCTCCGACAGGAAAAACGCCACCGCCACCGTCAAAAAGGGCGAGCGGCCAGTAGCTTCCTTGCCTTCTTCCGCCTCTTCCCCCCGTAAAGTCCACAGGCCAAAAACTATAAAAGACAGCGAGCAGGCCAGCTTTATCGCCTCCATTGGCAGGCCGCCGCTCAGGTAGGCCCCCAGCCAGACCACTGCCAGGTGGTTGATGAGTGTAGCGCACAGCACCCCTCCCAGTACTGTCGCCACCGAATAACGCGTCGCAAAAGCCAGCGCTAAAAGCATGGACTTATCTCCCATTTCCGCCGCGAAAATAACTGCCAGCGGCATAAAAAAAGCCATCATTAAACATTCCCCCAATGTGCTTTGTTATATATAAAAAACGAGACTCCTGGCGCATTTCATGCGCCAAAAGTCTCGCCAATTGTTTTGATCAACAAATACAGCCAGGCCCGAAAGCCAGTATGTTGACTGTATTTTTAAGGCTACTCCCTCTTGGGAAACCCATATCAAATTTAATAAATATCATATTAGCAAAACACACTTGCACTGTCAACAGCTTTTTTACCTGCCCCAAAACAAAGCCTTTATAGTAAATATATGATATGGTATAGTTAAAGCAAAGCGAAAGGATCATTATCCTTGTCGCTATTCCAGATGTATTCCGCTCCGCGCGCAGACTCCTCAGCCACCGCGAGGCCGTTGACAGCAGCCACAAACCCGAGCGCCATATCCATCCCGGCCGACACGCCGGACGAAGTATAAATATTGCCGTCCACTACCCAGCGCGCGCTTTTTTGCCACTTGACGCCCCGGCCAAATGAAGACGCCCACTCGAAAGCCCGCTTATTGCTGGTCGCCGCCCGCCCGTCCAAAAGGCCGGACGCTGCCAACAGCGCGCTTCCTGTACACACGCACAATATATATGCCGACTGTTCAGCCGCCCTTTTCAGCTCTGCCAGGAAAACTTCATTCAACGCCAACTTTCGCGTACCCATCCCGCCGGGGATAAGTAATACCCCGCCCGGCGCCATTTCGCTCAGCGGGCGCGTATTGACCTCTACTTTGTGCGCACTCTCAACCGCACCGCCGTCCAGAGAATAAAAAACCATACTATAGTGAGAAGACAAGCGCCCGAGCAGTTCCACCGGGCCAAAAGCATCCAGTGTCTCAAAACCGTCGAACAGCAAAACATTCACCATCTGCACTGAAAACATCTCCTTTCACCTTACATATTTTGATTATAACACAACATAAGGAGGGATTTACCATGCGAAAAGTAGTGCGTATACTCAAAGGCCTCGAAAAGATCGACGGCGACGGCGTCAAAGTCAACCGCATCTTCGCCCGCCCCCACGTCAAAGACTTCGACCCCTTCCTCTTCCTTGACGCCTTCGATACTACGAATCCCGCCGACTACGCCGCCGGCTTCCCCTGGCACCCGCACCGCGGCATTGAAACAGTCACCTACCTTATCCACGGCGACATAGAACACCAGGACAGCATCGGCAACAAAGGCAGCATAAAAGACGGCGACTGCCAGTGGATGACTGCCGGCGGCGGCATACTGCACCAAGAAACGCCGCGCCCCGTACCGCGCATGCTCGGCATCCAGCTATGGATAAACCTGCCGCAAAAAGACAAACTGGCCCCGCCTGCTTACCGCGGCATAACGACTGGCCAGATACCTTCTGTCGCCGAAGAAGGAGCTACCGTAAAAATCATCTCCGGCCATTATAAAGGCGCTACCGGCCCCACCCAGGGCGACTATGTGAAAACCCTGCTCCTCGACGTCACCTTGGAAAAAAATGCCTCCTGGCGCTTGAATACCGATAAAACCGCCAAAGTCTTCCTCTTCGTCATCGAAGGCGACGGCCGTTTCGGCCCGGGCGACGGGCAAAGCGCCGACGCCAAAAGCGCCCTGCTTTTTTCCTCCGGCACCGAGCTTGCCGCCTGCGCCGGCCCGGACGGCATGCGTTTCATCCTGGGCGCCGCCCAGCCGCTCAACGAGCCTATCGCCTGGAGCGGTTCCATCGTCATGAATACCGCGGAAGAACTGGAACAGGCCTACAGAGAACTGGAAAACGGCACATTTGTCAAATAGCCGGCTATAAAACTATCACGGAGGACAGGCATGAACGGGCAAAACCGCCAAAACATAACCGTCGGCGCTCTGGTCGACATCGTATTGAAAAAAGACCAGCGCACCGGCGCCCTGACCCGCGGGCGCGTCCAGCGCCTGCTCACTAAAAGCGCCAGCCATCCCCACGGCATCAAGGTCATGCTGGCAGACGGCCAGGTCGGACGGGTAAAAACCGTCCTGCCGCCTGGCGATAAATAGCAGGCCCCCGGCTTTTAGCCGGGGGGCCCTTTTCTTATCATACAGATTTACTTCTCACAAAAACAGCACGCAATAGGCCGTACCTAAGGCAGTCACAGTAAGCGGGATGATCGTGCTGGTAGCAAAGACGTGTTTATAGGCTTGCTTATGGTTTAATCCCAGCACGGCGAACATCAAAAAAAGGCCGGGCGAGTGGGGCAACGTGTCGAGCGCGTCGGCGGAGATAGCCGTCAGGCGGTGAAGTATCTCCAAGTCGGCGCCCGAGGCGATAAAACTAGGCGCCATCGCGCTGTACATTATCCGCAGGCCGCCGGATGAAGAACCCGTGACAGCGGACACGACCATGGTGGATATAACGCCCTGAACGTAAGGGTTCATCTTCAGGCTGAGCACCCAGGCAACGATCGCACTAAAAGCCGCCGACCCCTGCACCACAGTGCCAAAGCCAATGACGCCGGCCAGGCCGCCGATACCGCTAATGCCGCCGTCGAGGCCATTGCTGATGATGTCTTTCATGCTCTTGCCTTTAAATTTATCCACGTTGAGCACATAGGTCAAGGCAGCGCCTACCAGCATGGCGATGACCGCCAGCATGGTCGAATTCTTCACAAACCGGCTGCCCACGATGATGATCAGCATCAAAGACACGATAGGCACGAAGGCTTGTACAGCCGAAGGGAGCAGGCTGCGGTCTTTCACTTCAAAAAGAGCGGGGTCGACCTTGTCCGGGTATGACCAGCGCTCGCCTTCCCGCCGGGCTTTTTTCTCCGCATAGCCCATATAGAGCATACACATGGCAAAAGTGAATATACTGGCTAAAATGCCCATGATCGGGGCGGCGGTGAGCGTAGTGCCCAAAAACTGGGTCGGTATTACATTGGTCAGCGCCGGCGTACCGGGCAATGAGGTCATAGTATAGGTAGCCGAGCCGGTAATAAGGCAAGCCATAGTAAGATGGCGCGGCAGGTCGGCCTCTTTAAACAACAAGAACATGATAGGGCCGACCGCGAAGACGACGACAAACAGGCTCACACCGCCGTACGTCAAAAAGCTGATGATCAAGGTACTGACAAGCATGACCCGCGACTTGCCAAACCAGTCGATAAATTTATTGCCGATGGTCGTGGCGCAGCCGGAAAAATTCATCAGCTCCGCATACAGGCTGGACGTGGCAAAAAGCAGGAAAAACGACATATAGGCGCCTGTGTAGCCCTTCATATAGGAAGCGGCATAACCGTCCCACAGCGGTATACCGTTCGTGACCATGACTACGAGCGAAGCCAGCAGCGTCAGCGGCAAAGCCCCCAGTCCTTTGTAAGCGCCCACTATAAGCACGCCCACAGCAAGAATCAGTCCAATAATGGCTATAATACTCATATTTTCCTCCTGTCTCTGATTTACAGCTGGAAATTCCGGGTGGTTGCCAGTTTATTTTGCCTGGGCGATAATTTCCTCAAATCGCGTCAGATAGCTAAAGTCATTCACACCGCCTTTGGCCTCCGCCTCTTTGACCAGTTCGACCACCTTGTCGTTAAAGGGCGTAGCTATGCCGCACTTTCTGCCGCCACGGCACACGACGCCGTTGATGTAGTCGATCTCGGTCTTTTTGCCTTTCTCGAGGTCTTGCAGCATGCTGGCCTTGTTGTTGTGGCGGCCCCACACTTTATTGTACAGCTCCATCTTGGACGGGATATCTTCTTTGCTATTGAGTTCGAGCGTCTCAAAATCCACGCCCTGCATCTCTACCATGCGGTGCCCCAGGCCATGGCAGACCTTTATCACCTCGTCGGCAATGTGCGCCACACAGACCATCGCTTTAGGATCGGACAGTATCGGGTTGAAAGTACAGTTGAGCGCCGCCGACATACCGCTGAAAGTAGAATTCATCAGCAGCTTGGTATAGCGGATGCCGGTGAGGTTGGTCAGTATCGTCGTGCCGCCGGCGGCCGAAAGGACTGCCTTTACTTTTTCCAGGCGCGGACGCAGTGCGCCATCTATTTCGCCGATTTCAAAGGCAAATTTCTCCACCGCCTCCATCGTCGAGGTAAGCTCAGACACGCCCGGACGCAGCCAGGTAGCGCCAAAACCAACCGCGCCGCCAATAGTACGTTCTTTGCCGACGATGGCTGCCACGCCGTCTTCCGGCACGCCGTTTTGCAGAGTGCAGACGATACTGTCTTTATTAAGGTGCGGCAGCAGCCTAGTCAAGGCTTCTTCGTTTACCGTCTGTTTGGTCAGCAGCAACACCAGGTCATAGATACCGGTCATCTCATCAGGCGTCAACGCCGTCACCGCCTGGTGCATCTCCAAGTAACCCGTGACGGTCGCACCCTCTTTATTGAGCGCGTCCACATTTTCTTTGAAAGAATCTATCAGATCGACCTGCCGGCCGTTTTGCGTCATCCTGGCGCCGATGATTATCCCAAGCGCCCCTGCGCCTAAAATCGCTGTTCTCATAGCAACATCTCCTCATCATCAGTAATTTACTTTATCTATACCTTTAAGAGAGAGTATTTCACGCGCCTCATCCGAGCTGGCTATCTCAAGGCCCAGCCGCTCGGCGATCTCGATGATCATCGTTACCTGCTCGGCGCTGGATTTGGCTAATACGCCCGGCTTTAAGTACAGGTTGTCTTCAAGGCCGACGCGGGCATTGCCACCCATGGCTAACGCCGCCGTCACCAGCGGGAACTGGGCCTTGCCGGCCGCCGCGCACGACCAGACGAAGTCGCCTATCTGCTCTCTGGCAGTTTTTACCAGATAGACAAGATTGTCCACCGTCGCCGGGATGCCGCCCAGTATACCCATGACAAACTGCAAATAGACAGGCTCTTCGATCAGACCTTTCTCTCTGAAATAAGCGATATTATTGACCATGCCCACATCGTACACTTCAAACTCAGGCTTTATCCCATGCTCTTTCATAGTCTTGAGGTAATATTCAAGGCCGGTGAAAGTATTGGTAAAAACCAGCTCATTGGTTTTTTGCAGGTAAGGTATTTCCCAGTCAAAACGGGGCTTGTGCAGCTTGGTAGCCAAATCGGCAAAGACAAAGTTTACCGAACCCGCGTTGCAGGACGCCAGCTCCGGCTTCAGGTCTACCGCCGGCGCCAGCCGCTCTTCCGAAGTCATGCGCACTGCGCCGCCGGTCGTAACGCATACCACGGCGTTACACTGTTTTTTGATGCTGGAAGCGATATCCCGCATGATGGCCAGTTCCGGCGTCGGACTACAATCTTTCGGGTCGCGCGCGTGGATGTGCACGACCGCCGCGCCGGCCGCGTGCGCCTTTACCGCGTCCGCGATTATTTCGTCCGGAGTAGAGGGAAAATATGGACTGAGGCCGGGGGTATGGGTCGCTCCGGTGACCGCCGCGGTAACGATGATTTTGTTTTGTTTTGCCATTTGAACTCCTCCTAATTTCGCTTTATCATTAACAAGCGCAAAAAACTTTTCCTCGCGCACGTCATTTTTAGCAGTTGGATAGTAATATAGCAAAATTTGTACCAATATTATTTTGTTGCATAAAAATACCGACAAAAACATTTGATCACGCAATATATAGGGATAACAAAAAAATAATTTGATTTTTAATACTATAAAGTATAATAAAAAACAACAATCGCAAACACAAAGTGTAAGCGCAAAATGACAGTATTTTTCAATAAACTTAACAAAAAGCCTCCATATTTGCATAATAAAACGCCAAAAGACACTGTAAGCGAAAGCTTACAGTGTCTTTATATACTTACACTTTTGCCGGTTACAAAGTTATGCCCAGGCGGCGCATCTTTTGATAGAGCAATGGCCGAGCGATATTGAGTATTTCCGCCGCCTTTTTTTTGTTGCCTTTAGAAGCTTCAAGCGCATTGAGGATGATTTCCTTTTCCGTCGCCGCTACAGCCTCTTGGATACTTTTTCCCGCAGGCGTCCTGGCTTTGGCCTCTACCTTGGGCAACAGCCAGGCAAAATGTTCCGGCAGGAGCACGCTGCCGTTGCAAAGATTGGCCGCCCTTTCCACCGCATGCTCGAGCTCTCTCACATTGCCCGGCCAGTCGTAACTACTAAGCAGTTCCACGGCGGCCGGGTCTGCCGCCACCTCACCGAGGCCAGCCTGTTCGGCGTATTTGTCCGCAAATCTTTTCACCAGCTCAGGTATGTCCGCTCTCCGCTCCCGGAGCGGCGCAACGCTTAACGGCACAACATTCAGGCGATAATAGAGGTCGGCCCGGAATGCGCCCCTTTGCACCATGTCTTCGAGGTCGTCATTGGTAGCCGCGATTATCCTTACATCAATGGGGATAGTCTCCGTACCGCCGATACGCTCTATTTCTTTTTCCTGTAACACACGCAGCAGCTTGGCCTGAGCGGCCAGAGACAGTTGGCTCACTTCATCCAAAAAAAGCGTCCCCTTATCGGCCAGCTCGAACTTGCCCTTCTTGCCCGCTTTGCGCGCGCCGGTAAACGCTCCCTCTTCATAGCCAAACAGCTCAGACTCGATAAGCTCCTGCGGTATGGCGGCGCAGTTTACTTTGACAAAAGGGTAATGCGAACGGCGGCTTTCCTGGTGGAGGGCATGGGCGACCAATTCTTTACCGGTACCGGTCTCCCCTTGTATCAAAACAGTCGCATTGGTAGTGGCCGCTTTTAAGACAGCCGTGCGTATAGCAGCTGCCGCCGGGCTCGAGCCGCTGATATCGGCCAAAGAATAACGTATGCCAGTATATTTTTTTATCTTTTCTTTATAATAGTCCAACTGGCAGCGCAGCTCCTGTATGGACTCGAAAAGCTTGTCCACCCCTTCGAATACTTGGTAAGACATAGCGCCGATGATCGCACCGTCCTTTACCAAAGGATAGCGGTTGCAAATGACCGTTTTGCCTTCATAACGGAACACATCGCCCAAAATCGGTCGGCCGGTCTCTATAACGGTCGGCAGGCGGCTCGATGGTATGACGTCCTTTACATAACGCCCTATGACCCCCTTGGGGTCGAGGCCGCGCGACCTGGCGTAAGTGTCCTCGATAAAAACTATGCGCGAGCTGCTGTCTACCACCACCATGCCGGCCATATGCACGCACACTTCTTTCATAATCTGGCTGTGTGTAGCCACCTGTCCACCTCCCGCAGCTTAACCGGCCCTGCCAATTTTGGGGCAAGGCTTTATGCAGCCACTAATTATAAAATAACACATTCCGCAAAGCCGCGTACAGGAAATTGCGGCACACCGCTATTTTGCGTTTTTTCACTCTTTAACATTTTCTGTTGTTTTTTATATTGACATTTTTCTATATGAATCATATGCTATATATAGAAATTTTTCTATATGAGGTGATTTTCTTGGCCAATAGCCATCTTGCCCATGCACAGGTATTTAAAGCCTTCTGCGACGAAAACCGCCTGGCAATACTAGAAATGCTGCAAAGCGGCGAAAAGTGCGCCTGCATACTGCTGGAAAAACTCAAAATCAGCCAGCCTACCCTGTCTCACCATATGAAGATCCTTTGCGACAGCGGCGTCGTGACCCCACGCAAAGAAGGCAAGTGGACGCATTATTCCATTAGCGCTGTTGGCAGCAAGCAAGCCGCCGCCCTTTTGCAACAACTTACCGCGGTCAGCGAAACTGTCAGCAGGGGGTGTTATGATTGAACAAAGATACATGCTGTATTGAAAAAAACAGCTGCTGCGACGAAGATAAAACGTTCTGTTGTCAAACTAACACAGAAAAACCATCCACAGCCTCCTGCGCACAGACGCCATGTTGCACAGCTACAGTAAATAGCGTCTTGCCGGTTTCCACACAGCTGTCCTCCCGAGACCGTCTGGGTGCATGGAAAGTGCGCTGGGGCATAGGCCGGATGTATTACAGGGTAGAACCCGGCCTGTATGCGGCCGGCAACCCCGGCCCCGCCTCGCCGGTACTGGTGAGCGCAAACTATAAGCTTTCTTTCGACATTCTGCGCAAAGAGCTTTACGGCCTCGACTGCTGGCTGCTTGTACTCGACACCAAAGGGGTCAATGTCTGGTGCGCGGCCGGCAAAGGCACTTTCGGCACAGATGAACTGGTAAACCGCATCGCTCAAACCGCGCTGGCGGAAAAACTGTCCCACCGCCGGCTAGTAGTGCCCCAACTCGGCGCCTCCGGCTTAAATGCCCATGAAGTCTTTAAGCGTTCAGGTTTTTCCGTATCATACGGCCCGGTGCGAGCCTGTGACGTCAAAGCTTATCTCGCGGCCGGCGGCCAAGCTACAGAAGAAATGCGCACTGTACGCTTCACCGTTCTCGACAGGCTGGTATTGACGCCGGTAGAACTGGTCGCTGCCCTGAAAAACTCCCTACCGCTTTTTGGCGTGCTGTTCATCATCAACCTGTTCGCGGCAAGGCCTTTTGGCTTGACAGACGTAATAGCCTATGCCGGCGCGGTGTTTATCGGCACAGTTATCACGCCATTGTTACTGCCAATTATTCCCGGCAGCGCTTTTTCCTGGAAAGGCTGCCTGCTCGGCCTTTTCTGGGCGGCAGGCATAGTAGCGGCAAACGGCTGGTACGACACGGGAAACTGGCTGCTTATGGCCGGTTACATGCTGGTATTACCGTCGCTGTCTTCCTACCTGGCCTTAAACTTTACCGGTTCGACCACCTATACTTCTTTCTCCGGCGTTACCAAGGAAATGAAGCTAGCCTTGCCCCCGATCATCATTTCCGCCGCACTCGGCAGTATCATGCTTTTGTGCAAAAGCTTTATCGGCTAAAGGAGGATATATGAAACACACATATTTAAAAAACGTCGCCACACTCTCTTTGCGGCCTTACGCCTGCATCGGCTGCGGCATGTGCGCCATAGTCTGCCCCCATCGGGTATTTACCATAAATGAGCGCCAGGCGGTCATCACCGCTAAAAACAGCTGCATGGAATGCGGCGCCTGCGCGCTCAACTGTCCGGCAAATGCCATATCGGTAAATGCCAGCGTCGGCTGCGCTACCGCCATTATCAACGGCTGGCTGCGCGGCGGCGAGGTAAGCTGTGACTGTTCCGGCAACGACTGCTGTTAAATCCGTTCACAGTGATAAACATTGAAAAACCGGCCATTTGGCCGGTTTTTCTCATATCGCTTTCATATTTCCCTTGTTTCTTCTTCCGGAATGTATTCATCATCCATGTTACCGCCTGGTTCCTGGGCGCCGCTTTGCTGCGTGTCCCGCCTGCCGGGCCGTTGGATGCGCCCATCCAGGGAAAATTCTCCGCTGTCGTGGTCGCCATGGTGCCCGCCAGCAGAAAATGTTATTTCGCTGGGCGGTAAAACATAGCCCCCTACCATGGCGTATTGGTTATACGGGGCAAAGGCTTGCCCTATCGGGTCGGCATTTATTATAGCCGACTGTATATCCAAAAATATCACCAGCAGCAAGGCTATCACCATACGTCTTACCATCAGGACGCCCCCCTTCCGCTGCCAAAAACACAGCATGAAGATCTTCGACGGCGGCAGCGGAAAATCCTGCCCAAACCCTTGCCGTCAAAGGAAAAACCGGCATGATAAGCCGTTTTTTTATACTTAACGCTTCATATTTACCATAGTTTCGGCAGATTCTTCTATGACCGCTATGATCTGTCCGCAATTGGCCATATCCGAGTTGAGCGCCGCCGCCAGGTCGGCAAAACTCGTACCCGCTTCCTGCATCTTTTCATGCAATTCTTCTTTTATCGTACTTATCCGCCCCATCTCCCGTGCGATGTCGTTTTGGCTGGCCCTGGTCTGCTCCGCGATTTTGCGCGACTCCTCCGCCAGTTTCCTCACTTCCGCCGCTACCACCGAAAACCCGCGCCCGGCCTCGCCGGCGTGCGCCGCTTCGATAGTGGCGTTCAAAGACAGAAGGTTGGTCTGCTGGGCGATATCCACCACTTTGTCGTTCGCCTGGGCAAAGTCATCAAGCTTGCCGCCGACCGCCGACACGCTGGTATTGAGATGCTCGGACACCTGCCCTAGTTGCTCAAACAGCTCTTTTTGCAAGGAATTTATCTTCTCGGTATTATTTGCCTGAGCAGAGGCCATTTCGCGTACTTTTTCCAAAATTGTACGCACATTTTGTTCTAAAAGCTCGTATTCCCTGACGCGTGCTTCTTTCTGCTCATCCAGTATGCCGATATAGTCCTGCATTTTACTGTTTTGCTCTTCCACTTTCACCTTGTCCGCCTCCATCTCCCGGTGGGTGAAGTAGATGCAGTTGGATTTGTGGTTCTGTCCTTTGAGCACCGCCGCGGCAAACTTTTTGCAGTCGTTGTAGCCGCAGGCCGTGCAGTTTACCTTGCGCGCCTGCTCGTCTAACTTGTGCAGTGTGCGGTATACTTCCTCCAGTTCCGCTTCGGATACATCATCCCAAAAAGCGCCCCTGACCGTACGCGACCTGTAGCCGCGCAAAAAATCTTCCACTTTCAGATTACTGTCGCACCACTTGGCCAGCTGATAAGCGCCTTCTTTTGAAAATACGCTGGCCGTGCCGCTCTTTTCTTTTATCTTCACTTTTTTCAGTTGGTTGGTAGCATTGTCTATATCATCCACGTCGGCGTCTTTTTTCGTGCCTGTGCCTACATTACAGCCAAATTCGCAGTTGAGTATGTCTACTAAGAGAGGCACCGGTTTGCCGGTTTTGACGCGCTTGCCGTAATTATCCAGGTAATGATAGGCCAGCTCTGTACCTTCCACCTGCTTGACCCAGGCGTCTTTGGTATAATGCTCCACATTCTCCCGCAAACCGCCCGGACGGGAAAATGTGAAGCCCAAACCGCAGCTCGGCTGGTTTTCAAACTCGATCTCCGGGTAACTGGAAAGTGAGATACCTTTTTTGTCAAGGTAGTCCTTTATCTTGGCGTACGTGACGTTGTACTGCACCAGCCCCTGGTTTTCGCCGTCATTTATTTCATCGTACTTGGCGATGCAAGGCGAAATAAAAGCGATATCTTCCGCGGCATTCATGTATTTTCTCAAATATACGGCAGTACACATCATAGGACTGTGCACACTCGCCAGTTTGGCGATAAGTTCGGGTTTGTACTTTTCGATATAGTTTACTATCGCCGGGCAAGGCTGGGCGATGACACTGTCGAGCTTTTGTTCGGCGATTACTTTTAAATAAGCCCAGGTAGTAATGTCTGCACCGAACGAAACATCATACAGCCTGTCGACGCCGATACTTTTGAAATAACCAAAAAGCCTTTTATAATTATCAAAATTCGTCCTGATTGCCGGCGCGGCAATAATGGATATTTTCTTACCGCGGGCCAGATCGGCAAAAAACCGCTCCGTATCGTCCTTATAGTCTCGGCTGCCGTGGTCGCACGCCTCGACGCAGGCGCCGCAGTGGATGCATTTTTCATAATCCACTATTATCTTGTTCTTCCCGTTTTCCAGCACTGCCGAATTGGCCTGCGGCACCGGGCAAACCGCAATACACTTGTTACAGCCCGCACATTTGTCCGTATCTACCGTTATTAAGTCCTCAATAAGCGCCATCCATATACCCCCACTTTTGTATAATACACAACATATTCACAACCACTCATTAATATATTTATAAAATTTTATGTCATATATTATCATATTTGGGCAATAATAAAAACGCATTTTCTAGATAAGACAGCTCAGAATTATATATTTTACTATTCTCCCGTCCCGGCCGGAAAAACACCGATAAAAAAAGATGCTTTAAGCATCTTTTTCCACAAAAACTTTTATATTTTTTTTTGCCCGGCCAGGTAAGTTATCAGTTGCTCGGCTATACGCCCGCTACGCCCGCTGTGGGTCATTTCCCATTTTACCGCTTCTTTTTTCAGCTCTTCCGGCGTAAGATCCAGCTTGGCCTTGGCGGCTTTTTCCAGGATGATTTTGAAATACGCCTCCTGGTCCGGCGAAATAAAGAATATTTTCACACCGAAACGGTCGGAAAGCGATACCTTTTCATTGATAGTATCCGTACGGTGCAGTTCATCCCCTTCACTGTCCGCCCATACCTCTTTGACGATATTGCGCCGGTTGGAAGTGGCGTATATCAGAACATTGTCCGGTTTCACCTCGATACCGCCGTCGATGACCGATTTTAGCTGCTTGTATTCTACTTCAAACTCCTCAAAAGACAGGTCGTCGAGATAAAGGATGAACTTTTTGCCCCAATTTTTCAGCTGACCCATGATAGCCGGCAACTGGCCGAACTGGGAACGCGACACTTCCACCAGGCGCAGCCCCTCGTCAAAGAACTTGTTGACCAGCGCCTTGATAGAAGAAGACTTCCCTGTACCGCGCTCACCGTACAAAAGGACATTGTTGGCCGGCAGGTTCTGCAAAAAAGCCTCAGTATTTCCTATCAGGTCGGCCTTTTGGCGGTCATAGCCGATAATATCGTCAAAAGTTATATTGTCGCAGCTATTGACGCCAATAAAACACTCACTGCGGCCATCCCACTTGAAAGCCATATGGTCGGCCAGCATGCCATAACCGTAACGCCGGTAGTGGCGACACAGGCCCTTGGCCGCCTCATCAGCCGGCAGGTCGCTGTCGACAAAATATTTTTTGATATCGCCCAAAGAGCGGTTGCGACCGCGCTTAGTCGGTTTATAATCAAGCAGCAGCGCTTCCTTGAAGCGCTGTCCCGGGTTTTGCCTAAACAGTTCGCGCAGCAACTCTATATCGTGCGCCGCAGCAGCCAAAAGGCCTTCGCCTACCTCGCCCTGGCAGCGTTCGGCCATACGGCTGAAAACATTGTCGCCATACGACAAAAGATAGAATATATATTCACTGCCGAGCTCGCCCTCCAGGCCGACCTCTTCGGCTTTTGCCACAAGGCGGCTGGCGACCGAATATTCGTCGCTGTAGACCTCCATCGTCATCATGGAATGCAACAGATCGTCATCAAGTAAATTGCGATAAAGCAAAAGTTTGTTCAAAATCCTCGCGTAGTTCAAAAAAATCCCCCCAATTACTTCAAAAGCGACAAATGCTCTTTTATTGTCCGCCCGCTCGCCGGATGCAGCAGCCCCGGCGCGATCTCGGCCAGCGGCCCGAGTACGAAGCGCCGGTTGAGCATATCCGGATGCGGTATGGCTAAACCGTCTTCCTGTAATAATACATCATCATACAAGAGAATATCAAGGTCTATGACGCGCGGCCCCCAGCGGCCGGCCTCCACACGGCCCATCGCTTTTTCTATCCCTTTGAGCGCCGACAAAAGCTCGCGCGGCGAAAGAACTGTATTGGCGCGGCAGACGCTATTCAAAAAATCCGGCTGGTCTTTCTTGCCGTAAGGCGGCGTTTCGATAAAACCCGCCACTTGCTCTACCTTTATGCCTTTATCATTCAGCAGAGCGAGCGCGGTCTTGAGGTTTTCCTCCCGCCCGCCCAGGTTGCTGCCAAGGCCAATATACACTACAGGCATGCGCGCACCGCCTCCAGCATACGTATCGCCTCTGTATTCTCCCTCACATCATGCACCCGCACCATATGGGCGCCTGCCACTACCGCCTGGCAACTCAGCGCCAGCGTGCCGTAGAGGCGCTCTTCGCCCGGCAGGCCGCCCAGCACCTTGCCGATGGTCCCCTTCCTGGACGCTGCTAAAAGGACCGGCTGTCCAAGGCTGGCAATTTCACCCAGCCGGCCCATCAGTTCAAGATTTTGCTGCACCGTCTTGCCAAAGCCGATGCCCGGGTCGAGGATGATCTTCTCTTCGCCTACTCCGGCCGCCAGCAGTTCGTCCCGGCGGGAAGCCAAAAACTCACATACTTCCCGCACTACATCGGTATAATGCGGCGCAACCTGCATGGTACGCGGCTCGCCTTGCATATGCATAGCGATAATAGGCGCTTTACTCCTGGCGATAAGCTCCGCCATCCCCGGATCGGCCGCCGCCGTAATATCATTGATCATGTCTGCGCCACAGTCTAAAGCCGCGCTCGCGGTAACCGTACGATAAGTGTCCACCGAAACTATGCTTTGCGGAAAGGCCTTTTTCAGCGCCTCCACCGCCGGTAAAAGGCGAGCCTCCTCATCTGCGTCCGCCACCGGCTGCGCTCCCGGCCGGGTAGATTCCGCCCCCAGGTCGAGAATATCCGCCCCGTCCGCCAGCATACCCTCGGCGGTTTTTAGCACCGCAGAGAGCCCCTGCCGGCGCGAGGGCGCGTAAAAAGAATCCTCCGTCAGGTTGATTATGCCCATGACCGCCATACGGCTGTAATCAAGCTCCCGCCCGTCCGCCAGCGCCGTCCGCGGCGCCAGTCGTCCGAGAAAAGCTTCAAGGCGCTCCGCCAGAGCCGGCAAGCCGAAAAAAGTCATAGGTTGAAGTTTGCGCAACAACTCCCGGTACTGTTTCCTCGTGCCCAAAAGTATAACATCGCTATAATCTACGCTGCCCGTGGCGCAACCTACGTTGACCGCGCAGTCCGCGCCGCTGCTTATCGCTTCCTGCTTCAAAATATTAGCCGCCGGCATGCGCACTTTAAAAATCTTTACCGGCTCTATCGCTGAGCGCTCTTTAAAAATAGACACACTGGCCGGATGTACGCCGATGCTTTGCAGCTCTTTTTCCAGTGCGGCCAGGGTTATACTGAGCATCATGGCGCCAGCCAGCCTTTCTCCACGCAGGCAAATGCGTTATGGTTGTGTATGCTCTCGATACTGTCTACCGTCACCCGGTACCACTCAACACGCGGATGCTCTTCCAAGAGCAGCGCGATCTCGCGCACCGCGTCTTCCACAAAGCGCGGGTTTTCATAGGAAGTCTCGGTTATATACTTTTCATCCGGGCGCTTCAAAAGCGAATATACCTCACTGCTGCCGCCTTTGGCCGCAATCTCGGCCAGCTCTTCTATCCACACCAGTCCGCGCGGGCGCACCTCGATGCTGGCCACAGCCCGCTGGTTGTGAGCGCCATAGCAGCTTATTTCCTTTGAACACGGGCACAGCGTCATTATCGGCGTATCCACCCGCATGGAAAAAGAATACTTTCCATCTTTTTCCGCGTGGTAAGCGCAGTAGAGGTCAAGCGGCGCCACATTGCCGCTGACCGGAGCTTTTTTATAAATAAAATAAGGAAATTCCATGTCGAACGCGGCTTTTTGCGCGCCCAACGCCTCTTTCATATTGTCAAGGATACCTTCTATATCCTGGTAGGAAATACTCTCAATACTCTGCATGCACTCGACAAACCGGCTCATATGCGTGCCGCGCGCGTCATGCGGCAGGTCGACCGACAAAGACAGCTTGCCTACCGTCGCCTGCTCGCCCCGGTCGCGGTCTTTGAGCTTGAGCGGCCAGTGCAGCCCGCGCACGCCCACATGCTTTAGCGGCACCTGGCGCACGTCTTTTTCGCTCTGCACATCTTTCATCATGGCAGCTTTTCTCCGCGATAGGCCACCGCGCTGGTCTTGGTCTCCCATAACCTCACCTCGTAGAGCGAGCAATTGTCGCGTTTCAGCGGCCCTTCCAGTTTATTCCATATCCATACCGCGATATTTTCCGCCGACGGCTGCGGCAGTATATCGTTAAGACAAGTGTGGTCGAGTACCTCCAGCACCTCTCGTTTCACTACATTCTTAAACTCTACAAAATCCATGATCATGCCTTCCGGGCCGGGAACCCCCTCCAGGCTGACCGACAGCCCGTATGTATGCCCGTGCAGCGCCTCGCACTTGCCCTTATACTCAGGCAGGTAGTGGGCGGAATCAAACTCGAAATCTTTTATCAACAGCATAAAGCTTGCCTCCTTAAAAATAGGTGTGAAAATAGTTTATCACAAAACTCGGAATAAGCCAAAAAGCGGTAGTTCGCCAGATGATACAGAGATTACTTTACCTCACCAAACCCTATATTTAGCAGTCGGTATTTATCCGCGCCCTTATATTCGTAATGCCACCATTCATGTTTGACGCCGCTGAAACCTTCGCTCTCCATCACCAGCCGCACCAGGTCACGCTGCCAGCGGGCAAGCTCGCTTCCACCCTGGTAGTCGCGCAAAGAACGCAACGACAATTCGTCAAAACCGCTGATCATCTTCACTTCCTGGCCGTCTGATAGTCGGTACAGCGTCACATCCACAGACAGTCCTTTATTGTGAGGGGAACCCTCTTTAGCCGGGTCTTCCACCAGCCGCTTATCCCTATCCGGCAGAGCATCATACACGGTTTTAGATGAATACCAGGGCCGGTAAGCATCCCAAACCATCAGCCCATAGCCAAAAGCCGCCAGCTGTCTATGCGCCCGCTGCAGGGCCTGGGCGGCGTTTTTATCCAACAAAGCCCGTGCTTCTTCATACAGCGGCGCGGCAAAAATATTACCCTTGCCGGCATATACCATATTTACCTTTATACCGGGCTCTACTTTAGTTACATCCACCAGCTCGGCCGACAGCAGACCATCCTTCTGGCGCGGCATTACGGCATTTTTCGCCGCCGCGCGCAATTCTTCTATGCTTTTTACCGGCGTTATGGTGAAAGCCTCGCGCTCACCCGGGAAGAACCGCCGGGTAAACCGCTTCCTGTCCACCGCCAGCGTCATGCCCGCGCCGCTTTTGTCACGCTCGAAACGAATGGTCAAAACATAGTTGTCACGCGGGTTACCGGCATTTAAATTGTATTCGTCATAACGGCTTTTAGCGAGCGGAAAAACATTGCTCTGATCGAAAGCATAATCTTCCGCCGTCACCCCGTACAAAAGCTCCAGCCGCCCGCCTCGTTCGCGTATGATCACGTTTTCCCCTTCGCCCTGGTAAAAACCCAATACAGCCGCGAGATCCGGCGGGCACTCTTTTGGCGCGGCCAAAGCCGCCGGACAAAGGCTCAATATCAATAGTATAAACAACGCGGCGCGCCTGATATATCTTATCATGCAGCAAACCTCCAAAAAATTTTCTATTTACATAAATAACATCTATATTATTCCCATAAGAACCGGGCAGTGCTATCCTTACCTGCTCACAAAACCCGTATACAGCCCAAATACTCCTATATACTTTCCAGCGGATACTTTCCTTCCCAGACCACTTTGCGGTAATTTGCCTCATCTGTCGCGCCTTCGGTACTAAAAAGCAGCACGCGCGAAGATGGCCCAAGGCCGAGCCGCTCCCGCACTTCGCCATATGGCCCTTGCAGCAGGGAATAGAGCGCCCCTACGCCGACTGCGCCCGACTCGCCGGCTATCACCCGAGCATCGCCGGACAGGGGCGCGCCTAAAATACGCATACCGGCAGCGGCTATTTCATTGCCGAGCGACAGGTAAGCCGTACAGTAATTCCTGAGAAGCGGCCAGGCTAGTATATTCGCCTCACCGCAAGCCAGACCCGCCATGATAGTATCAAGGTCGCCGCCCACAGCCAGCGTCTGTTCGAGCGCTTTTTCAGCCGTACGGAAAAAGCAGTCCGCCTGGCGCGCCTCCACGAGTATAAAACATGGCGGCTTGTCGCAGCCTTCCAGCAACGCTGCCAGCACAGCAGCCGCCATTGATCCCACCCCTGCCTGCAAAAATACATGGGTAGGCGGCTCGGCCAGTTGTGCCAGCGCTTCGGCGGCCATGGTGGCATAGCCTTTCATTATCCAAAGCGGTATCTTTTCATAGCCGGGCCAGGCGGTATCCTGTACCACCAGCCAGCCGTTTTTTGCCGCCTCAGCGGCAGTGTAGCGCACAGTATCGTCATAGTTCATGTCAGACACAGTCACTCGCGCTCCCAGCGCCTCTATCGCCTCTACCCGCTGGCGCACCGTACCTTTTGGCATATTGACAACCGCTTTTTGCCCCAGCAGTTTGGCCGTCCAGGCCACGCCGCGGCCGTGGTTGCCGTCGGTCGTTGTGGCAAAAGTCAGCCCTTCCTGCCCGCTGCCGATCAGCTTATCATAGCTCAAATCCTCTTGCCCGAGGCCTGTTTTCTCCGCCAACAGGCGGGCAATAGCATAGGACGCCCCCAGCGCTTTAAAAGCGTTGAGCGAAAAACGTTTCGATTCATCCTTTACGCATACCGACCCTATGCCCAGCGCCCCGGCCAAAGCCGGCAGCTCCACCAGCGGCGTCACCCCGTAACCGGGGAAACTCTCGTGAAAACGCCGCACGGCTGCGGCCTCGGACGGGGAAAATTCCTCCCGGCAGTCTGCTATCTTGCTTTTATAAGGGCTCAAAACGCTTTTAAGCACGGCCTACCTCCTCATAAACAAAGCAATCGGCCAGATGGTCGTTCACCATGCCCACCGCCTGCATAAAAGCATAACAAATGGTTGGCCCGACAAATTTAAAGCCGCGCTTTTTCAGGTCTTTGCTCATGGCTTTCGCCTCGGCCGTCTCAGCCGGCACATCCTTGATGTCGCGCCATTTATTCACTATAGTCCGCCCGCCGGTAAACTGCCAGATATAGCTGTCAAAACTACCGAATTCCTCTTTCACCTGCAAATAAGCTTGGGCATTGCCGATAGCGGCCGCTATCTTGAGGCGGTTTCTTATTATCCCGGCATCAGCCATCAGCCGCGCCGCGTCTTCTTCACTGTAGGCGGCTATCTTCTCCGGGCAAAAACCGTCAAAAGCGCGACGGAAATTCTCCCGTTTTTTCAGTACGGTTATCCAGCTCAGCCCGGCCTGCATCCCCTCCAGCAGCAAGAACTCAAACAGCGCCAAATCGTCGTGCAAAGGCCGCCCCCACTCTTTATCGTGATAATCCTGGTATATCTGCTCCTCACCCGCCCATGGGCATCTTACAGGCTGCATACGGCCACCCCGCTTTTTTATTTATATCTATACTTTACCATGCCGCGCGGTTTATTTAAAGCTACTTGATTTTATCCGCCGCTTGACGGATAATTAGTTATAATCATTTTTCACTCAGGAGGTAACCCATGAATAAATCTTTTGCTAAAAATGCCATTCTGGCGCTGGTTTTCACCCTCACCCTCTCTTTTGCCGGAGCAGCCTGCGCCCAGATAGAAACCAGCGTCGAGCCGTTCACCGGCGAACAAACCTATACCAGCAAATACACCTTCTCCGACGCCCAGCACAACATGCACTCAATAGCGCTGATCAAAAAATATAAAGCGGTACCGGGAAAACCAGCGGAAGTACAAACCTATTTCCTTTTGAACTTCACTCTGGAGCGCGGCAACACGCTTGGCGACGCCATGATAGTGCAGGTCAGCCCGCGCTATGTAAACGAAATACCTCTCACACCATATATCATCAGCGGTATCGGCTATTCGTCGGTCCCCACCTCCCGCACCGGCCCCAAACAACTACCGCCCATGACCCTGGCCGCTATTGAAAAAGGCGAGGCCCTGGCGGTAAAAGTCAACTTCCTCAAAGGCAGCGGCACTTACACCATCCCGGCCGAAGCGGTAAAAGAATGGGCCGACCTTTTGAAGCTGGCCACCGCGCCGGCAGCCCAGCAGCCGGCCCAACCGGCAGCTGTTCCGGACAAACGGGCCGAAGGCGAAAAACAACAAACCCAGCCAGCCAAATAAAACCACTTCACAAACAAAATCCCCCAAAACTATGTTTTGGAGGATTTTTTGACATCTGTTCAGGTTTTATAGCTGCGCTCAGCTTTCACCGGCAAACTACGCTTTTTAAGAGCCAAATACTGTGTCCCCAAAAGCAGCGCCAGCACCCCAAGGCCGGCGATATCCGACACCACCTTACTGTCGATCAGGGCCAGCGCGCCTACTACGGCAACCAGCCTGAGCAACAGATTCACACTGGTAAACAGGTACCCTTCCACCGCGATACCTATCATCAGTACGCCGATGCAAGCGCCTACACTTACCCGCAGTCCCTCCAAAAAAGAAGTATTTATCAGCAAAAGCTGCGGTGAATATATAAACATATAAGGTACGATAAACCCGGCTATCGCCAGTTTTACCGAGGCAAACCCCGTCCGCATCGGGTCGCCGCCCGATATGCCCGCCGCCGCGAAAGAGGCCAGCGCGACTGGCGGCGTCAGGTTGGCAAACATGGCAAAATAAAATGCGAACATGTGCGCCGCTATGGCCGGTATACCCAATTTAGCCAGAGCGGGCGCGGCAATAGCAGCCGTGATGATGTAGGCGGGGATAGAAGGCAGGCCCATGCCTAATATCATGCAGGTGATCATGGTAAAGACCAGAGTGAATAAAAGGTTCTGACTGCCCATCATGATGATGGTATTAGCCATGGTCAGGCCAAAGCCGGTCTTAGAGGATACGCCTACGATGATGCCCACACAGGCGCAGGCTATGGCGACTGAAACAGTTGCTTTCGCGCCTTCGGCAAAAGCGTCGCAAATCTCCTTAAAACCTATCCGCGTGGATTTACGCAGGGCGGCGACCGCTATTGTCACGATTATAGACAGTACGGCCGAGTACAATACTGTCGTACCGGAGAAAAACAGCATGTAAAGAAGAAATACTATCGGGATGAGCAGATGCCCTTTCTCTTTGAGCACCTCCCCTACGCGAGGCAGCTCTTTCCTGGGCAGGCCTACCAAGCCGTTCTTTGAGGCCCGCAGTTGCACCTGGATGATGATCCCGAGGTAGTAAAGAAGCGCCGGTATAGCGGCGTGCACCACTATGACCGAATACTGCACGCCCAGGTTTTCCGCCATGATAAAGGCGGCCGCGCCCATGATCGGCGGCAAAAGCTGCCCGCCCACCGAAGCGGCGGATTCGACCGCCCCGGCAAACTCCTTGGAATATCCGGTTTTTTTCATCAAAGGTATAGTAAACGCCCCGGTGGTCACCACATTGGCCACCGCCGAGCCGTTGATCGAGCCCAGCAGCCCGGAAGCTATCACCGCTACCTTGGCCGGCCCGCCCTTGGTATGCCCGGCCAAAGCCATGGCGACATCGTTAAAAAAAGCGCCCATGCCGGACTTGCTCATGACCACGCCAAACAGGATGAACAAAAAGATATAGCTGGCGGCCACGCTGACCGAACTGCCGTAAATGCCTTCCGTATTGGCGAAAAAGTGGTTGGCCAGCTGCTCCCAGGTATAGCCGCGATGGGCAAACATGCCCGGCAGATTGCGGCCAAACAGCCCATAAGCAATAAACACCATACTCAAAAGCGGCAGCGCCCAGCCGGTAAGGCGGCGCGCCGACTCCAATACCAAGAGCACCAGCATTGTCGCCGCCACCGTGTCCGCCGCATTAGGCATGCCAGCCCTCTCCACTATACCAAGGTAATCCAGCCAGACATAAGCGGCCACCGACACCGACAGCACGATAAGCAGCCAGTCATACCATGGCACAGTGCTGCGGCTGCTCCTCGAAGCAAAGGGATACATAATGAACCCCAGCGCCAGCATCATCGCCACATGCAGCGAACGGTGCTCTAGTATGACCGGCGTGCCGACAAGTGAAGTAATAAAATGGTATAGTGAAACCACTATGCACAGCATGTAAAAAAACTTTTTCATCGCAGGGCTTGCCAGGTTGCGCGTGACAGACTCCTTGTCGAATTTTTCCAGCAGTTCCTGCTGCTTTTGAGTCAGCGGCCCGCCGTCAGCCGGAACCGCCAAAAAGACCTCCTGGCGCCCCTCTCCCTCTGCATGTTTGTCCGCCTTAAAATCATTATTTTCCGGCGCCACTCGCACTCCCCCTTTCTATGACCAGGCGCAGCCTGGTATGCTGAGGCAGGCTACGCCCCTCCGCCACCAGTCTGCCGCCCAGCTTGATCTCGCGGGTCGCAGTATGGGAATTCAGCCAGACCAGCTCGGAAAACTCCTGCCCGATCTCTTCCATATGGATAAGACCGTCTTTCACATAACAAACGCGGCCCTTGTTTTCCGGGATACCGGCGCCAAAAGCGGGAAAAGTTATCGCATCAAGCACAATAACCAAGTCGTCGTTTATATGGTAGTATTCATTCCATGGTATTTTCTCCAGAGAATGTACCCAACCAAAAGACAGGCGGTCGCCTGGACGCGCCGGCGACTCCGCGTATATCGCGCCCGTTTTCCAGTCATAAATGCGCAATACCGTGTTTTGCCGCGACCAAACCTGCCAGGAAAAAAAGAGCGCGGCGCCACACGCCAGCAAAGCGAGAAAGGCGGCCAAGCGCCTGTCTCGCCAAAAAACACGCCGGCTGAGCATGGTCTTACTTCAACAGGCCTTTTTCTTTGTAGAATTTTGCCGCGCCGTCATGCAAAGGTACAGACGTGCCCTGAATACCGCGCAATGCCGTATCCAACCTTATATTTGCCTTGGCCGTGGCGTGCGAAGCCTGGATGGCGGCCAGGCCTTTTTCCGAATAGATATTGGTCAAAATGTCATAGACCACATCGGCCGGCAGCTTAATGTCCACCAGCATGATATTCATAACGGCAGCCGTAGTCGTATCTTTATCTGTTTTATAAGTGGACGCAGGGATCTTGGCTTCTATATAAAACGGATATTTCTTCAGAAGTTTTTGCAAAGGTTCCCCTTCGACCGGCACAAACGCCAGCTTCTTGGTCGTGCCCAGTTCCATGATCGTAGCGTTGCCCAGGCCGGAAGTAACAAAAGCTACGTCGCACTGCCCGTTCTTTATCTGGTCTATCGCTTCGCCGTAATTAAGGTAATCCACCCGGCAGTCTTTATAGCTCATGCCGTGCGCCTCAAACATCATGCGCGCGTTCAGCTCCACTCCGGAGTTAGGCGCGCCTACGCCGACGCGCTTGCCTTTAAGGTCGCTAAATTTTTTTATCCCGGAATCTTCAGTCGTCACTATCTGGCAATAATTTGGCCACAAGCCCATCATAGCCCGCAAATTCTTGGCGGGAGGCTTGCCCTGGTACGCCCCGAAAGACTCTACCGCCTGGATGACCGAGTCGGCCATCGCGATAGCCATCTCGCCCTGGCCTGACAAAAGGGCGTTGATATTTTCCGCCGTGGCGCCCGTCGCAGTAGCTGAAGTCTTGTAGCCCAAACTGCCTATATACGTGGAAAAAGCTCCGCCTATGGGGAAATAGATACCGCTGGAAGGACCGGTAAGAACTGTAATGAAATAATCCGAGCGTTTGACCTCGGCCTTTTTCTCCGGCGTACCGGAAGAACAAGCCGCTACAGCCAGCAGCATGACCATGGTGACTACGATGGCAAGTGTTTTTTTCATTTTCACAACATTCCCTCCTTTGATATTTGGTATGCCTGGGCAAATCTGGAAAGCTTTTTGCAAAAGCCAAACAGCCTAAATGTTACAAAAACCCCGGCTAAGATAGCCGGGGTTTTCCTTGCCTTCGTTTTTATGTTTTATGCAAAAGCCGCGCTCGCGCCCGCTCGATAAGTTTGTCCTTATTGACCACCACGCGCTCATGCCGGCCATAGCCGGTCACACCGGCATCATCAGAGATTTCCACCTCAAAAATCACCCGGTCGCCATTGGCGTCTTTCACCGTGGCCTTCACGCTCACATACATGCCGAGGCTAGCCGGCGCTGTATGGGTCAATTCCATTTTGGCGCCTACAGTCACCAGACCCGGCGGCAGACGGTCATCCACCAGGCTCACGCAAGCCTCTATCACCATACCCACATAGACAGGCGAAGCAATAAGCGTTTCCAGCTTGTGGCTGCCATAATATTCCGCAGTGTCCTCTTTGGCCACCATCTTTCTTATGATGTGGCTGATACCTACATTTGCTACTTTACTGACATCAAAAATCATAATTATTACCTCCTTTTAATGTGGTCGCCGGGTATTCGTTAGCTGCGCAACATCTATTTGGAGAAATAATATAATCTTATTTGATTTAATTTTAAAACTTTTACTGTGTTTTTACAAGTAGTTTTATTAATAAATCATTTGCCAAAATCGGCAAAAAACGACCCGAAAGCAGCTTCGCCGCCTCAGAGACATTTTATTTTTTCATATACCTTTATCTGAGACAGATTTTCGCTCTCCGCATAGCGCGACTCCGAATACTTGCCGACAAGGCGGAAGTACTTGGTCTCATATACCTCAAAACCGACAGCGGCATTCAGTGTCTGAAGATCGCACGGCGGCACATAATAGCTCTTTTCTACCGGCGTACTGACAGTGTAGCGCAGGTTGTCGTCCTTGTCGTATATTTTTGTCTTTACATCTTCGGTATAAGTCCTCGTATACAAAAGAAACGCCGCCAGCGCCAGCAACATGCTTTTCTTTAGCATAAATGCCGCCTCTTCCAGCCAAATGATCGTCTACTCTTATTGTAAAGGAGCAATGTGGCAAAGCAGTGGCGGAAAAAGTAACTTTTTGTAAAATAAAACAAATCATGCTTATAAACATATGCTTATTATTTTTTCGGAAAGAGCAGCAGGCGTTCAAAGTTTATATATACATCATCGCCAACGGCAAACTCTTCAAAATGGTCTGTCTTGTCAATAATACGCAGCTCTTCCGTCCCTATCAGCACCCGGTAATCCACCGAATCCCCGAGGTACACCTTGTGGGCCAGTTTTCCCTGTATAGCGCCCTGTCCATCCGTTTTGCTGATAGAAATGTGTTCCGGCCGCACCGCCGCCACTGCCGGGCCGTTTATGCCGGTATCCTGCCGCACTTCGCAGCGCAGGTTGGTCATGCAGACATTGCCGCCTACAACTTCGGCTTCGATAAAATTCACCAATCCGATAAAATCGGCCACTATCTGGTTGGCCGGGTTTTCATATACCATGATCGGCCGGTCTATCTGCTGCACCACACCGCCATGCATGACCACGATCCTGTCGCTCATGGCCATAGCCTCCGCCTGGTCATGCGTCACATATACCACGGTTATGCCCATCTTCTCCTGCAAGGCTTTTATCTCAAAACGCATGCTCTCCCTGAGCTTGGCGTCAAGGTTCGAAAGCGGCTCGTCCAAAAGCAAGAGGTCGGGCTCGGCTACCAGCGCGCGGCCCAAAGCCACCCGCTGCTGCTGGCCGCCGGACAGTTGGTGCGGGTAACGCGCAGAATAAGGAGACAAGTGCACCATCTCCAGCACTTCTTCCACGCGGCGCTTGATTTCTTCTTTACTCTTCTTTTTGATCTTCAAAGGGTAGGCCACGTTGTCGAACACCGTCATGTGCGGCCACACGGCGTAAGACTGGAATACCATGCCGATATCGCGCTTTTCCGGCGGGAGGAAGGTCTTATTCGTCGACGAAGACACCAGCTTGTCGCCGATGTAAATGTCACCTGCCGTCGCCTTCTCAAAACCGGCGATCATCCTGAGCATGGTAGTCTTGCCACAGCCGGACGGCCCCAATATGGAAATAAACTCGCCGTCGGCAATGTCGAGGCAAAAATTGTCCACCGCCGTCACATCGCCAAACTTTTTTGTTATACAGTCTATTTTTATTTGCGCCACAGAAGCTTCTCTCCTTATTGCGGTTGCCAATAAAACCACTTGTTTTTTGTTTATCGGCTACCAACTTGCTTATATTTTTCGTCAGATCGGCAAGAAAGTGGCAGAGGCTGCGGCGGGAGGAGTATTTTAGCGGAAACGTACACGTGCGTACATTAAGCATAAAATACGACGAGCAACTCAGCATATGCTACTTTATCGCCGATCCGTCATATCCCTATATTTCCTTTGCTGACCTTATTTAATATGATATTGCCCAAAAGGACTATACCAAGTATAAGAACAGACAACACAGAGGCATTTTGCGTATCGGCGTATGTTTGCAATTCATACAAAAGCACGCCTATCGTCTTGGTCTCCGAGCCGTAGAGCAGTATGGACATGGTCAGCTCGTAAAAAGACGGCATGAAGATGAGGAACCAGCCGGCCACTACCGAAGGCGCGACCAGCGGCAGGATGATGTCCTTGCATGTCCGCAGCCAGCTGGCGCCTGAATTTAGCGCCGCCTCTTCCAGTGAAGTATGCACCTGGCTCAGCGAAGCGGTGATGGTACGCACCGACATGGTCATGTATTTTACCAGATAGGCGATGACCAGAATGGCCACCGTCGCGTAAAGGTTTAGCCCGAACTTGCCGGAAAAGGTGATGATCATCGCCAGTGCGATGACGATACTGGGCGTCGCGCCGCCGATGGTTATCAAAAGATCCGGCACGTGGCGGCCTTTTACTTTGGTCTTGACCAGCAGGTACGAGATGAAGATCGCTATCAGCGTGCCTGCCGTCGCCGCTATCACGGCGTACATAAGGCTGTTGAGTATCGGCTGTATGTACTGGTCGCTGTTTATGACCGGCTTCCAGTTTTCAAAAGTCAGGTTGTCTAGGCCGATAGGCTTGGAGAGCGTACCGATGAGCGAAGTGAGCAGTATCGACCCCAAAGGCAGGATGACCGAAATAAATGTGTAAAAAGACACCGCGGACAGCGCCAGCCCCTTCCAGGCGCCGAGATTGACTATGTTGGGACGGGTACTCTTGCCGCCGATAGTCGTGTAGTCCTTTTTACCGAGCATCCAGCTCATGATAAAAAGCAGGCTGTTGGCAAACAGCATGAGCGAAACCGCCAGCGCCGTGGCGTCGCGTATGCCTTTGCTATCGCCCATATAAGCGTAAGTAACGATGCGGGTGGTCATGACCTCGATATTATTGGGCATGCCTACTATCGACGGTATGCCAAAACAGGAGGCCGCGGAAATGAATACCAGCAAACCGCCGGCCAAAACGCTCGGCGCCATCAGGGGCAGCGTCACGTCTTTCAAGGTCCTGAGCGGCGACGCGCCGGATATCCTGGCCGCTTCCTCGAGGGTAGGGTCCATCTTCTCCATGGCGCGTGAGATAGTAATAAAGGCGAACGGCGAATAGAACAGGGTAAGCACCCAGGTCAGGCCGCCCATGGTGTAAATATCGAAAGGAGATGCTTGCAAATCAAACATCCACTTTAAGATCATATTCAAATAGCCCACGCTGGGATTGAGCAGTTGCACCCAGGCGATAGCGCCCACATAAGGCGGTATCATATAGGTCGCCACCAAAGTCGTGCGGAAAAAACCCTTGCCGGGAAGGTTGGTGCGCCCGACCAGCCAGGCAAGGGGAAAGGTGATTATCAGGCTCGAAACCATGACCAAAAGCGACAGTTTAAGCGTGTTGACCAGCGCCCGCCAGTTGACGTCCTGGCTGTACACATCTTTGTAATTGCTGAAATTGGTCTGCCCCTCCACCATAAAACTGCTGTAGATGAGAAAAACCATGGGTAAGACAACAAAAAATATCAGTAGGATAACTGATATGGAAATAACGATAAATTTACTGTCAAAACGCGGCAAGCAAAACTTATTATTCACAAAGTCCACTTCTCCAGGCAGTATAGATTGGCAATCCCAAAAAGGGGGCCGCCGGTTGACAGCCCCCCATATACAAAACTTATTTTTTCTCCATTACGCGGGTACGGAAACTTTCTTTATAGGCTTCTTTTTCTTTGGCAAATTTTTCCCAGTTGGTCGGCATAGCTTTGCCCACAAAGTCTTTCAGCGGGATAGCGCCTTTAGGCGGCTCGACATCCGCGCGCACGGAGTGCATCCAGCCGGACACTATGGATTTTTGCCCTTCTTTCGAGAGCCAGTAATCTACCATCGCTTTAGCGCCGGGCTGGTTTTGGGTAGAACTGATGATGCCTATCGGGCTCGGGACTATGATGACGCCGTCAGCAGGATAGACAACTTTTACAGGCTCTTTTTTCGTGTCGGCCATTTTGAGGATGTTCTCTTCCAAAATCATGACCGCCAGGTATTCGCCGGTCAGCAGTTTGTTCTGGATAGCCGAGTTGCCCTCTTCCACACGAAGGTCGTTGGCTTTGAGCTTGTCAAAATACTCCCAGCCATACTTGTCGGCCAGCGCCGCTACCGCGACATACGCCGTACCGGACAGCAGCGGGTTGGGCATGGCTATTTTGCCTTTCCATTTCGGGTCGGTCAGGTCTTTCCAGCTTTTCGGGGCTTCTTCGGGTTTGAGTTTGGTAGTGTTGTAAGCGATGATCATGTTGCTGATACGTACCGCTGTCCAGGCGCCGTCCTTGTCTTTGGGCATGATGACGTCTTTGGCCTCAGGGGAAACGTAATTGAGCAGCATTTTTTGGTCTTTAAGAGTGTAGTAGTAAGACGGGTCGGCCACCATTAAAAGGTCGGCCGCCACTTTTTTGGCTTCCATCTCGCCGGCCATCTTGGCCAGGACTTTTTCCGTACCGCCCTGGAACCAGTTTACCTCAAGATTGGGGAACGTCTTTTTCACCGCCGGTTTTACCAGGTCGATGATGTCAGGATAGATAGAAGTATAGATCATGACCTTTCCTTCTACCTTCGCGCCCGGGCCGGCAGCCTTGCTGTCCGCGGCCGGTTTTTTGTCACCGCCGCCGCAGCCGGCCAAGGCTACGCACAGAGCAAGCAAAAGCGCCAACGCCAAAACAAAACTCCTCTTAGAAAAAATCATCCTTTACCTTCCTCCTTATAAAAATATGCTAATAAAACAATTCGCAGGAAAAAGTTTTTTTCCTGCCGCCCCAAACCTTTCCTAAACTAAAAATCCACAACCGACATTGAGGCTGTATCAATTATGAAACTTATACAATAATTTTAAACACAAAAAAAATTTAAAACAAGGTCTTGACTTTTTCACAGCAAAGGAAAAAGTTCTAAAATCTTAAATTTTCAAGGATTTTTTGCAACTTAACTGTAACCTAAAATAATATTTTGCAATATTTTTTTGATAATGATAAATTATCCTTTCTTTAATTATCAAACCCGTTTTCCCTGTCAAAAAGCGCCTACACCCATCCGTATACTGTATTTATCTTCTAAAAAGCTGTTTGTAAGGCATAACATGCATTGACAAAAAAAGCATATCTTTGTTAAAATCATGGCAGGTTTTATGATATCAATTATCAATTTCAGGGAGGTCGTTACGTGAAAAACAAAAAATTATTTTTATTCGGCGCCATCTTATCCGCCGGTATGCTTTTAGCCGGCTGCGGCGGCACACAGCCAAAAGCGGCGGAGCCGGCAAAACAGGCGGAAAAAGTGGTAAATATTTACACCGCCAGGCACTATGAATCGGATAACGCCCTATATGAAAAATTCACCAAAGACACTGGCATCAAGGTAAACGTCATCACCGGAAAAGCCCCCGAACTCATCGAACGGATAAAACGCGAAGGGGAGAACTCCCAGGCCGACTTGTTTATCACAGTGGACGGCGGCGTGCTCAATACCGCCAAACTGGCCGGCATATTGCAAACTACCGACTCCCAAGCCATCAGTGCCAATATACCCGCCAACCTGCGCGATAAAGATAAACAATGGGTAGGCCTCACCACCCGCGCCCGCGTCATAGTGTACGCAAAAGACCGCGTGCAGCCTGGGCAGCTTTCCACCTACGAAGACCTTACCTCGCCTAAATGGAAAGGCAAAATACTGGCCCGCTCCTCCACCCAGCTGTACGACCAGTCCCTCCTTGCCTCGCTCATAACCATAGACGGCAAAGAAAAAGCGGAAAACTGGGCCAAGGGCATCGTCGCCAACATGGCCAGGGAACCCAAAGGCAATGACCGCGACCAAGCTAAAGCGGTCGTCGCCGGGATAGGCGACATTGCCATTATGAACACTTACTACATCGGGCAGATGCTCAACTCCAAAGACCCGGAAGAAGTCAAGGTCGCTAAGGCCGTGGGCGTATTCTTCCCCAACCAGGCCACCACAGGCGCGCATGTCAACATCAGCGGCGCCGCACTGGTAAAAACCAGCAAGAACAAAGACAACGCCATAAAACTTGTCGAATACCTCACCAGCATCCCGGTGCAGGAAGCCTTCTCCAACAACAACTACGAATTCCCAGCCAATCCCAAAGCGAAAAAATCCGAACTACTGGCAAGCTGGGGCGACTTTAAAGCGCAAAACATCGACTTTGCCAAACTGGGCGAAAACAATAAAGCCGCTGTGGAGATATTCAACAAAGTCGGCTGGAAATAAACCCATGAAATGCCTTCATGCATTCGACATTTGGAAAAAGATACACTGGCTGCTGGCAGCCAGTGTATCTTTGCCTTTTATTTTTCTTTCCCTGCATCTTTTTACTCCCGGCAACGAGAACTGGCAGGAAATAAAAAACTACCTATTGACCGACTACATTATAAATACCGTATCTTTAACCATGCTTTCCGCCTTTTTCGCCACAGCCTTCGGCCTTTTTTCCGCCTGGCTTGTCAGCATGTACGCTTTCCCTGGGCGCAGGCTGTTTCAAACCCTTTTAGTGCTGCCGCTCGCCATACCGCCCTATATCGCCGCCTACACTTACGACAGCCTGTTCAGTTATACCGGACACGCCCACATACTGCTGAGATACTTAGGCATAAACTGGTTTGCCCACAACATCGCCATACCCACCATAGCTTTTGGCGTATGCATTTTCAGTCTCACCCTCTATCCTTACGTTTATCTTTTAGCCAGGGCCTTTCTCTACCGACAGTCGGCCGCTATGCTAGAGAGCGCCCGCCTGCTTTCGCATAGCGAAAGAGATGTGTTCCTGCGCGTATTTCTCCCCCTTCTGCGCCCCTCCCTCTTTGCCGGCGGCACGCTTGTCGCCCTTGAAGTGCTCAACGATTTCGGCGTGGCCAGCCATCTTGGCATCCATACCTTCTCCACCGGCATATTCACCATCTGGTTTGGCATGGCGGACGTAGACACCGCCGTCAAGCTCTCTTTCAGCCTGCTCGGCATACTCTTCGCCATCATCTTCCTCAACCGTGAAATACAAAAACGCCGCCCTTACAAGCAAGCCTCCAGCAAAGAACGCCCGCTCTCCCCCCAGCCCCTTACCGGCAAAAACGGCTTTTTCGCCGCGGCTTTTTGCCTCCTCCTGCTTTTTGCCGCCTGTATCTTGCCTTTGGGACAAATGCTCTATTGGGCTGGCCTTACCTATAAAAACTCCTTAAATAGCCAGTTTGCCGTCTGCATCTTCAACACCCTCAAAATATCCATAGCGGCATGTTTTCTTATCATGCTGCCATCAGCCCTGCTCGCCAACGCCTCGCGCCTGTTTCCCGGGCACAAAACGGCCCTCCTCACTCAAATAGCTACCTCCGGTTATGCCACCCCATCCGCAGTTCTGTCCATGGGCATCATATCCTTGTTTTCCGCATTGGACAGCGCGGCAAAAAGCTTCTTCGCAGGAGCCGCCCCCACCCTTGGGCTTAGTATCTCCATGCTCATATTCGCCTATGCCGTGCGCTTTTTTACCGTCGGCTACCAGGCGGTGGAAAACCAGTTTACCCGCCTTGGCAACATTTATACCGAAGCCGCCCGCACACTAGGCTGCAACATAACGCAAAGCTTTTGGCGGGTAGATTTGCCTCTTTTGAAAAACAGCCTGCTCGCCGGCGCAGCTCTGGTATTCATTGACGTGGTCAAAGAGCTGCCCCTCGCTCTTACCCTGCGCCCCTTCAACTTCGAGACCCTCGGCACTAAAGTTTACATGTACGCAGGCAACGAAGCCATTGAAGAAGCGGCCTGCGCCTCGCTTGCTATCATCGGCGCCAGCAGCCTTTTTATCATGCTGCTGGAAAGAAAAGGAGGCAAATGATATGTTGATAGAAGCAGAGCGCATATCTTTCCGCTATAGAGGCCAAAACTGCCATGTACTCAAAGATTTTTCCTTCAGCATCGCCCGGGGCGAAATTGTCGGCATCTCCGGCCCCAGCGGCAGCGGCAAAAGCACGCTTTTGCGCCTGATCGCCGGCCTTGAGCAGCCTGAAAGCGGCTGGATAACCATCGACGGCGAAAAAATGGCGGATAAGGACATCTTCCTGCCACCGGAAAAACGCCAGGTAGGCATGGTTTTTCAGGATTACGGCCTCTTCCCCCACCTGACAGTTGAAAAAAATATTGCTTTCGGCCTCTCTTCGCGCAGCAAAAAAGAGCAGCGGGAACGCTGCCTGGAAATGCTCGAACTGACCAAACTCGAGACCTTCGCCACCCGCTACCCGTGCGAACTGTCCGGCGGCCAGCAGCAGCGGGTCGCCCTCGCGCGTTCACTGGCGCCGCACCCTAAGCTGCTCTTGATGGACGAACCATTTAGCAATCTCGACGCCGCACTTAAAGACAACCTGAGCGCCCAAATAAGCGCTATATTGAAGAAGACCCATATCACTTGCCTTCTGGTTTCTCACGACCAAAAAGACCTCGAGAATCTCTGCGGCAGAATGATCTATGTGTGCTGAACATAAAAAACCTTACTTTGAGCCATTTTCTCTTGCATATATATAAAAAAAAAGCTAAGCTATTTGTATAAAGATTGCTTTAGCGTTGTTTTGCAGATTGCGAGGGGAACACATTGATAAGTAAGGCCGACAGGCTGATAAGGTTTTTGCTCATAACCTTTTCCTTACTCTATATATTCAACTTTTTCTACACGGCTCCCTACATGAAAGAACTGGCCAACCTAATACTCACCGTTTTTTTCGCCGTGGCCATACTGACCATGCCCAAGCTCAACCGCAAAGTCTGCCTGAGCTTTTTTGTTATCGGACTCATAGTCTTTTTTTATGCCGGAACGCCGGCCAAAGATATCTTTATGGCCATGGGACGAAATGCCGGCCTGGTAGCGCTATTTGTCTGCGTGCCCATAATGAGCATGCCCTTTTTTTATGACGATTACCAAAACCAAATAGGCAACATCGCCAAACGCCATATGACCAGCGTACTGCCCTTTCTGCTCTTTATCCAGGGCGCAGGCTACTTTCTCAGCCTGGTCATGGCCATGGGCTGCCTGATAGTTCTATACGACCTGTTTGCCAAAAATGCCAAAGAATACAATATTGAGGTCCCTTTCCGCGCCGCTCTCCTCCAAGGCTATGCCGCCGGCGGCCTGTGGGGACCGGCCTGGGCGACTCTGCCCATAACGTCCGCCCGGCTCGAAATGAGCCTGGTCGAGCTCATCCCCGCCGGCATGGCTTTTTCCCTTCTCGCCTGCCTTGCCACCTCCGTACTCTTGTGGCGTATTATCGCTAAAAACCCAGAACTATATCCGCCACTCATCCCGGACAAAACAATCACTGTCGACTGGGGCAAAGTGCGCACGCTCTTTATCCTGGCCGGCTGCCTGATAGCAGCGGTCATCAGCCTAAACTACAAAACCGGCTGGTCGATGTTCATCATCGGCCCCCTGGTTGCTTTTCCTTTCGCCATATCGGCGGCGCTTGTGCAAAATAAAATGCCCAAATTCCAAAGCGCCCTTTCCTCTTACTATAAAGAACGCATAGCCCGCGGCAAAGGCGAAATGGGACTGTTTGTCGTAGGCGGTTTTTTAGGCACCGCATTTGAATACTCCGAAGTCGGCCTTTTAGCCCTCAATCTCCTGCCCGATGTCCTTTTTGCCTACCCTGCGCTCATCTCGGGCATGGTCATAGCGCTTATAGTCTTTCTCGCCCTCTTTGGCGTCCATCCCGTCGTCGTGGCCCCGGCCCTCGCTGTAGCCATACCTCCCGCCAGCATCGGCCTCACCACCCTCACTTTCGCCATGGCCCTCATGTCCGGTTGGGTGCTGGGGGTGAATATATCGCCCTTTTCTTCCGCTACTATGATACTAACCGGCCTCGAACAAAAAAATCCCTGGGAAATAGGCCCGTTTACAAACTGGAAATTCAGCGTGACTATGATAATACTCTTTAGCCTGGCCAGCGGCGTACTGTACAGGCTGACTGCCTAAAAAAGCAAAACCTCCGCGGAGCTTGAGCTCCGCGGAGGTTTTTTTATTCTATTAGCTCCTCGCCCAGGTCTTCAAGCACCTGGTTTGTCTCCATGACGCCCAGCTTTTTATTGAGCGCAAAGATTATCACGCTGTCGCGCTTGTTGCGTACATAAAGCGCGTCCGCCTCTGCGTACTTCAAAAGATACTGCGTTTCTTTATGGTCAAGCTGCAAGGCCAAAGCGATAGCCAGTACCTTGTTGCGCGAAGGATGTTTTTCCCCGGATAGGATATGGTAGCCATACGCCTGATTGAGGCCGGAAGCATTTATCACCCCGGCCTTGGTCATATTTTTTTCCGCCAGCAGTTTTGCCAGATACTGTGTCAAAGTATAATTATTGAACTCGTCCCTGTTACTGTCCAGGAAACCGCCTATATCCCTTGCGCTTTCGAGCTCATTATTTAAAGCGTCGGTATCTTTTTTCTCCATATCCACTTTTCCTCCCTGTTATGGTAAAATGTTATTACAAATATATAAATATTACAAGGTGGTCCCATGAGGCAGCTGACAAAAGATTACCTAGTCTCCAAGTACAAAAAAATAAAGATACTGCACCAAAACGGTAACAACAAGATCGTTCTGGCCGAAGACACAGACACCGGCTGCCTGTATGTCGTAAAGTTCAGTGACGGAGCTCGTCTTCCCTATAGCCAGGTAAAATCCCTGCGCCACCGCGCACTGCCCCGCATCATCCACGTTGCCGAAGAAAACGGCCAAACCATCAGTGTAGAGGAATATATCAACGCTCCCAACCTTGACAAACTTATCCGGGAAAAAGGCCATCTGCCGGAAAAGCTAGTCCTCGACATAGCTTTGCAGCTGTGCGACGGCCTCAAAATGCTGCATGGCAAAGGAATCATCCACCGCGATATAAAACCTGCCAACATCCTTTTGGCCAGCGACGGGCTGATCAAACTTATCGACTTTGACGCCGCCCGCGTAGGAAAAGATGAAGCCGGACAGGACACCCGCCGTCTTGGCACACAGGGCTTCGCGCCGCCGGAACAATACGGTTTTTCCCAGACCGACGCCCGCAGCGATATCTACGCCCTGGGCGGCACGCTAAAGGCTCTTTTAGGCGCAGACTATAGGGGCAGCCTCTCGCCGGTCATAAAAAAATGTACCCAGTTCGACCCGGCCGACCGTTACCAAAACATAGACGAATTGGCTCAAGCCCTCGAGAAAAGCAAGAACCGCCGTCCCATTTGCGCTGCTTTTGCCGCCCTGCTGATTTTACTACCGCTGTCCGCTTTCTTTTATATTTATTTATATGCTAAATAATTTTTTGGCAACAAACTCCTACCATGCCGCAAAAGCGCATGGTAGTTTTATTGTCCTGGCAGCTAAACAAATATTCTTTTTTTTATATTAAGATACAACCATGAAGGGGGTCAAATGCAGCAATGAATTAAGGCAACTAAGACTATTTGTGCGGATATCAGGCCACACAGAATATACACAATATTCTAGCAATGGTTGATAATATATATTAACGATAGTAGCACAGGTGTTTATATGTTCGCTGACAAATACCGGCAAATAGGACTTAAAATTGCATATTACAGAAAGATGCGCGGTTACACACAGGAAGAACTTTCTTTCAAAGCAGGCATCAGTACCTCTTACCTGTCGCGCATCGAACGGGGCAATTACAAAAAAAGCGTATCCCTGTCTGTAATTCTGACCATCGCCACCACTCTTTCCGTAGATGTAGGCGATTTGGTCAGAGACCAGGCTCCCTGACTGAAACCCTTTATGACCGGCCTTGTGCGCCGGCGCTATCATCTTTGTGGGAAGAAAAGGCGATAGTTGAAAACCACGCTTCCCTATGTTTTGTATTTTTTTGTTTTGTTGTTGTTTTACTTTATTGTTTTGATTTGTTGAGGAATGTTTTAAGAACAGAAACGGTAATTTTATTGTTTTGTAAAAATGTAGCTGTCATGGCGCCAAATGCCGTGGCAGCTTTTTTTCATTTTCGGGCCGCAGCAAAAGTTTCTTTTGGTTTTTTAGTAAAAAGCGCGCACAATAACCCACCGGCGCTGAAACACAGAAAAACGCCGAAAGCCGCATCATAACTGCCCATACTGGTCTTGATCCGGCTCATGATATAAGGACCGATAAAAGACGCCGCCACCATAGCGGTAGTGGAAAGGCCGTAATTTGCAGCAAAATATTTGGAGCCAAAAAAAGTCCTGGTAAATGATACGCCAATAAGCGTTACTCCGCCATAAGAAAAGCCGGCCAAGGCAAATGCCGGCAAAACGAGAAAACTAAAACCGTAAAGCGTAGCAGTGCAAAGCAGCACAAAGGACAGTAAAAACAGGCTGTTATTTAAGACCATAGTCCGCCTCGGCCCTATCTTATCCCAGACCATACCCAGCGCCACCCGGCCGATGGCATTGCAAAAAGAGAGCACCCCCATGGCGAATACCGCCCGGGAAGGGCTTTGCCCCAGCTCAATCGCCAGCGGTACCGCGCTGCCTATCATACCGATGCCGCAGGACAAGAGAAAGACCCGCATCAGCCAAAACTTCATAAAGGCCGGCGTCTTTACCATCTGCCGCCATGTAAGGTCGCCGGCATCCGGCGCACTTTCTGCAACATCGGTTTGCTCGAGTTCTTTTTTTACAAGTTCCGCCGGCGGCTGTCGCATAAAGAACGCTGCCGGGACGAGCGCCGCCGCCGAGAGAGCAAAAACTATGCGCAACGCCCACCGCCAGCCGTACATATCAATAAGCGCGGCCACCAGAGAGCCCAGAGCCAAAGAACTCAGTCCCAGGCAAGTCTGGAGCGTGCCGGAAATAGAACCGAAATCCTTTAAGTACCACAGGTTACAAGTATAGAGGATAGTATTGTACACAACACCCATGCCGGTGCCGCCGATCATGCCGTAAATAAAGTACATGGCATAGACATTGCTGCAAAAAGAACTGGCCAGGTAAGCGCCCGGGAGCAAAAATACTCCCAGCAGCATAACCCGGTTTATCGGGAAACGCGACAACAGCCAGCCGCAAAAGATGATCCCCAAAGAAAAAAATACCATAGCCAAAGCGAATACAAAAGATATATCGCTGCGCGTCCAGCCAAACTCTTTTTCCAAAGGCAGGATAAAGACCGACCAAATATACACCGACCCTATCGCGCTGGTAGCCAGCATGCCGGACAGCAGCACGGGCAGAGCGCCGGCAGTGCCGCCGATAGTGCCGCCGGTAGTAAAAAAAGACTTTATATTAGACATCGTCACTCACTCCATAAACTTGGCCTTAGCTGCCAAAACCGCCCTTATAGCCTATCTAACGATTCTCTTACCCACACCGCCATGTCTCGCACTCGCCCGTCAGGGTCGGCGGCCGCTTTTTCTATCGCCGCGCGGTAGCGGTCGTTATAATTATTCAGCATGGCATTGAGCGCATTGGTTTTCCAGCGCCAGACATTTTCTTTATTTATATACCAAAATTTTGGCTGCATGACATCCCGCAAAAAATCATAGTCCATATTTATTATTTTTTCCAGTGAAAGCTCTGCGGACAACTCCGCCAGGCCGGGAAATTCCTCGTCATGCGACCACTTCCCGGCATTAAAAGGACAGGCGTCCTGGCAGGCGTCACAGCCAAACACCCAGCCGCCGGTCAAGTGCCGGTAGCTGTCGTTCGGCCAGTCCCAGCCTTCCCAGGTAGTCAGGCAGGAAACACAAGAAGCGCGCTCCATCGCATACGCTTCCGTCAGCGAGGCCGTCGGGCACGCCCGGCGGCAGGCGCCGCAGCCTTCCGGGCAGGGCTTTTGCCTGTCCTCAGCCAAAACCTCCAGCTCTTGATCTAGCAACCAAGCCTCCAGGTACACCCAAGAACCGCTGTCTTTGCTATAGAAAAAATTGTTTTCCCGTATGGCGCCGAGTCCGGCCTGCACTGCCGCCCACCGGAGCGCAGTCGCGCCAAAATCCCTCTTGCCGGCGGCTTTCAGACCGATCTGTGCCAAATGATTTTCAAAAGCAACGCTGGCCTGGTAATCGGGCGAACGCGCGTCTTTACGCCCATCCGCCAGGTAATACTTGCCAATAAGCCCCTGGAGATGGCTGGAAACGGCATATTTACCATAACGCCGCACACAGACCACTATGGATTTCGCCCAGGGAAAGTTTTCCTGTGGCCGGGAAAACGCCGCCAGGTTGTCCATCATCGCCCGGCTGCTGGGAAAGCGCGCCGCGCGCGCAGCCGTTTTTTCCGCGTAACCGGCCATCATAGCAATATTTATTATACCGCAGCTTTCATAACCCAGCTCCAGCGCTTTTTGTACTATATCTTTACCTTCCACGGCCTTACCTCACCGATCCAATATATTATTTTTACATATTCCACAAAAAGCATTATTTTCCTCTAGTTTGTCATGATTAATATACAATTTTGCTTGAATAATTGTAACGTAATAAAGAATATGTTATAATTTATGTGTTAAAATGGTTGCATAGTAAGCAAGGAGGGATAGAGGTGGAAAAAGAGTTATTAAAAAAAGCCATATTTTTTTCACTGGCCGTCTTAGCTTTAATTATTGCGGCTGTCGCTTTTTTTGCGCCAAAATGCCTCATACCACTATTAGGCGGCATATTTGTTATCTATCTTACTTACCTGTTTTCCGTAAAATGCCTGGGGATAGAATTCGACCCGCTGTTCCCGACACCTGAAGAAGAAGAAAAAATCCTGCGTAAATATTCAAAACACTACCTTGACAGATGACCATCACGCGGTAAGCCGCTATAAGGGGGTATTTCACCTATGAAAAAACTGTTGTTGCTCGTATCTTTACTGCTTTCTTTTTCCACACAGGCCTTGGCTATGCCGATAGAAGACGAAATGGCTAAACGCACGCCGCCCAAACACAATATCATCGTAGTAGTCGCCGACCCCACGCTGAACGCCGACTCCGGCCTCATGGGAAAAGTGGAATTGGCCATGAAGGACTACTTCCCCCAGGAAGAATTCAATACCTTTTTTTATACGGACGAACTCAAAGCGCAGCAGCAGGGCGTTTTCTTGCTGGCCGGGAGCATCCTGGCCGCCAACAAACCTAAAGAACCCAGTATCAACCAGTTGGATATGAAAAAAGATGAAATATATTCTTACAGCGAAAAAATAAACGCCCCGCTCACCACGATCGTCTACATCTCCACCTTCTCACTTAACGCCGCCGGCAGCCACAAAAGCAAGAACCTTGTGCTGCGCGCAGACACCAGGACTCTTTCCCCGGACAAAAAGGACTACATATACGTGGACTTTATCGACAGCGGCACCCCCAAACGCCCACGCAGCGCTACCAAAACCCTCCTCAAAACCTTTAAAAACCATGTCACTGTCCCCATAACAGAAGCTGCGGCAACCAAATAAACCAGACAGCCCCGCCGGACGCTCAAAAAGCGCTGAGCGGGGTTTGTATTTACCGCGCCGGCCTGCTGTGATAAAATATTGCTGTGTCCTGTTACGTCAGGTAAACTTTCCGAAAGGCGGTTTCATATGAAAAAAGTATTCTTCCTGTTATTATTTACCTTCGCCCTTTGCTTGCCCGTCTCGCAAGCCAAAAGTATCCGTATTATCGAACAGCCTGTTGCGGCAGACGGCGTTTTGGGCATAAAATGGCGGCAAGCAAAAGAAACCATGCCCACACTAGAGGAAAGAGAATATGACCGGCCAGGCAAATTATTCATCTATACCCTGCCCGGCGATAAAAAATCTTTGTATAATATAGAGCTTTCAGGCTGTACTTACCTGTTTTGGGACGGCAAATTCGGCGCCGTGCGGGCATATTTCAATGGCGAAAAAAACGCCGACGCCTTCCAGACGCTCTATAACAAATTCGTCGCGAATTTCGGCCTGCCAAAAAAACAATACACTGCCGCCAACCAGGCGGAACGCCAGGAGTGGACCGTCGGCGATACGCAAATAAGGATGGATTACTTCCGCGCCGATAAGGCAGGCGCGCTCTATTTCCACAGCATAGCCCTGGCAAAAGAAATGACGGAAAGCAAAAAGACGTCGCCCAAACAACCGCCTTCTTACCCCAACCAGCCGGACGGCTTTAGAAACCTTGCCTGGGGAATGACCATGCCGCAAATGCAGCAGGACAGTCTAAAGCTTAACGCAGACACCAGCGGCAACTATATTATAGAAAACGACAGCAAAGACTTTTTCGGGCTGACACTGGATAAACTGTCCTATAACTTCTGGCGGGAACAGCTTTTCTCTGTTTACGCCTACTGCAAAAAACAAGATGCAGCAAAGCTTTACGACCAACTGGTCAAACAGTACGGCCTGCCCGCCCAAAAACGTATGCAGAACGGCAGCCAGGAATACTACTGGGATGGGAAAAAAACTACCATTATCTTTTATTACGATGAAAACCTGCTCTTTTTTACCTCAACCGCCATTTATATGGAAAAAAGAACTGCCGACAATAAAGGAGAATAACTATGGCCGGACGCGGCGTACATTTTGCCATAAATGCAAAAACAGCGCAAAAACTAATAAAACTGCCGCGCGACGAACGCGCGGACTTTATCATGGATGAAATAGAAGACTATTTTTTCGAGCAAGAGTCCAGTTATCTTGCCCAAACCGACAAAGCCTGGGACGCCATCCACCGCGTCCTCACCGATGGCCAGCTCTTATGGGAAAACGGCGAATACCCACTCAACCACGCCATATTGGCCGGCGAGCTCCTGATTGGCGGGGAGGCCAACGATGACTACCTCATCAGCCTGAAAACTCCCGCCCAGGTAGCCGATATCTCCGCCGCTCTTGAAGATTTTAGCGAAGAAGACTTTAAGCAGGGATATGCTAACATCCAGATAGACGACTATGAATACAACCTAGGATTTGAAGACTTAAACTATAGTTACAAATGGTTCCTCGATCTGAAAAAATTCTATAGCCTCGCCGCCCGCTCTGGACGCTATGTAATATTTACTGCCGACTTGTGAATGGGTTAACATCTCTAAACTTTGCCCACAACGGCTTTTTCCCACTAAATTAATCCATAAAACATGCAAGAGACAAACAGCTGATCTTTAAAAAACAGATAAATTGCCCGGCAATATACTATCTGGCGTCATATTACCTGCAAATCAGCCCAATAAATGATTTTACGCCTTTTTTCTCCGCAAAACCCCACTTTACCCAAACCGGCAAATAATGTAATATTTATCTACTCAGTGTATAAAAATAAATATTGTGGGAAAGGCAACAATGAATAAGCAGGAAATAGTCGTTAACAGGCGTACCTTCTACTGGTCTATTCGGCAAGATGATAAATTTTTGCCCGGCCATACTTTTTTGGATATAATTTCACCCGACAGAAAATTCCACATCGGCTATCTCCTGGGCAGCGACCTCATCATCGTCAAAGGCAGCGAATTTTCCGACCTGCCGGAAGCCGGGCTGCAATGGCAATGGATAGAAACACCGATAAAGGGACAGCAGGCAGCGCCACGGCTGATAAAAAACCTTGTTGATTGGGCGCTGTCGCCTAAAGAAAAAATAAAAAGGCTGCACTACAAATATATAGATAGCCACTGACTTATATACATATAAACATCCCTGCCTGGCTTTTCACCTAATAAATAGGTAAAAAGCCAGGCAGGGATGTTTTCTCAACTAGTTTTTTAACAATATTTTTTATGCGGCTTACTAAACCCTGCAACCTCTGCAATAATAAACGCAGAAAATCACCATGCCTTTACTTGTCGTATCTTTAATCATCCAGCAATAACAACATGAAATAATGGATTAATTTGAAAAAACAAGTTTTGAACTGCACCCCAAAAGTTAGACAGTGTAATACACTGAAAAACGAAAGGGGTGCAGTTCAATACCGGCCAGGATTTTTATTGTTTATTTCAATACCAGCGGCACATACGCCCTCGGTTCTATCACCTGCAAAGTAAAGGACTCACCGATAAAGAACTCCAGCATAGCGCCTTTTCTGCCGCTATAGCCGACAGTATAGTCAAAACCTACGCTCAGCTCGATATCGCCGCCGCGGGTAGAAACCAGCATGGCGCCATCATAATGCGGGCTATAGATTATCTCTTCCACAGAAGTATATTTTTTGACCGCTTTATAGAGAGTCAGGCCGTCGGTAAACTTGCCCAAAGCTTCGTGCAGTTTCCTGCCGCCCACCAGAGCATAGGGACCGCAAACGCCGGCCCTGGTCTTTAGATCGCAAACAGTCGCCTCCAGCGTACTGAGGAATTTTTCCGGTTCTTTGGCCATAACAGGCACCGGTTTATTCTCGCAGGCAGCAATAAGCCCTTTTACACCGGCTTTTTTGTGCCCGTTATATAAAACGTTTTCTTCAAAAGCGGCGATCTTTATCGCGGCCGCTTCCAAGGCGGCAAAATCAGGGTCCTTCGCGCCGCGGTCGATATCGTGCATCTCCCAGGCCGCCAGCTCAAAAGCTATCCGCGACTCGATAAGCGGCAGCACCGCACGCACGCCCGCGCATACATCTTTGGCAACGCTGTTTTCCACTTCCATACGTCCAAGCGGCACCGCGGAATACTCCAGGCCGTGAGGCCCTTTTACATCGGCAAAACGCCGTACTGAAAGCTGTGCGCAAATGCTGCGCGCCGCTTGGGCATCTATCTCAGCCAGTGCTTCCTTGCTTACCGGAGCAAGATTGCGTCCAAATAAACTCATGTCAAATCCTCCTTTTTATCCACTGCATTATCAATTACTTCTTAAGTGAACCAATCCCCAAAGACACCGGCGTATCGGCCGCGCGCTCCGTTGCATCCCCTTCGGTCGCGCCGGCCTCGACGGAAATAAGGTCGCCCTCGGTAAACAAGTACTGGCGAAGTTCTTTGTCAAACTCCGGGACATTTCTCCTCAGCCACTCGACCAGCATCGCGGCATGCTCGATCTCCTCGTCGCGGTTGTGTATCATCAGCGCCGCCACAGTAGCGTCTCTGGTCACATCCGCCCTTTGGTTGTAATAATCGATCGCCTCGAGTTCTTCGCGCAGGCTGGTGATGACCTTGCCTATGTCGCGCGCTTTAGTGGAAAGCTCTGAATAGGGTTCATAATAGCTCATTACGTGTCCTCCTTTATTGGTTGGTGCAAAGCTTTATTCCTTTTTTATTTGCAGCCGTCGCTAAAATCGGCCGAGCAAATAATATCGTCGTCCTGATGTTTTTCCTCTTTACTGTCTACCTTTACAGCCTGTTCTTTGACATTGGCCGGTTTGATCAGATTGACCTCGTGTAAAAGCGGCAAGTCGGCCTCTTTCTTTACTTCTTTTTTCTCTTCAGCCATCACACACTCCTCCTTATTGCCTACCTGTACTGCTCCTTTACCTTCTTGACAGTAAAACAAAAGCAGTTTTTGGTACTTATAGTTTAATTATAACTCTAATAATGCATTTAGTATACTCCGTTTTCTGATAAAATTACGCCCATAAATAAGTTAAAATCTATTAATTCGCACAAATAATGCGCTAACTATCATTATCTTCCTAAAAAAACAATAACATCGACACAAATATACAAATAAATAAAAAACCTGCCGGAAGCAGGGATTTTATTACAATATAAAAGAAATATATTTACAAGGAGACTTCGCCATGTGGATAGTATACGCTATGCTCTCGGCCGTCTTTGCCGCCCTTACCTCCGTCCTGGCCAAGATCGGCATCGAAAATGTCTCATCCAGCCTCGCCACAGCCATCCGCACCGTGGTAATCGTCATACTGGCCTGGCTGGTATTAAACGAGCCGTTCACCGTCAAAACCGCCCTTGGCGCCCTTTTGATAACGGCCGGTACACTGGTACTCACCTGCTAATCACAATCCGCCTGCAGGCAATATTTCCCGCACTGCAAACACCGAAACAAATACCCCTGCAAATGGCCCTTATTCTCCATATGAGCGCGTAAATGCTCAATATCCATATCGCTCACATTCTCCACAGTAGCGGCTATTCCCAGCGCCTCCAGTTCGGCCCAGCCGACATAAGCGATGAACGCGCAATAATCGCGGCAATGCGCCGGCCAATTGCTCCCCTGCCAGCTATCATACCCGGGAGTACGGCGCATCAGTTCCTCGCGGTTTTCCACGGGCACCCCTTTGTCATTGCAGGTATCCTGCTGGAACTCGGCGTCAAACTCTTCCGCCGCCAAACCGCTCTCTATGCAATACGGACACAGGTAAAGCACCTCTTCCTCGCAATACACGCCGCCATCATAATACACGCCGGTCTTTTTACCGCAACAGTCGCACTCCACCTTCTTGCCGCGCTTAAAGACCCCGGCCGCCAGAGGATCCGGCATATATTTAAACTCCGGCGTCTTTTTACTTTCAACTACCATATTGGCTCCCCTCCAAAATAAGTAGCTATCTATAAACCGGCAAAATACTGCCAAAAATACCAGGTAGCCAGACTGCGCCAGGGCTGCCACTGCTCCGCCAGCGACGCCACCTCACTGCGCTTTTGCGGCAGCGCCGGCAACTGCAAAAACTCCTTCATCGCCTTTTTCAGCCCAAAATCCTCCGCCGGCAGCACATCCGGCCGGCCAAGCGCCAAAATGAGGAATATCTCCGCCGTCCAACGGCCAACGCCTTTTACCTCCGTAAGCTGCTTGACGATAGCTCCATCCGCCATAGCGGCGAAGCTGCCAAAATCCACTTTCCCTGCCGCCACCGCCGCGGCCAGGTCTTTTATATACTCCGCCTTTTGCAGGGAAAAACCGCAAGCCGCCAGCTGCGCCGCCTGAACCTCCGCCAGCGCCGCCGGGGCAGGCGCCTCGCCAAAGCAAGCGGTAAACGAGCGGTAAAACTCCGTCCCTACAGCAGGCGCTACCTGCTGAGAAAGTATCCCGCGCACCAGAGTGGAAAAATACTCCTCCGGCGAAACCGGCTCCAGCGTACAAGGACCATATCTATCAAAAAGCGGTACCAGGCGCGCATCAGCCGCCCGCAAAAACCGCTCTCCCTCCAGCCATATCTCCTTACTCGGCATCTTGTCCTCCTACAAATAACATGTAAGATATATACGACAAACAAGCGTCAAATCCTCTTTAACAAGCCAAAAACAAAAAACACTTGTAAAAACTTTATTCCTATGCTAAAATTTTAATCTGGACGGGCTAATAGCCCACAACCTACGCGGCCCGGTAGTTTAGTTGGTTAGAATGCCGCCCTGTCACGGCGGAGGTCGTGGGTTCGAGTCCCATCCGGGTCGCCAGTATAACACAAAGTTCTAATTTGTGCCTAAAACAAAATTTGCAGAAAGATGCCTAATTAGCTAACATCTTAATGTAAGTCTACAAAAAGATGCGGGCAAGAAGGTGTCAAAGACGGTGGCGCGAGTGATTTTTGCAGCGAAGGAGTACTAAAAGGTACGTCAAGCAAAAAAAGCGCGAGCAACGCCGTATAGGGCGCCTTATCGCCCGCAGATAGTGCGGAAATAGCTCAGTGGTAGAGCATCGCCTTGCCAAGGCGAGGGTCGCGAGTTCGAATCTCGTTTTCCGCTCCATACAGGGGTATAGCTCAATTGGTAGAGTAGCGGTCTCCAAAACCGTTGGTTGCGGGTTCAAGTCCTGCTGCCCCTGCCACAAATGACGCGGCTTTCCAGCTTTTGGAAAGTCGCTTGTTTTATTAAATGCCAAACAAAAAATAAAAAGCAACGCTATTAAAATAACGTTGTTTTTTATTTTTAAAACCTGCTTGCAGCAACATTTTGCAAGCAGGTTTTCTTTACTAGCAATTTTTAAGTTTCAATGCGTATACGTAAGTATCCTCACATCCCCGCCCACTCTTTTTTGGATAGCCGCCAGCATCATATCTTTATGCGGGCAGGGAAAGTCGACCGGCGAGCCTTGTGTTATACAGGTGGCCAGCGCGATAGTGTCGCAGCCGTTTTTTACCATACTAGCCGCTCTTGTGACCGCCTTTTTCCCCGGGCAACCGCCGCAGGTATTTACATTTACCAGAGTGACCTCCCCTTCCACGCCCTCAAAAGCCGCTTTTTTCTCCCGCATAACCTTAAGGCAGATAGTTGTGCCGCACATATCTTCTGTTTGCCGGCAACGGATCAAGCCCACTTTCATCGTCATACCTCCCCGATAAATACTAATCCTACAGCTACTTTCTATTATATCCTTTTATTACCAGCAATACGAATCATCCGCTTTTATGTTATCATTATATCAATGCATTGTTTTTATACACTTTGGCACCAAGGAGTAAACACATGTCGAAAAAACACTACCTGCTGGCCCTCGCCCTGGTTGCGGCCGGCGCCGGCCTTTATGTAAAGCAGCCCAAATTTGGTTCGCTGCCGACCGGAACGCACCTCGAGGCTATTGAAAAATCGCCCCATTATGCGGACGGCAAATTCCGCAACATCATCCACACGCCCCAATTTGCCGAAAACAGCTCGCTGCTCGAAGCAACTCTAGGTTTTCTCAGCAAGGATAGGACAGGCCTTTCTCCTACCGGGCCTATTCCCGCTGTCAAAACAGACTTGGCCGCCCTCGATAAAAACGAAGATATCGTCATCTGGCTTGGCCATTCTTCCTATTTTGTCCAGTTAAACGGCCGGCGCATTCTTATTGACCCGGTGCTCAGCCCCTCGGCGGCGCCGCTTGACTTTATGAACAAAGCCTTTCCGGGCAGCAATATCTATACGCCAGCCGATATGCCGGACATTGATTACCTGCTCTTAACCCACGACCACTGGGACCATCTTGACTACCCTACCGTCACCGCGCTCCAAGGCAAAATCAAGCGCATCGTCTGCCCGCTCGGAGTCGGCGGCTATTTTCGCCAGTGGGGTTTTGACAGCGCCATAATTGACGAACTGGACTGGTTCGGCAGCCTTCCCGTTGACGGCCTTACCATCCACGCACTGCCGGCCAGGCATTTTTCCGGCCGCTTGATCCTGCGCGACAGAACGCTCTGGTGCGGCTTTGCCCTATTAACGCCTCAGCGAAAACTTTTTTTCAGCGGCGACAGCGGCTACGGCCCGCACTTTGCCGATATCGGACAAAAATTCGGCGGTTTTGATTTTGCCACTTTGGACAGCGGCCAATACGATAAAAACTGGCCGTACATACACATGAACCCCGAACAGGCGGCCCAGGCCGCCGAGGATTTAAATACCAAACTTTTCCTACCCGCTCATATAGGCAAATTTTCTATCGCCAACCACCCCTGGGACGAGCCCTTCGAGCGCGCCAGCGCCGCCGGTCTGGACAAACACCACATTGCAACGCCGCTCATCGGCCAGCCGGTATATCTCGACGGCCGCCAACAGACATTTACCCAGTGGTGGAAAGATGTACAGTAAAACACACTTTAAAAACCTCGAGGGAGTTTCCCTCGAGGTTTTTCTATTTATGCCGTCAAACCTAAATACTGTACAAAATAGCGTTACAAATAGCCGCCGCGATATTACTGCCGCCTTTTCGGCCTTTAGCCACTATATACGGCACATCGAGCGACATGATCATTTCTTTTGACTCCACTACATTGACAAAGCCCACCGGCACGCCGATTATCCCTTGGGGTTTGAACCCCTCGGCTATGTGTTCATGAAGCCGCAGCAGCGCGGTCGGCGCGTTGCCTACGGCAAACACCGCCGGTTTTCCCAGCTTCACGGCTTTGTCCACGGCCGCCGCCGCCCTGGTCATGCCTTCTCGCTGCGCCCTGTCCGCTACATCAGCGTCGGCAATAAAGCAGTATAGCTCTATACCACACTTTTCCAGCGCTTTTTTGTTGACTCCGGCGGCCGCCATCTTGGTATCGGTCACCAGCACGCTGCCATTTTTAAAAGCCCCGGCTATAGCCTCCACCGCACTCTGGCTAAAACACAGGTTGTCGGCATAGTCAAAATCCGCCGAAGTGTGTATGCACCTTTTGATAATGTGTTCATGCCCTGGCTCCAGGCGCTTTTCGCCCAGCAGACCGTCTATTATAGCAAAGCTTTTTGCCTCTATTTCCTGGGGCAGCAGTTTTTCCATAGCTCATCCCTCCTATTTTTCCACGCCAAGCCTGGCTGGTATCCCCTTGTCATAGGGGTGTTTTATTTTTTCTATCCTGGAAACATAGTCCGCCAGCTCGAGAAGGCGTTCTGAAGGCCGGCGCCCGGTTATTACCACCTCTACCCCGGGCGGGCGGTTTTTCAGCCAGTCCAGCAGTAGCTCTTCGTCAAACAGGCCCCGCCGTATCGCCCCGGCCGCTTCGTCGAGGACGAGCAGGCTGCGAGAGTCCTTCTCGCATATTGCCACCGCCTGGCGGAAATTCTCCGCATACTCTTCCCGGCACACTCCTTTTTCCTTCTCTGTCATACCGAAAGCGCCAAACCCGGCGGTAAATACCTCTACGTCCGGCAGAGCGCGCAGCATCTTCATTTCACCGCTCGAGCCGTCTTTTAAAAACTGCACCACTACCGCTTTATACCCATTGCCCAGGGCTCGCAGCAGCAGACCCATAGACGCGGTGGTCTTGCCTTTGCCATCACCGCAGTATACATGCAAAAGCCCCGGCTGCTTATCTGTCATCCGCCGCTCATCCTCTCCCGGCATTTTTCCACAAAAGCACGCGCAAATTCCCTGTTGCCCCAAAAATGCAGGTGCGGGTAGCCGGCAAGCATAGTAGCCGTCGCGTGTATGGCCGGCCACTCTTTGCCGCTGGCCTTGCGGGCGGTAAAGCACGCTCCGGCGTCGCTGCTGGCGCTGTAATGAAACTCATGCCCGTTTATGCTGGAGCCGGCCGCGCACAAGAGATTGTCCATCCGCGCAGTCAATCCTATATAACCGAAATTGGCCAACCTGTCGCCCATAGTACAGTCGGCGTCTATAACGCCGGTCATCCGGTAACACTGCCCCGCCCTGTCCGCCAGCGAGCGGCACAGGTACATAAAGCCGCCGCATTCGGCAATGGTCGGCAGGCCGCCTACTACAGCTTGCCGCACACTATCGAGCATCGAGGCATTGCCGCTTAAAACTCCGGCATGTTCTTCCGGATAGCCCCCACCCAGGATCAGGCCGTCTATCCCTTCCGGCAGGCTACTGTCGGCCAGCGGCGAAAAGTATACCAGGCTGGCGCCTAGCTTTTCCAACAGCGCCAGGTTGTCTTCGTAATAAAAGCAAAAAGCCTTGTCCCGCGCCACACCTATACTCACCGGCCCCACCGGGCGCGGCAGTTCTATCTCGTCATATTCAAAAGCAGCGTGCTCTTTGCCTAGTGCCAGCAGCCCGTCGAGGTCTACAGTCCTTGCGCAGGCGTCAGCCAGCGCATCCAGACGGCGCTGGATATCCGCTACCTCCTCAGCCGTTACCAGCCCCAGGTGCCTGCTGGCAAAAGACGCGTCTTCCACCGGCGGCAGATAGCCGTACACCTTGACCGCCAGCTCTTTTTCCAGCATAGCTTTGTACATTGGGTACATGGCGGCGCTCACCCGGTTTAGCAGCACGCCTTTTATATTATTGGGGCGGAAACGCAAAAAACCTGCGACCTGCGCGGCCAAAGACAGTCCCATGCCCTTGGCGTCCACCGCCAGCACCACCGGCGTGCCCGTGACCAGCGACAGGTGGTTGGAAGAACAGTCGCCGCCCATAGCCAGGCCGTCGTACAGGCCCATGACGCCTTCCAGCACAGACAGGTCGGCTCCCCGCGAGTTTTCGGCAAAAAGATGTTTTATCGCGGTTTCGCCACACATATACAAGTCAAGGTTACGCGACTTCACGCCCAGCGCCTTTTCATGAAACAGCGGATCTATATAGTCCGGGCCGCACTTGAAAGCTGCCGGTTGCAAGCCGCGCCGCGACAGCGCCCGCAGCAGCGCGCAAGTCAGCGTAGTTTTGCCCGAGCCGCTCGCGGCGGCGGCTATCATCAGCCGGGGCCGGGAAACAATTCTCTTACTCATGCTTTTTCTCCCGCGATTATATATACAGGGTTGTCCGCTTTCATCATGTGGTAGGAGCCGACATGCTCCGCGTGAGCGCTGTTAATGCAAGATATTTCTACGGCCATTTCTTCTTTTTTAAAAGCCGCCTGCGCTTCCTGCAAAGTCTCCAAAGTGATGGCGTTCACTACTATTTTTGTGCAGCCGTTTTCCCGCACAAGTGTGCTCACTATCTCCTCCATATTGCCGGCGCTGCCGCCGACAAACGCCTTGTCGAAGAGTTCGCCAGCCAAACCGGCCGGCGCGGTCGCCTGGCGCACAATCACATTGTAAGCGCCAAACTTTTCCCGGTTGCGCTTTATCAGCTCCACCGCCTCAGGCGACCTCTCGATAGCCAGCACGCTGCCTTCATAGGCGGCTCTCGCCATAGCCACCGCCACCGATCCGGTACCTGCGCCGATATCCGCCACCCGGTCAGCCGGCTTTATATCAAGCGCCGCCACCGACAGCGTGCGCACTGCTTCCTTGGTCATAGGCGTATTGCCTCGGATCATGTCTTTATCCCGTATTTGCTGATAATGACGGGCAAAATTATCATTTTGCACAAACATAGCCGCCAAATCGTCAAAGACCAGGCCCAGCAGTTCCCCGGCCCGTCCGCTAACTACCCGCTCAGTAGCAGCGGACAGGTTTTCACCCACAGTGACCGTTACGTCGTTTAAGCCGGCCGCAAGCAGCTGCGCTATGACGTCGTGCGCTTTTACCCGGCCGCCGGTGAGGAAAAAAGTTTTGCGGTTATAAGCGACCAGCGGTATTATGCAGCCTGTGCGGCCGTGCACACTGGCTACCTTCACATCTTCATAGGAAAAGCCTGCTTTTGCCGCCAAATACTGCAAGCTGCTCAGGCCGGGCAAGCACTCTACCTCGCAACTATCCAATTCACGTTTCAACTGAGAGGCCACACTGAAAAATCCCACATCGCCGGAAGCCAGTACGCAGACTTCCCCTGTTTTCCCGGCCTGCTCTTTGATAAAAGCAGCTAGTTGGCCTACCTCCCGGCAAACAGTGTTGGCATTAAGGCTCCCCAGTTGCTCCGTCAGGCGTCTAGTCGTCACGACAAGCCCGGCGGCTTTGATCCTTTCCCTGGCCGCCAGCGTCAGGGCGCTTTCCGCGCCAGGTCCGGCCCCTACTATACATACTTTCACAAAGCTTTCCCCCTCTCCGCCAACTCCCTTATCATGACCAACACTTCTTCGAGGCCATAGCCGTCTTCTTTAAGCGGCCGCCCGATGAGCAGTGCCTCTACTCCCGCCTCTTGTGCCGCGGCAATTTTCGCCGCCACGCCGCCGGCTTCGCCGGTATTTTTGGTAACCAGCCAGCGGCAGGAGAACTCTTTGAGCATAGCTACATTCATCTCTTGGGAAAACGGCCCCTGCATGGCTATGATCTGCCGGCCGGACAGGCCAAGGCTATAACAATGTTCTATGACCTCCGCAACCGGCAGCACGCGCGCGAACAACCGCTCCCGCAGTCCGGGCTGGCGGCAGAAAATCGCCAGTTCTTTGCTGCCGGTCGTCAGCAGTATATTGCCGGTTGTGCCTGCCAGCTTCTCCGCCGCTTCCAGCGTGTCGCCGGCATGTATTACGCCGCTGTAGCTATCCTCCCCGCGCAAAAAGCGCACATAAGCCGAGCCTGTGCGCCGGCAGGCCGAGCGGATATTAAGCGTCACTTCCCGGGCGTAAGGATGAGTGGCGTCCACCACCAGCGCAAACCCTTCTTTAGCTATTGCCTCGGCTATCTCGCCTTCGTCCAGCCGCCCGCTGACCACATTTATCCCAGCCAGTCCGGCCAATAAACCAACGCCGTAAGAGCTCGCCACATAAGCGCAGGCTTCTATTTTTTCAGCGCTCAGCCGCTCGCACAGCAGCCGCCCTTCGTACGTACCGGCAAAAACGGCTGTTTTCATACGCTCTTATATCCCCGCGGCGTGACCAGCCGGCCGCCGATATTTTTCGTCTGGCTGTTGCCGATTATCACGGTTGTAAACATATCGATATCCTGCTCCGGCAGCTCATCGAGACGGCAGATATCCGTCGCCTCGCCTTCCCGTCCGGTATTTTTGGCATAGCCGCACAAGGTGCCCGCCTCTTTATGGCGTAGCAGGACGTCCACTGCCTTGGCCAGATGGCCGCTGCGCCCCCTGCTTTTCGGGTTGTAGAGGCAAACTGCGAAATCCGCCTCCGCCGCCACTGCCAGCCGTTTTTCTATCTTTTCCCAGGGCGTTAAGAGGTCGCTAAGGGAAATGACCGCAAAGTCGTGCATCAAGGGCGCGCCCAGCGCCGCCGCGGCGGAACAGGCTGCGGTAATGCCCGGCACTACGTTTATCTCAACCCCGGGCGAGCCTTCCGCTACTTCGAACATTATGCCGGACATACCATATACGCCGGCGTCGCCGCTGCATACCAGCGCGACTTTCTTGCCCTTGAGCGCTTCTGAAAGCGCCGCCCGGCAACGCTCTACTTCGCGCCTCATGCCGTTTGCTACCACTTCTTTACCGGCCAAAAGGTCTTTGACAAGGTTTATATAAACAGCATAGCCGACAACCACATCCGCCGCTAAAATAGCTTCCCTGGCCTGCGGCGTCAAAAACTCCCCGCCGCCTGGCCCGATGCCTACTACATCTATTTTCAAAATGCATACCTCCAATCCTCCTCAGCTACCGCCAGGGCCATGCCGCCGCCGGTAGTCTTTCCGACCAGCAGCCGTCCGCCGCTTTGCGCCACCGCCGCCCGCTCGCACACATTGCCGACGCCCGCGACCGATTTTACAAAATCCGACGAAGCAAAATCGCCGGGCACTGCCGCCAATTCCCCGCTTGTATAGGTGACAAACGGCAAGCGGTACTTTTCCGCTAGGTCCAATATACAACGTTCGTTTTTCTTTAAATCTATCGAAGCGATACTGCGCACCGCTTTTATCGACAACCCTGCGGCGCCAAGCATCTGCAAGACAAAAGCTTCCAGCGCTTCGCTTGCCGTCCCCTTTTTGCAGCCCACGCCCAGCGCCAGTACTTTCGGCATTACTTTGAGCGTCAGCTCAAAAGGGGTTTTGTTCACATCAAGCGTGAGATAAATGCCCAGCGGCCCGCCCTCGGCTGCACACAGTCCCTCCGGCAGCGCCCCGTCCCCGGCAAAATCACTGCAAAAACCGACTGTCTCATCGCGCAAGATGGCGGCGGAGACATGCTTTATACCGCCGACATTATCGATAACGCAGCCATTGGCCCTGCTCCAGACATCTACGGCAAACTTGCCGTACAGGTCGGTCGCCGTAGTGATGACCGGCGTCGCGCCGATTTTTTCGGCAATTTCAGCCGCCAGAGCGTTGCCGCCGCCCAGGTGCCCGGACAGTATCGGTATGGCGAAGCGGCCGGTCTCATCAACAACCACCACCGCCGGGTCTTTATCCTTGCTCACTATAAAAGGCGCGATATACCTGACGGCAATACCGATAGCGCCGACAAATACAAAGGCGTTCGCGCGGCCAAATTCCGCCGCCAGCCACTCTTTGACCGTTGACTTGTCTTTATCATAAAAAATGCACTCGGCGTCCAGCAGCCCAGACATTTTTTGGGCCAGCGCCCGCCCGGGGCCGGAAAAAGCGGCGAAAGCTATGTTCATTCCCCTGTCCCCGTTCTAAATTCATGGGAAAACGCCGGATGATAGAGCAATGACCGCTCATACTCTTCGCCCAAGAACTCCCCGACAAAAATCAGCGCGGTTTTATTTATGCCCGCTTTTGCCGCCTCCGCCGCCAGATCGCCTACACAGGTGCGGATTATCTTCTCCTCCGGCCAAGTCGCTTTGTACACTATAGCCGCCCTGGTCTGCTCCGTGTAGCCGCCTTTGATCAGGCTTTCCGCCAGTTGCTCCAGCATGCCTGTACTCAAAAATATCGCCATAGAAGCATTATGCGCGGCCAAACGCGCTATTTCCTCTTTTTCCGGTACCGGCGTGCGCCCGGCCATGCGCGTCACGATAAGCGTCTGGCTGATACCCGGCAGGGTAAATTCCGCCTGTAACGACGCGGCCGCGCCCAGGAACGAGCTGACGCCCGGCACTACTGCGTATTCTATGCCTTTTTCCGTCAAAAGCGCCATCTGCTCATGTATGGCGCCGTACAGCGACGGGTCTCCCGTGTGCAGGCGCGCGGTCATCTTCCCCTGGCTTTCCGCCGCCAGCACTACCGCTATCACCTCTTCCAGCGTCATGGCCGCGCTGTCATACACTGCACAGCCTTCTTTTTTGTATTCGAGCAGCTTGGGGTTGACCAGTGAACCGGCGTAAATGATGACGTCCGCCCGTTCCAGTATCTCTTTCCCCCTCACCGTTATCAGGTCGGGCGCTCCCGGCCCCGCTCCCACAAAGTAAACCATCGCTCCTACCTCCGTTTTGCTTTTTATCTGAAAAATCGCGCAATCTCGCGCGCGCCCGGGCTGGCATACATCAGACGCCGTTCGGCGCCAAACATGACGGCGCCTATTTCCAAAGCCCCTTTTGCCCGCTGCCGCAAATGAAAGAGCATTTTTCCCATCGCCTGTTCAAATACCGCCTCGCACAGCCCCGCCTCCTGCAAAAGTTCTATCGCCTGGTCGGTAGTCAGGCAGGCCAGCAACCCTTGCGCCAGCTCTTGCCCGCCGCCCAGGCAGGCGGCGTGAGCGGCCAGTATCTCCATACGGCAGTCGGCTACCGCCGAATGAGTATTCATAATGCCGCCGGCGATTTTTATCAGCTTGCCGACATGCCCGACCAACAGCAGGCGCTTAAAACCTTTATAAACAAGGTAATCCACCGTCTCACCGATAAAATTCGAGCACTTCACCGCTTTTGCTATATCAAGGCCCAGTTGCTCCCGGCAGTAATCGCGCCCGTAATTGCCGGGCGCTACCAGGATGTTCTCCCGGTTTGCCGCCTGCTGTTTGTCTACCAGCACCTTTATCGTGTCCACCAGCGCTTTTTCGCTCATCGGCTCCACTATGCCGGTAGTGCCCAGGATGGATATCCCGCCCTTGATGCCGATGCGCGGGTTAAAGGTCTTTTGCGCCACCGCCTCGCCTTCCGGCACGGATATCACGATGCGCATACCTTGGCTGTAGCCGTGCCTTTGGCAGACAGCCGCGACATTTTCTACTATCATGCGGCGCGGCACAGGGTTTATCGCCGCTTCGCCCTCCGGGCAGCGCAGTCCGCGGCAAGTAGCCACACCCACACCCGGCCCGCCGGACAGCATGAGTTCTTCGCCGCCCAGGAAGCACTCGGCAAATATCTTGATGCCGTCAGTTACGTCCGGGTCGTCGCCGGCGTCTTTTACCACCGAACAGCTGGCAGCATTTTCAGCTATGGCAATATCGCCGACAGTGAAAACCGCTTGCTCGCCGCCCGGCAAGAGGATGCTTACGCTATTTACCGGCAGTTGCCCCAGCAACAGCTCAGCCGCCGCGGACGCCGCCGCCGTGGCGCAGCTGCCGGTAGTATAGCCGCAGCGCAGTCTTTTTCCGTTTTTCACCACAAAAGCATTTTCTTGCATAACCCACCTGTACCATCATTTTTTACGTACATAAGCTACCGCCTGACAGGCGCAAAAAGCGGCCAGCGGCTAAAAGCAATAAGTCGGCCGCAGCGGCCTCTCCTCCGGCGCCGATAGCGCGCAGGGAGGAGCTGGCCGGGGTCAGCGGCAGGAAATACACCGCCTTGGCCAAAAGCGGCGGAAAATTGTCCAGGCGAAAAAAAGTCCCGCACAAAAACGACATCGGCGTTATCACATAAGTCGTAAAAGTATTGAGGTTTTCGTGCCCATCGACCAGCATGGCCGCAATCACGCCGACAAAGGAAAAGGTCAGGCAATTTGCCGTCAAAACCAGTAAATACCAGCCGTCCACGTGCAAGCGGCAGCCAAACAGCCAGGCTATGGCGATGATGATGGCCGAAGATATTAGCCCGCGCACCGCCGCCGCCAAAGCCTGTCCCAATACATAGGAAGTATTGGAAATAGGCGCGGTCTGGTATTCATCAAAAGTCATGTATAATATGCGCGACATGCACACAGGCGAAGCCACGGCGTTGAAGCAGACCAGCATGGAATTCATGGCGATGATGCCGCTGACGACAAAATCGAGATAACTGCCGCCGCCGGCCAGTTGCACGCTGCGGCCTAGGCCAAAGCCAAAAGTCGCCAGGTAGAGAAGCGGCGATATCATGCGTGCGAAGAGAAACACCGCCAGCCGCCGCCGGAGCACGGTAAGTTCACGCCAGGCAATTGTCAGTACGTCGCCTATCATAACTCTTCCACCTTTTGCCCTGTAAGCTGCACAAAGGCGTCCTCAAGGCTGGTCTTGCGCACATAAGAACTGCCGGTACAGCCGCCGGCGTAAGAGAGCGCCTCCTGCCTGGTAGCAAAAAACTTCTGCGCATAGCCTGCACTGTAATCTTCCACTACATAACGGCCATAGCGAACGCAAAGCGCCCCCGGCGCTTCCACCACCAGCAGTTTCCCTTTATCCATTATCGCCACCCGCTGGCATAACTGCTCGGCTTCTTCTATATAATGGGTCGTCAAAAGCAGGGTCATGCCCTGGCCGTGCATCTGCCTGATCAGTTCCCATATCCGCCGGCGCACCTGTGGGTCGAGCCCCACCGTAGGCTCGTCCAGAAAGAGCAGCCGCGGACGGTGCAGCACAGCCCGGGCGATCATCAGCCGCCGTTTCATGCCGCCGGAGAAATTGCGCACCACATGATTTTTGCGCCCGGACAGCTCGACAAAATCCAGCAGCTCGCCGATGCGCTCCCTGGCTTCGTCTCTGTCCATACGGTGCAGCCGCGCATGCAAAATAAGGTTCTCTTCAGCCGTCAGGTCGTTATCTATGTTCATCCGCTGATGCACTATGCCTATATGCTTTTTTATCTCCCGCGCCTGGCCAGCCAGGTCGAAACCGGCCACCGCCGCCCGCCCGGAGGTAGGCAAAGACAGAGTGGTCAGCATGCGTATCAAGGTGGTCTTGCCCGCGCCATTTGGCCCCAGCAGGGCAAATGCCTCCCCCTCGGCCACGCTGAAACTGACGCCGTCCACCGCCCGGAAACCGGAGAACTCTTTTACGATATTGTCTATCTTTAACATAATAAAAACCCCAACTGGAAAATTTACAGATACAGCCTGGCAAAATCATACACCACGCGCAGGTTTTCATGGTACATGCCCTGTTCGAAGGCCCAGTACAGCGCCTTAGCCAGGAAGATGTTACAACCGGCCAGCAGTACCGCCAGGGAAAAAGCCTTCTCCCCGCTTGGCCATTCCGCCCCCCTGCCCTCTTTGGCGTCTAAAAAGCCGCGGCTCAAGACAGACAGCGACAGCACCTGCGCCCGCCGCAAAGAACGGGCCAGCAGGGGGCTGACGATCTTCGCCATGTTGCGCACCAGGCCAAACCGTCCGTAGGACGCGCCTGAACGTAAACGAAAAGCCGTCACTATCTCCCCGGTCTCGACCGCCAGTACTGGCAAAAACCTAAGCGCCGTCACCGCCATGAAGGACACCTGGGGCGGCAGGCGCCAGCCCATCAGCGCGTTCAGCAACTGCCTGGGATCAGATGTCCAGCAGACAAACAAACCCATAGTGAACATGCTGGCGGAACGCAGACCCTGGATGGCTCCGTAACTGAAGCCTTCCCGGTAGACCGTCACCCCGCCGGTAAGCGGCCCGAAAAAAGGCGCATAAGGGCTTATCAAAGTAAAGAGCAGCGTACGGTCAGGCTGCGCGTAAAATAAGGCTTGCGTTAGCATAGACCCCCACAGCCCCAGCAGTATCAGGCAGGACAAAAGGTACCAGCGCTCCAGCGGAGTACGCGCCGCCGCATGCAGCAGCAGACAAAACATGAGGCCGTACAAAAGAGAACGCGGATTGTCCACACTGAGCGCATAAATGGCCTGGAAGACCAGCAAACACAGCTTGGTCTGGCCGCTCAGCCGGCGCGCCCAGCCGGCGCCTTCAGCCCCGTCCCATAGACGCCGCACGGACATAGCCCGCCACCTCCTCTACATTGAGCATGGGGGGGAAGGACAGCAGCCTGCCCAGCCCCAGCATGGGTAAAGTATTCAGCCCGCCGCGCCCGGTCGCTTCACAGTCGGTAAAAACCTCGTGCGGCGGCCCATCTTTTATCAGCACGCCCTCTTCAAACACCAGCACCCGGCCGGCGATTTCGGCCGCCAACTCGGTATCGTGGGTGCAAAAAAGCACCGTACCGCCTTGCTCACGGTAAAACGACAAAAGGTCTTTTATATCCAGAAGGCTTTGGCAGTCCTGCCCGGTCGTCGGCTCGTCCAGCAAAAGCAGGCCCGGCTGACCGGCCAACAGGGCCGCCAGTATCACCCGCAGCCGCTGCCCTTTGCTCAGAGCCAAAGGGTAGTCCGCCATAAGTTTAGTCAAACCTAGTTTTTCCGCCGTATCTGCTATGCTTTCCGCTGTCTTGCCCGGCCCAAAGGCTATTTCCTCCCGCACCGACTGGCAGAGCAGCATGAGGTCAGGCTCCTGGCGCAGGTAAGCCACATTATGGCGGTTTTTCTTTACACTGCCGCCTAGTAGCTCTATACTGCCCACTCCCGGCTGCTCCAGCCCGGCCAGCAGGTTGAGCAGCGTACTTTTACCGGCGCCGTTATTGCCCATGATGGCCACCGTCTCGCCTTGGCACACTGCGAAAGACACATCTTTCAGAACGGCTTTTTGGCCGCCCGGGTAAGTAAAAGAAACCCTGTCGGCCAGGATAGCGCGTTCACCCGGCTTACACAAACTTGGAAGGTTACCTTCATACGCCGGTCGCTGCCCGCCCAAGCCCGCGCTTATTTTTTCCGCCAGCAAGCCGGCGTCCGCCAGCGGCGGACTGATGCCCAACCGCCGGCACAGCGTCACGCACTGCGGCTCGCGCAGGCCGAGAAAGCCTTTGCCTTCGATAAAACTCCATACATCATCGGTTTTTCCGTCATATACCAGCGAGCCTTCGCTCATCAGGCAAAGGCGGGGAAAATAAGCCGCCAGTTCATGTACCCTGTGCTCTACTACGATGAGCGTTATGCCATGCACAAGATTAAGCTCCAGCAAAAAATCCAGAAAACCGCTCACTGCCTGCGGATTGAGCTGGCTGACCGGCTCGTCTAAAATCAGCGCCCTAGGCCGGGTCACCAGCACGGAGGCCAAAGCCAGCCGCTTCCGCTGCCCGCCGGACAGCGCGTGAATGTTGCGTTCGGCCAGGCCTGCCAGGCCCACCTTGTGCAAAGTCTCCTCTACCCGCGCTTTTATCTCTTCCGGCGGCAGGCCTTGATTCTCAAGGGCAAAAGCCGCCTCGTCGCCCGCCGTCATAGCAAACAGCTGGTCGTCAGGATTTTGGTAAACAGTACCGACGATCTTGCCCAGTTGGGAAGGTGAAAAAACATGTGTCGGACGACCGTCAAGATAGGCGCATCCAGTGAATTCGCCGCTACTGCAAGAAGGTATCAAGCCGTTCATTATCTTCAAAAGAGTGCTTTTACCACAACCGGTGCGCCCCGCCAGCAGCACGCGCTCGCCCGGCTTGATGTCAAGGTCTATGTTCTTGACCGTAGCCTGCGCCCGCTGTTCATAGCGGAAACTCACATTTTCCAACTTTATCATAGCCTATTCTCCCGTCACATAACGCAATTTACCTCCCAGCGCATAGCCCAGCCAACAGCCAGCCGCCGTATAGAGAAAACCGCAGACAACTACGTACAGCCCTATATACCAGTCCGCGTAATAAAGGCGGTAAAAAAACATCAAAAGCTCTAAATGCACATAGGTCGATACGGCGTCGGCAAGCCCTAAAAACACTGCCAGCGTCATTTTTTGTCTCACGCCCGCCTGCCCGCCGGAGCGGGCGGCCAGCCATAAAAAACTTTCGACAATGACCGCTTGCGTACACAAAAAAGCTATGCTCACAGGTGTGATGCGCCCGAGCAAAAGAGCGCCCAGCACCCAGCGCAGCAGCATCATGACCGCCGCCGTGCCCGGCTTTGGGTAGAGCATGACTAGCGCCGTAAGCAAAAGATAGTAAAAAGCGCTGCTGAAAATACCGCTGGCCAGAGCGGCAAACGGCCCCAAAAAAGCCCGCAGTATATCGTCAAACAAAGTGGTCGGCAAAGTAACGCCGCCAAAGGCCACCGCGGCAAACAAAGAAACCGTGATCACCCCTTTGGCTTTCATAGCATCCAGCCAGCCCCTGATACGCCAGGTAAAAACAGCGGCAAACAACGCCGTACAGGCGGCGGCAAACCCCAGCGCATACATGGTACTGCTCCGCCGCGCCACTACATCGAGCGACATAGCCGCCTCCTGCTGCCGGCCGCCGCCTTCCACGCTTATATTTATCGTATAGCTGCCCGCCGCCAGCGTGCTGTCGGCATATAAAGGCAGTATATAGCGCTCGCGCGGCTGGCCGCCGAGCGCCGCCATAGCCAGGGAGGCGTGCTCGCCCGTATCCTGCTGCCAGGCCTCGGCCCCTTCGCCCTCGCTCAGGTCGCCGGACGGCCTTAGTCCTGCCGCCGGCAAGCCGGTCTTTTTATCCAGCAGTTGGCTTTTTATCCTTATCACGCCGCTGTCCAAGGAAGGGTTGGCTATTTCCAGCAGAACATACCCTATGGGATGAGCCTCCAAAGCAGCCAGGTTGGCCGACCCTTTGCCTTTAAAGCGGCTGCGCAGGTCTTCGAGCGCCCAGTCATTTATATAAATAAGATTTTTCTTAAATTTTTCATCGTAAATGCCGTCTTTATCGACCGGCAGCAGTATGTTTTCTATCGTCCAGGGCGCAGCGTTTTTCTTTGCGCCGGCCGCTACGGGCGCTACATCGAAAGAAACGCTTCTTTGCAAAACTTTGCCGTTTAGTTCAACACTTACCTCCAGCATATGTTGGCCTACAGCCATACCGTGTCCCGCATAAAGCGGCAGCAAATCGAACCAGGCGCCGTAATTGGCCGGCACATCAGTGTTTTTCACGAGGACGGCCTGTCCGTCACTTTTTTCCAGCCGCCAACCCGGCGGCAATTGCCCCGGCAAAAGCCCGGCGGGCAAAAGAACGGTTACCCTTCCTGCCGCAAGGACAGGCTGGGCCGAGGTAACAGTTATATATAAAGCATTAGAACCCCCCTGATATACGTCAGGCTTTTTATCTTTTTGCACGGCATATGGAAAAACCGCCGTCAAGCTATCTGCCGGCGCGGCCCAGGCGCCCGCCGGCAGCAAAAACAAAAGGCAAGCCAGCAAAGCCAGTTTTTTCCATACAGCCATCACAAACATAGACATGTTCATAAAATCATATCTCCCAAATATGCAGGCTGTACGAGCCGAACATCCTGCCGTCTTCCAAAACGGCCGGCGCTTCTATCGCCGCCGCATACCTGCCGTCCTCGGATATAGCGGCAGCCTGGCAGGGGCCGGCGGTATTGAAAGCACGGACTATCCGCCCGTCCGCCAAGTCCACTACCTTGCAGCCGTGCACGGCATAATCCCTGCTCTGGATGTTCCTGCCCACCGCCAGCACCGCCTTGCCGCCGGCAAAGCCTATATCTTCTATATTTCCTCCCACCGCCAGCTTATAACGAAGCGCTCCGTCAAAGTCAAAAGCAAACAGGCTGTTGCTCGAAGGATGTTCGAGCGGCGTAGGCAATTGCCAGCTGTCGCGGTTGAAAGTATTGATCGTTGTGAAAAAAACTCCTTGCGGCAAAACATACGCGCCGCGGCCAATGGAATTGACCCAGGCGCCTGCTACCTGCGCCGGACTGCTCACCGTTCTTTGCCAAAGCTCCTTGCCGGAAACATCATAATAATAACCGCGCCCGTCACTGGTAATAAAGGCCAGCGTCTTGCCGTCCGGCGAGAAAACCGGGCTGCTGCGCGTCACCGCCCTGCCCGCCAGCTCATCGAGCGGAGGCAGGCGGACCGAGCGTATCACCTTTCCTGTATCGCGCTCCAGCCAGTACAGATTGTCCGGGTATTTCATGCCGGGCGTCGTATCATAAGTCGCGGTGGAAAAAACCAGCGGGCCGTCCTGGCCGGAGATCGCCGCATGGTTGCACCAGGCGTCCATGGCTTCATCCGGCGGGAACTGCCAAATGACCTCGCCTTGGGGAGTAAAGGCATATACTTTGGAGTAGTAGGACTTTTCACCGCGTTTTTCCTGGCCAAAACGGTAAGATACAGTGTAAATCCGCCCTTTTTCATCAGTGTCCAGCCAGACGACCATCGGAGCGGAACGCGAACCTTGTGTGTAACCGACGCCCTTAGCAGTGGCAAACGACCATAGCACCCGGCCGTCTTTGCTGTCTATAGCGTAAATATTGCCGGCCGGGCTCTGCTCGCCGACGATTATCACGCCGCCGGGCGCGACGGTGACCTTGCACACCTTGCCGATACCAAGAGAGCGCCGCCACAATACGGCGCCTTTGTTGTCGACCAGCAACACTTCACCGTTTTCCGTACCGACCACCCAGCGCGGCTGCTCACCCGGCAGGTAATTTACCGATCCTTTGGTAAAACCCATTTTTCCATAACTTTGCACTGCTACCTGCCCAAGGTCTACCTTGGCTATCTGCCCGCCGCCCGCGGCATCGGCTGTTTTCTGCCAGGGTTGGCGCAGTGACGTAAGGCGCCAAAGGGCGCACAGCGACAATATTAAAAGCGCGACTGCTACATACCCTTTGGCGTTTCTCATGTCTTACCTCATTAGACTAGAATTTTATGTTATAACCCAGAACAAAATTTATCGGCGTGGCATAGTATTCAGAAGAGCTGTTGTTGATGATATCATCGCGATCGAGGAGGTTTTCCACTTTAAAATACAGTTCCTGGCGTTTACCCATTTTGTAGTTGATATTGAGCGTAGTGTAGAGCGCGGGTTTCTCGTCCTCCGGGCCGTAGACAGCAGAAGACGGCGAAGCGTGTACGCGGCCAAAAAGATAGTTGGCAGACAGATTGACCGTCCAGTTGCTTTTCTGGTAAGTGACGCCGCCGGTCAGCTGGTAGCGGTCATAAGCGCGTTCCCAGGCATCGGCGCGGCTACCCGGGCTTTTTTCATTTTTCACTTTAGGATTGCCGATGGCGGCGCCCAGGTTGTAGCTCCAGCCCTTGTCGCCGGCAAAGATATATTCCAGCTCTATACCGGTATTTTTCCGGTCTTCGTTGGTATATTGGTAAGTGTCCGGATTAGTGGAAATGCGGGTCGAAGTTATGTTGTCCTTGATGTAATAGTTGAACAGGGCAAAACGCCATCCGTGCGGCCCCTTGTTGCGTTTCCAGCCCAGCTCGTAGTGTTCGCCGCTCTGCGGCTTGATACTGGGGTCGCCGATGACGCGCGCCCCGGCTGGGGCAAACTGCTGGCTAAGTGTCGGCATTTTATACGACAAACCGGCGCTGGCGTACAGGTAGTCATTTTCCCCTATCTGTTGGCGTATTTGCAGCTGCGGGGTAAACTTATCAAGGTTTCCTGTCGCATCATTGGGATTGGCGGCCTGCCAGCTGTAACGCAGGGCGAGTACCGCCGTGGTGCGAGCCGTAAAATCATGCTCCACAGAACCGTAAAGCGAATAATTATAGCGGTGGTAAGCGTCCGATGATTTGTCCTTCCGGTAATATTCATATTGGGCGTTAAGGCCAGTCAGGTATTTGGTATTGCCGGCCTGCCAGTCATACTGGCTGTCCAGCCCAATGTTGCGGTTGCGTTCGTCGGCCGAAGTGCTCCAGGCGGGGTTAGCTACCGCGCCGCCGGTAGAAGTCAGATAATCGATGCCGTTAGTGTTGAGCGCCAGGTCATTGTAGTACAGCGACGCCTTAAAATGATCGTCCACAAAATTCAACTGCGCCACATTCTGTCTGTTCTCATAATTGCGCAGGTAACGGGTGCGCCCGGCCAGGTTGCCCACCGCGCCCGTACCTTGGACAAACTTATAGTCCCAATAGGTATTTTGCTTGTCATAAGAATAAAACAAAGACAGTTTATCGTTGAAATCATAAGTAAAAGCCACGCTGTTCGAGTGCGAGCCGTCAAAATTATTCCCCAAATAACGTCCCGTCGGGTCATTTTGCACCGTGCTTTTCCAAGCGGAAAGCGATACATTATCGACGTCGCCCCAATGGCTGTAATTGTAACTGAGGCTGAGCGGTCCCACGGCCACATTCGCGCCGGTATTTACCTGGCCGAAATTTCCCAGTTCGGAATAGACGCTATTTTCCATACCTTTTTTTGTGATGATATTTATAACTCCGCCCATAGCGTCAGAGCCGTACATAACAGCGCCGCCCCCGCGCACTATCTCGATGCGTTCTACCATGCTAGTCTTGAATTTTTCCATCATATGCAGGCCCCGGGAATTTATCGGCCGGCCGTTGACCAGCACCAGCGTACCGTCCGCGACGCCGCGTATAGTAGCGTCGCTGGTCATAGACGACATGCTCGCGCCACCCGGGCCATAGGCTGAATAGCTGGTACCCAGCGAATATTTCAGCGTATCCATTACATTGGCCGCGCCGATCGCCTTTATCTTCTTTTGGTCTATGACCTCCACTGAAGCCGGCGTCTTTACTTCGCGCGTCTCATAACGCGAAGCTGTCACTACTACCGGGTCCAGCGTAAATTCCTGCACCTCTTCTTTTTTGTCCTCCGCCGTTTTGGCCTCCTCGGCGTAACCTATCGGCGTAGCCAGCAGCAGGGCTGCCGCCGCCAGCGGCAGCATACTTGTTTTTAGCAAAATAAATACCTCCCCAACTTTATTTTCCCAGAAATAAAACATTCCGCGGTCAATCGTCAGGAAAGTGCACTGCTATAAGACACATAAATAAACCCTCCCCTATCGCTCGTAGGTAGTGGTAAAACTAAAAACAGGCAGTTCTTCTGGCTCGGATTCATCGCTCGCTCCGCCTTCCCGGTCGCCCAGTGGCATAGTGGAGTCCGCTCATCCTCACAGCGGCGGGACCGCGCCGGTTTTTCACCGGTCTTACCTATTAAACCCTCTCGGATACCTGTTTTATCTTGCTTTATTAACTATTGAGCGCTTCCAGTGCATGCAAAACATAAATATCCTGGATAGCCGCCAGCCGGCCGATTCCTTTCAGCTCGTGGCGTACATTGTAGCCTTCTTTTTTCAAAAGATTGGCCCAGGAGTCCTCTTCTTCACCCGCCATATCATTGTTGGCATGGTCGCCCGCTACCAGCATCAACGGCAACAGCAGCACGCTTTGGACTTTTCTTCCCTGCAAAACCGCCAGCATGTCTTCATAATTAGGATGATCTGTTTCCTCCACCACGCCTATAACAGCAGGGACGCCTAGCTTGTCAAAGCTGTCTTGCAAAGATTTATAGGCAGGATTGGGCCTATTAGGCGAGCCATGCCCCATGAACACCACCACTTCGTTCTTGTCGAGCGCAGGCAACGATGCCTCCAGCGCTCTAGCGGCCAGCGGGAAATCCCGTCCATCTGTCAACAGCGGCTTGCCCACCGCCATCCTGGCAAATTTGCCCTGGAATTTAGCAACTGCCGGCAACACCTTATTGGCTATCTCCTCACCCGGCGTCAAATGGGTAGGCTGTATGAGGATATCTTTATACCCTTCCTTGAGCAGTTTAGCCAATACAGCCTCAAGGTCGTCCACCTTTATGCCGTCATTGTCCCATAACCGCTTCATCACTATTTTGGAGGTAAAAGCGCGGCGAAACTCCCGGTCGGGAAAAGCGGCGGCCAGGGCCTTCTCCACTCCCTCTACGTCAAGCTCGCGCGTCTCTTTGAAAGTAGTGCCGAAACTCACTACAACCAGCGCTTTTTCCCTGGCGGCCGCCTCCGCGCCGCCGCTAAAAATAACACTCATAGCTAACAACATGGCACATAAAAATACTTTACTCATTCTCTTTCCCCTTTCTTTTTTGCGAAAAAGGAAAATCCCGGCGCTCGCGCGCCGGGAAATAGCGTCATAAAAAATAAGCATGACATATCCTTTTCCTATCGCTCGTAGGTAATGGTCGTTCTTTCCAGGCAGTTCTTCTGGCTTTGGTTCATCGCTACCTCGCGCCTTCCCGGGGGATGCCCCCAGTGGCATACTGCGAAATCGCTCACCATTACAGCGGCGGGACCGCACCGGCTTTTACCGGTTTCTCTATTAAGAGCTTGCGCTCACCTGAAAATACATATTTAGTTTACAATGTGAATGGTACCACAGCTAAAGAGTAAATGCAAGGATAAACGCCGTTGGCTAAAACACTGCTAGGCAACCACTGTAACTTAAAAATATTTCTCACAAAGCAGCTAAATACAAATTTCGTCATAATATTAAAATAGCGTTTTCCAAGCAACAATACTGCTGTATTTTATTTAATATTCCCTTACACTTGCACATCCTAGTTGTATATCAACGTGAAAATAAAACAATTTTTAAAAAAATTTTTAAATTCTTAAATTTAAATACTTTAATAATTACTTTTCTCTTATCAAACACAAAACTTATTACGATTTAATTCAGGTATGCATTAAAAACCAAGATTGAACAAATATAGGGAGATGCACAATGATGAACAAAAAACTAATAGTAAAAATGGTCTCTTTTTTCCTGCTCGTAGTATTCGTCGGCGCTGTCGGCTTTGCAACGGCCATCTACAAAATGGACCAAATCGCGTCCGACGCAAAAAACCTTAAGGAAAATGAACTGCCCAGGTATAACAACATAAACGATATCCAGTACAACGCCGCTGTCCAGGTCGCCGCCATACGCGGCTACATCCTCACCGGCGACCGGGCTTTCGCCGACCAGTACCAAAAAGCAGCCGACGAAAACAGCAAACTGGAAGAACATCTCATCAAAATAGCGCGCAGCGAAGACGGCCGCAAAATCCTTGCCGATTTAAAAGCCCTGGACGATAAATACTCCCAAGTCGCTGAAAAGAAAGTCTTCCCGCTCGTACAAGCCGGAAAAACAGCCGAGGCGTTGGCCGCCAACAATGAAAATATCGAAACAGGCCGCCAACTGCTTATTAAAGTAGCAGAATACGAAAAACGCATTGCTAAACAAACCGATGACAGCATAACAAACATCGCCTCTTCGTCGGCCAGCGGCGAAAAAATAGCATTTTTAGCCGCTTTTATCTCAGCCGTTCTGGGCATAGCCATCGGCTATTACAGCGCCAGGAAGATAGCCGGCTCGGTCAACGCCATCAACACCGTCGCGCAAAAAGTAGCCAACGGCGACCTGACCGACAAAGTCGAAATCACAACCCAGGACGAAATAGGACAATTGGCCGCAGCCACCAATACCATGGTAGCCAACCTCCGAAACCTCCTACAGCATATAGGCCAGCAATCAGAGCTGGTCGCCGCCTCTTCGCAAGAGCTAACCGCCAGCGCCGACCAGTCCGCGCAAGCCTCCAACCTTGTCGCCAACTCCATAACCAACGTCGCCAACCAGACGGACGACCAGATGGCCGCCGTCAGCAAAGCTTCCGGTATCTCCGAGAACATTGTCGCCGAACTGGAAGAAGTATCAGCCAATGTATCCTTAGTCGCCGAACGGGCGCAAAAAGCCGCCGACACCGCCTCTGAAGGCGGAAAATCGGCTTTGGCAGCCATCGCTCAAATGGATCGCGTAGAAAAAACCGTTAACGACTCGGCTAAAGTAGTGGAAAATCTCAGCGAACGTTCCAAAGAAATAGGAGAAATAGTAGGCGCCATATCCGGTATCGCCAGCCAGACCAACCTTCTCGCGCTCAATGCCGCCATTGAAGCCGCCCGTGCTGGCGAACAGGGCCGAGGCTTTGCCGTCGTAGCCGAAGAGGTAAGAAAACTTGCCGAACAATCACAAGAAGCCGCTAAACACATCGCCGACCTTATCGGAGAAATACAGAGCGAAACGGAAAAAGCCATGGAAGCCATGCATAATGGCACACGTGAAGTAAAAGCCGGCGCACAGGTAGTACACCAGACCGGCGCCTCCTTCGAAGAGATAGTAAAACTCGTCGGCGGCGTGTCCGGCCAGGTCAAAGACATCTCGGCCAACGTACAAAACGTCGCCAAAGGCAGCGAAGATATCCTCGAATCAGTTCAGCAGGTCAACAAGCTATGCGAAAACTCCTCCGGCGAAATACAAAACGTCTCCGCCGCCACCGAAGAACAATCCGCCTCTATGGAAGAAATCGCCTCCGCCAGCCAAAACCTGGCTAAAATGGCCCAGGAAATGCAGGAGGCAGTAGGTAAATTCAAAATATAAAATAATGATGTTTGTCATCCTCTAATGCTGCCGATAAAATGGGCAACAGGATAAAGTAATTCTCAAAAGCGGTCTTCTGACCGCTTTTTCTTATTTTCTTTCCCGTGCAATTCCCGTGCAATTAAAAAATTTTATGCGGTTTTTTAATGGTTAATAGGTAAAAAAATAAGAGCCCTGGAATTGGCTCCAAGGCCCCATTTTACTTTGATATATGGCGGAGTGGGAGGGATTTGAACCCTCGCTAGAGTTACCCCTACTAACGGTTTAGCAACAAGAGATTAGGCGTTTTTCTGTTTTCACCATTTTCATATAGTCGCTTGTAGAGCCACTTTTTGCTTTCCACTGTTTCTTATACTTATACTATTTTTACCTATTCTACACCCTATTGGTACATTTATTGGTACATGGAATAGTATGGAGTGGGTATTTATAAAAATGCAAACAGTGGTTTACCAGACTAACTTGACCACGTCTTTCACAACATCTATATGCAGTAGAGTTTTCTTAACAGAAATACTTTTAATGTTTTATTATTTCTTTTTTGCTAAAATAGGATCGTCTGGAGTTTGTGCTTTTATGATATTAGTCCATTCTACATATATTTTCGGTGATATATTGGGTATATATATTTGTGCACTATGACTTACTTGAGGATTACTTACCTCAGCAAGAATAGAAATGTTGCTACTTTCAGCAATTTTGTCGACTAAATTTTGGGGCAGAGGATAATAACCAGCTAGGTACCGGGAACGCTCTGTCTCTCCATAAGTATTTACGCTATGCAAAAAAATTTTAATTATTTCCCCATCAGGAAACTTGATTTGTGCAACAGGTTTAAATGTCAACGTACCTCTATGGCCAGTAATACGTGTAGAAATACTCATATAGTACACTTTATTTCCATTTTTCCAAAACTCTTTAAAAAGTCGTGTGCCAATATACTCTTGATCATACTGTGAACTAACAGTATATTTTTCATAAAATTGATCATATACAACTCTAATTTTAGCATGGCAAAAATTCGTACTAAATGTTAGAAAAATGCCTACAAACAATGGTAAAAAATATTTTTTCATAAGTTGCCACCCTTCTTTCTATCAATAAGTTCTCAAAATACCCCATAGTTAGCCATTAATTTAAAAAGCAAAAATTCATATTGATGATATTATATGCATCACACTTCTTAAAAACAACTATCGATTTGGAAAACACTTAGCAAAACACTTCTGCCAACCATTGACCAGCCCAATATTTTAACCGTGATGTCCCTCACTGAGTTTGCTGCACACACTGAACAGGAACATTAGTGAAAATACAATCATGTACAGATTGGCGAAAAGTTATCGTCCAAAATCTTATCTATTCTCTCTTAGTATTCCATCGGCCCAATTTCTGGTTTTTGTTGGCATGCGCTCTAGTTTAATAGTTCCCATGCACATACTTTGATACAATGTAAACCTTTAATCAATACTCGCATATAAATTATATTTATTACCTCGATATCGTTTGAATATAGTCCGTTGATACGTTCGATATGTTATCTGTGCGCCAATACCGCGGGTACTTTTCCAATTAAAAAAACTTTCTTTTGGCATACTACCACTCTTTGATTTATGCTCTAAAAAATCGCATACAATTTTTGTTGCACGAGAAGACGGATTTGGGTTATTACTTGCATAAACAGTGATTTTCTTTATAATATTTGACATTTTGTTTCTCAACTTAATATCGACATAAGGACAATTATAAAATACTAATATATACCAAAATTCTTTATGCAAAAAAAATTCTTTATCTGATATTCTTGAAATCTGTGTATCAATAATTTCGTTAACCTTTGAATTAATATCAATAAAAAATGGTTCATAATATTTCGCATACAGCAAAATATTGGCCCAAATAATAGGATTATTAACTTCAGAGGCTTTTCCTATTAGCGCATTTTCTGTTTTAACATCAAGTGAAATTTCGAACTCATTTAGAAATGGAAACCAGTCACATAAATCACAAATATTGCCTTGTTGGAATATAAACGAATATCGATTTATAACATTTTTAAGTTTTTCCTTTGCATTTTTATCTTTTTTAAAAAATATTTCATTGTCCATATATACAATTATTGAAATAATTTTTCGCGTCTGATCAAAAGATGGACAAAAAGCATAAACAAACAAAGCAATATCAATTAACAGCATGGCTTTCCCTATTTTCGTTTTGCCAAATAATGTATATCCATCCTTCTTTTTGCTTATGTTATTTAGCAATGTTGATAATAGGTAAGAAACAATTGTCCGTCTATCGTTTGTGCACTCTTTCATAATAGTAGTTATTTCATCTTTAACTCTGTCAACCTGTATAAAATCAGACTTTATTAAAAATCGCTCTTCTTCCGGCAGTTCATTGAAATCAGACTTTTTCCCTTTATAAAAGAATTTGTCCATTACATCTGAAAGGTGCCTAGTTTTTTCAAGCCAACTCTTTGGTAAACAAGGTGTCTCACCCTTAACTAGTTTCAATTCATTTAACCGAATGCGATATTTTTCGCCAACTATCCTGTACTTTTCAATAATTAAGTTTAGATTCTCCTGTGAATTAGCGAATAAAAATATATCATCAACATATCGAAAAGCGACATAATCTTTGTCTCGTTCAATTTCTTCGTTTGATAAGGCAAGTAAAATTTCGCTATCTATTTGCTGTAAAAGTACTTCTGCAATCATTCTTGAAAATTCAGGTCCAACAATAAGACCATTAGACGAACGACCATTTATGTTTTGAAGAATGCGGTCAATCGTTATAAATAGATTCGAATTCCTTGCCTCTTTAGAATCGATGACATTACGTTCGACGATCCATTTATAAGCGTGTGTGTATATGCTGTCAAAACAAGACTTATAGTCGATTTTAGCATAAGTATTTATATTTAAAGTTGCACATTCTCCATATACGAGAATCTGCAAATGAGTTGATTGATTCGAATGGTGATATTTTAAAATAACTTCCAGTTTGTTGTACCGCTCCTATGCCAGTCCGTTTGGATTGACCTTCAAAATAATGAATAACCTTATTGTGTTTAGCTTTATAGTATAAATCCGTGTGTTTTTTATGATAACGAATTGAAAAACATTTTTTTTCATCAAAAAAATGGAGGATATTTTTTTGATAGCATTCTATAAATAAAAATAAATTCAAAGCAGAAAGTGGCTGAATAAGACTCATTTCACGAGAAGAATCCGTGCCTTTTAATATATTATATTTTAATGGCATTGTCGCCCAGTTATTTTGGAACATTACATGTTCAGCCTTTGCCTTTGTTGTTTTAAGTTCTTCAGTAAGCATATTAAGAATAGATTTTTGCTCTTTTTTAATAAGAAAATCATAAAATGGCCGAAAAGAAAATAATTCCGATAGTTCGACTGGTAGTAAATCAGTTAATATGTAATCAAGTTTATTTCTTTCTAATCCATTCCATGCCATTGAAATTCACCTCAATTTATTCTACAATAAAAATATGCAAGTCAGATTTACTTGCGGTGCAGATTTTTCTGCACACACATCATCGGCACTTTGCACGGAGTTCTACCACCGACACTGTGTTTAGAACATAGCTAAGGCAGATGTTCCGGGGCGGCAAGGGAAACCTTGCCGCTTCGTCATTTAATAACCAACCTTCGTTTTTATAAGATACTCTCTTACTAAAGTCCCATAACCGCGCTTTTTTTGTTCTTATCAACATCACTTATTCCAATTTGCTTGCATAATTTTACTAGAGCATTATAGTCATAACCTATATGTTCAACAAGCAAAATAGTCTTATTTTTTTTCATGTTTTCAAACAAATTATAACCAGCTTTACCCTGTGAACCACATAGAAAATACGGTAAAGGTATTTTAGCACGCACAAATGCTTCCTCAACCATTTTTTCAAGAAAACGCTTCGTATTATATTCGATAAGATCTGTGTCAAGTATGTATCGCAATTCACCATAGTTTGTTATAAAGCCTTTGGTTTTCCAAATTTCCGTTCTAAATTTTTTACCCTGATAAACCTCTCTTGAAGTAAAAGCCGCTATTCTATGACGTAATAATTCTAAGTTGTCATAATCAGGATGCTTCATTTCTGTATAACAAAATATAAACTTGTCAATCTTATCACTATATTTATCCTGTTTACTTTTAGTTATTCCGTATCTGAGTTCTACTTTGTCCTTTGGGATACTCAACCAGAATTCATAACCTAGATAATCAAAAGAGACTGGACTACTACATATATTACGTTTTGATACATAGACAAATTTAGAACTGTTTAAGCAAGTTTTGCATTTTGGTTTAACATCTATCATCTTATCTCTGTAGACGCTTTCGATCGCTTGACAGATAACATCTCTACATTCGCGTTCTTCTACATGTTCATTAAAGATAATTAGTCCATCATCAATATATCGTTCAAAAAAAAGAACTCCTTTTGAAATTAATGCATTTCTAACTATTGAGTCAAAGTATTTTGCAATGATTTCAGCTATAACATTCGAAGTACTAAGTCCTGCATATGCGTATTTAGTATTTTCTGCGAACGTTTTTATGATATCTAGCTCAAATCTATCAGTTAACTTAACTTTTAAAAATTTCTCAAACACATACACAGAAGATACTGAGTTAAAATAGTCCTTAAAATCGAATTTCACGATTGTAAAATCTGACATTTGTTTAGTTGTAGAAAGAGTATCGAATAAAGACCTGACCGACTTATTACGGTTAGGATATTTTACCCTGAAAGCTTTATCCAGTATCTGTTTAATACATTGACATAGAATATTTTCAATTGAATATGCTCCAGAAAATTGCTTAACAAAACGCTTTTTCCCATTTTGGTTTAATACAATCGAATTTGATCTGGAAAAGTCATATCTAGCATTTTCTATATCGGACTTTAATGATGCAAATATGTTATTAAGTTCTTCATTTGTTTTAATAGTTTCTATGTCGTTAGCCGCTTGATGCCTTACAGCCTTCATTATTTCTTCTTCAAATCGCATATCATACCTCATTGGTTTTCGCCTATTACTTGTAATTCTAATACATTAAACTAATAAATGAAAGCCGGCTTCCTAATTATAGATAATATAATACCCCTGGCCAACCCTTAACCAGCTAAATATTTTAGACGTAACGCCCCTGTCAAGTGTGCGTAGCAAACGCAGTGATCGCTTGACAGGGGCGGTCGTGAAAATACAATCATATCCAGGTTGGCGAAAAATTACCTTTCAAATTCATCTTGATCTCTGAGCACTCCATCTGCCCAGTTTTTACCTTTGGCGGACATGCGCTCCCGCTCTCTAGCTTTTCTGATGCATGCAGTTAGATAGACATCTACTTTTTGCATGTCTCTCCATTTTTCCTTAACCGTAGTAGCCCTGGCTTCTTTAGACACAAACTCTTCTTGCCCAACCTTGGGCAGCGTTGCTAAATATTTTGCTCTTTCTTCAGAATGATCCTTTTTCTTATTGTATTCCGTAACCGCCCGTTCGCGCAGCTTGTCACCATAATCAGGCGAATTTATTTCTTTCTCCATTGCCTGAAGCTGGTCGCGATCCTTTTGTATGCTCTTCAAATCTTTATTATATTGCTCTTTGGTAGATGGCAAAGAAAATAGACCCGGTTTTTTCAAAACTGCTTCTTTTTTCGATGTGACTGTTTTCAAATTATCATATTCAGCCATATCTACCGGAGTCTGTAAATAATTTTGTGCTAATGCCTAAAGAAGTGACGACTTAATCCTGTCCGGAAAGAAAACGCTTAGTTGAAGAAGTATCTGGCCCCAATTGTGTATCCTGCCCGTCCAGCGCAGCATCACATCCTGCGTGACCAGATAGAGCATTTTTAACAGTGCTTCATCGCTGGGGAATACGGATTTTCCTTTGGTTACTTTTCTCAATTGCCGGTGGTAGCTTTCGATCATATTGGTGGTATAGATGATCTTTCGGATTTCACAAGACAAGGGGACGGTTCCTACGTCTTGCAATAAGAAGACAAGGGGACGGTTCCAAGACAAGGGGACGGTTTCTACGTCTTGCAATAATGGGCACAAAGTGCTTGTTTAATAAGTTTTTTCAAACATAAATATCAGAAATGCCGGGAAGAGGTGAAAAACCTTTTTCCGGCGAACTTATATAAAAATGCCAGCATGCAACAAGACAGAAGAAC
>JAVBME010000007.1:0-208900 GCA_031552765.1 Acidaminococcales bacterium | reverse complement strand
AACTGTTTGAGCGAAGTCGGACAGAGACGCAGGCGATATAGGCAGACGAGCGAGTTTAACTTTGCCAGCAGGCTGGCTTAACAATTACCTACGCGTAGTACGCGTTCGGTGGCACTATACAAAAAAGAGAAATGTCGCATTGTTAGTAAGTGGTAGGTAGTCGGATTTACACAAACGCAGGAGATGGCATTAAAAATAAAAAACATATAAATGCATGAGAATATACTTGTGTCTATACTATGAAAGGAGGACGGCCGTTGGCCGTCCTTTTTTACCGTTTACAGACGCACAGTCCTTTTTCCACCTTTCATATCGCAAAAAGAAGCGTCAGCGTTTTCGATAGTGAATATTTCAAATATACCGTCGTCCGCTGCGTACATCGTCTGCAAAAAGGGCAGCTCTGCCAGGGCTTTTTCCTTTGCTTCGCGGTCGGGCACGCCGGCGAACGTGCCGTTGATACGCAAAAAGTTTGTTCCTACCGTTGCGCAGATCGCTATGTAAGGATTTGCCTGCATCTGCTTGAACATGTCCTTTTTATTATTGGTGCCAAAACACAGTTTGCCTTGGTATTCCATGACAAAACCCAGCGGACGCAGGCAGGGCTGCCCGCCTTCTACCGTAGCCAGGTAAAAAACCTGGCTGTCGTGTAAAAATTTGATAACTTCTTGCATATACACCACTCCTTTAGAGGTTATGGTATAATTATATTATTCAAACAGTATTTTACAAGTACGCAGTATTTATTTACTAAGTAAGAAAAAACTGATAGGAGCGAGAAAGTATGCCTGAAGACAGCGGTTTGCTTTGCCCTTTGCGTTATACGCTGGGCATGGTGGGCGGCAAGTGGAAACTGCCCATACTATGCCTTCTGGCGGACGGAGAAGCGGTCCGCTACAGCGCGATAAAGCGTAAAGTCCCCGGCATCACTAATATGATGCTCTCGCAGTCTTTGAAAGAACTGGAGGAAGGCGGGCTTGTGCACCGCAAACAATATAATGAAATACCGCCAAAAGTCGAATACACCCTGGCGCAAGAGGGGAAATCTCTACTGCCGGTGCTGGCGGGTTTTTCTCAGTGGGGCAATGCCCATATGAAAAAACATAATACCGGCTCCTCTGTCTGCCGTCAATGTAAGGCAACCGAATGAGCGGCCGGGATTTTTACCTTGATACGCCGCGCCTGTTTTTGCGCGAACTGCATGCGGGCGACTATCCGGCCGTAGCGGCTATACTAGGCGACATAGAGGTCATGTACGCCTGGGAGCATGCTTTTTCCGGCGAAGAAATACAGGCCTGGCTGGATAAAAATATAGCGCGCTATGCACGGGACGGTTTCAGCTTCTGGGCCGTGGTGGAAAAAGACAGCGGGCGTCTGGCAGGCGTATGCGGCCTTATAAAGGAAGCGGCGGACGGCAGCGAATACATCGGCCTTGCTTATATCTTTGCCCAAGAATTCTGGCATAAAGGCTACGCCTATGAAAGCGCGCGAGCGGCGCTTGAGCATGCTTTTTTTACCTTAAACATGGAAGAGGTGACTGCGCAAATACGGCCGGCGAACGCGCCTTCGCGGCAGCTGGCGGAAAAGCTGGGCATGGCCGCGCAAAAACAGTTTGTAAAGTATTATAAGGGAAAAGAAATGCCGCACATACTATACCTGCTAGAAAAACCCATGGAATTTCCGGCAAAATAAAAAACCGGCGCCTTTATATTCAAGCGCCGGTCGGCAGGTCAGATTTACCTTCTGAAACTTACGCGTAACTGTCAAATATAACTTCACCCAATGCGTTGAGGAATTTCAGGCCGGAAATGTTGCTCTTGAGTTCTTTGGTCATTACCGCGACTATCAAAGTTTTGCCGCCAGGCGTGTAGAGTATGCCTGTGTCATGCAGGACGCCGGGCAGGTCGCCTGTTTTGTGGGCAAAGGAAAAACTCTCCGGCATATAATGAGCGAGGAAATTTTGGTATATCTGCTTTTTCAGCGTAGCGGCCATTTCCTGGCGTAGCGGCGCGGGCAGCAGCGGCGACTCCAAATAATTGCCAAGCAAGAGCGCAACGTCTTCCGGGCTGGTAAAGTTATCAAGCCCCCGCGCCTTGGCGTCAAGGTCCATCATTTTTCGTTGCAATACCGTATTGGTACAGCCCAGTGCTTTAGCCGCACGGTTCACATCGTCCATGCCTGCCAAGTCGATGAGCGTGTTTGTGGCTATATTGTCGCTCAAGGCTATCATCAATAGGGACAAGTCCTTTACGGTAAGGCTGTCTGCGGCCATGTCCTTGAGCACGCCATAACCGCCGACACGGTTCCCGGGGGCGATGGCGGCCGCGCTGTCGAGGCTTAGCTCGCCCCGGGCGGCTTTGCTGTATAGCTCCCACAATATATATTGTTTGATGATGCTGGCTGAAGGAAAGACCATGGAGGCATTGTGAGAAAAAAGCACACCGCCGCCGGCCTCTTTTATAATGATACCGGCCTTGCCTTCCAGCTTTTCCAGTAAAGAGTTTATTTTATTTTGCACTGTCTTTTTTCCTCCTTGTACTTAAAGTTACGCCTGTAGCCAAGTATCTTTGCCAAAAAAGCAAAAAACTCCTATACTATTAGTATGGTTGCCAGCTACGCACGAGCTGCCTTAACTCACTTATAACTGAATAGTACCATATTTTTATCCATTTGTTCTAGTGCGGCCAGTGAATTTTTCACCGGTCCCATATCTACATGGCGCAAGGGGAATAGTCATGGACACTATAATCGCGCTGGCGGCGTTTTTCCTGTCGCTGGTTTTCTGTTTATACAGCAAAATATCGATCGTTTATGCGCTTTTAGCCGGCCTGGCCGCTTTCCTTCTGGCCGCGCATCGCCGCGGACATTCCTGGGCTTCTCTCTTTGGCATGTCGGTCAAAGGCGCGAAAAAATCCCTGCTGGTATTGGAGATATTCCTCCTTATCGGCGCGATAACAGCCGTGTGGCGCGCCTCGGGCACCATACCCTTCATCGTATACCATGCGATAGACCTTCTGAACGCCAAATATTTTATCCCCACCGCCTTTTTGCTCTCGTGCGGCGTATCTTTCCTGTTGGGCACTTCTCTTGGTACGGCCAGTACCATCGGTGTAGTGCTCATTGTTTTAGCCAAGAGCGGCGGGGTAGACGTAGCGGTTACCGCGGGCGCGGTCATCGCAGGGGCGTATTTCGGCGACCGGGGCTCGCCCATGTCCTCGAGCGCCAACCTGGTAGCGGCGCTGACCGGGACAAACCTTTATACAAACATAAAAAACATGTTCCTGTCGGGCCTTGTGCCGTTTATTTTGTCTGTGGCCGGGTTTGCCTATCTGGCCGGGGCGCACCGCCTGAGTTTTCAGGGTAGCGCCATGGGCCAAGAGCTAGCGCGTTATTTCGACATCAGCCCGGTAGCCGCAGTCCCGGCTGTCATCATCCTTTTGCTGGTAACTTTGCGCGTTGACGTCAAGCTGGCTATGTTGCTCAGCCTGGCGGCGGGCTTCTTCATTGCCATTTTTGTGCAGCATGTGCCGGTAGGGCGCATGTTGGAATTCATAGTTTACGGTTTCAAGATGCAAGAAGGCGGTTTTCTGGCCGGCATAATCAAAGGCGGCGGGCTTCTGTCCATGCTCAATGTGGCGCTTATTGTTCTTATATCATCCACCTATGCCGGCATATTTGAAGGTACGGGCCTGCTCCGTGATATAGAGCGCATGTTCGCCGCCTTGGCAAAAAAGATAGGCAATTACCCTGCTATTGTGGCCGGCAGTTTTGTCACGGCCGCTTTCTCCTGTAACCAGACGCTGGCGGCCATGCTCACTTACCAGCTTTTTTATAAGATATATCGCAAAGAGCGTCTCGATAGCTATAAACTGGCGCTCGATATAGAAAACAGCGTCATCGTCATTTCGCCGCTCGTGCCGTGGAACATAGCCGGCGCGGCCCTGGCCGCGGCTATGGCGGCAGACAGCGGTTTTATACCGTATGCCCTCTATCTGTGGCTTATACCCGCATGTCATTTGTTTTTGTGTATTTTTAAAATGACATGCACGAAATAATATATGAAGAGATGACAGCTTTATTTCTGTCGTCTTTTGTCTTTTTTTGTACTAAAAGAGTGGTTCTTCCTGGAAAAAAGCTATTGCTTTCCGATAATCTTGTTAGTAATATATAGAATACAATATGATATGTGTAAAAAAAGTAAAATATTCTAATTATTGTTTGTTTTGTTTTATAATGCGATAATGAGATTTTTATACAAAAAATAAAGGATAGTATATTACTTCCTTATCAAAGATAATGCTAATTTTTTGTTTGAGGGGCTTCGAGTTTTTAGACAACGTTTCCGGGACGGAATAATACCTGGCGATACTAAAAACAAAAGGAAGTGCTACAATTGTTTGATGTTTCTACATACCAGCAAAAGACTCCCTTATCAACTCTGCAAAAAATCAAACTGGACATCGATTATATCCAGCATTTGCAGGATTCTTTCGCAAAAGCCCTCGGCTGCGCCGCAGTCACAGTAAATACGACCGGTTATGCTGTCACCCGCCCCAGCAACCGGCATAACGGCTGTTCCTATTTGACCAAACGCCTGGCAGGCGTCGGCGATACGGAAAAAGATTATTACAATGCGATACTTGGCGGACGGGAAGGGGAAAAAAAGAGCGGCATATACACATGCCCACATACCGGCCTGAAAATTTGCGTTGCGCCTCTTTTTTTGAACGGACGTTACCTTGCCAGCCTGGTGCTTGATCAGATAAGGCTTGATGACATGGACTTTTCTCTGATAGAAAAAAAGGCCATGCAAGCGCGCTTGCCCTATACGGCGGCTCGCGCCATCATAGAAGAACTGCCGGCCATACCGGCGCATAGGCTTCGTTTTCTCAGCTATTTTTTGGAAAACATGGCTGCCTGCATCATGCGGTTGGGGAACCTGGAAGCGGAATTGTCCGATAAAACGCGTCAACTCACTATCAGCGAAGGGGCATTGTCTATTATCACAGGCCGGCGCGAGGTCCTGGTTTCCATGCTGGATGCCGCAAACTCCACCGACCTTCACACAGGCATAAACAAGATGCTTATTGTACTGGCGCAATATTACGGCGCAGACCGCGCCTATATCGGCGAAAGCCATATGGATTATCCTGTACATTGCTGGTACCAGGAGACTGGCGATACACAAAGGCCTTTTTGCATATTTTATAATATGCGGCCGGAAGAGTGGAACATTATCCGGGATTATTACCAAGTACATACGATATACATCAAAAACATTAGAACGAGCTCACATCCGGTATATCAAAACGTGGACAAGATAATGGTTCAAAATGCCAGCAAAGGCACGCGCACGATCGTGCAGGGGGCGATAAAACGCGGCCAAGAGCTGTACGGGGTTCTTACACTGGAAAACGCCCAACTGGACAGGTTTGAAAACAACCCCAGCGAACACAATACACTTAAATACTTTTGCCAAATAATCGGCAATGTGCTGCTGCAAAAAAACGCCCAAATGCAGCTGCAATCAAGCAGTGACCATGCCATGCGGGTGCTCAACACCATGAAGTTTGGCATACTCGTGCTCGACCCGGATACCAGGACGGTTCTTTTTGCCAATGACAACTGCCAGCCGGACGGCAAAAACGGCAACGCGCTTATCGGCCAGGCGGAAGAAAGATTGCAGCATCCGGTTTTTTCCCTGCTGGAGAAAACAACATACTGGGAAAAGTACAACGCCGGGGAAAACCGCTGGTACCAGGGCAACTGCTCTAAGGTTAAATGGCTCGACGGCCGGCCGGTGGAACTGTACACTTTTTCCGACATTACCGAACAGAAAATATCTAAAATAAAAGCCGAACATATAGCCTACTACGATCGCTTGCTGGATATACCCAACCGCTACAAGCTGGAAGAAGACCTGCACAAAATTATCGCCGCCGGCCATAAAGGCGCCATCGTATTATTGGGCGTGGACGACTTGAGGAAAATAAATGAAGCCTACGGTTATGCGGTCGGCGATGCCGTACTATGGCATATGCGCGATTTTTTATGCGGCATGCCGGCTTTGGTAGACTGTGTATACAGGTTTGCCGGCGATGAGTTTTTACTGCTGTTGAAAAATGACAGCCTGTCCGTACTAGACGACATCTGCCGGCAGGTCACTTTACGTTTTAATAAAGCCTGGACGGTGGATGGCCGCAATATATACGCGCAGGCCTGCCTTGGCATAGTGTCTTTCCCGGAGAACGGCACATATGTGTCTGAGCTTTTGCGCAAAGCGGAAATAACGCTCGCTTCGGTCCAGAAGCATGAAAACATGCGCCAATTGCATTTTTCCCATGCCCTGGAAGAGAACATCAGTAAACGGCAATATATGGAAAACCTTCTGCGCAGTGCGGTGCATGAGGAATTCAACGGTTTTTCCATACACTACCAACCTTTGGTGTTCGCGCAAAACGGCGCCTGGCGGACAGTCGAAGCTCTATGCCGCTGGAACAGCAAGGAACTGGGCAGTGTCTCTCCCGCCGTATTCATTCCGATGGCTGAACAGACCAGTCTTATCGACGATATCACTTATTGGATACTAGAAAATGTGGCTAAAGAAATGACAGTCAACGGCTTTACGCTCTATCCAAATTTCCGGGCCGCCGTAAACATACCGGCTTCACTTCTTTACGATGAAAACTTCGTCGCCAAGACTATGGGCATACTCTCACGTCATGGTTTTCCCCCGCAAATGCTGACGCTTGAGATCACCGAAAGCATCGAACTATTTATAACTGATATCATCATAGAACGGTTGGCCGAACTGAAAAAAATCGGTGTCAAGATAGCCCTTGATGATTTCGGCACAGGTTACTCTTCGCTCTACAATCTTTATAAACTGCCGGTAAATATAATAAAAACCGACCGGTCTTTCGTCTGGGGCATAGAAAGCAACAGCTATCTTCGGAAGTTTTTTACTACCATGGTCAGCCTGTCGCACGCCGCCGGCATATCTTTTGTCGCCGAAGGGGTGGAGACCAGGGAACAGTACCAGATCGTTGCCACCGAAGGCGTCGACCTCGTGCAGGGCTATCTCTTTAGCAAACCCATACCGCTTGATGAACTGAAAAGCAAGCAGCACTTATTTAGTATGTAATGAATAAAAACATACAATACAAAACCCGGCGCCACTTTCAAACAGTGGCGCCGGGTTTTTTGCGCGTGTTCTATTTAGTATTTGCCGCTGGCAGAGCGTTTCTGCCGGCCGTTATTTTCCAGCGTTGCCAAGAGGGCGGCGCCGGCGTTCATCCGGTGTTCCCGCACCAAACGCTCGGTTTTTTCCCTGTCTTCAGCCAGCATAGCGGCCAATATGGCTTCGTGCTCCTTAAAAGATTTTTTCAGACGCTCTTTTGACAAGGCAAATACCGCTCTTGTCCTTTCGTACTCGCCGATCAGGGAGCTGATTATCTTTTGTATGCGCGTATTGTCGGTCTGCTCACAGAGCATGCGGTGAAAGCGGGCGTTGAGCGCGCCAAAACGAACAAAGTCGTCGCTTTGCACGCATTCGCGCATTTCTTCGATACATGCTCTAAATTCAGCCGCTGTAGTTTTGCTGAGCGGGATGGCGGAGCTGGCGGCATAGCCCTCGAGGATGCTTCTCGTTTCTATTATTTCCTTTATATTGTTTTTGTCCAGCATGGATACATGCGCGCCGGCGTGCGGTATCATGGTCACCAGCCCCTGCGCCTCGAGAGAACGGATAGCCTCGCGCACAGGTATCTCAGATACGCCCAGTTCTTGCGCGATCTTCCTGATGATCAGGCGGTCGCCGGGTTTTAAATTGCCGTTAACGATATTTTCTTTAAGTATGTTGTAGACGGCCTCAAGTTTGGTTGTTACCATATGCTCCAAACCGTAGCCTTTGATCAAGCCGGAAATTTTAAACAACCCCAATCAAAATTAATGGATACACAATACATTATACACAGATATACCATATATAATTTATCCTATAACAATAAAAATCGTTAGTCAATACTTTTTAAGATAAAAACAGCCCGGGCTACCGGGCTGTTTCGTATACCAAACATTTTAGTCGATCAGTGCAGCGGCGTGCCTGCCGGCATGCCGGCAACAATCATGCCAAGAGCAATGACAATCGCGCTTATCACAGTAAGGATGGAGCCGACTTTAAACAGGTCTTTAAAGGTATAGTAGCCGGCGGCATAGGTCAAAACAAAACACAGGCTTTCCGTTACCAGGATGAAGTGGGTAGAGCTGGCCAGACCGGCGCTCATAGCCAAAGAGGCTACAGGGAAGCCGTTTTGTTGCGCATAAGCTATGATCAAAGGGACATTGACGGCCGCCGCCGCGGTAAAGGAAGAAAAACCTAAAGAGTCAATGGCGACCATGATGGTTACGGCAAACGGTTGCATATAAAATGGCAGAGCGGCCAGGGGCTGTATAGCGTGCTGCGCCAGCCATTTGGCGAGCCCGCTTTCGAAAGTAGCTACTCCCAGCGCAAAGCCGCCGGCCATAAGCATCAGCGAGCCCCACTCCAGCTCTGTTTCGATATCGCGCCAGCCTTTTACCGCGCTAAAACCGGGTATGCACATAAGGGCGATGATGGTGAGCGATACGATAGAGATAGGAAGTTTGGTAAAATCACCGGTCAGCCAAAGCGATACAGCTGCTAGAAAAACGAGCAGCGTAGTTTTTTCCTGCTGTGTCCATGGTCCCATATTCTTTAATTCTTGGGTTATGACTTCCGGGCCAAAGGGCAGGTAGTCCATTTCCGGTTTGTACATTTTTTTCGTCAGCCATTGCGAACTTATGCCAAGCAGCATCGCAATAGGGGTGGCGATCATTGTCCATTCCAGAAAGCCGACAGTGAGGCGGGCGTTTTTTTCCAGGAAGCTTATCGTGATGATGTTGGATGGGACGCCGGATGGGGTGCACAGTCCGCCGATAACGCCGCCGAAAGTGATGGCGAACATCAGGCACAGGCCAAAATTGCTTTTGCCCGGTTCGGCTTTGGCGGCTCTCGCCAAACTAAGAGCAATCGGATACATCAGGGCGACTACAGCCAGATCTGTGATAAAAGCCGATATAACGAAAGGTATCCAGAAAAAAGCGTCAAGTATGCGGCTTACTTTCGTGCCGGACATGCTGAGCATGATATAGGTGATGCGCCTGCCGAGGCCGGATTTGGTAAAAGCGACAGACAGCGCCAGACAGCCGATCATAAAAGGAACGAAAGGATCGCCAAAGGTTTGCGCAAATAGTTTTTTAAAAGGGACGACGCCCATGATGCTCATCAAAGGAAAGACAAAAAGGCCGGTGACCGGTATAGGCAGCGCTTCGGTTATCCACCAGAACACCGTTACAAAAGTAACGCCCAGCGATCGGACGCTCGCCTTGGTAAGCCCGGCGAAGGCCGGTGCAAAAAAGGACGCGGCCAGTACTGCTACGCCGACGGCCAGCCATAGGAGTTTTTTTATGGTTTGCGGCGGCAGGGAGTTGTTTTTGCTGATAGTAACTTCAGACATGGTCAAACCCTCCAAACATTAGCAAATTATCGATCAAAAATAGCTACGGCCCTACACCAGCCGGCGGTACAGCCTTCAAACTTGACCGGGAACACGCTTAAAGTAAAACCGTAAGGACGGGGAAGCGTCTCGAGGTGGGCCAATTTTTCTATTTGTATGTATTCGCGTTTTCTGCCATGCATATGGGTAGGCCAAAGTTGGCCTTTATCACCTGTCTTTTTGTAAGATTCCACCATGGCCGGGACAGGGCGGTCAAGTGTCCAGGCATCGATGCCGATGCAGCGGATGCCCTGGTCGAGCAGCCAGTCTAAGCCTTCTATGCCAAGGCCAGATTGCATGGCAAGATAAGTTTTTGTATCTGTGCCCCAGTATTTGTCGCAGCCGGTATGCAGCATAACGATGTCGCCGGGTTTTAGATCATAACCCATCTTGTCGAACGCTTCTTGCATGTCCGCCGCGGTAATTTCCGAACCGGCTTCTTTATGGCGCATATCCAGTACAACACCGGGGCCGTAACACCACTCGAGCGGTATTTGGTCTATAGTCTTAGCCGGTTTGCCTTCACTGTTAGGCCCGTAATGAAAAGGCGCGTCGATATGCGTGCCGGCGTGCGTGGAGCCGGAGATAAAATCCGTAGCTAAAGCCATGGTATCGGGGAAATCAGTCGGCTCTATCCCCGCCATCTTGGCCAGGCGGGAAGCGCCGGCCGCGTGGCCGGAATGCTCAATAGTGGGGCCGAACGGTTCGGTCGCCCCCGTGTAATGAGAAACACTCAAATCGATCAACTTTGCCATAATCATCTCTCCTTTTACTTCTCGTTATCAAATGCTCTTAACGATCTCCACGAACTCAGCGTCCGTCAACAACCCCTTCTTTTTTGCCCCAGTTTCCTTCACTTTTTCCAGTACGTTATTTATTTTTGCGTCCGGAATTTCTATATTATTCTTTGCTAAAAAGTATTCGACTGAAGCCTTGCCGCTTTTTTTGCCCAGTACAATATCGCCGGTACGGCCAAAATAACGCGGGTCGGTAGCAAACATGGCCAAAGGCTCTTTGAGTACCAGGTCGACGCCGATGCCGGATTCACGGGTATAGTTGCGGCTGCCGGCGATCGGTTTGTTTTCCGCAAGTTTTACGCCGGAGATTTTTTCTATCATCTGGCAGGTTTCCAGCAATTTATCGAGCTTGTAATCGTTGGCTGTGCCGTAAAGCACTTTCAAAGCTACCATCAGCTCTTCGGTGGCGGCATTACCTGTACGCTCACCCAAACCGTTCATGCAAGAATGGATAACATCGGCGCCGGCAGCCACTCCTGCCAGCTCGGTCGCCACGCCCATGCCAAAGTCGTTGTGGGTGTGTACTTCTACCGGCAGGCCGCCGGTCAGGGCTTTCATTTTGCGTACTAGGTACTGGATGCTCTCTGGCAGTGCACAGCCCATAGTATCTACCACGCCGACCGAATCAGGCGGGGAGTTTTTCATGATGCCGGCCATAAGCTGTTCGAGGTCTTCTTCTCGGGCGCGCGTCGTGTCGTAAGGGAAGTAGAGGGTGGAAAGCCCCTGACTTCTGGCGTAGTTGATGCAGTCCATGCTCTTTTCCAGTACATTTTCCCATGTCCATTTGAATTGGTACTTCAGTTTCGGATAACCGATAGGCACTTCTATGACCACGCCGTGGGCGCCGCAGTCGGCCGCCTTGTCGATATCTTCGCGCATCGCCCGCGCAAAGGTGAATATCTTGGCCTTCAAATTGCGCTTGGAAATTGCTTTTATAGCAAGAAAATCATCGTTGGAGACCGCCGGCATGCCGGCTTCGATACGCTCGACGCCTATTTCGTCTAGTTTTTCCGCTATACGGACCTTGTCGTCTACGGAGAAAACCACGCCCGGCGTTTGTTCGCCGTCGCGCAAAGTAGCGTCGTGTATCTCTACTTTGGGCGGCAGTTTGAACTCTTTGACTACCTCGTCATAGTCGTTGTAAGGGCTGGCCCACCAACAGCCCTCTTTGTAATGATTGTTTGCCATGCATCCACATCCCTTTTTATATAATAATAAATGATATATCATATATCATTATACTAGCATTGAGTTTTTCCTTTGTCAATATACTGCGGGGACACAACAAAGGCTGTAGAGAATTTTGCAGGAAGCAAAATTCTCATACAGCCAGGTATATTCATATGATGAAAAAACAGCCGGCAATTTGCCGGCTGTAACTGAAAAATATTAAACTGGTAATGGCTGCATTTCTTACAATGCGCCTGTTTTTGTTAAACCAAACTTGCTTTTGGACCAGGCGCGGAATGAGCCATACTCTGAAATGAGCATTTTCCGCCAAGATGTTTTTCGTCCCTCCGGTCCTTTGAGGATACGCACATCTTTGTCAAAACAGTGCGCCGTAAAGTAGGCGATAATGACCGCCGCCCAGACCGTGACGCTGGGCAAGAGGGCCGGCAAGTCCGGCCGGTAAAGACAAAAAGAAAACAGGGCGGCGTTTAAAGCCAGCGCCAGCCAAAAACTGCTGGCTGCCAAAGAGAGCAGCATGAGAAAAAGAAAAGCGATAAAGGGCGCGGCAATATTGATAATATAATCCATCATCAATATCTATCGCAATAGCCGCCGCCTTCTCTGCAATGGCTGTTGCGGTGAGCGCCGGCCAATGGAGCGGCCAATAAAGATGCGCTAAGCAGCAATATTAATACGATAACGGTCTTTTTCATGAAAGATCACTTCCTCACTTGTTGATAATATTATTTTAGCAAAAAAAAGGCGGCGCTGCAAACAGGGGCTTTCCCGCCTTTGCGTAAAATCCGTAAATATGTTATATTATGAATATGAAATAATATTATGCGGGTAGGGGTGGTGTTTTATGGCGCTCACGGGAAAAGCGGTAAGATTGCGTATTTATATCGGCGAAGAAGAGTACTACAACAAAAAGCCTATGTACCGGGCTATCCTCGAAAAAGCGCGCAAGCTGGATATCGCCGGCGGCACGGTGTTTCGCTGTATGGAAGGCTACGGCGCCAATACCAGGCAGATACGCGCTTCGAAATTCCTCGACCTGTCATCTGATTTGCCGGTAGTAGTGGAACTAATCGATAAAAAAGAAAAACTTGAATTGTTGCGCGGTTTTTTAAAAGAAAACCTTAAAAAAGGATTGCTGACTTCTGAGGAAGTAAATGTGTTGGCCTACAGCGCTGACTTTTCTCTGCCGGGTGAAGACGGGGAAGAGTAAACCTGAAAAGAGTGAATATGCAAAACCACAGGCGAATCTGCCGGTGGTTTTGCTTTTATATAGGTAAAATGGTATAATAACAAAGTATTAAAGCATAGGAAAAGACTATATTGGAGCCGGGATTTCGATTATGGGAAATGTAATCTTTCGTGCGGATTCGTCAAGGCAAATAGGCTCGGGACATCTGATGCGCTGCTTGACTTTGGCGGACGCGCTCAAAGAACAGGCGGCTATTTTCTTTGTCTGCCGGGACCTGCCGGGGAATCTGTCCGGCATTGCCGCAAAGGCCGGTTTTACAGTACTTATGCTGAATAATAAAGATGACGCCCCGCTTAGCGGTTATGAAAAACTCCTGGGTGTGAGCGCCGCTTTTGATGCGCAGGAAACGGCGGATTTATTGGCACAAATGCCTCGGGCGGATTGCTTGATAGTTGACCATTACGCTTTGGACGGGACTTGGGAAAAGGCTATGCGGCCTTATGTGAAAAAAATAATGGTGATAGACGACCTGGCCGACCGCCCTCATGATTGCGACATGCTTTTGGATCAAAATTGTGACATAAAAGCGCGCTATGAAAAGCTGGTTACCGCAGGCTGCAAACTTTTTCTCGGCACAAAATACCTCCTGCTGCGGGAAGAATTTTACCAGGCGCGGGAAAACCTGCGGCGGCGCGACGGCTCGATAAATAATATACTGGTCTTTTTTGGCGGCGGCGACGCCGGGGGCGAGACCATGAAAGCGCTCAGGGCGATAAGCAGCCTGGGCAAAAAAAATATACAAGTAAATGTAGTGGTCGGCGCCAGTAATTTCGATAAAGATAATATAAGGGCATTTTGCCAAAAAGAGGGCATGGCATTCCACTGCCAGATAGATTATATGCCAAAGCTGATGCAGCAAGCCGATATCGCGATAGGCGCCGGCGGTACGACCGGCTGGGAGCGCCGGTTTCTCGGTTTGCCGGCATTGGTGGTATCTATCGCCGACAACCAGACCGGCGGCTGCATAGAAGCCGACAAAGCAGGCTGGCTAGACTACCTGGGCGAAGCCAAGGACGTTACGGAAATAACTATCAAGGCTACGCTTGAACGCTACCTGGCCGCGCCGGAAAAACTAAAAGCAATGGGCGACAAATGCCTCAGGGCTTCAAATTTTGGCCGGGAGGGGCAAAAAGAGCTGGTAAATAGTATTTTGTCGTGATTAAGGGCCTGGATATAAAAGAGCCTGCTTCAATCTGGCGCAGGCTCTTAAAATATATTATTCATTATTGCGGATGCTGTAGCCTTGCTGTTTGCACAAAAGGTCGCGCTCAGCTTCTTCAAGGTCGGCTTTGACCATCATGGCGCAGAGCTCTTCCAAGGTTGTTTTAGCCTGCCAGCCCAATTTTTCTTTGGCGCGGCTGGCATCGCCTAAAAGAAGGTCTACTTCGGTCGGCCGGAAATAAAAGGGGTCCACCTCTACAAGTATTTGACCGGTCGATTTGTTTATACCTTTTTCATCAAGCCCCTGGCCTTGCCAGCATATGTCTATACCGATTTCTTTAAAGGATAGTTCAACAAAATCGCGTACTGTATGGGTGCGTCCTGTGGCGATGACGAAGTCTTCCGGTTTTTCCTGTTGGAGCATTAGCCACATGGCTTCTACATAATCTTTCGCATAACCCCAGTCGCGCTTAGCCGAAAGATTTCCCAGATAGAACTTTTTCTCTAGGCCCAGCTTGATGCGGGCGACCGCGCGGGTTATTTTCCTGGTGACGAAAGTTTCGCCCCTGAGCGGCGATTCATGGTTGAAGAGTATGCCGTTGCAGGCATATATGTCATAAGCTTCACGGTAATTGACCGTTATCCAGTAGCCGTAAAGCTTGGCGACGGCATACGGGCTGCGCGGGTAAAAAGGCGTAGTTTCTTTTTGCGGCGTCTCTTGCACCAGGCCAAATAGCTCACTGGTCGAAGCTTGGTAAAAGCGGGTCTTGTTTTGCAGGCCGAGCAGCCTTATCGCTTCGAGTATCCTCAAAGTACCCAAGCCATCGGCATTTGCGGTATATTCCGGCGTGTCGAATGACACCTGTACATGGCTTTGCGCTGCTAGGTTATATATTTCGTCCGGCTGCACCTGCTGGATGATCCTGATGAGGTTGGTGGCGTCTGTCATATCGCCGAAATGCAGGAAAAAATTAAGATCGTCTTCGTGCCGGTCTTTATACAGATGATCTACTCTGGTAGTGTTAAAAAGTGAAGAGCGCCGCTTTATGCCATGTACCTGATACCCTTTACCGAGTAAAAATTCGGACAGATATGCGCCGTCTTGGCCTGTGACGCCTGTGATAAGAGCTGTTTTGGGCATGTCGAGTAGCATCCTTTCGTGGTTTTATATAACTTACTATAAAGCTTTTTTCCATATTTGAACAGCACTTTTTATTTTATGCCTGGAGTGGCACAGCGTTGTGTGAAAATGCATAATGTTTTATAAATAATAAAGCTTAGACGAGGAGACGCGAAACGATGACCGAGAAAGTACTGTTTGCAAACCCGCCGTGGTATAAAGCGGCTAAAGGTGGAGAGCCCGGCTGGCTGGGCATAAGGGCGGGATCGCGGTGGGCCTACATGAAAGAAACCTTCGGCAGTTCGCTGGTGGCCACAGCTTTGCCTTTTCCCTTTTTCCTGGCCATTGCGGGAGCGATGGCAAAAAACGAAGGGCTAGAGGTATGCGTTCGTGATTCCATTGTTCTAGGCGAGACATATGATGATTTTTATGCTGCTTTTAAAGATTACAGTCCGGATTTTTATGTCATGGAAACAGCTACGCCCTGTTTGGGTAATGATTTAGATATATGTAAACAGCTAAAAAAGATAAAACCCGGTATCACCATAATTTTGACAGGCATACATTCCGAACTGGAAGATATAGCTTTTTTGCAGGAACAAACGGTCGTTGATTATATTGTATATGGCGAATATGAACAAGCTGTAACTGATTTGCTCGTAACTTTGCGAGACGGAAAAGATTTGGCCGGCATACCTAATTTGATTTACCGGCACAATGGGCAAGTAATAAAAAATGCCATCGGCGAGCCTTTGGATATGGCAAAACTGCCCTGGCCGCTGCGCGATACCCTGCCCAACGAAAGTTATTACGCTGATTTTTGCGGTCTGGCCAAACCGCAGCTGCAAATACACTCCAGCCGGGGTTGCCCGTTTGGCTGTATATTTTGCGTGTGGCCGCAGGTGCTTTATAAAAACGGCAAACACCGGCTACGTGATGTAGATGATATTGCGGCGGAAATAAAAGACCAACTGGCAAAACATGATTATAAAAGCATCTTTATCGATGACGATACTTTCAATGTGCGGCCCGACCATGTAAAAAAAGTCGCTAAAATGATGAAAGAAAACGGTTTCAGTTCTTTGATGTGGGGAACGATGAGCCGACCGGACTTGATGACGGAAGAACTGCTGCATGAGTTGAAAGCGGCGAATATATACAGCATGAACTATGGCTTGGAATCGGCTAGTACCAATATTTTAAAAAATATAGAAAAAGGCATGAATGTCGAACAAGCTGTGAAAATGATCAAACTGACATACGACTTAGGTATAAAGATACATTTGACTTTTACCATTGGCCACCCGGGCGATACGCGCGAAACCATAGAAGATACCATCAGGCTGGCCTGTGAGCTGCCCGCTCATTCGGCGCAGTTTTCCATCGCCACTCCTTTTCCCGGCACCAAAATGTATGAGATATATAAAGAAAAAGGCTGGTTGACCGGCAAGGGCTGGGACGCCTATAACGGCTTTTCGTCTGCGGTCATCCGCACAGAGACTTTGACGGGGGAAGATCTTGAAGAGTTGCGCCTTGAAGCCATGCGTCGCTGGCGGCAGAGCATAGCCATTAGGTCTGTCAACAGCGCGCAATTTGCCGCTGATTTGAAAAACACTTTGGGAGAATTGCCGCAAGGCTCAAGAGTGGTAGTGTTGCAATCGGCCATGTTTGCTTTTACGCGTGAAATAGTAAAAACGTTATTGAAAACCGGCTATGATATCCACCTTTTTTCGCATGAGCGTTTTGCCGGGGAATTCAAAGAGGTTTTAGGTCAGGAAAATATACATATTTTTAACGAAGCTGGAAACTTTGACCAGGCAATGCTTAAGCAAAAAGCCGCGGCATTGAAAGAAAAACATGGTTTTTCCGGGGCGATAGTGCCGTACAGCAATCTTACCGGAGTGCAATACGGCCAGGCCCACAAGGTCGCAGAGGATATCGGCGGGCGTATCCTGGCTGGGATAGCCAGCAATGGGCATATTTATCCTGGGGGCAGTCCATGCGTATCCTGATGATCGGGGCGGTATCCATACAGTACATAGTAGAAAATTGGGTCGAGCCACTAAAAGAACTGGCCGAGACGCATCTTGTGGATGTTTCCCTTCTGGTAAAAGCATATGGTAAGGATTTTTGCCAGCAATATATCTTCAATATTTTACGGCAAAATAGCTACGACTACGTGTTTTTTTACCCGGAGTCGGTCAACTATGACTTTTCCGATACTTTTTTCGAGCGGTTACGCGAATATAATATACCGGTGTTAACCTTTTATGCTGACGATGAGCCGGAGATCTGGTTTTCACTGAATGAAAAATACGACCACCGCTTTTCTCTTATCGCTACCCAATCGAAAAAAGGCCTGGAGCGTCGGATAAACGCAGGATATACCGGGGAAATAATGTTTCTTCCCTGGGGTTTTAATCAGCGCATATTCAAACCTGGCGGCAACACTAAGAAAAACTATGATGTCATTTATTTCGGCGTCAATTCAGCCAGTCCGGAAAACCCCAACCTGTACATAAGAGACGGCTTTATCCGCCAGCAGGTGTTGGTAAAAGTAAGTGAGATCTGCCGGGATATAGGTTGTAGATTTGACTTATTTGGCGGCTGGTGGGATCGGCATCCTACGCTCCATGCATATGCCCGCGGGCGGCGGAGCACTCAAGAGATGGTAAACATTTACCATCAGGCCAAGATCGTAGTCAACCCAGGCTTTTCCGCTGATGGCAAGGCCGGGGGCTACCAGACCAAGTTGCGCCATTTTGAGGTTGCCGGCGCGGGCGCTTTTCAGATGACTAACTATAACCCGGAACTTGCCGAAATATTTAAAGAAGACCAAGAGATAGTATTTTTCCGTGACGCTGATGAATTGAGAGAAAAGATAGCTTATTATCTTAAGCATGATGAAAAGCGCCTCTATATAGCGCAAAAGGCTTGCGAGGCCGCGCATAGCAAACATACGATGTCTATGCGGGTAAAAGAGCTTTTGGTTAAAGCGGCCACTCTTTGGCCGCCTAAAAATAGCCTGGAAAAAACAGCCTGCCAGGTCGAGCAGATTGTTTTAGAACGGCCATCAGATTTATTCTATGAATTGAAAAAACTTTGCCAAACGCAGAAAAAACCGGACTGGGTACACTTTATCAGCAACAAAAAACTAGTAGTTAACACCCAATATGATCTTTTGGGTTTGAGCAGATTTCAGACCGGAAAACCTCTAATCTGGGGACGCACTTTTTTGCAAACAGCTACACTGCATGATGAGCCGCTTATCAGATACCGGCAAAATATCAGCGGCGTCGTTCTGCCTGAGATAGTAGACGCCAGTTGCTATCATCCCTGGGTGATTTCTTACATCAGGGAAAACCTTTTCACCGTAGATATTGGCAAAGGTAAAATGGCGCTTTTGGATAATGTTTTTATTCCGGGGTGTTTACTGGAAAAGGTTTACACTGCTTTGCAAGATAGGAAAGCAGTACTGAATTTACCTTATTATCATAGCGGGGTGCTTACAGGCGATTACAAAGTAGTAGGCGATTGCCCGGAAGAGGTAAAAGCGCCGCAGTTTATCGCTTTTTTACGCCAGCTATTTGATAATGACAGATATGTGCAAGAAAAGTTCTTGCTCTATGGCGGACGTGGGCTGATGGCCGAAGATATTTTCCGTTTACTGAAAGGTTATCCGGAAATTTGTTTTGCCGGTGTTGTGGACGCGGCGCTCGCGGAGCCGCCTTTGCCGAATTGGCAGGTATTCAGCTATGAGGATGTGGGCCGCTTGATCGAAGAAGAAGGCGTTTCAACTATCATTATCGCCGCCGCAGCATCCGGATCGGATATATACAAAAATCTGGAAAAATTCCAGCCGCGCGCGCGCATACTTCCGCTCTACGACCTGTCTCATCCAGTCTGGCAAACGGCGTTGCCTATAACCAGCATGCAGAGTGGAGGCTGATATGGCAAAAAAGATACTCCTGGCCGGTCATACCGGTTATATCGGCCGCCAACTAAGCGCTTTTTTGCAAAAGGAATATGAGGTACACGGTGCCAGCAGGAGCGCTAGGGAGGATGGGCAGAACTTTACTTGTGATTTTACCCAAGAAGATGATGTAAAACGCCTGGCGCAAAAGGTCGTGCCCGACCATATAATCCTGGCTAATGGCAGCAAGGATATAAAATATTGTCAGCAACACCCAAATGAAGCGTTTTTAGCTAACGGCAACAGCTTGAGATACCTGTTTTCCGCTTTTCCAACTACGCCGGTCATCTACTTGTCAAGTGACTATGTATTTGCCGGTTTGAGCGGTGGCTACAAAGAGACAGACCAGCCAGATCCGGCCACAGTGTACGGCGAGAGTAAACTGCTAGGCGAGCAGATAGGATTAGCCTCTTCAGATAGATTCTGTGTCGTGCGTATAAGTGCTTTATACAGCTCGCAAGCGGCTTTCTTGCAATACATCTTAGGCTGTTTTAAAGAAGGAGAAGCTGCTGACTGTTTTTCTGACGCTTTTTATTCACCGGTATATTGCGGGGATTTTTGTGCTTTTACAGCGACTTTACTGGAAAAAGGAGTTGCCGGGCGGGTGTTTCATTGCGCGGGAGAAAGAGTGTCCCGCTACGAATTTGCCCAGACGGTGGCGAAAGTTTTCGGTTATCCCAAAGAGTTGGTCTTGGCTTCTTTACGCGGGACGGCGCCCTTTATTTTTCCTGACCTTTCACTTGACGACGACTGGAGCAGGACTGTTTTGGGCGTGAAAAAAAGCTCCCTGTCTGAGAGCCTTAACGCGATAAAAGAGGAGTTGGCTGGCTTGTGAAGAAAGTATCTTCTTATCAGTTATTTGAAGACGAACGCGGCAAGATCAACGGTATCATAAACAGCGGCTGCTGGCGGGAGATCAATCTCATCGAAAGCAAGAAAGGCGCGGTGCGCGGCGGACACTACCATAAAACCACCGAGGAGCTTTTTTATATATTAGGCGGTGAGATAAAGGTCGTAATCGTAGATATGCATGGCAAGGTTATCTGTGAATTTACCGCACATCAAGGAGATATTTTTATTATAGAACCCTACGAGGCGCATACTTTTACAGCGCTTTCGGATTGTACCTGGCTGAATGCTTTGTCTGAAGCCATGGCCCCGGAGGCTAAAGACAGGGATATACACTCTCTATAAGCGGTCTTTAGGAGGATAGGCATGGCAGATAGTGTTTTTAAAATCAGAGGGATCGACAGGAGCGACTTGGAAACGCTCTTTGCCTGGCGCAATAGCGAGCGTGTACGGGCCAATATGTATAGCGACCATATCATCAAAAAAGAAGAGCACCAGGCTTGGCTGGAGAAGGCTGTTACGCGCCAGGATGCGATATACCTTATATTTGAGTATCATGGCCAGCCGATAGGCTTTACTTCTTATGTTGACATAAACGAGTGTGACGGTACATGCTTTTCCGGCGCCTATATCGGAGAAGAGCAAATTCTGCCGGGCGCCGGTGTGCTAATGTCTTTTTTTTGTACCAGCTACATTTTTGAAGTTGAAAATATGCGCAAAGTGTCTATTGAGGTATTCGCTTTTAACAAAGCCGCCATAACTTACCAGAAAAAACTTGGTTTTGTGCAAGAGGGTTATTTTGTGAAACACAAGCTTAAAAATGGTGAATACCAGGATATAGTAAGAATGGCGTTATTTAAAGATGCCTGGCTGCAAAGTAAGGATAAAATCGAGTTTTTGCTGTTTCGGGGAAAAAAATCATCTATAGCCGGTTTTGCTAAAAGTCTTTTGGAGTAAAGGTGTGTATGAAAATGAGCCATACTATAAATAATATTGCTATAACAGCGATTGCGTCAGCGCTGCCGCAAAATATACTGGCGGTAAAAGATATGGGTTTTGGCGCTGCCGAAGTTGAGCGCATAATTGCCAGCAGTGGAGTGAGAAACATTCGTATTGCCGGTGAAAATACCTGTACGTCTGATTTGTGTGTATTTGCCGCAGAAAAACTTTTTGCTGCCGGCAATATCGACAGAAGCACTGTCGATGCAGTAGTATTTGTTTCGCAAACTTTTGACTACAAGCTCCCGGCGACCAGTTGTATCATACAAGACCGGCTGGGCTTGTCGACCGACGTGGTAGCCTTTGATATAGCTTATGGCTGTTCAGGGTATGTTTATGGCCTTTTGCAGGCTGCCATGCTTATTTCTACAGGTGTTTGCCAAAAAGTGCTGCTATGCGCGGGAGAAATAAGCACACACTTTGCCTATCCGAAAGACCGCTCTACCCGGGTGCTATTCGGCGATGCCGGAACAGCCACCATCATAGAAAAAGGTGCGGGATCAATGCCTTTTCATTTTTTCACAGATGGCTCGGGCTCTGGGCATATTATTGTCCCGGCCGGCGGTTGCCGGATGCCTTACAGCGCTGAAACGGCCAGGGAATACACGGACGAAGAGGGCAATACCAGGACAAAAAACCATACTTATATGAATGGTTTTGAAATACTCAATTTTGCTATAAAAGAAGTGCCTAAATCTATCGATGGAGTGCTAAAAGAAGCAGTCCTCAGCAAGGATGATATAGATGTTTTTGCTTTGCATCAGGCAAATGAATTTATGCTCAACCACTTGCGTAAAAAAATGAAAATACCCGCAGAGCGTTTGCCCATAATGTTGCAAGATACTGGCAATACCAGCTCGGCCTCCATTCCGCTGGCTTTAACTTTGGCAGTGGATAGTTTACGGGTACAGGGCAGTATGTCTAAAGTGCTGTGCTGTGGGTTTGGCGTGGGGCTGTCTATCGCCTCAACTATCGCAGATTTGTCGGAAACTGTTATTTTGCCGCCTTTTGATTACACGGCATGATATAAAAAAAGAGGAGGTTGTTTAAACATGGATGAATTTTTGGAAAAAATGACGGAGATATTGGAGCCGGAAATCACTCTTACCATGGAAACTAAGCTTGCGGAGGTAGAGGAGTGGGATTCTCTTGGTTTGGTGAGCTTTGTTGCTATGGTTGACTCTGAATACGGTAAAACAATGGTTTTTGCCGATATCAAAAAAGCCCAGACTGTACAGGACTTATATTTGCTGGTTAAATAAAAAACTTTTGCCAGGCTATGGATTTATAAAGTAAACCTGGCAAATCTTTGCGAAACGAGTGAAGAGTATGCAATCTAATGATATAAGCTATGATTTTACAGGTAAAAACTTTGTTGTGACCGGGGCTTCGTCCGGTATCGGCAGGCAAATAGCTGCGGACCTGGCAGCGGCCAACGCCAAGGTCTTGGCTATCGCCAGGCGTGAAGAAGAGCTGGGAGAATTGCAAAAGCAGTATAAAGACAATATCGTAACCGGAATATGTGATGTAAGGCAATATGACAAACTCGAAGAATGTATAAAGGCGTTTGTGACCGCTTGCGGCAAACTGGACGGCTGTGTCCATGTAGCAGGGATTATTGATATAACTCCTTTAAAAAGTTATGACGAAGCTTCGGCAAAAGCTATAATGGACGTCAGCTTTTGGGCGGGCATGAAGCTTTTGCAGTTGGTTACCAAGGTCTCTTATGCCAACCGCGGCACTTCGAATGTGTTGTTTGCTTCCGCCAGCGCAAGCCGCGGACAAAAGGGTTTTTTTGCCTACAGCGCGGCAAAGGCCGCCGTGAAAGTGGCCGTGCAATCTGCCGCCAAGGAAATATCGGCCAAGCAGCATAGAGTAAACTCTATAAGCCCGGGTGTTGTCGATACCAAAATGACGACAAAATATGAACTGGTGCGCGATCAGAGCTATATTGACCAGCATTTGATCGGCACGGGAACGACTTGTGATGTTAGCGGAGTTGCGCTGTTTTTGCTTAGCAGCCGCTCGGGTTGGATCACAGGCACCGATGTGGTTGTAGATGGCGGATTTTTAGCATAGATTTATAGTCAAGAGGAAAAGCTATTATGAAATGTACAATAAACGGGGTAGCATTGACAGGTGTGGCGTCATCATTGCCGGCGCGTATAGTTGAAGTGGCGGACATGGGAAAAGAGTTCAGCGATGCGGATATGAGCCGCATAATCTCCAGTAGCGGCGTGAAAAGAGTGCACATTGCGGGAGACGAAACCTGCGCATCTGATTTATGTGTGCACGCGGCCAAACATCTGCTGGATAAAATGGCTATAGAGCCTTCTGCGATCGACGCGCTGGTTTTTATTACCCAGACTCCGGACTATAAACTGCCGGCCACCAGCGCTGTAATGCAAGATAGACTGTCTTTACGCAAAGATATAACCGCATTTGATATCAATTATGGCTGCTCAGGCTATATTTACGGCTTATTGCAGGCAGGGATGCTCATTTCATCCGGTATGGCGGAAAAAGTGCTGCTATGTTTGGGCGATACACTTTCCAAGTTTATCAATCCCAAAGACCGTTCGACCAGAGTCTTGATGGGCGACGCAGGCGCCGCTGTTTTGGTAGAAAAAGGCGCGGGCAGTATGCCTTTTCATGTTTACACTAATGGCGGGGGGGTCAAATATCTTTGTATTCCGGCGGGAGCTCAACGTATGCCTTACTGCATGGGTACCTGCCGTGAAGAAGTGGATGGCAACGGAAATACAAGAGCGCCCAACGATTTTTATATGGATGGTATGGAAGTAATGCACTTTGCGCTAAAGCATGTGCCAGACTCTGTAAAAGAGGCGCTGGCTGAGGCTGAGCTGACAAAGCAGGATATAGATACTTTTTTGTTTCATCAGCCCAACAGGCTTATTCTTGAATATTTGCAAAAAAAGCTGAAAATACCTCGGGAAAGCCTGCCGATACTGCTGGAAAATACCGGAAATACTGGCCCGGTGTCGATCCCTCTGGCCCTTTGTCTGAGCTGGGATCAACTGGCCAAGGACAATAAACTGGCAAAAGTGCTGTCGAGCGGTTTTGGCTCAGGTCTTACTGTTGCTTCTGTTATAGCAGATTTATCCAAGACACTTGTTTTACCGCCTGTTATTTATGAACAAGGTTGTGAAATAGGGTAAATCCGATAAGGCGTTTATTGCCAAATATATGGCAGAAATTACAAGAAGAGGTGTTAAAACATGGACAAAGCCGCCCTGCGTATAAGGCTGCGCAATATCTTCCGGGAAGTTTTCGACGACCCCTCGATGGCAATATCTGATGAAACTTCACCGGAAACTTTGCTTGAGTGGGACTCGGTCGCCCAGGTGAAGCTGGTCATTATGGCGGAGGAAGAGTTCGATATAACGCTGGAACTGGGCGAAGTGAGCAAAATAAAATGCGTGGCGGATTTTATAGAGGCTATAAACAGGCATTTGCCGTAAAATAGAGGTGTTTACCTGTGCTGACAAAAGAAGTGGTAAAGTATATGACCGGGTTTTCTGAGGAAAATACTGTTAAAGAATGGCTAAAAGGCTGCCTGGCCAATGACCGAGCAACTGGTTTTGATTATGATGCGGCCAAGGCTTTGGCCGCTTTTTTGGAATACAAACTGGAAATAAAAAGCAGCGCCTTTGCCGGACTGGCTGAAGAGCTGCCTAAATATAAAAGCCCGCTGTCTTTGTTTTTGCAATACGGCATGATACTGGGCCAAGACCGGCAAGCGGCCTGCGGCAAACTGAGTGAGGCATTGGAACTTTTACCCAAGCCGGATATTGGACTCTTGCTGGAAAGGGCAAAGCTTTATACCCGGATGGAAAAATACAGGCTGGCCGCCGCCGATCTTAAAACGGCTTTGTCTTTATCGCCCGCCTATTCTTTTTATGTAAACGCGGAAAAAACTATTGATAAGATAATAAATAAAGAAGCTTTCACCGTGCGCCGCAAAGTAAAAATAGCTCTTTTGGGCAGCTCTACCACAGCTTTTTTGGCTCCGGTAATCAGGGCGGAGAGTTTTTTGAGCGGCATTGCGGCTGAAGTGTATGAAGGCGCTTACGGGAACTGGCGGCAGGAGGTATTAGACGATAGATCTTCTTTATACGCTTTTAAGCCGGATGTGGTGATAATACTTTTAAATCATCATGATTTGGGCCTGGGGCCGGAAAATACGCTGCAAAAAGCCGAAGAAGCGCCGAAAGAACTAAAAGCGCTGTGGACTAGATTGCAGGGCAGCCACTCTTGCCATATTGTGCAGGCTGGCTTTTCTTATCCGCCGGACGGCGCCTGGGGACTGCTGGAAGAGCTCGGCGGCGGGCGCAATCATACCATAACAAAAATCAACAGTCGCTTGGCCGAAGGACTGCCGGCAGGCGTATCTTTTCTCGATATGGCAAAAGTGCAGCGCCGGGCGGGCGAAGGGTTTTACTCCGCCCAAGAATGGCATAATGTGGAGCAGTACCCAGCTTTAGAGTGCTTACCACTTACTGCGCGCTATATGTCAGCGCACATCAGAGCGGCCTTTGGCCTGGCGGCCAAAGTGCTGGTGACCGACCTTGATAATACCCTATGGGGCGGCGTAGTCGGTGAAGAGGGCGCGGACGGGGTGGAAATAGGCCAGGGCAGCCCAGTGGGCGAGGCGCACCTTGACTTGCAGAAGTACATGAAAGAACTGGCGCAAAAAGGCGTGCTGCTGGCCGTTTGCTCGAAAAACAATAAAGAAGACGCAAAGACGCCCTTTAAAGAACGGCCGGAGATGCTGCTTAAACTGGACGACTTTGTCATGTTTGAAGCTAATTGGCAAGATAAAGCGGAGAATATCAAAAATATTGCGCAAACATTGTCATTGGGACTGGACAGTTTTGTCTTTTTGGATGACAATCCGCTGGAGCGGGCGCTAGTGCGAAAAGCCCTGCCGGAAGTGACTGTGCCTGAAGGGGGAAGCAGTTCTTGGGAGATGCTGGCGGCATTGCGCAATGGGCAGTATTTTGACAGCATAGCGCTGACAGAAGAGGATAAAGTGCGCCAGGACAGTTACAAGCAAAACATGGCCCGGCAGGAATTTGAAAAAACCGCCAACACAGGCGATTCTTTAGAAGATTTTTTGCAGGGCCTCGATATGGTGGCTGAATGCGGCGCCGTGGATGAAAAGACCCTCACGCGCGTCACCCAGCTTATTAATAAAACCAATCAGTTCAACTTGACCACCAGGCGCTACACGCAAGAACAGGTCAGGAAAATCTGCCAGAACAGCGAGGGTTATTGGACAAAATGGTACAGGCTCAAAGACCGCTTTGGCGATCAGGGGCTGATCGGCGTCGTAATTGTAAAAAAAGAAACTGGCAATTGGCATATAGATACACTCTTAATGAGCTGCCGCGTGTTGGGGCGGCAGATGGAGGAATTTATATTTGCCGACATTTTGCGCTCGGCCAAACAGGCCGGCGTAAGCACTGTAAGCGGCGAATATATCGCCACAGCGAAGAATGTTCTTGTAAAAGATTTACTGCCGCGCATGGGCTTTGTTAAACACGAAAGCGAAGAAATGAAGTATGTATTTGACCTTAGCCAGCCTTTGCCGGAGTGTGGGTTTATCTCGATAAACGCTACTAAATGAAAGAGTTAATACACTTGATAACTATATCGTGGAGGTTTTAAGCATGGAAGCAAAAATTTTTTACGGCGCCGGAGGATATGCCATACAAAATTTCAGCCGTTGGCTAGAAAAGATCGGCGAACCGGTTTGTTTTGCAGATATTGACAGCAAAAAACACGATAAATTGTTTTCACTTGGATCTAAAGATTCAAGTGAGGGATACCCAATATACTCTCTTGCTGACGCAATAACCAAATATCCTGATTATATTATTTATGTAACCGCTCAGCCAGGTAATTTGCAAAGCATCACAAATTACTTATTGGAGCAAAGTATCCCGAAAGAAAGAATACGGTATTGTGAAGAGGTAGTATATAGGCGCGGGTGCCGCCAATTGTCGGGCGAAATGGTTGTTAGCAAGTATGGAATTACAGCATGTTGTACTCCATATAGTAAACTGATTAGTTATAATGAAAAAATGCCTACAGAGCAGAGTGTCAGGTCCGCTATTGGTGATTTTCGTTTGTGGCTGAAAGATACGCTTGAACGAATGAAAACAGATGTTCCGACCGACTGTGATGGCTGCTCATTGCTAAAATGGGATTATTGGCCGAGAGATGTTGAAATAAGATGGCTGTCTGCCGGTGCCGGTTTTGCCAATACTACTTGTAATTCCGCTGTATTTACTGTAATCAGTCAGATACGGCTTTTTCTGGAAGCGATCAAGTTTTAGACGGATATGATATACACCTTATTTTAGCTGATGAATTTGGTGATTCAATAAAATCAGTGTGTCTTGTTGATGGGGAGATTACCGTTTTACCCCATAGAGACAAACTTCTTAAATTGATAAAAGACAGGAATTGGTTTGCCAGGGTATGTACTAATGCAGCGATATATAATGATAGTTTAGCGGAAATATTAAGTAGACCTCTTTCTTGCCTAAATGTTAGCCTGGATGCGGGGACTTCTGCAACATATAAAAGGATAAAAGGACCTGATACTTTTTATAAGGTAGTTTCAAACATTGAAAGATATGCCCAAACCAATTGTCGTATTGAATTAAAATATATTTTGATACCGGGAATAAATGACAACTTTGACGATATAAATGGGTTTATTGATATTGCGCAAAGGTTGAAAGCGGACCTGGTTATATTATCGAATGATTTAAGTAGCATTTTAGAAGCAAAAAAAATTGGCAGCCCATTGCCAAACATCACTGAACAACAATTTGACATTTATGTATATTTTGTGGCTCAGTGCAAGAAAAATGGTCTAACAGTCGGTTATTCAAGCGAATGTTTTTCAATGTCCGACTGTCATCGTATGAACAACTTGTGTACATGCTTGTAGTCAATAAGTTTTGTAAAATCAATAAAACATTTAATAGATTGCAAGAAAATACTATTAAGGATGTGTACTCCCGATGTCAAAAAAAAAGTATCCTTTAGTCAGTATCTGCATACCAAACTATAACTATGGCCGTTATTTAGATGGCTGTATTCAAAGCGCGATAAACCAGACTTATCCGAATATCGAGGTAATATTCAGCGATAATTGTTCAACTGATAATTCTATGGAAATAGCAAATAAATATAAGGATAGAATAAAGATATATCAGAATGACACAAATATAGGGGCAGGAAAAAATTTTGATAGAGTTTGCCGATTAGCTAGTGGCAAATATGTTATACTTTTAGCTGCTGATGATGTACTAAGGCCGACAATTGCTGAAAAAGCTGCTGTCATTATGAATAAAAACAAAAACGTCGGCTTTGTAATGGTAGATTATGATGTTATTGATGAACATGGAGAAGCGGCTAATATAATAAAACCTTTTTACGATCGCAGTTGTATAGTGCCTAAGGAGAAGCAACTCCCCGTTTGGGCTGTGGCGTCTTTGGGTGGTTTTCCGCAAACAGCTATACGCAAAGAATTACTTGAAAAAATTAATATATATAATACTGGCCGAGAAAGCAATTTTATGGATTGGGAGGGATGTTTTAAATATAGCATGTATTCAGATATGGGATATATAAATGAAAAACTGATGGGACAAAGAATCCATTCAGGAGCTTTAGGCGCTAATCATATTAAACGTATGACTATGGCAATAGACCGTTATCTTCTATATTTGGATATGCTGGAACTAGCGGAACAAAATAAATTGGAAAATGTTTTACAAAGGCGCGAAGAAATGGAGAAAAAAGTCAGCAACTATATTCTCAATTACGCGATTTATTGGTTATTGAAAGCGCCTTTACTCAAAGGCGAAGAGTTTGCAGAGGACAATATTGTTCTTTTCAAAAAATATCTATTTTTAATTCAAGGTTTTGATTTGGAGATAGCAAACAATCCAACCTTTAAATTGTTGCAAAAGCATGTTTACCAGGAACGCTTTGACGCAAAAATTTGTTTGGATGAGATAAAACAGCTGGAAGAGTCTTCTCCGCCAGGTACCCAAAAACCATTTGTGCCGCCGTGCGGGTATATACCTTTGAGAGAGGAAGATTTTACTCTTTAAAGAAAAAAACTCAAGGTTGTTTTTTTAACCTTGAGTCTTTTTTTATCTAAATAGCGTAACAAACCATACTACACAACAAATCGGCATGAGCACGTATATATATATCATATTTGGGATTCAGTTTTTTTATAAGAAGAGGCAGTTCAAAAATATCTTCTTTTTTGTGGTAGATACTGATTTGTAGTTTTGGTTGATGATTTTCTATAATCTTTTTAGTACCGAGCAAGGCCTCGGCTTCAGCGCCTTCCACATCCAGGCGTATATAAGAGGGCCAAATACCAAGCCTTTCCATGCAACCGTCAAGTGTAACAGCTTTTACTTCTATCGTACCGGTATTTTCTATCTTGGAACCCATATCTCCATCCGCTGCAAAATACAGTGTGCAATCTTTGCTATACAAGGCTTCGTTAAATATATGATATCTTTGCAAACCATAACTCTCTAAGTTTTCTTTAGCTTTGAGAAAGTTTTCTTTGTCGGGTTCGAAAGTGACTATATGAGAGTATTTGCCTTTTGTTTGTTCAGCAAATTTAATGCTATCAATACCACCATATGCTCCGGCCATGACAAACACTTCATTTTCGTCAAGTTTTATGATATCGCCGCCAAGGTAATAATTACCATCGCGGACACTATCAAGGATGGTATATTTATATTTGGTGTTGATATGACTATTGCCAGCGCCGTGGATATATTTCTCATATATATCTTTAGATTTGCTATCAGCCAGTATATCATAAACAGCTTCCAGTTTAGCAGCGTTTTGCATAAGGTAATCGTCATATCTTATGTTATCGACTGCTCTTTTACCAAGATTATGAAATTGACTGCTTTTTGTCCATACATCTGAAACATAATCCAATAGCATAGATTGGGTGTTTTGTGTTATAAAGTTTTTATGTTGCAAAAAATTTTCATCAAAAGCGGCTAGAAATTGTATATCCATATATGAATCATCTGGTAACCCGGCAGTCTTTAGTTGGATATAAATTTCATTGCGAAATGAATCTGAGGCATTTATTACAGTTATTTCTGAAAAGTCATATTTATGGCGTATTTCATCAAACGAGTAGATAGGTATACCTTCAAATAATGTGCCCTGTTTTTCTTTGCTATTATCAGCAAAAGCTATTGGATATTTATTGTAAGTATCTTTTAAGTAATCAGTTATAGCTTTGCCGCCAGAGGAAGCAGAGAATATGACGATTGGTTTAGATATGTAGTGATGTAGATTGTGCATTTGTTCAATATTTATTTTATAATCCGGGCTTAATAATTGTTTGATATCCATCTATTAACTCCTTTTATTATCTATATAAGTCAATAATTTTCTTTAGCTGTAAGTCATCATTAAAAAATTGGTAATAGTGTTTGGGCGTACCTTTGGTTTCTGAACTCCATTGTGGCTGTTTCAAAATACCTTCTAGTAAGGAAACGTCGCCCTTTTCCAAATACAATGAGAAAGGTTCGTGATATTTTCCCAGTGATTCTAAGAATATTTCCGCAGGCCTATAGTCGGTTTTTTTGCTATATTGCCGTTCTTTTTTAGGCATTTTTATAATTTCATTATATATAGCATTCCATTTACTGCAGAGAATATTTAAAGAAAAATTAGTGTTTGCATAGGCCTTTGCATTTTGTGATAAATTTTTTCTTAGAATGTCATCAAAATACAGTAATTCTATATATTTTATATATTCGTCAGTATTCTTCGCTACTAGTCCGGTCTCACCATGCTTTACTATAAGACTTTCTATTGGGTTATTGAGAACAACCGGTACAACTCCAACTGACATTGCTTCTTGCAATACTTGTTCGCCTGTGCCATAATGCTTTTCACTCAGCAAGTAACCAAAAACATCCATCTTGGATAAGTAAGGACGAATATCTGGGACCTTTCCGGTAAATTCAAAGCGTTCATCGGCAGCTTGGGCGATTTCTTTTTCATTGTCGCCGCCAACGATGATAAATTTTACATTAGGGATATTTGTTTTTTTATGCACATTTATGAAATCAGGATGCATTTTTGCGTAGTCTACTGTTCCAATATAACCTATATTAAAAGAAGTATGTGGCTGTGGTGAAATATCTTTCACGTGATTTATGCCGCCAGTAGAAAAAACTACTGCGAGTTTGTTTTTATCATAAAACTCCCGAATTTCTTGGGTATTGAAGCTAAGGGGAGTGGTAAAAACAAATTTATCCGGATAATCTAATATTTTAGGTGGAAAAACATAAGGAGGATCAAAACCGGAAATATGCGACCAAAAAATAACTCTTGCAGGTGGAAGAGGATTTTTTAACAGAAAAGAATACAAAAGCGGGTGATTCCAAAAGTGCACAATAACAATATCTGTATTTTTGATTAAAAGCAATAAATCATGTAGTTTTTGACTTATGGAAGAATATATTGCTATGCTTTCTTTTTGCGCAATTTTTAATGCTTTTTCATTGGCATGTTCAAGTGTAGCTATGCTGTGACAGTTTATTTTATCGAAAGACAGATAATTTAATAATACCTGACCAACGCCACCACCTAGATGGGGGGTTATATGGAGGATACGAGTTTTACTCATCTTCACACCAGCAGTATAATACTGTTTCCAATAAACTATAAGAATGATGTCGCAAGGCAAACCGATATTCAGGCACTAATTGTTTGATAAAGTCTATAAAATCAAATATATCGCTCGATTTATGATAAGTGCATATTGCAATTTTGGGATTGTTTTTCAAAATTGTCTTTTTGGCACTATACAAGAGCCTCATTTCAAAACCTTCAATGTCTACTTTAAAAAATGTTACAGGAATATTATCGAAGAAACAATCAATACTGTATGTTGCGATTTTCCCATTGTCCCTGGTGTTTTGCTTGTTGTTGAGTAAAGTTAATGATTGTATCTGTATACGCAAATGTGAAAGGGGTATAACATTTATTCCATTGACGTCTTTGCCGTGTTTTTGAATAGAATTGTCAATAAAAGAAGCAACATTATAATTTTTTTCCTGTAAATATTCTAAAGAAGTTTGACCAAATTGTCCGGCGCCGAAAAGGAAAATGCCGTCTTGTATTTTTTCCTCTATTGCATCAAACTGAGGTTTAAGTAGTTTAACTTCTTCTAAGAGATTATTCCAAGTAACTTGCATTTTTAGCCTTCTTTCTATAAATTCAGTCTTTTAAAGCAAGTATCTTATTTTTAAAACCCATTGCCCGTATTTGACTTATAATAGATTTTTTGTACATAACAGGCAATACAACTATGGTTGAGTTACTGCTTACAATTTTTTCAGGTGATTCTATGCAAAGACAAGAATTGCCTATTTTAAATTTGAGTCCCTGCCTTGATGGATTACTGTCAATGAGTTGTATCACATTGCATTTATCGAATGTTCCGCTTAAGAGCTGGGCTGTTGAGGCGCCTATACCCCATAAGATGATTTCTTCTTGGCTTCTCTCAAGTTTTTCAACAAAGTTTCTCAAATTCAATATACTAAAATCTAAATATTTTTGTACAGCAGATTTAGTTTCGTCACTATATTCAGTATTTGCGAACTTGCCATTATTTTTAAATAATCCATATAAAACATAGTAACTTTCGCATTTGAGGTATTGGTCAGTTTCAATTAATTCCAAACCAAAAGATTTGGCAATATTAGACAAAGTGTTTTTTGTATAATGGATGACATGCTCATATGTAAAAAAGAAATACGGCGAAAAATCAACATCACAATATCTGACAGCATCCGGAACTTCAAAATATATTATACCGGCAGGTTTTAGCATGGTTTTTATATTTTCCATTGCCAAGGCAGCGTCAAAAATATGCTCGTGGACATGGCTTAATATTATAATATCAAATTTACCGGTAAGCATTTGATTTATAGAAAAACTATCATCCTGAATGCAACTAACACCTTTTTCTTTTGCAAGTTGTACATTTATTGATGATGGTTCAACAGCAAGGATATTTTTATAACCCAAATCCATAAGATATCTTGGGAAATCCCCCAAACCGCAGCCCATATCAAGAATTTGGCTGTCAAGTGTTACATGCTTTTTAATGGATTCATGTATGTGTTGATAGTAGTCCAAGGTTTGTTTTATACCAAATAAGTCAAAATAAGCAATACCTTTGCTCATTTCGGAATTGTAATATTTGTCAAATGCATTCTGTGTTGTGTTTATATCAACATAAACACAGCCACAATCCATGCAAACGACATTGTGGCTGCTGCATGCTGGGAAACTACTACCCATTATAGACATATTGCCGCATAATTCAGATATAAATTCTTTCTTTTCAGATTGGCATATAGGACATTTTTGGGGCATTTTATATAATCCTCTCAATATATTTTTGGGTTAGTTTTTCCAATTTTTCATCGAGTTGTTTATCTATGCGGCGGTGCGCGTCATTTTCGTATAGCCAGATTATTGTTTGCTTTATGCCTTCAGCAAAAGAAGTTTTTGCTTGCCAATTTGGCGAGATCTTTTTTATTTTCGAATTGTCGTAAATATTGTGCCACATTTTTTGGAACATCATTTCTTTTTGTGCGGCGAATTCAGTTTTCATGGCCTCATCAAAAGGAATATGAATAAATTTATGGTTTTTTACTCCAAGTTCCTGTAATAATATCTCTGTTGCTTCATTCCAAGTTAGCCATTCATCAGATGTTATATGAAAATCATCACCAATGGCATCTTTATTGCCAATTAATTCCACAAAAGCATTGGCAAAATCATTTGAATGTGTAAAAGTCCACAGATTGTTGCCATCGCCTGCTATCAATATTGGTTTACCATTTAAAAATCTGCTAGGCGCTGTGAAACAATTTTGTCCAATAGATACGGGCATTATAGTATCATAGGTATATCCAGGTCTTACTATTGTTACAGGAAAGTCGTGATGATAATATGCTTTTAAAAAAGTTTCTTCTGCTTTTATTTTGCCTTTTATATATTCACATGAAGAGTCGGCATCATATTTGGGACAATTTTCTTTAAAGGGTAGATATTTTGATTTTCTCTGATAAACAGCTTCTGAACTTACAAAAACATATTGATTTGTTTTCGCTTGAAAAATATCTATGGCAGTTTGTGCATGTTCTTGGTTAAAACAAATAAAATCGCATATTACATCGAAAGTGAAAGATTTAAGCAAGTCTTTTATTTCAGATGCATTTCGAATATCGCCTTTTAGTTTAATAACCTCAGCAGGAAAATTTCTGCGCGTACTGACAGTTACTTCACGGTTTAAGGCATAGACTTCATGCCCTTTTTCTATGGATTTTTTTGTACAATACCAACTTATATTGCCATTTCCGCCAATGAATAGAACTTTCATGCCTGCATCCTCTTTAAAATATTTTCAGCATATTCATCTAAATTATCAAGCGTCCCATGTGATACAACCTGACAGGCGCCACAAAAATCATTATCGTTTCGGCGGCCTTTAAGATGCGCAATGCGATGTTTGTTTAAAAGTTCGCCTTGCCATACTTTTTTTACCGATTCAGTTTTCAAGTCGCCTACAATAAGTTTATTTGGCCAGTCGCCAACACAGGTACTTGCTTTTCCGCTTGAATTTATTACCATTATATAAAAAATATACGGACAAATATTTCTTTCCAATATTTCTTGCCCATAATTCCCACAAGGAAATTCCTTTTGAATATCATTGGCAAATTCAAATTTTGGCCAAGCAGGAGACAGATGTTCTAAAACAATACGATTACAAATATTGCCGAATATATCAAAGAATTTTTTTTGTTCATCATCACTTAAGTTTTCTTTAATTGCTTTTATAGAAATTTCACAATTGCCGCGATTTTCATATAAGTTTTTTATATTGTTGACATATGTGTCAAAATTTATTTTCGCCTTAGTATAATGATAAATCTGTTCAGAGTTTATGCCGTTAACAGAAATATTTATTTGTCCTAACCCGGCTTGGATAATTTTCCTGTTTAACTCAGGATTTAAGAGTGCGCCATTAGTTGTTGTATCTACTTTTTGTATAAAGCCAGAATCTTTTGCGTACTTTACCATATCGGGGAATTTAGGGTGTATTAAAGGTTCGCCTTCTTTATACAAGCGAAGCACACGTACAGGTTCATCAAATTCATTTAAATCATTTATTATTTTTTTAAATAAATCAAAATCCAAAAGGCCATTATATCTGTTTGTTGAGCGAATAAGCTGGTCGTTTCCCGTGGGGCAAAACTTACACCTGAAATTGCAAAGATTTGAAGGATCAACAAGAAGTACATATGGGGCGGATAGTGGCGCTACTTCTCCAAGTACCGAATGTTCTTCCATATTTACTCGGTATTTAACAGATGCTTTCATATAAATTTACACTCCATTATAAATTACTAAAGGTTTTTAATAAATTGCTAGCAAAACCATCAATATCATCAGGCTGTCCCTGTCTTAATTGGCCGCATTCACTGCAAATAGGGTGTTTTTTTCTTTCGCCTTTAAGAAACATCAGTTGATAGTCTTTCATTTCACGGCTGTTCCATAGTTCTTTTGCGGTGGTGTCTCTTGCATTGCCCATCAATAGCTTTCGTGACCAGTCGAGAAAACACAGGCTGTATGTACCGTCGGAATTTATAGGAAAAGAATAAAATACATAAGGGCAGACAAGCACTTCTTTGATTTGCTGTCCGTATATGCCGCGTTCTTTATTGGCGGTTACTTTTTCCATTTCGTAGGTAGGCCAGCACTCCATGATGCTTTCAATGAAGATGCCGTCGGAGATATCACCAAAGATATCGAGAAATTCCTGTTTTTGCTGTTCATTGAGGATATCGCCGTTTATTTTGACGATCATTTCACATTGTTTGCGGTGTTCGTAAAAAAATCTGATGTTATCAACGAATTTGGCAAAGTCTATTTTATAACGGGAAAAATCAAGGTATTGTTCTTCATTGACGCCTTCTACGGAAATGTTTATGCGGTCGAGGCCAGCCTCGATTATTTTGAGGCTAAGTTCAGGAGTTAAAAGTGCGGCGTTTGTGGTGGTATCTACCCGGTCGCAACAGCCTGATTGTTTGGCATAAGCGACCATGTCGGAAAAGTGCGGGTTCAAAAGCGGTTCGCCGTCTTTGTAAAGGCGGATGACCTTTACTTTGTCTTCGAATTGGCAGATGTCGCCAATTATTTTTTTATAAAGATCATAATCCATTATGCCATGGTTGCGGCCGGGTGTTTTTTTCATTAACTCACGGTCGCCGGTAGGACAGAACTTGCACTGGAAATTGCAGGCGTCGGACGGGTCTATGTTTATAATGAAGGGTGTTCTTAGCGGTATTACGGTTTCGAGTCGCGTCCGGTTTTTCAAATCTATCCTGGGCTTAAATTCTGCTTTCATATTAGGACATTTTCCTCCAGTATTTTTTCCAATGCCTGTTCAAGTTTATATTGTATTTTATAATCTACTTCGGAATTTAGTCTGCCAACATCACCAACAATAACCAGCGGCTGGTTGCCGACGTTATCAATAAATTCCAAAAGGTGTGTTTTATCTAGTTGCTTTGCTATTTCAAGGGCAATGTCTTTTATATATATACCTTGGCCGGCGGCTATGTTTACACAGCCAGTTACATTGCTATCCAAGAATTTTGCAAAAGCGGCGGCGATATCTTTGCTGTACATATAGTCGCGCAATAAAGGGCCGCTATTTATAATGGTTTTTTGATTGTTTTTCAAAGAGTTGATGATATATGGCACAAGTCGTTTTTCGTTTTCGCCATGGCCGTATACGTAGAAGATGCGTCCCCAGCCAAAGGAAAGGGCGTTTTTTTCAGCATAGTCCTGTGCTTGTTCGCGCAGCTGGTTTTTACATTGGGCATAGATTGTTGTGGGATTTAGCGTGTCTGTTTCTTTTAGAGGCGTATCTTTAAATTGGTACTCAAAACAAGTTCCGGCAAAGACCGCCCGCTTACCGCCGTATTCTTTAAATTCGGTCAATAAATTTAGGCTGGCATCACGCAACTTATAATTGATAGGAGAGGACAGATAGTCTTCGCCGGTAAACCAGGCAAAGTGCAAGAGATAGTCGGCTTTGATCTGAGATAAAAGCATTTGGATCTTTGTGTAGTCAAGGATATCGGCTTGCAGCCAGTTTACTCGTGCATCGTTATATTTCTTGCCAGTAGTAAAGGCATATATCTCAAAACCGCTGTCCAATAAAGGCTGTACGGTTTCTTTGCCGATAAGCCCTGTTGCGCCGGTCAAAATAACCTTTTTCACAGTTCTATACCTTTAAATTTTTCATTTATATAAGGCGTGGCGCCGTCTTTTTGCGAAACTACTGTGACAGCCAGCGGCCATTTTACAGCGGCCAGCGGTTCGTCGTAGCGGATAGCGCCTTCGGCTTCTTTGCAGTAAGGCTGTGTATTGTAATAAAACATTTCGACATCGTCTTCCAATGCCTGAAAGCCATGAGCAAAGCCTTCAGGAACGGCCAGCATTTTCATGTTTTCGGCAGTCAATATTTCGCCATGCCATTTTAAAAAGGTAGGCGAGTCTTTTCTCAAATCGACCGCAACGTCAAAAATGCCGCCTTTTGTGCAGCGGATTATTTTTAATTCGGCATGCGGAGGGTATTGAAAATGCAGGCCGCGCACAGTGCCTTTTTGCCTGGTCAGGGAGTGATTTATCTGTTCAATGACAAGGTCAGGACGTATTATGGATAGCTCCTGCCTGCAAAATTCGCGCACGAAATAGCCCCGCTCATCACGATTGGGTGTGGCTGTTATTATGTTAAGTCCTAAAATATCAGTGCTGTTTACAAGCATGTTTCCCCTCGAACTCTTTTATTTGCGCTAGGGTAAAGGCGGCCATATCGTCGCCATTATAAAAATGTTTATACCAGGCGGAGGTTTTTTCTATGGCTTCCAGGGCGCTGTATTGGGGCGCCCAGCCCAATATTTTTTCCGCTTTTTCGATATCCAGTAGCAAAAGGTTTGCTTCGTGCGGACCATTAGTTTTATCTATCACCATTTGCCCGCGGCCATAGGCATTTATAAAAGCTTCGACTATATCGGTGACTTTTAATACACTGTCTTTATTTGGGCCGAAATTAAAGGCCTGGGCATATTTTTCGCCTTCTATTAGCAATTTTTTGCCTAGCAGCAGATAACCGAAAAGCGGTTCCAGGACATGTTGCCAGGGGCGGACAGCCTGGGGATTGCGTATGAGTATTTTTTCTTTGTTTTGTATAGCGCGGACGCAGTCGGGTATCAGACGGTCTTCAGCCCAGTCGCCGCCGCCGATAACGTTACCGGCGCGTGCAGTAGCGAGAGCATAGGGCTGGCCATTATTGAGAAAAGAGCGGCGATAGGAAGAGGACATGATTTCTACGCAGGCTTTGGAGGAAGAATACATGTCATAACCGCCCAGAGGGTCGTCTTCTTTGTAGCCGTGATTTGTTTCTATATTTTCATAGCATTTGTCGGTTGTTATATTGACCAGCGCCTTGACGGAAGCGCAGTTTCTGGCCGCTTCCAATACATTCAAAGTGCCGATGATGTTTGTTTGGTAAGTCAGGAAAGGCTCTTTATAAGACAGCCTGACCAGCGGCTGCGCCGCCAGGTGAAATACTATATCAGGGGAGAAGCTTAGCATTGCTTCGGCTAGTTTGTCTTTATCCAGTATATCGCCAAAAACGCTGTTGCAGCAGTTTTCTATACCTATTGCGCTATAAAGGTTAGGCTGGGTTACAGGCGGCAGGGAATAGCCCAAAATATCGGCTCCCAATGACTTTAGCCAAAAAGTCAGCCAACTGCCTTTAAAACCGCTATGTCCTGTTATAAAGACTTTTTTTTTGTTATAAATGTCAAACATGGTTTATCCTTTTCTGCCACAGCGCCCACGGTGCGTAGCCGCCTGTCCACATGTTTGTAAGCTGTATTTTATCGCTTAAAGTGTCCATGGCCTTCCAGAAGCCATCATGCTTATAGGCGCACAGTTGGTTGTCTTTAGCCAGATTTTCCAGCGGGTCGCGCTCTAAAATTGTGGCATCGCCGTTCTTTAGATAATCAAATATTTTCGGTTCAAAAACAAAAAAGCCGCCATTGATCCAAGAAGAGTCGTCTTTTGGTTTTTCGGCAAAAGATGATATGCAGCCGTCGTTGTCTATCGACAGTACGCCAAACTTTCCGCCCTGCTGTACTGAAGTGAGAGTACCTATTTTGCCCATTTTTTCATGCTGCTGCAAAACTTTAGGGATATTAACATCACTGACGCCGTCGCCGTAGGTGAGCATAAAACGCTCGTTGCCGATAAAATCCCTGGCCCGGAGCAACCGACCGCCGGTCATGGTATCAGGCCCGGTGTAGAGCATGCTTACCTTCCACTGCTCGTTGCGGTGGTTGTGTATTTCGACCGAGTTATTTGCCATATCAACAGTTATATCGGAATATCTGGTGTAATAATTAATAAAATAATCTTTTATCATATGGGACTTATAGCCTGTAAGGACGACAAATTCATTAAAGCCCCAATAAGAATATATTTTCATTATGTGCCAAAGTACCGGCCGGCCGCCGATCTCCACCATCGGCTTTGGCCTGACATCCGTCTCTTCAGCCAGCCTTGTGCCAAGGCCTCCTGCTAATATAACAACTTTCATTGCGATATCGCTCCCATTTTCATGATATTCAGTCATTTTAGTATATTATGCTTTTGTTAATATGGCAATTTTTATATTTGTTTTGCTGTATAGGCATGACTTTATACTTAGAAATAATAAACGCGAAAATAGCATGAAAATTCATATATTTCGTTAACCTATGTTTATTTTTTTATCTTTTATCATAAATAAATTAGATAGTTAAACCAGGCCAAAAAGCAAATATTTATGTTATAATATTTACAAAATGATTGCCAGCAAAAATATTGTGTTTCAGCTGCTCAATGCCGGCGGCTGATTTTGTTGTCATTTTACATATAGAAAATGCGAAACCGCTTTAATATTTTTGAACTATAAAAATTAGGAGGAAATACCAATGTTGACATTCAAAGAACTTTACGAACGCATCGTACTCACTGGCAAACGGCAGACGGGAGACGATTACTTTGAAGAATTTGACCGCAGCCAGCTCAACTGTCTTTTTTCACCCAAAAAGCAACCGCCGATAGATAACGAGGCCGCCTGCAAGGCTGCTGAGACAGCCAGCCGCGACGTAGCCGCAGTACTAAACGGCTTGTGCGCAAAGCCTAAATACAGCTATGCGCTCGTCGCGCCGGCCTTTCTCGGCCAGTTCGGCGCTGGCGTTACGCCCGGCATGTTAAGAAGCGCCTTTAAAAAACTGGGCTTTGACGGCATGCTGGAAGTAGCGGTCTTTGCCGATATCCTTACTTTAAAGGAAGCGCTTGAATTTGACCAAAATATCAATACCGAAACAGACTACCAGCTGACCAGCTGCTGTTGCCCGATGTGGCTGGCCATGATAAGAAAGATCTACGGCCAGCTGATGCCGCATGTACCGGCGACTGTGTCGCCGATGATTGCGGCCGGTCGCACGGTAAAAATACTGCACCCAGAGGCTATGACAGTATTTGTCGGCCCCTGTCTTGCTAAAAAGGCCGAAGCCAAAGAGCCGGACCTCAAGGGCGCTATAGACCATGTCCTGACCTTCCAGGAAACAGTAGAGCTTTTTCAGGCCATGAAGATAAACCCTAAAATAATGCAGGAGAACGAGAAAGAATTCTCCTCGCGCGCCGGGCGTATATACGCCCATACGGGTGGAGTCAGCGAGGCGGTGAGAGCCACTCTGGTGCGTCTCCATCCGACAAGGAAAATTCCCATCCGCGCCAAACAGGCGGATGGCGTGGCCGCCTGCCGCGCTATGATGGAAGAGCTGTCAGCAGGTAAAATAGAAGCGAACTTTTATGAAGGCATGGGCTGTGTCGGCGGCTGTGTCGGCGGTCCCAAATCCATCATCAATAAAGACGACGCCACAGTGAAAGTGGACGAATATGGTGAAGAGGCCCTCTATCCAACGCCTATCGATAATCCTTACGTCATAGCTCTCCTGATGCGCCTGGGTTTTGAAACGACCGACAGCCTTATTGAAGACAATAAGTTTTTTACACGTAGATTCTAAGATAAAAATAGCCACTACATACGGTGGCTATTTTTTTATCTATTTATTTGGCCGTTTTTTAAAAAGTTTTGAATTTTTACAATATAAATGGTAAAATATAAAATTAATCAATACTAATTAATAAAAATTATCTGCTTTCCCATATTAGATTTTCTGCATTTTGCTGTGTAATTTTATATAAGAAATATGGTAAAATAAAAAACAACCTTAATTTAAGGAGCCGCCTAACAATGGAAGAAATCAAAAAGGCGCAACAAGAAAATACCATTTTACAGCGCAAACTAAAGCGTATGCAGGCGGATTTCCGCCATCTTTCCATTGCTTTTGAGCAGGCCGAGCAACTGCGCGACCAAAACGAACGCGAACGGGAATTGCAGCATTTATACAACCGGCTTTTTCTAGAAAACTGCCCGGATGTTTTTTATGTCCTCAATCGCGACTTAAAATACGTCCTTGGCTCCACCATAGCTAACAGGGAGTTCTTCGGCAAAAGCGCGGCAGAACTCGATGGCATGGATTTTGCTGTTGCCTGTGAAGACATAGTGGATCCAAAATGGATAAACAATATCACACAATGCTTTGAACATGTCATAGCCAGTCAGTGCAACGCCCAATATACCGAAAAAATACTCAAAGCTGACGGCTCCCGGGTACACGTAAACATGCTGGTAGCGCCGGTGACCGGCCAGCAGGGCGAATGCCTCGGCGTTGTCGTAGTGCAGCACAACATCACCGAATTGACCGAAGCCAAGGAAAAAGCCGAAGCGGCCGCTAAGGTCAAAAGCGATTTTCTGGCTAAGATGAGCCATGAGATAAGGACGCCGATGAACGCCGTACTAGGTATGGCCGACCTTCTCTTATTGTCACAGCTTAACCAGACCGACGCCGCCCATGTCGTCAATATCAAAAAAGCCTCAAGTTCGCTTCTTGATATAATAAACGATATTTTGGACTTTAACCAGATAGAAAGCAATAACCTAAACATCTGTGAAAAAGACTACGATATTTTATCTATTTTGACCGATGTCATCAACATAATAAATTTCCGCGCTTCAGAAAAAAATCTGGAATTTTTAGTAGACATCGATCCGTTCATCCCGCACTCGCTGTGCGGCGACGGCGGCCGTATCAGGCAAACCCTGCTCAACCTTTTGTCCAATGCTGTAAAATTTACCGACTCCGGCTATATAAAGCTATCCCTTGAGATAAAAAGCCGCACGGACAAAGAGATAACGGTCGTTTTTTCTGTAAAAGACTCCGGGCGGGGCATAGCGCAAAGCGATATGACCAATCTTTTCCGCGCCTTCCAACCTTTTGACGCTGCTGACAAAAAAGACTGCCCAGGTACCGGCCTCGGCCTGCCCATAGTAAAACGCCTGGTCGAACTCATGGGCGGAGAGCTCTACATAGACAGCATTTACGGCGAAGGTTCCACCTTTTCCTTTGCGCTTAAGCAGACCATAGCTGTCCAGCAGCCTATGGCTATGCTATTAAACGCCGATTCGACCAAACTGGCCATATGCACAGACAACGCCCTTTTGGCGGACAACGTATCTTGTATGGCGAAAAAACTGGGCGTGGCCTCGGCCGTACTGCCTAAGCCGGGCAGCGGCGGTGAGAAATACGATCTGTCGAAATATACGCATATCATCATAGACTATTCGCCGAAAGACCAGGAGCGCAAAATAACTCGGGTAGAAAACCAGAAAATAGGTGTATTGACCAGCCCGGAAGCGGTAACTTCGCTAACGTCAAACTACGGCGATATCATCATGTTTAAGCCCTTGCAGGTAAGATCGCTTGCCGACATGCTCAACGACAAAGGAGCGCAAAGCGCCAACCAGGCGGTAGAAAATACCCGTGCGCTGTTATTTTGTACGAAAAACGCCCGTGTGTTGGTAGTAGACGACAACGAAGTAAATCTCCATGTAGCATCGTATCTATTGAAACAGTTCAATATCGATGTAGAGACGGCATCCAGCGGCAAACTGGCCCTGGCAACTCTCGGCAAAGCCGACTACGACATCATTTTCATGGATCATATGATGCCGGAGATGACCGGTGTAGAGGCGGCGCGCGCCATAAGAAAGCTTGGCGGCAAATACCTTAATGTTCCTATCGTGGCCTTGTCGGCCAACGTCCTTGACGAAGCGCGGCGGGAATTTACCAGCGCCGGTATGAATGATTTTTTGAGTAAGCCCATCGAGCTCAATAAACTGAGCGCCATGCTAAAAAAATGGTTGCCGCAGGAAAAAATGACTGCACCGGCAGCTGAGTTTGGCGCTGTTGCAACGGCCGCGCTTTCTTTATCGCCTTCAACCGGTCTGGAAGAACTGAAAAAAGTAATGTCCGGTATTCAAGAGGTAGATGTTGACATAGGCCTTAAACACACCCTCAATAATCCGGCCATCTATATCACTGTTCTCAAAGCGTGCAGCGAACAACTGGAAAAGAAGATACCTTTCATGCTCGAAGTACAGGAAAACGGCGACTACAACCGCCTGAAAATAGAAGTGCACGGCATGAAAAGCGCTTTGGCCAATATTGGCGCGAATGTCATCTCACAAGAAGCGGCCGGTATAGAAAAAGACCTGGTAAATGACGCTAATACCGCGGCCGTAGCTAGAATGCCGCATTTTATCACGTCTTTGGAAAAGCTTCAGAGGGATTTGGCCGGCCTGTTTGAGCGGCGAGAGGAAAAACCCGCGCTCTCCAGCCAGGAAAGCGCTCATTATGATCTAAAACAACTTTTTCAGGCTTTGCAGCAGTCCCTGCTGCTGGGTGAATTGGAAAAGGCGAGAGACGTCATAACGGAAATAGACAGTATGGGTGACGAGCGGATAGGCAGTTTTGCCCAAAGCGCTCTTGTCCTTCTGGAAAATGGCAGCATAGAAAACCTCGGCAAATTGGTGAAAGTCCTGCTCGATAAACTCGATTACAACTATTACCGCAAAAATACGGTTTTTATTGTCGACGACGACATTACAAACCTTAAACTGCTACAAAAAATATTGGGTGAGATATATAAAGCCGTACCCATAAACTCGGGCAAGCAAGCGCTTAAAATGCTTGATAACAAAAAACCCGACCTTATCATTCTCGACATCGAAATGCCGGAGATGGACGGCTTCGAGCTTCTTGCCGAACTGAAGGCGCGGCCTGATTGCAGGGAGATACCTGTCATTTTCCTCACCGGTACACAGGGCTATGACCGGGAGATAAAGTGCCTGGAGATGGGCGCGGTTGACTACATACATAAACCCGTGCAGCCGCAATTGGTTTTAGCCAGGATAAAAACGCACATAGAGCTGCAAGCTTACCGGCGCCACCTGAGCCGCCTGGTGGACGAGAAAACGGCGACCATCCTCAGGCTGCAAGAAGTAACAGTTGGCATGTTGGCCACTGCTACAGAATACCGCGACGGCGCCACCGGCAACCATATCGAGCGTACCCAGGAGCTTGTCGGCATCTTGCTCAACAATATACCGGAAGAAGTAGCTGCCGAACAAAAACTGGACGAAGAGCGCAAGAAAAATATCATACGCGCCTCGCAACTGCATGACATCGGTAAAGTGGCCATTCCTGACAATGTCCTCTTAAAACCAGGCAAACTGAGCAACGCTGAATGGGCCATAATGCGCGCCCACACTACCAAAGGAGCGAAGCTTTTAGACGATGCCCTCTCAGAACTAGAATCTGACGACATGCTCTATATAGCCCGTGAAATAGCTATGTACCACCATGAAAAATGGGACGGCAGCGGTTATCCGCAAGCGCTCAGAGAAAAAGAGATACCCTTTGTTGCCCGCCTGATGGCCATAGCGGACGTTTATGACGCACTCATAAGCAAGCGCCCCTATAAAGAGGCTATGAGCAAAGAAGAAGCCAGGAAAATCATCGTTGCCGACAAAGGCAGGCACTTTGACCCTGTGCTGGTAGATGTTTTTGAAAAAGTATACGAGCAACTGCCCGCGGCTACATAGTGAATAAAATTTGTAAAGAAAAAAAGAGCTTTTTAGGATATACTATACATAATATATTCTAGAAAGTGCATTTAAATCTAATCAAATCCATATGCAAAAAAGGAGGTGAGTCTGTGGCAACAAAACGGCTCATGGTGGAAGAACTTAAACCAGGTATGCTGTTAGCTGAACCTGTCGTTATAAGAAACCATGTCATTTTAAACAGCGGCGAGCTGCTGACGGAAGAAGCTTTGCGCCAAATATCTAGCTACGGTGAGATTTTCACTGTAAATATCTTTCTTTTCGAAGAGAGTAAGGACGAGTCGGAAGAAGAGGAAAAGCTCGTAGACTTTTCTCTGGCCAGCCGAAAACTCGAGGACTATACTCAGGAAGAAAAGAAAGTCGTTGTCGAAAAGTACGTCGGCACAGTTTCCTATGTGAAAAACGTGTTCGATGTAGCACGGCAATTTAAAAGCATTTCCTTCGAACAAATGATGGACACTACCAAAGACACTGTAGAAGGACTGATGGAAAACTATACACTAGTCCATGTGGTCAAAAACCTCAGGGGCAGTGATGACTATACATACCAGCACTCGGTCAACGTCGGGATCCTGGCCGGGATAATCGGCCGCTGGCTCAAGGTGGATGAAGAACGCCTGCAAATACTGGTGCTGGCAGGCATGTTGCATGACATAGGCAAAGCGCAGATCCCGCTCGAAATATTGAACAAACCCGGTAAACTTACCCCGGAAGAATTTGAAATCATGAAAAAGCATACAGTACTCGGCTATGATATGCTAAAACAAATCAAAGGCGTGCCCGATGAAGTAGTACAATCCTGTCTGCAACACCACGAACGCATCGACGGCAGCGGCTATCCCTTTGGGCTGACAGCTGAAAGGATACATGACTTTTCCAAAATAATAGCCGTCGCCGATACCTATGACGCTGTCACCACCGACCGGGTCTACCAGCCGCGGCGGGCGCCGCTGGCCGTCATGGAGATACTCGACGACGAAATGTTTAAAAAGATGGACGCCAGAAGCTGCCTGTCCATGCTCGTGCAGATACGCGACTCTCTAAAAGGCAAACAAGTCATCCTCAAAAATGGCGAAAAAGCAGTCATATTCTATATCGGAAAACACGGCACAGACGACCTGGTAGTAAAAACCGAACGGGGAAAATTCATTAATATCGGCAAAAGAAATTATAGCAAGGAAATAGCAAAATACATGGTCTAAGAGGCGGTCGGCCGAAATGCTAAAATAACCAAATAAGCATTGACAACAAACATGCCTATCGCTTATAATAAAAAACGTCGGCAGCAGCCGGCGCAGTACGTGGGGGTATAGCTCAGCTGGGAGAGCGCTTGAATGGCATTCAAGAGGTCAGCGGTTCGATCCCGCTTATCTCCACCAAGTAAACTCAAGGTTTGCAGAGATGCAAGCCTTTTTCTTTTTGCGCATAAAACTTGACAGTACCAACATTAATTTAAGGAGGCATTAAATGGAGTTTAAAGTGACTTTTGATATGGTAATAAAAGCGGCGCTGTTTAACATAACAGGCGCGATATTTATTGTTGTTCCATTTGTTATGGGTATATATTTTTATGTGCATAACAATTCAAAAGTGGCTTTGGTGGGGCCAATAATTCCAGTATTAGTGCTTCTGTATATAGGCTTTAGTTCAGCCGGCTCTGGGTATAGTATTGATAAGGATATTTTATATATACAATCAGGTTCATACAAGAAAGCAATTGATCTAAGTGGTGCTAAAGTTTTTACAACAGACGATGGGCAGTGGAAAATCAGCACACGCATAAATGGTTTAGGAACTAATGAACTAAAAACAGGACTTTTTAAATTGAGAAATGGCAAAGAGGCAGTTGTTTTTATGTATAGAGGCGGTAAAGAAGATATAGTTATAAATTATGCAAATGAATATTACATTATTAATACACCGAATAGCAGTAATCTTGCTAAAGCATTAAATGACAAAAAAGAAAAATTATGAAGATAATTACGAGGGAAAATGTATGAGTAAAAATACACAAGAACAATTAATAATTAACGATAACGAAGAGCTGACATTATACAACCAAAGAAATCTTTTGAAAGCATTTTTGGAAAGAAAGATTGCTCTCACAGTACCCTTTCTTGTTGCATAGAAAACCCCACGTTAGACGTGCGGTTCAAAAAAGCTTACAGCGGTGAGTAACAATATTAAAACTCCTTTTGATAATATAAATTTGCGGTCTGTCAACTGCAAGTAAAAATCAAAAGGAGGTCATCCAATGTGAATGACAAACATAGCTTATCATATACAAAAGTAGTTTGCGAGAGGAACACTAGGCATTATAGCGGGTGTTTGGTATGTGAAGGTATATGTATGGATTACGCAAATCTTTTTCGCGTGTGGCAGAGCGTATATACCCCATTTAGACGTTGCTAGTAGAAAATGGCTATGTCCGCTAAAGAAATACCCCCGGCTAGGCCGGGGGATATTTATATAAATCTTTGCCGGTTAGAAAAGAGGATTTGAGCGTTTACAGGAGAATATTAATATTTTAATGGTATGGTTATATTGGGCAGGTTAATATTTTTTGGAGGCGATTTGGGCTATGAAGAGGGTTAGGCGCGATGATATAGCGGCTGGGATGATTACCGCCGAACGCATCACGGATGCCAGGCACAATGTCCTTTTAGAAGCGAATATGGAGATAACGCCAAGCCATGCCGGGATTCTGCGTACCTGGAACATCGAGTTTATCAGGGTGCGCGAAGAGAGCGATACCGACCAGTCTTTGCGTGAGCAACTGAAAGCAGACCGCCAGGCTGAGGAGGAGCAGAGCAAAGAGAAGCTTAAAGAAAAACGGGTTTCTATTAGAGCTGATTTGGGTATCACCATGGATAACATCGTTTCCATGATGTCCGGCAACGGGGACAAGCATTTATATTCCGACGGGCGGGAGACCGCTTTGTCCGGTAAAGCAGTAAAGATAGGCAGCATACTCAATGTCGAGGCGCTCGATACCTATGTAGGCATAATGGCGGAAGTGGACAAGCTCTTTGGCGGCGATGTGCGGGAGCGCGATTTGTTCTTGCGCGACTGTAACCTTTTGGCCGTAAGGCTGAACGATTATGTGACGAAGACTGTGGCGGTCGTAGGATATTGTCTGTACCCACATAAAATGCAGGCCGACCCTTTGGCGGCGCATACTGTGCGTACGGCTGTCTTGGCCGGCAAGCTGGCAAAACTACTGGGGCTTTCGGAAAAAGACGTCAAGATAGTGATAGTCAGCGCGCTTTTGCACGATGTAGGATGCCTGTTCTTGCCTGAAGAGATAAGAAAGAGAAAGAAAGTGTTTAGTGCCGAAGAAACGGCTATATATCAAGGCCATGTCTTGAAGGGCATAGAAATGCTCAAAGACAAACGTTATTTCCCGCGGGAAGTGCTGCTGGCCGTGGGCGGCCACCACGAGCATATGGACGGCAGCGGCTACCCACTCAAAATCAAGGCGGAAAAGATACACGTCTATGCCCGCATACTTGGCTTGGCCAACGCGGTGGACAATGCCATGTATCCCTTCGCGCCGGAAGAGGAAGGGAAAAAACTGCCGGCGATCATCGATGAGTTACCGTTTTGGAGCAAGTTGTTCGATTCCAATATGTGCCTTGTCTTCCGGGAGTACCTCAAAGATTTTATTTTGAGCAACCGGGTCACTTTGGGCGACGGTCGGCGCGCGGAGATCATATGGAGCCACTATGCTTTCAAAGAGCCTGTGATAAGGACCAGTGACGGTGATATCATCGACCTTAACAAAGCGCTCGGCCTTAATATAGACTCTTATTCGCTATAAAGAAGGCTGGTTCAGTTGGGGGCTTTTGCCCCAGGTGAACCTCAGCCGCACTTATTTCGAACTTAGCGCCGCTTTTCTGCGGGAGTATTAGCCGGCGTTTAGCGAGATAAAAATTTCTGGGAAAAGGTGATGCTGAAATGAAATGGATACGTTACCAGTTGGGCGAGAGTATTTCCTACGGTTTTGTGATGGGCAATCTGGTCATGCCTGTAGAGGGCCTTCCCTATGAAGATTTTCCCAAGTCAGGAGCGCCGCTGGAGCTTTCTTCCGTTTGCCTGCTGCCGCCCTGCGAGCCGAGCAAAGTGGTCTGTATAGGCCTCAATTACCATGACCATGCCAAGGAGATGGGCAGTCAGCTGCCGGCCGAGCCGCTTATTTTCCTCAAACCTTCGACCGCGGTCATCGGCCCGGAAGAAGAGATAGAATATCCCGCACTTAGCCAAAACGTCCACTATGAGGCGGAACTGGCGGTGGTGATAAGTAAAGAAGCCAAAAACGTAAAGGCCAAAGACGCCGCAGACTATATTTTCGGCTATACCTGCGCCAACGACGTGACGGCGCGCGATCTGCAAAAAAAAGACGGGCAGTGGACGCGGGGCAAGTCATTCGATACTTTCTGTCCGCTGGGGCCGCATATTGAGACGGATTTTCACCCGGACGGCGCTTCCATAAAGGCCTTTTTGAACGGTGAGACCAGGCAGGATTCAGATACCGGGCAGCTTATTTTCAAAGTGCCGCAGCTTATCGAGGCGGTGAGTCGCGTGATGACACTATTGCCGGGCGATGTCATTTTGACCGGTACTTCTTCCGGCGTGGGCAGCATGAAGCCGGGCGACGTGATAGAAGTGGAGATAGAAGGCATAGGCCGGCTGCGCAATCGAGTAAGTTAGGAGGGTCGGATGGCTTTTATAATAAAGATCGCCCTTACTGCCATGACGGTATTGAGTGTACTGCTTACTATGCTGGGCCTGTCCGGCAACACCGTGATGCTGTTTTTGGCGCTGGGCTATGCATGGTATGTGAATTTTACTTCTTTCAGCCTGGAGCAGCTGGGTATAGTGGCGGCCATTTATTTGGCCGGTGAATTGTGGGAATTTATCGTTGGTTATTTGGGCATAAAAAAGGAAAAAGTTTCCTGGTGGTCGGTGTTGTTCATCGGTATAGGAACCACTCTGGGCGCTCTTTTAGGAACGGCGGCCATGCCGGTGCTGGGGTCTTTGCTGGGGGCGATGGCCGGGGCTTTCATAACCGCGTTTATTGTAGAGTATTTTTGGGGACAGGATAAAAGCCGCGCCGCGCGGGTCGCCTGGGTGGCCGCCCGCAACCATTGTTTCGGACTTTTGGGCAAACTGGCGGCTGGCGTTACTATGGCGATAATTATCATCAGAGCGCTTTTCTCCTAGTTCTGAGGTTGGAAAGGGCGCGCGTGCTTTGCCGCGCGTAGCAGGTAAGTTTTTTCTATTATGGATATAGATTTAGGTATGGCTATATTGTTGTGCGGCGCCTATTTTGCCGGCGGCTTTATCGACAGTATTGCCGGCGGGGGCGGTTTGATAACCCTGCCAGCTTTTTTACTCACCGGCGTGCCGGCCGACCTGGTGCTGGGGACGAATAAGCTGGCCAGCAGCTGCGGCATGGCGGCGGCTCTCGGTAACTATACCCGCAGCGGTCTGGTAGTCTGGAAAAGCGCTAAAGTAGGCGTGCCGGCAGTGCTGCTGGGCGCCATGTTGGGCGCGCGGGCGGTATTGTTTTTTGACAGCGCCACTATTGGCAAGATTGTAGTGCTGCTCTTGCCTTTGGGGATGCTGGCTACCTTGATGCCGCGCAACAAGCGTTCGGCAAGCAGGGAAATGACGGAAAAAGATATGAAGGTATATCTGCCACTAGTATGTTTGAGTATAGGTTTTTACGATGGATTTTTCGGGCCGGGAGCAGGCAGTTTTTTTGTCCTGGCGCTGTATTTTCTGTTAGGTTTTGAGCTGCTGGCCGCCGCGGCCACTACCAAGCTGCTCAACCTGTCGGCCGGGCTGAGCGGGCTTTTTGTGTTCATGTGGTACGGTAAGGTCGGTTACCTTTTAGCGCTGCCACTGTCGGCGGCCAGTATATGCGGCAATATGCTGGGCAGCAGGCTGGCCATACGCATTGGGCCGGATTTTGTCCGGCGCGTGTTGACAGTATCGCTTTTCTTATTGTTTATATCATTGATTTGGAAATTTTGGCTGGGCAGTTAAAACGTCTGCCGCTGTTTGCATAATCAAATAACTTGAAAGGGGCATGGTCATGAATTTTAAAATGGTACACAATAACATCAACGTGAAGGATCTTGATAAAAGCCTCGCTTTTTACAAAGAGGCGCTGGGCCTGACAGAAGCGCGGCGTAAGGAAGCGGCTGACGGCAGCTTCATACTTGTCTACCTGACTGACGGCAGTATGCCTCATCTGTTGGAGTTGACCTGGCTGCGCGACTGGGACCGGCCGTACAACCTCGGCGACAACGAATTCCACCTGGCTTTTGCCACCGACGACTACCAGGCGGCGCATGAAAAACACAAGGCTATGGACTGCATTTGCTATGAAAACCCGGGTATGGGCATATATTTTATCAGTGATCCGGACGGCTACTGGTTGGAAATAGTACCGGAGAAAAGATAGGAGTGGCGGGAAAATGAAAAGATACACACTGGCTATGACCGGGCGGGCCCGCCCGGTAGTGCAGGCGCGGATAGAAAAAGCGTTTGAGTTTAAAACAAAAAACAAGGACACCACGCCGGAAGAATGGGCGGATATATTGAAAAACGCCGACGCGCTCTATTCTCTTGGCAATGTGAAAATAGACGCGGCGTTGCTCGACAAAGCGCCTAACCTCAAGGTGGTGGCGCAAGTATCGGTCGGTTACGACAATATAGACATAGCCGCCTGTACGGCGCGCGGCATAAAAGTAGGCAATACGCCGGGCGCGGTGACCGAAGCAACGGCGGATATCGCTTACGGCCTCATCCTGTGCAGCGCGCGCTATCTGCCAGCCGCCTGGCTGCATGTTAAAAGCGGCGAATGGGGCCGCCACAGGACTTTTGGCATGGGCGTAGACCTTTACGGCAAGACCCTCGGCATCCTGGGCCTCGGCGCTATCGGTATGGCCGTAGCCAGACGGGCTCTGGCCAGCGGTATGAAAATAGTCTACCACAACCGCCGTCCGGCCGTCAGCGCCGGCGAGGTGGGAGCGGTATACCTTTCGCAGGAGGAACTGCTGAAAGAGGCCGATTTCATTCTGGTCATGCTGCCGCTGTCCGCAGAAACTAAAAAAATGATCAGCCGCAAGGAGTTTGCTTTGATGAAGCCAACCGCCCGCCTTATCAACGCGGCGCGGGGCGCCATAGTGGATACGGACGCGCTGTATGAAGCTTTGAAAGAAAAGCGCATTGCTTACGCGGCTATGGATGTGACCGACCCGGAGCCGCTGCCGGCCGACCATCCGCTTTTGACTTTGGACAACATCCTGGTACTGCCGCATATAGGCACTTTGACGGAGGAGACGCGCGACAGCATGTCCATGATGACGCTCGACAACATCATAGCCGCGCTGGAAGGCCATCCTATGCCGGCCTGTGTGAATGAAGCCGCGCTCAAGTCGGGCGGCTGAAAAAACAGGCTGGAAGAGAAGAGTAAATTATGATACGCGAATATGTGCTGCTGTTTAAAGAAAACGCCGACTGGGGCGCTATAATTAAATATTTGGGCAAGGACTTTGTACCGCTTGAAAATTCGCGTGAAGACATAATGCTTGATGCGGGCGGGGAAAAAGGCGATTGCCATATCAATGTGTACCGGCAGGCGGGATTGGTGGTCAACGGCAACAACCGCATCCGCATAGTTTATGATGAGGGTATCATGACGGCGGGCGGGCAGGAGACCAAAATCTGCGAGATGCACATCAGCCGTTTTTCCGGCCGTCATATCGACTGTATAAAACTGGCTGTGAAGCTGGCGAAAAAGTATGACATAATCCTTGAGAGCCGTACCCATGAGCAGCGGGCGGCCGACCTTTCCAGCGGCATAGAGTTCGGGCGCGCCCATATGAAGAGTTTTGCCCCGCAAAGAGTGGGCGACGCCTTATATGACCTCATGTGGTGGCATCTGTGCGGCATTAGCCAGGCCGGTGGGGAATTTGTCCTGCGGCCGGACGAGCGCCTGCCCCTGAGAAGGCTCAGGGTGGAGATCAGAAAACTTAGGGCGATGATGACCGTGCTGGATGAAGTGCTTGTGGCCGAGGCCGGCAAGTGGCAGGAAAAGCTGCGTTCTTTGACGATAAAACTGGCCCGTTCCCGTGAACTGGACGTCGCTTTGAGCAACTGGCGGCGTACGGGCAGCCAGCGCAGAAGATACAACCGCGACAATGACGGGCTGATGTCTTTCATGCGCAAGGAGCGGGGCAGCGAGATAGAAAAGATTGAGCCGGTGTTCAAACTGAAGAATTTTACGCCTTTTTTGTTGGAGTTCATGCTGTGGATATTGTCCGATCCGGTGAAAGAAGACCAGGAAGACCTGTTGCTGGAAAAAGTGATAGACCGCAGGATCTGGCGCTGGTATAAAAAAATGACCAAGCTGGTCAGAGAGCACCCCGACTTTGCTAATGACGAAAAAGCGCATGAAGTTAGGATAAAAGCCAAAGCGATCCGCTACGTGCTGCAGAGTATTTCCGGTCAGGCCTATGGCGACGACAGCAAGGTATTGCGCCACCTTAAGCGTTTGCAGGATGCTTTGGGCGTTTTGCATGACAATTATATCAATGAAGAGCTGGCTAGAAGCATAGCTTTGAAAAAGCAGACCGACAATGTTTTAGCTTACCAGGCCGGCATGTTTGCCGGGAGCGAACGGGCGCAGACGATGGCTGTGCGCCGCCTGCTGCCCGGCCTGTGGGAGAAATTTATCGACGAATGGGAAAAGTGTTACGGATAAACAGCCCCTGCCCGCTTTTAGCGGGCAGGGGGTTTGTTTTTTTATGCTTTGAAGATGACTACGGATTCCTGCATTTCCTGGGCCATTTTGGCAGGGGGTGGCTGACGGAGATTATTTATTTCATGGAGGCTGATTGTTCTTCGGTGGCGAAAGTATTTAAATTTGAAAATGCAAAAAAGACTATTCGCAGCGGGAAAAATGGCGCAGGTTTTTTTGTCGTTTATGCAGCGGATAGGTTTTTAAAAGGTTTTTTCAAGGAGTGGTCAATATTTGACTGGTTGGCGGGGTGAAATGGCCATATATTGACCACTAATTTTATTTGTTTTTTAAGTGTTTTTTAATTTATATAAGCGAAGCGGTGTGTTTTTGCCTTTTGGCTGGATAGCTAGGGTTGGCACGGTATTTGCGATATTATTTGCAAATTACTATTGGCAAAGGGGGTTGTTTTGATGGCAAAGGCTTTGGGCGATCTGGTGGTGGTGGATTTGACGCGGGTGCTGTCCGGGCCGTTCGCGGCGATGCTGCTGGCGGATTTCGGCGCGCGGGTCATCCATGTGGAGATGCCGGGGACGGGCGACGATTCGCGCGGGTTTGGCCCTTATACCAACGGCGAGAGCGGTTATTTCATGAGCATCAACCGCAATAAGGAAGGCATCACGCTCGATATGAAAAAAGAGGGCGGCAAGAAGGTGCTGTGGCAGCTTATAGAAAAGGCGGACGTGCTGGTGGAGAATTTCAAGCCGGGCACTATGGATAAGCTGGGGTTTGGTTATGAGGCGGTGGCGAAGGTCAAGCCGGATATCATTTACGCGGCCTGTTCGGGCTTTGGGCACAGCGGGCCTTATTCCAAGCGGCCGGCGTATGATTCTATCGTGCAGGCGATGGGCGGCATCATGAGCATCACTTCGGCGACGGAAGGGGGCGAGCCAACGCGGGTGGGCGCGTCTATCGGCGACGTGTTCGCGGGCGTGTTCACGGCTGTGGGCATATTGACGGCGCTGCACCACCGCAATAAGACGGGCGAGGGGCAGTTTGTGGATGTGGCCATGCTGGACTGCCAGGTGGCGGTGCTGGAGAACGCTTTGGCGCGTTATTTCGCTACAGGCAAGGCGCCCCAGCCGGTGGGCAACCGGCACCCGTCGGTGACGCCGTTTGAGGGTTTCAGGTGCGCGGACGGGGTCTACCTGGTGGTGGCTATCGGCAACAATAACCTGTGGTCGAGTTTTTGCAAGCTGGGCGGGCGGCCGGAGCTGATAGAAGACCCGCGGTTTGTGACAAACGATCTGCGGACGGCCAACCATAAGGAAATAAAGCCGCTGGTGGACGAAATGATGGTGAAAAAGACGTCGGCCGAGTGGAGCAGGCTGTTTGACGAGAATGCGATACCTTTCACGCCGATAAATACCATCGACAAGGTGGCGAACGACCCGCAGATACTGGCGCGCGAGATGGTAGTAGAAGTGGCGCACCCGGTGGCCGGGGCGATGAAGCTGCCAGGGATACCGATAAAGCTGTCGAAAACGCCGGGCTATGTGGAAAAAGCGGCGCCGGTGCTGGGCGCGGATACCGAAAGGGTGCTTAAAGAGCTTGGCTGCAGCGAAGCGGATATCAAGGCGCTGGCTGCCGAGGGGGCGATTTAAGGGGTATGGGGTTTGTTTTTTGCTCTGCTATAAAAAATCTTGCCGATCAAGGCGCGCTATTTACCGGGGCGGACTAGCCGCCCCGGATAGTATGAAGTGGCCGGAGGCGGCGTAATTTAAGGGGGATTAGCAATGACAATGCAGGTTTTTACCTTATTGGTACTGGTTTTGGCTATTTTCATCGGTTTTAGGCGCAAGGTGAATACCGGTGTGGTATCGCTGTTTTTTGCGTTCATTGTGGGCGTTTATATAGTAGGTATGCCTGTTAAGGCTGTTATAGCCGGTTTTCCGACCTCATTATTTATTACATTGATGGGCATGACTTTTTTGTTTGCCATAGCCAAGGTCAACGGCACGCTCAACATTCTGGCGGAGAAGGTGGCCGGGCTGGCGAAAGGCAATGTAAAGCTTTTGCCGATAATCTTTTTTATCGTGTGCGCGATCACATCGGCTATCGGCCCCGGCCCGATAGTTATGACGGCTTTGATGGCGCCGGTGGCGATGAGTATCGCGGAGCGGGAAAATATACGGCCGATCCTCATGGCCTGCATGGTGGTGTCCGGCAGCTTAGCCGGGGGGCTGTCGCCCCTGTCGCCGTCTGGTATCATCGCGGACAATTTATCGGCAAGTATCGGGGTGACTAACTATACGCCGATTTTCCTGTCTGTGGCGATAGCATCGACTTTGCAGGGGATAGCTTTTTACCTGGCGTTTGGCGGGCTCAGGCTTTCGGGCAAGGGTGGGACGAATGGGGTGGATGTGGCGTTCAACCAGGAGCAGAAGGCGACTATGGCCGTGGTCACGCTGGTGGTGCTGGGGATACTGGTCTTTAAAACAGATATCGGCTTGACGGGGTTTGCCGGCGGCGCGGCGCTTTTGCTGTTCAATCCGCAGCGGCAGAAGGAGGCTATAGCCAATACGGCCTGGGATACGCTGCTGCTCATCAGCGGCGTGGCCGTGCTGATAAATGTCATCTCGAAGGCCGGCGGTATCACGGCTTTGATAAAGTTTTTGTCGTCGATCATGACGCCCGGGCTGTCGACTGGCATCATGGCGACTATCGCGGGTTTGATGTCGACGGTGTCGAGCGCCTCGGGCGTGGTTATGCCGACGCTGATACCTACGGCGGCGGGCATCGCGCAGAATATGGGCTCGGTGCCGGCGGCGGCCATCGTGGCGGCGATAGTGGTAGGGGCGCACGCGGTCACATACAGCCCGTTTTCCACGCTGGGGGCGCTGTCTTTGGCGGCGGCTACTGACAATATGGATAAGGAGAAGCTGTTCTTGCAGCTTATCATGCTGGAGATAGGCAATGTGCTGTTTGCCGCTGTGCTTGGGTTTATAGGATACTATAACATGGCAGGCTAAGTGGCAAGTAAAGCGCCCGGGAATTTATTCCCGGGCATTTTTTATAAGATAAGTATTGCGGGACGCTCCTTTCTGGAATGCTGTGCATTCCTTCCCAAGGACTAGCGGGGCGAAGATGAGCACGGGGTTGGTGTGTTTTTGCGGCAAAATTATTTGTGTTTTGCGGGCTGTCGGGGCTAGTCCTCGGATGGGCGAGAGCATCTCGCCTGAGAGGGGCGCCAGCCCCTACGGGGGCAGAGGCTGTTATGTCATTGGAGTGCTTTCATTGCCCGCCCTTACGGGGCTATGTTAAAATAAAGGTGTAATAAAGGCCGCCCGGCGCGGCGGCGGGTCAAAAGGCGGTAGGGCATGCGGATACGCAGTTTTAAGTTTATGATACCGGCGGTGATAATAGTATTTGTGTTGTCGGTGAATATTTTGAACGCGGTGGTTATCACGAATATCGTGAGAAACCACGCGATGAACGAGGCGCTGGACAAGAACCTGGTTATAGCGGGGGCTATTGGCGACAAGCTGTCTCTTTATATGGAGGATGCGGTACGGGTGATGCGGGCTTCGACGCGCGAGATAAATAAAAACCCGCGCGATATGGAGAGGCTTCGTTATGAGATAGACCGGTTGTATGAGAATTACGCGCAGTTTGATTTGGTGTTTTTCCATGACCAAAGCGGGCGGCTACTTTATTCCAACCCGGCCAACCCGCAGGCGCAGGCGAATTATACTTATACCGACCGCGATTATTTCCAGCATGTGATGGCGACGGGCGAGGTGTATGTGAGCCGCATGTACACGAGCCGGGTGCTGAAAGTGCCGCATTTTGTGGTGGCGGCGCCGGTGCTGGACGAGGATAGAAAGGTGATAGGGGTTTTGGGCGCGGGGATATCTTTAAGCAATATACACCGGGTAGCGCGGGACAATAAGAAGCCTTTCAACGGCGGCATACGCATAGTGGACGCGGCGGGGGCGCTGATGGCCGACCCGGAGCGCAACCTGAGCAATGAGGTGGTGCTGGTGGAGGATTTTGCGGTCAAGATGAACGGCCGCAGTACCGGCCTGTACACGCTTTTGGCGGAGAAAGCGGAGGGCGCGGGCATTATGACGCGCGGCGGCAAGGTGTATTATGATGTGATAACTTATGTGGGCAATCTTGGCTGGATGATCATGCTCGAGCAGAGCGAGGATGTGATCCTCGAGGAGGTGTACGCCCTGACCGACCGCCTGCGCGGCATGATTTTCGGTACTTTGGGGGTGGGCCTTGTTATAGGTTTGCTGTTGGTGCGGCGGATAACCGAGCCGGTGAAGAAGCTGGTGAGCAGTGTGGAGAGGCTGGGTCGGGGCGAGTTTGACAACAGCGATTTTAAGGATGAATACCAAAACGAGATAGGGGATTTGTACAGGGCGTTTAAGGAGATGGCCGGCCGGCTGGACGACAAGATGGTGCAACTGGAGGGGGCGCTACTGCGCGAGAGCCGTTTGCAGCAGTTTTTGAACAATATCATCATGAGCGCGGGCAGCGGCATACTGGTGGCCAGCCGGGAGGGGCGGGTGATAATTTTCAACAATGCTTTGGAGAATATCACGGGCTATGCGAAAGGCCGGTTTTTGGGCGAGCCGGTGGATTTGTTATACCAGGCGCTGGATGTGGATTTTCCGCGGGTTATCGATGAGATAACCGAGACGGGGAGGAATGTGAGCGACTTTGAGCAGCGGATATGCCGCAGCAATGGCAAGCGGATACGCTGTCTGGTGAATATTTCCGCTCTGCGCGATGCGGACGGCAGCCAGAACGGTTTTGTGTTTTTCTTTAAAAATGTGGAGAATGAGCGGGTGATGGAAGAGCGCTTGAAGCGCGACGACCGGATAAGCACGCTGGGGAGGTTCACTTCGTCGGTCATCCATGAGATAGGCAACCCGCTGGCCGGGCTGGCGAACCTCCTGGAGGCTTATGAGGAGGCGGACGAGGCGGAGCGGGCGGAGATAATAGCACTGGTAAGCAAGGAGATAAAAGACCTTAATGAGATAGTGATAAATTACCTGCATTTTGCCGGGCAGAATTCGCCTATTTACGCGGTGTCCAATGTGCAGCAGATTATTTATGAGATATTGGCGATATTGAAGGCGGAGATAGAGAAAAAGAATATCAGGGTGGTGTTCGATTGCCAGATGCCGCACCCGTTCGCCAGGGTGGACCGGCGCGGGATAAAGCAGGCGTTTATCAATATTTTGAGCAATTCGGTGCAGGCGATAGAAAGGGACGGGGAGATAAGCATCGGGATATGCCAGAAGGACGAGCGGATATTGGTGGCGTTTGCCGACGACGGCGAGGGGATACCGGAAGAGGACAGGGAGAAGATCTTCGACTTGTTTTATTCGACCAAAGAGGCGGGGACAGGCCTCGGGCTGTCGATAGCTTATAAGATAATACGCGACCACGGGGGTGGCATAAGTGTGGAGAGCCGCCCGGGCGGGGGCAGTTGCTTTATAATTTCGCTGCCGCTTTGAGGCGGAAAGGGTGATAGGGTGAAGATACTGATAATAGACGACGAGATGAGCATAAGGCATTCGCTCAGGATACAGCTCTCGAAGCTGGAGGGGGTAGAGGTGCTTGCGGCCGAGTCGGGCGAGAAGGGGATGGAGGCGCTGCGCGGCGGCGATATCGACCTGGCGATAGTGGATATCCAGCTGCCGGGCATCAGCGGCCTGGATGTTTTAAATAAGGTAAATGAGGCCAAGATAAAGACGGTGGTCATCATGATAACTTTCATGAATGAGGCGAAATTGGCGGTCAAGGCGATGAAGCTGGGGGCGTATGATTATTTTACCAAGCCGTTTTCTTTAAAAGAGGTGTCGGCGTCTATCGCCGAGGCGTTGAGTTTTATAAAAAAACGCGCGCCTATCAGCACTTTTGACGAGGGGACGAACCCTTTTACCGGATCAAGTAAAGCTGTGGGGTTTATCAAGGATACGGTGGCGCAAATAGCTAAGAGCCGGCATAATACCAATATCCTCATCCAGGGCGAGAGCGGTACGGGCAAGGAAGTGGTGGCCAATTATATATGGAAGAGTTTTGGCGCGGGCAAGAATTTTGTGGCGCTAAACTGCGCGGCGATACCTAAAACCTTGCAGGAGAGCGAGCTGTTTGGCTACGAGAAGGGGGCGTTCAGCGAGGCCAAGCAGGACAAGGCCGGGCTGCTGGATAAGGCGCATAACGGGATACTGTTCCTGGACGAGGTCGGCGATATGGATCTGGAGCTGCAGGCCAAGCTGCTGCGCGTTTTGGAGAGCAAGAAGTACCGCAAGGTGGGCGGGACAGAGGAGCTGGATTTTGACGCGCTGGTGATAGCGGCGACCAATAAGGATTTGCAGGCCCAGATGGCCAGGGGGGCTTTTAGGATGGACCTGTTTTTCCGGCTGAATATCATCCCGGTGCGGTTGCCGCCGCTGCGCGAGCGGCGGGAGGATATAAGGCCGCTGGTGGATTATTTTCTCCGCTTTTATAAAGAGCGTATAGAGTCGCCGATAACCGGCGTCGAAGAAGACGCGATGCAGCTTTTGGTAAATTACGAGTGGCTGGGCAATGTGCGTGAGCTGAAGAACACGATAGAGCGGATAATAATATTGTCGCAAAAGAGTTCTATAGAGGTTTGCGACCTGCCGGACGAGATAAAGAGCAGTAGGAGCGACGAGCCGATAGCCTGGACGCTGGAGGAGAGCGAGCGCAAGGCGATAATGGACTGCCTGGAAAAGTATAACTACAATATTTCCCGGGCGGCGGACGAGCTGGGCATAACCAGGACGACGCTGCGCAACAAGATGCAGCGGTATGGGATTTTGAAGAATAAGAAGTAGGGTAAAAGACAAGGGATTGCCCTTTGTCTTTTTTCTTGTGTAACGAAAATAGCAGCCCCTTATGCAGGGGCTGCCAGAAAATGTGGTGCGGTTGGCAAATCTTTCAGAATGACTTTAGGCATAGGACGGTAACATGCCCTTATAGGGCTGGTGTTAAGTATGTTTATCAGCTTTTTCCTTGACTTCTTTGAAGGCGTCGGACACAGCTTCTTTTGCTTTTGCTACGCTACGTCTGGCCTGTATTTTAAGGTTATCCGACTTGTTTGCTATGCTGTCGGCGTTGTCGTGGCGGACGGGTAGTTTCAAGTCCGCGGGTTTGTAGGCCTTGCTGTCGCTGAGGCTGCTATATTCGCCAGGGCCGCCTTTTGTGCAGCCGGACATATCTGACACCTCTTTTCGATTTTTTTGGCTTGCTCTCTACCTCCTTTCTGTATTTGCCTAAATTATAACATAAAACGTTTTGTCGGCATACCTTTTGGTAAGCCGTATAATGTTTTTTACGATACGTAGAGTTGCCCGTAGGGGCGTGAGGATATCGGCTTGAGTTTGGTGAATTCCGCGGCCAGTATTTCTGTTTCGTTGTCGCCAAAGCGCTGGCAGTATTGGCTGACTAGCTGGCGCACGGTTTGCCGGTCGGCTTCTTCCATGGGTGTGACGCTGACTTCTTTGCCTAGTTGGCCTGGCTGTACTTCGCCCCTCAGGTAAATGACGCCGCCGTGCATGCCGGTACCTATGAAATTACCGGCGATAGGCGAGCCGCCGTTGCGCGAATTGAGGCCAAGGACGAGAATGACGCCGCCGGCCATATATTCGCCGAGAAAGTGGCCGACCGGGCCGCCGATGACGATGGTCGGGACGATGTCCTGGTATTCTTTCATGTGCAGGCCGACGCGGTAGCCGGCGTAGTCGCGCACGAAAATACTGCCGCCGCGCATGGATATGCCAAGCACGTCGTTGCAGTGGCCGTGGATGGTGATATCGCCGCTGTTCATGGTGTTGCCCACCGCTTCTTGCCCGCAGCCGAACACTTCGATGCGCGGGCCGTAATTGAAGGCGGCGAGATCTGAGCCAGGCGTGCCGTGCAGTTTGAGGGCGACTTCTTTTTTGATGCCGCTGCCGATATAACGCTGGCCGCTGAGGTTGGCCACTTCTATGTCGTCCGCGCCGCCCTTTGCGGCGTTTTTGATCAGTTGGTTGAGGTCGTGATAGGAGAGGCCGCTGGCGTCTATAGTCACTTTTTTCATATCATTTACCTCCCCGCCGGCTTGACGCCGAGTATTTCCAGTTCGTTCTGCGTAAGGCCGATGCCGCGCAGGCGTTCACGGCTGCCGCGGACGGATTCTAGGGCGTTGACGCCCATGGCGCCGAGCATTTCTTTTATCTCGAGGCTCCAGCCGCGTACCAGGTTGGACAAAAACTGCGCGGTTTCGTCCGGGTCGAGGCGTGAGGTGAGCTCCGGCCGTTGCGTGGCAATGCCCCAGGCGCATTTTCCGGTGTGGCATTGCTGGCAGATGCGGCAGCCCATGGCGATGAGGGCGGCCTGTCCTATGTATACGGCGTCCGCGCCAAGCGCGATAGCTTTTAAAGTGTCGGCGCTGTTTCTGATGCCGCCGGCGGCGACGATGGAAGCGCGGTGGCGGATGTTTTCCTTGCGCAGCCGCTCGTCCACTGTAGCAATGGCTATCTCTATAGGGATGCCGACATTGTTTTTTATCATGGTAGGCGCGGCGCCGGTCGAGCCGCGCAGGCCGTCGATGGCGATGATGTCCGCCCCGGCCCGTACCGAGCCGACTACGATAGGGGCGATGTTGTGCACGGCGGATACTTTGACTGCTACGGGTTTTTCGTAGTTGGTCGCTTCTTTAAGAGCAAAGATGAGCTGGCGCAGGTCTTCGATAGAATATATGTCGTGGTGCGGGGCGGGCGACAGCGCGTCCGTGCCGACCGGGATCATGCGGGTGGCGGATACGTTCTCGTCCACCTTTTCACCCGGTACATGGCCGCCGATGCCCGGTTTGGCGCCTTGGCCGATTTTAATTTCGATGAAGGCGCTTGTCTCCAGCATGTCGAGGCTGACGCCGAAACGACCGGAGGCGCATTGTACGACGATATTTTTGCCATAAGGATAAAGGTCTTTATGGAGGCCCCCCTCGCCGACGTTCATCAAAGTGCCGCACTGGGCGGCGGCTTTGGCCAGCGCCCGGTGGGCGTTGAGGCTGATAGCGCCGTAGCTCATGGCGGCGAACATGATGGGGGTATCAAGATGGATGCGCGGCGGCAATTTTTCCGCTAGTTTGTAGCCGCCGCCAGGCTTTTCTTCCAGTTTGATGCTTTCCGGCCTTTGCCCGAGGTGGGTGCGTATCTCCATCGGCTCGCGCAAAGGGTCGAGCGAAGGATTGGTCACCTGGCAGGCGTCAAGCAGCAGGTGGTCGAAGTAGACAGGGTAAGGCTTATCGCAGCCGCAGGAGCCGAGCAGTTTGGCGCCGGTGTTGGCCTGCTTGCAGATACCGCTGATGTAATGCGGCTGCCAGTAAGGGTTTTCGCGAAAAGAGGAGGGGTGTTTACCCACGCTGATGGCAGCGGTGGGGCAGATGCTGGTGCAGCGGTGGCAGGCCACGCAGGCGCGGTCGCTGCCGGTTATTTTACCATTTTTGAAACTTAGCGCTTCAAAACAGCATTCCGCCACGCATTTTTTGCATTGTATGCAGTTTTCATTTATATCAATGTGGAATTCCGGCAACAGTTGATGTTTCATGCCACTACACCTTCTTTCAGGCGGCCGATGACCAGTTCGCTGGCGCCGGGCGTCCAGATGTGTTCGGGCTGCGGGCAGATGACGCGCAGGGCGGCTTCTTCGGTCGCGATATAAAGGGTATCTCCTTTTTCCGCCGCTACCATGGGGCGCAGTTTGATGCGGTCGGTCAGGCCGATGAGCGTGCCGGTGCGGGTGACCAGGATGGAGAAGGGGCCGTTGAGCAGCAGGCTCTCATAGACGATGCGGGCGCTGCCCAGCACTTCGTGCTCGTCGTCGGCCATGCCGTCAAGTTCGTGCCAAAACGGCGCGGCAAGGACGCCGGCTGCTATCTCGTAGGGCAGCTTGTGGCGGCGTACCAGGTAGTCCCAGGCATAGAGTATGACCTCGGTGTCAGTCATCAGCATGCAGGGGTAGCCTTTGCTTTCGAGGTAACGGTAGTTGGCGCCGTAAGACGATATCTCGCCGTTATGCACTACCGTCCAGTCGAGCAGGCCAAAAGGGTGCGCGCCGCCCCACCAGCCGGGAGTGTTGGTAGGGAAGCGGCCGTGCGCCGTCCACATGTAGCCTTCGTACTGTTCAAGGTCATAAAAGCGGGCCACGTCTTCGGGGTAACCGACGGCCTTGAATACGCCCATGTTTTTGCCGCTGGAGGCGACAAAGGCGCCGTCGATTTTGGTATTTATATGGATGATGGTTTCCGAAAGGTACTCTTCTTCGCTTATCCCTTCTTTTTTCGGCCGGTGGGGGACGACGAAATAGCGCCAGAGGATAGGCGGGTTGATGATTTGGTCTACTCGTCTGGTGGGTATAAATTCGCTTTTGTAGATGTCGGCGTGCCGGTGCAGGTAGTCTTCGGTATTCCTTTGTGCTTGCCGGTCGTTAAAAAACAGGTGCAATGCATAATGTTCTTTGTATTCCGGGTATATGCCGTAGGCGGCAAAGCCGCCGCCCAGGCCGTTGGAACGCTCGTGCATATTTTCTATGCAATCTGTTATACGTTTGCCGCTTTCGCGCCGGCCGTCCTTGTTGATAAAACCTGCTATAGAACAACCTGACGGGTAGCGTTCGTCTTTTGTCAGCATTTTTGCCACTCTCCTTTTATGCATTTTAATATGAATATTTCCGCATAAAAATTTATTTGCGCAAAAACATTGTAAACCATATTCTGATAAAATGCAATATTTTAAATTTAATGTATACAAAATTCTATTAATATACAAAAATGAGATTTAAAATGCATATATTTTAAGTATATGTAAATTAATAGAATGCCTTGCGATAAAAACAATTTATTTGTATACTTGTTTATATGAATTTACTTAAATCTTGGAGCAATTTACATGTCAAATCTTTTTAACATAAAAGTACTAAAAGTGGCCTGGCCGGTCTGCCTCGGCTACCTGCCGATGGGGCTGGCCTGCGGTATGTTCGCGCAAAAAGTTGGCCTGGGCCTCTGGGAAGTAGCGGGCATGTGCCTGATACTTTATGCCGGCAGCGGCCAGTTTATCAGTATGGCTATGATCATGCAGTCGGCGTCTGTCATTTCTATAGTGCTGACTATCTTTGTGGTCAATTTGCGCCATTTTTTATTCAGTTCTACTCTGGTGCGCTATTTGAAAGGAAAGTCGCCGCTCTTTTTGGCTTTTTACGGTTACGAGATAACCGACGAGAGTTTTGCCATGAACCTGTCGGCTTTTGAAAAAGGGGACTGGTCGCCGGGCGAGGCCGTGCGCCTAAATGTGATAGCCCACAGCACCTGGCTGCTGAGCAATGTGGCCGGGTACCTCGGCAGCGAGCTTATAGCCGTCGATACGCAACTGGTCGGCTATGCCTTGACTTCCATGTTCATAGGCTTGTGGTCTTTTTATCTTGATGAACGAAAGATGCTGCTGGCCGGGATGCTGGCAGGTGTTTTGGCCGTGGCGCTGTCTTTGTTTATCGGCTACCGCCTGCATGTGGTGCTGGCTGCTGTAGCCGCCGCCGCTTTGGCCGCGTTTTTTGAGTACCGGGCGCAGGGGAGGGGCGAGCGATGACGCATAGCGAGATATGGCTGACCATCGTCCTGATGGGGCTTGTTACTTACCTGCCGCGCTTTTTGCCGCTGGTGCTGCTGTCGCGCCTGAGTCTGCCGGAGTGGTTCCAGTTGTGGCTGAAATATGTGCCGGCCAGTATTTTTGGCGCACTGATTTTTTCTGAAGTGTTCGTGCGCCAGGAAGGGCTCAACCTGGCTGCCAACAATATCTACCTTCTGGCTTCGCTGGGGGTTTTCGTCGTGGCCGTGAAAACAAAATCGCTGGCCTTGAGCATCGCTCTGGGCGCTCTGTTCTTCTGGCTGCTCCAGACACAAAGTTACTTTGCCGTAAGTTTTTGAGGCGAGAATTTTCACAGCAAAAAGATAAAAATATATGATATCATTATAAAAACCGTTAAATTTTATTTGGGTGTAAAAAATGCTTAATAAATCTTTGCCGGCACCTTTGGCGCTGGCGGATATCTTTGCCTTGTCGCCGCGCGACATGGCGGCGCGTTCTGTTTATACGGGCAAGGCCTACAGTTATATATTGTCTGCGGTGGAAGGCATGCAAGGCGGCTACCTGAAAGAAGAGGCGCTGGCGATGCTGCATACCTGTGCGCCCGGTTTCATGCAGTTATATGAAAAAAAGGCGGCCCGTAAAAAGCTGCATGCCAAGCTGGTAGACGCCTGTCTTTTGGACGGCAGGGTGACAGTAGAAGAGTTCATGCCGGACATCGAGGCTTACGCCCAAGCGCCGCCGCCGGTATGGGTGGCCAGCGGCAGCAATTATTACGGCCATCACGCCCATCCCGGCGGCCTGGCGCTGCATGTGGAGGGCAACCTGCGCGTGGCTTTAGGCGTGGCGGAGCAGTACCGGGAAATGTACGGTTTTGCTTACGATACGGATATCATAGTCTTTGCCCAGGCGGTACACGACCTGGCCAAAGCGTGGGTGTTGCAGTGGCTGCCTGACGGCAGCTGTATGGCGCAGTACAATATAGCGGATACCGGCGCGCACCATATCTACGGTCTGGCCGAGAGCATGTGGCGCGGCATTCCGCCCGGCCCGGTCTTTGCCCAGGCGGCTACGCATGTGAAGCCGGACAGTAAAAAAGGCCGCGCCGTGATAGCTGGATTTTTGCAGGCTGCGGCTATGGTGGCCGATATCGACCCGGTGAAATACGGCCTACTGGACAAAAAAGGTGAAATCGCGCTGGAGACCGGCAAAGGCGAGTACTGGCTGTGTTATCTTGCCGACCATTCGGTGGTGTATAATGTGCCTATGGCCAGGCGGTCGGTGGAGTTCTTACAGGGGCTTGCCGTGAATGAATACGGTTTTGCCCAGTCCGCTTTGGCGGGGAGGGATTTCAACCAGTTCCGCAATTTTGTTTTTTCTTCTCTGACCATCAGCCGCGTCTATCAGATGCTGCTGGCCGGCGGGGAAAGTTTGGCGGCCAAAGAGACAGGTAAGCTGTTTATTTAAATTATGTGAAATATTCGGGGAGGATTTTTAATGCAAACAATAAAGCACGAACTCGTCCTGGTGTTGGATTTCGGCGGGCAGTACAGCCAGCTGATCGCCAGGAGGATACGGGAAGAGAAGGTATACTGCGAGATACACCCGTATAATATCAGCGCCGAGCGCATAAAAGAGCTGGCGCCGCGCGGCATAGTGTTTTCCGGCGGGCCGAACAGCGTATATGGCGAAAAGGCGCCGCGTTGCGACGAAAAGATATTTGACCTCGGCATACCTGTTTTGGGCATATGTTACGGTATGCAGCTGATGGCGCACACTCTGGGCGGCGAGGTGAAGTCCTCGGAAGCTTCCGAATACGGCAGTACCGACCTGGTGGTGCATGAGGACCTGGGGCTGTTCTTTGAACTGCCGACAGACCTTAAGGTATGGATGAGCCACGGCGACCTGGTGACCAAGATACCGCCCAGCTTTAAGAACCTTGCTTCTACTAAAAACGCTCCTTTTGCCGCTATGGCGGACGCCGGGAAAAAGCTTTACGCGGTGCAGTTCCACCCGGAAGTGGTGCACTCGGAAAAAGGAACGGAGCTTATAAGGAACTTTCTTTTCAACATTTGCAAGCTTTCCGGCGACTGGGATATGGGCTCTTTCATAGAAAGTACTATTGCCGGCATAAAAGAGCAGGTGGGGCAAAAACACGTACTGTGCGCCCTTTCCGGCGGCGTGGACTCTTCGGTGGCGGCGCGGCTGGTGCATGAGGCGATAGGCGACCAGCTGACCTGCGTATTTGTCAACCACGGTTTTATGCGAAAAGGCGAACCCGAGCAGGTGGTCAAAGTATTCCGCGATGAGCTGGGTATGAACCTGGTCTATGTGGATGCGACCGAGCGCTTTATGGAAAAAGTACGAGGCGTGACCGACCCGGAGGTAAAGAGAAAGTCCATCGGCGAAGAGTTTATCCGTGTCTTTGAAGCCGAGTCCGCTAAACTTGGTGAGATAGACTTTTTGGTACAGGGCACTCTTTACCCCGACGTGATAGAAAGCGGCACGGCGACCGCCGCCGTGATAAAAAGCCACCACAATGTAGGCGGCCTGCCGGAAGATATGAAATTCAAACTGCTCGAGCCTTTGCGCGAACTGTTTAAAGACGAGGTGCGCGTCCTTGGCAAAGAGCTTGGCCTGCCGGAACACGTCGTGACCAGGCAGCCCTTCCCCGGCCCCGGCCTTGCCATACGCGTCATCGGCGAGATAACTAAAGAGCGCTTAGATATCTTGCGCAACGCCGACGAGGTGGTATATGAGGAGATAAAAGCAGCCGGCCTGTACCAGAAAGTATGGCAGTCTTTCGCGATACTGCCGGCTATGAGGAGCGTCGGCGTGATGGGCGACGAGCGCACTTACGACTATACAGTAGGCATACGCGTGGTGGAAAGCGCCGACGGCATGACCGCCGACTGGGTGCGCCTTCCGTACGAAGTACTCGATAAGATATCACGGCGCATAGTCAACGAAGTCAAAGGCGTCAACCGCATAGTATACGATATAACCAGTAAACCGCCCAGTACGATTGAGTGGGAATAGGCGCACAAACGCTTAAGGCATTGTTGCGAGCGGTAAACTTAAGATAAAACAAAACAGAAGCCGGGAATATCTGGCTTCTGTTTTGTTTTTGCAAAAGTAAGCATGCAAAAATGATCAATTGTCACGAAAAGTCGTTGTAGTTTATGTTGGGATAATATATATTTATAACATAATTACATTGTGAGGTGAGGGCCTTGTATCGTGCTGCAATGGAAGAACTGCATAGTTGGAAGCGACGTAAAAATAGAAAGCCTTTGATTATCAGAGGAGCGCGTCTGAACTGCACCCCTTAAATTAGTTTTCAGTATACCATACTGTCTAACTTAAGGGGTGCAGTTCACCTTTCCGGGGTTTTTATTTTTGCTAAAAAAACTGGTTAAAAAAAGAAATTTGTCAATATTCATTGTTTTTTGACTAGATAATAGTGATATGCTAAAATTAAAATCAAAGGCGTTTATTGGGCGGCAGTAACGAAATGTGGCTGGTTTAGCCAGGATTGTCAGGCATGGAAAGCAGGCGTTAAAATGAAAAAAGATGCATTAAGTGAAGAGTATTTGATGCGGGTGAAGGCTTCGATCACGGACAGTTTCCGGGATTTTATCGGTATAGCGGACGCAGAGGGGCGTCTGATCTACCTTAACGACGCCGCCTATGAAATGATGGGATACGGGCGTGATGAGCGGCCGGAGTTTAGTACTATAGCGGATGTCCATGCCTGCGATTTTGAAAAATTTGCCCTGGAGGTCGTACAGCCGGCAGTATTTGCCAAGGGCTTCTGGTCGGGCATGAGTTATTTGCGCCATAAGGATGGCCGTGCGCTGAATGTAGCACAGACGGTTTTCCCTGTGCACGGGGAAGACGGTACCATGTACGGCACGGCCGCAGTTATGAAGGATATCAGTGAGATAACAAAAATGACCGAATTGGTAAGAAAACAAGATGAGCTGTTTCGCAAGTTGCTGAATGCGGCAAAGGTCGGCGTAGTGCTTATAAATATGGAGACCAAGAGCATCAAAATGGTAAACCGCTCTCTGGAAGAACTTTTGCAGATGACGGAAGAGGAGATAGTCGGCCGCAATTGCTATGATATCTTATGCCACCGCGACCCTTCCATTTGCCCGCACGAAAATGAACGGGACAAAGACACTATCGTAGCCGAACGTTTTTTGCAGCGCAAAGATGGTACATCTCTGCCTATCATAAAAACCGGCACTTGGATAAACATAGACGGCCAGGAGTATTTAGTGGATACTATGGTCGATATCAGTATACAAAAAGAACTGGAAAACCATCTTTTAGAGGCCAAGATAAACGCCGAGGCGGCCAACCGCAGCAAGAGCGAGTTTTTGTCGCGTATGAGCCATGAGATGCGCACGCCGTTGAACGCCATCATCGGCATGGCGCAGGTAGCCAACCGCCCGGGCGCGGTGGAGAAGATGACTGAAGCCGTACATACCATAGAGGTATCGTCCACTCACTTGCTCGGACTGATAAACGATATCCTAGACTTGTCCAAAATTGAAGAAGGCAAGCTGGAGCTGTCCATAGAACATTTTTCCTTGGCTGATGCTGTGAAAAAGATTTGCTCTCTGATAGAACCCAAGGCGCGGGAAAAAGAAATCACTTTTAACGTATTCATAGACAGCGCCGTACCCGGAAAACTGTTGGGCGATTCCATGCGCCTGTCCCAGGTGCTTTTGAATTTCCTGTCCAATGCGGTAAAATTTACGCCGGAAAAAGGCTGGGTAAACTTGCGCGTCGGCGCTGTGGAGGTAAAAGAAGAGAAGGCCAGATTGGTATTTAGTGTAGAGGACAGCGGCATAGGCATGACGGACGAGCAGGTGGAGAAAATATTTCAGCCGTTCGTGCAGGCTGACGGCTCGATATCCTCCCAGTTTGGCGGTACGGGCCTCGGGCTTGTCATAAGTAAGCGCATCATAAACCTGATGGGTTCTGATATAAAAGTGTCGTCGCGCTATGGGGAAGGCACAGTCTTTTCCTTTGCTCTGGATTTTACTGTTGGCGCAGACACGCAGGAAGAGCCGGAAGAAACGGCTATGCTGGATATAGAGGGCATTTTTTCCGGCAAGAAGGCGCTTATCGTAGATGACGTAGAGCTCAATCGCATGGTGGCGGCGGCTCTTTTGGAAGATACCGGCCTTGACCTTGACGAGGCGGGCGACGGGCGCGAAGCCGTGCAGAAAGTTGCGCTTTGCCAATATGATATAGTACTTATGGATGTACAGATGCCGGTGATGGACGGCTTTGAGGCGACCAGGCAGATACGGGCCCTGGGGCCGGAATGCCGGGAGATACCCATCGTGGCCATGAGCGCCAATGTTTTTAAAGAAGATGTCGAGCGTTGCCTGGCGGCCGGGATGAATGGGCATATCGGCAAGCCTATAGATATGCAGGACATGATAAATACTATGCTTGCGGTACTGGCCGATAAAAACGCGGCGGCCAAAACGGCTTTGCCCAAAGGTGCTGGCGGCGTGTATGAACGCTTGGTGTCTGCTATGAAAAACGGCGAATACAACCAGGCAAAAGAATTGGCGTCCCAAATGCGCGAGGTAGCGCAGCGGGCGAAAATGCCTGCGGTAGCTTCTTATGCGGACAATGTACTGGAATGTTTAAACAGGAGAAGTTATGAATATGCTGTAATGTATATGTCCGACCTGGTTAAGACCTATGAAAAAATGAGCAATGACTGATAGAAAAAGTTTCAAGCAAATGGAAAAGCCGAACGATTAATGTTTACATAAAATAATCGTTCGGCTTTTTATTGACACTATTCAAAATGGATTGCTAAAATTATTTATGCTGACAAAACTGTACAAAAGGAGAGTTTGGCAATGAAAGTCGCGATTATTATGGGCAGTGATTCTGATTGGCCTTTGCTGGAAGTGGCGGAGGAGACGCTGAAGTCTTTCGGCATCGAAGTGGAGGTGGTTGTGGCGTCGGCCCACCGTACGCCGGACATCGTGCATGATTTTGCCAAGGGCGCGCGCGGGCGCGGCGTGGAGGCCATCATTGCGGCGGCGGGCGCGGCGGCTCATTTGCCGGGCGTCATAGCAGCTTATACTACTTTGCCGGTCATCGGCGTGCCGATAAACGCTACTTCTTTAAACGGTATGGACGCGCTTCTCAGTATAGTACAAATGCCGGCCGGCATACCGGTGGCCTGTATGGCGGTGAACGGCGCTAAAAATGCCGCCCTGTTCGCGGTCGAGATTTTGGCCGCGGGCCATCCGGAACTGGTGGAGGCTTTGGCAGGCCAGCGCGAAGACATGAAAAAAGAAGTGGATAAAAAAGCGCAAAAACTTGCGGCAACCAGGAAACAAAAGGAAGACTCCAAATAGATTTACAGGAGGATAATACTATGAGCGAGATGATTTATGAGGGTAAGGCCAAAAAAATATTTTCGACGGACAAGGCTGACGAGGTGGTAATCTATTACAAAGACGACGCGACTGCATTTAACGGTTTGAAAAAAGGTACTATAGCCAACAAGGGGGTCATAAACAACCGCCTGACGGAATTTTTTTTCAAGCTTTTAGAAAAAAACGGCATCAAGACACACCTTATAAAACGGCTGAGCGACCGTGAACTGCTGTGTAAGAAAGTGCGGATAATACCGGTGGAAGTGGTGGTCCGCAACATCGTGGCCGGCGGCATGGCCAAACGCCTAGGGCTGGCTGAAGGGGAAAAACTTGCCCAGACGGTCATGGAGATGTATTATAAGAATGACGAACTCAACGATCCTATGATAAACTATACTCATATAAAAGCGTTGGGTCTAGGGACAGACAGCGAGATATTCGAGATGGAGAGCATGGCTATAGCCATAAACCGCATACTTGTCGAGTACCTGGCTAGCCGTAATATCAAGCTGATAGATTTCAAGCTGGAGTTTGGCGTTTATGGCGACGAGGTTATACTGGCGGACGAGATAACGCCGGATACCTGCCGCCTTTGGGATGCAAAGACAGATTCTAAGCTCGACAAAGACCGTTTCCGGCGGGATCTTGGGAATGTCGAGGAAGCTTATAAAGAAGTGCTGCTGCGCCTGACCGGCGAAAAGATAGCAAACGCTTCCTGATCTAATCGCGTTAATTTAAGCTGAACTTTAAATGAGTAGGGCTTTTGCTCATATAGCGCTTTTTATAATAAAAAACGGGGGATAAAAGTGGACGATATTTTAATGGACAAACCGAAAGAAGAATGCGGCATTTTCGGTATTGTGAGCGACAGCGAGCCCGTAAGTTACTGTACTTACCTGGGCTTGTTCGCTTTGCAGCACCGCGGCCAGGAGAGCGCCGGTATAACGGTGGGCGACGGACGGGATATGGATTCGCAGCGCGGCATGGGACTGGTGACAGATGTTTTTAAGGACGGGGTGCCGGATATGCCGGCCAAAAGGGCTATAGGGCATGTACGATATTCTACTACCGGAGCCAGCGTGCCGATAAACACACAGCCTTTGCAGGTAGTATTTTCCGGCGGCAATCTGGCGCTGGCGCATAACGGCAATCTAACTAATGCCTGCACCATAAGGCAAAAACTGGCTGAAAAAGGCGCCATTTTTCATACCGCTATGGACAGTGAGGCGATAGTAAACCTCATCGCCCGTTCGGACAAGCCTACTATCGAGGAAAAAGTGGCCAGCAGTATGCTGGAGATAGAAGGCGCGTTCTGCCTGGTCATCATGACCGACGACAAACTTATTGCGGTGCGTGACGAATATGGGTTTCACCCCTTGTGTATAGGTAAACTACCTGGCGGCGGCTGGGTGGCCGCTTCCGAGTCCTGCGCGCTCGACGCGGTAGGCGCCAAGTTTGTGCGCGACGTTGCGCCGGGCGAAGTGGTAGTATTTGGCAAAGCGGGGGAAAATTTTAAGAGCTTTTTCTATAAGGAGGATGCGCACAACCGGGCGCATTGCATTTTCGAGTATATATATTTTGCCCGTGTGGACAGCATCATAGACGGCGAGAGCGTCTACGGCGCGCGAGTGGCCATGGGCCGCCAGCTGGCGCGGGAAAACCAGGATCTTATCGGCAAGGCGGATATCGTCATTTCCGTACCGGATTCCGGTACGCCTGCGGCTATCGGGTTTGGCCTGGAGTCGGGCGTTCCGTTTATGGAAGGGCTGAATAAGAATCGCTACGTAGGCCGTACTTTTATCCAGCCTACGCAGGAAAAGCGCGATATCGGCGTCAGCATGAAACTCAATCCGGTACGCGCGCTGGTGGAAGGAAAATCTGTCGTCATGATAGACGACTCCATCGTACGCGGCACGACCAGCGGCAAGATAGTAAAGTTGCTCCGGGAAGCCGGCGCGCGTGAGGTGCATATGCTGGTGTCTTCGCCGCCAATACCGCATCCTTGTTATTACGGCATAGACACGGCGGTCAGGAAGGAACTTATTGCCGCCACCCATACGGTGGAGGAGATAAGAAGGATCATCGGGGCGGACTCTTTGCGCTTTATTTCGCTGGAAGGCCTGCAAAAGGCCCTGGGCAAGGTCGAAGCGTCCGATATGTGCTATGCCTGCTTTAACGCGGAGTATCCGGTAAAACCGGATGTGCTGCCGGAAAACGACAACTTTATTTTTTCAAAAAGCTGCTAGGAGGAAGACATGGACGAGAAAAAGACTCTGACCTACCGTGACGCCGGAGTGGACATAGACGCCGGCAACAAGGCTGTGGAACTGATGAAAGACAGTGTCAGGGCCACTTACCGCCCGGAGGTCATGGGCGATTTGGGTGGATTTGGCGGTATGTTTGCCTTGTCCGCCGGAAAATATAAAGAACCTGTGCTGGTGTCCGGTACGGACGGGGTAGGCACCAAGCTCAAGCTGGCCTTCATGATGGATAAGCACGATACCATCGGCCAGGACGCGGTCGCCATGTGTGTGAACGATATACTGGTACAGGGCGCCGAACCGCTATTTTTTCTCGATTACCTGGCAGTGGGAAAACTCCAGCCGGAGCAGATCGCCGAGATCGTGAGCGGGGTGGCGAAAGCCTGCAAACAGTCGGGCTGTGCGCTGGTCGGCGGCGAGACGGCGGAGATGGCCGGCTTTTACGCCGACGGCGAATATGATATAGCCGGTTTTTGCGTAGGCATAGTGGAAAAGAGCAGTATCATCAACGGCGACGATATCAAAGCGGGCGACGTTGTGTTAGGTTTGCCGTCGAGCGGTTTGCACTCCAACGGTTATTCGCTGGTGAGAAAAATCTGCTTTGACGTAAATAAGATGGGTGTGAAAGACCAGATACCGGAATTTGGCCGCACGCTGGGCGAAGAGCTGCTCGAGCCGACCAGGCTCTATCCGGCCGTATGCCTGCCGCTTATCGACAAATTCCATATCAAAGGCATGGTGCACATCACGGGCGGCGGTTTTACCGAGAATATACCGCGTGTACTGCCTAAAGGCTGCGCCGCTGAGATAGATACGGCTTCTTGGCAGGCGCCGCCGGTATTTTTAAAAATGCAGGAATGGGGCAACGTGCCCTGGGATGATATGTATCGCACTTTCAATATGGGCGTGGGCATGGTCATCATCGTGTCCGAGCGTATCGCCAAGTCGATAACCGACCACCTGGCGGCCAGGAACGAGCCGGTATACAGGATAGGCCGGATAGTGGAAGGCGATGGGAATACCATACTAAAAGGCGGCGTGTTCGGTGGATAAACAGGTACTTGGCGTATTGGCCAGCGGACGGGGCAGTAACCTGGCGGCCATCATGGACAGTATAGATGCGGGCGAGCTGCCTGCTGTCATAGGAGTTGTCATCAGCGACAACCCCGGCGCTTATGCGTTGGAGCGCGCACAGGCGGCCGGAATTGCTACTTGCGTTATTGAACGCAAGTATTTTTCCTGTAAAGAAGAGTTTGAAGCGGCCATCAACGCTAAGCTTAAAGAGCACGGCGTGGGACTGGTGGTACTGGCAGGGTACATGCGCCTTTTAGGCAAAACATTTGTCAGCGCCTGGCCGCTCAGGGTGATGAACATTCACCCGGCGCTGTTGCCCAGCTTTCCCGGGCTTGACGCCCAGGGGCAGGCTATACGCTATGGCGCTAAAGTATCAGGCTGCACAGTGCATTTTGTCGACGAAGGCATGGACACCGGACCGATAATTTTGCAAAAAGCGGTGGATGTATCAGACGACGATACGGAAGAATCGCTGGCAGGTAAGATACTCAAAGAAGAACATCTTATCTATAAACAGGCGATAAAGTTATGGCTGGAAGGCCGCCTCGCGGTAGAGGGCAGGCGGGTGCGCATTAAAAAATAAAAGATTCCGGGCCCTGGCCCGGCAAGGGGAGTGGCTGCGGCATGAAAATAAAACGCGCGCTGATAAGTGTATCAAATAAGGATGGAGTCGTAGAGCTGGCAAAGTTCCTACGCGCTAAGGGCGTCGAGATAATATCTACCGGCGGTACGATGAAAACCATCAAAGAAGCGGGCGTCCCTGTGACATATGTGAGTGAAGTGACGGGTTTTCCCGAGGTGATGGACGGACGGGTCAAGACACTGCATCCTTTTGTGCACGGCGGCATACTGGCCGTGCGCGGCAATGAAAAACACCAGGAGGAAATGCAGGAACTGGGCATAAAACCTATCGATATGGTAGTCGTAAACCTTTATCCTTTCAAAGAGACGATAGCCAAGCCCGGCGTTACGGAAGAAGAAGCCATAGAGAATATCGATATCGGCGGGCCGGCCATGATACGGGCGGCGGCCAAGAACTTTGAGGACGTGGCCGTTTTGGTCAATCCGTCTTCTTATGGCAAGGTTATGCAAGCGCTGGAAAAAGAAGGTGAACTGCCGCCTGAGCTGAGCAAACAGTTAGCGGAAGAAGCTTACCGCCACACCTCCGAATACGATGCGGCCATCGCCTCCTATCTGGCGAAAACCTTGGCGCCGGAGGAAGAATACCCGCAAGAGACGGCAATATTTCTCGAAAAAGTGCAGGATCTGCGCTACGGCGAAAACCCGCACCAAAGCGCAGCCTTTTACCGTGACAAGAGCGAGGCGGGCGGGATAGCGGCGGCAAAACAACTGCATGGCAAGGAACTGTCTTTCAACAACATCGTAGATATCGAAGCGGCCTACCGCCTAGCCTCGGAATTCGAGCAGCCTGCGGCCGTCATCATAAAACATACCAACCCATGTGGCACAGGCATCGGTAAAGACCTGGCCGAGGCTTACGGAAAAGCCCTTGCTTCCGATCCGGTTTCCGCTTTTGGCGGTATTATCGGCCTTAACCGCGAAGTGGACAAAACTACTGCCCAAGAAGTGGCCAAGCTCTTTGTAGAAGCGGTCATAGCACCCGGCTATAGTAAAGAGGCGTTGGTCGCGCTGGAAGCGAAAAAGAACGTGCGCCTTTTAGAATTGCCGCTCCTCAAAGCGGAAGCGGCGCTTGATATGAAAAAAGTGTCCGGCGGCATGTTGGTGCAGAAACTGGATACGGACTTTGCCGCGCGCGGCGAGATGAAGACGGTAAGCAAACGCCAGCCGACAGATGACGAATGGGAGCAGATGCTGTTTGCCATGAAAGTGGTCAAGCATGTAAAGTCCAATGCTATAGTACTGGCGCGTGAATGCCGCACAGTAGGCGTGGGCGCCGGGCAGATGAATCGCGTCGGCGCGGCGGACATCGCTATAAAACAGGCGGGCGAACTTGTTAAAGGAGCGGTCATGGCCTCGGACGCTTTCCTGCCCTTTGGCGATACGGTAGAAGCGGCGGCGGCGGCCGGCATCACGGCTATCATCCAGCCAGGCGGCTCGGTGCGCGACGAGGAATCTATCGCGGCGGCGGATAAGCATGGTATAGCGATGGTATTTACCGGGATGAGGCATTTTAAACACTAGTCACGGGGATAAAGCGGCATCTACTGTGTTGTTCGTCGTATTTGATGCTCAACGTACGCACGTGTACGTTTCCGCTAAAATACTCCTCACGCCACGGTATCTGCCACTTTCTTCCCGGTCGTTGCGCTAGATATAAATAATAACTAATGGCAGGGAAGAAGCCAGTTTATCCCCTGTCGACGGAGGATACGCATGAAAATACTTGTCATAGGTTCCGGCGGGCGCGAGCATGCCCTGGTATGGAAGTTGGCGCAAAGCCCGCTGGCGGAAAAAATATATGCCCTGCCCGGCAATCCCGGTATGGCCGGTATGGCTGAGCTGGTGGCTATGAAAGTGGACGACCTTGCCGGTATCGCTGCTTTTGCCGAAGAACAAGGAATAGGCCTGACTGTTGTCGGCCCGGAAGTGCCGCTGGCCGCCGGTATAGCGGACGTTTTTGCCGCACGCGGGTTAAAGTTATTTGGCCCTACGCAAAAAGCCGCCGAAATAGAGGGTTCTAAGGCGTTCGCCAAAGACCTGATGCAAAAATACGGCATACCGACTGCTTATTACAAAGTATGCGACAGCATAGACTCTGCTAAAGCGTATATAAAAGAAAAAGGCGCGCCCATCGTAGTTAAAGCGGACGGCCTGGCCGCCGGCAAAGGCGTGGTGGTGGCTATGACGCTGGAAGAGGCTCTGGACGCAGTCGATCGCATTATGGACGGCGATGAATTCGGCTCCTCCGGCGCGCGGGTGGTCATAGAAGAATTCATGGACGGCGAAGAGGCTTCAGTGCTGGCTTTCACCGACGGCAAGACTATCGTGCCGATGGTGGCTGCGCAGGATCATAAGCGGGTATTCGACAAAGATGAAGGGCCGAATACCGGCGGTATGGGCGCTTATGCACCGGCGCCGGTGATGACGCGCGTTTTGCAAAAAGAGTGCCTGGAAAAAGTGCTTAAACCGGCCATTGCCGCTATGGCTAAAGAAGGACGCCCATATGTTGGCTGTCTATACGCCGGTTTGATGATAACCAAAGATGGCATAAAAGTGGTGGAATTCAACGCGCGTTTCGGCGACCCGGAAACGCAGGTGGTATTGCCGCTCTTGGACGGAGACCTGGCGGAAGTACTGCTGGCCTGTGTGGAAGGGCGGCTGGCCGCCCTTGATATAGCATGGAAAAATGAAGCCGCGGTATGCGTAGTCATGGCCTCTGGAGGATATCCGGGAAAATATGCCGCCGGCCAAGTGATAAACGGCCTTAACGCGGCGGATGCTCTGGCAGGCGTGACAGTTTTCCACGCCGGTACCAAACAAGAGGGCGGCGACGTAGTGACCGCCGGCGGACGGGTGCTGGGCGTGACCGCCAGCGGCGCGGATATAGCTGCCGCACAGGCGCAGGCTTACAGGGCGGTAAAGGCGATAACTTTTGCGAACGCCCACTACCGCACAGATATTGCCTGGCGCGCCTTGGGGAAATAAAGGCTGCTACGGCTTGTTTTGCTAAGCCGGTTGCTGTAGAATATAATAAATAGGGTATAATAATGCGGACGGGAGTGGTCAGGTTTATGAAACTGGCAAGAAAGATTATTTTTCTAGTAGTATTTCTGCTTTTTCCCTCGACTTGCGCTTTTGCTATGGACTTTGCCGATATCGACTTTGTGGACGGTACGTTGCTGGGCGACAGCAATGTAAAATATATCGCCGATAAAAAATACCCTGACTTTCGTTTTTATATTTCCAGCGACCGGCAAGTGGAATTTATCAATAAAAAAGACGGCAGTACCATAAAGCTGTTTGAAAATGCTAAAAACCCGATTTTGGTTTACCGCATTAGTACTAAGAAGAATGCCGGGATTTTTTTTGCGGTATTCGACCGCAGTACTGACCACGCTATGAAGACGCAGCATTTCAAGCTGATCGGCGCAGTGGGGGACCAAGATAAATTTACCGAATTGGCCAGTATGGATACCTTAAAAGATAACGGCTGGAAATCTGAGGGGTTGCAGCTTCGCGTCGAGCAAAAACAGTTTTTTATCGACGGCGTGACAAGGTCAAAGTCCAACCCGGACAATATTATGCAGCCTTTTTTGCTCACCTGGGATGACAAAACCATGAAATTTAGCTTTGCTGACCAAAAAGCCGCTCAACAAGCCGAGGACGTTCCCAAAGCCCTGAAGGATGGCGACTGCCTGCTGGCCGGGATAACGCTCGGCGAACATGTGGACAAAGTGACGGCCCAATACGGTTCGCAATTCCAGACTAGTGAATATGAGGATGAACGGGCGCAAAAAGTCTGGGTTAGGCAGACTTACCAGAAAATGCTGGAAGTCGAGTATGACAAAGCGGATGGCAGCGTTTGGGCAGTGCGCGTCGTTAAAAAGGATTTTGCCACGCCCCGCGGTCTGACGGTAGGCATGGTATATGCAGATATGATCGCTAAATACGGGCATGATTTTAAGAAGCGGCGGGAAGCTAACGGTATACATTACGCCTACTCTATGAAAAAGCAAAACCCCGATTCTACTGACGACTCGGAGATTGCCTTTGTCGTCAATGAAAAAGACAAAATAATCATGATATATTCTGATCAATGGAGCAAAGCATTCCAGTAATATATAGTCAAATAGCCTGAAAACAGGCACATCTTTGTGGTCTGTTTTCCGCCTTGCGAAACGAAAAATATCCACGCAATTCTGTACCTGTTTTCAGGCTATTTGACTATAAAACCGCCGCAGATTGCGGCGGTTTTGCTATTACTTGATGGAGTTTAAAATAGAAGCCAGTTCTTGGGCGCTGGTATCATTGGCCGTAGCCTGTACTATGGTTTTTTCACCGATCATTACGCTATTGCCATGTGCTTTGGCCTCGCCCAGTTCTTCGCCCGTGGCATACAGGCTGGCCAGGTTACCGGCTATCATATAAGCGCGTTCTTTGCCGCTGGCGACTTTCTCGATATCGGCCGGCGTCATGAAAGTTTGGCCCTTTATCTTTATTTCGCCGGTGGTGGCATCAACGGTCACATTGTTTTTGCTGTGTTCGGTAAGTTTTTGGGAGAAGTTGTCGCGCCGTTCTTTGCTGCCAGGATGTGTAGAGGGGCTTAATACCTTTGCCAGGAAATTGCTTTTTGTCTTCATTTCAGCGCTTTCCGAGATGCGGTGCCAGAGGGCGGCCGGGGCGCCCGGGTTGTATCCGGCGGCGGTGAGTATGGGATAAGACAGGTTGTCCGCTTCCCATTCATTGGGCTTTGTGATGCCGGTGTTTATTACATTTATGGTAGCTATGTTGAGGAGCACCTGCCCGCCATAATTGCCGATCTGAGAGCCGATGACATTCCTAAGAAAGATGGTGGACAGCTGCTTTTTAATGCCTTTAAGGTTATGGTCATTCTGCCCATGGATCATCTCATGCGCCACCACGGCTGCCAGTTGGTCTTCGTTATTGTTTATGAAGGTGAATACCCCTTCGTTGACAAACATGGTGTGGCCCAGGCCACAGGCGGCGTTGAAGCGTTTGTCAAGGGCAATGAAATAATTGTAGGGTCGGTCGATTATCGAGATGTCTTTTTTGGCGACTTCATTAGAAAGCCTTTCCACGACATTGCCCAATAAAATGTTGAGCTTGGGGTCGTGTCTGGCGGCAAAAGAATCTTTATACGCTTCGAACAGTTCTTCCCGGCCGTCGGTGTCATAGTAGTGTATCCATTTTATGATGGACGCCTGCTGGGCGGCGGAACTGATGACCGCGCCGATGAGGCCGCCGACGTCAAATGCGAGCGCTTTGCCTGGCGCCAGGAAATTAAATAACAGACTAAAAGACAGTATCAATCTTAGCGAAACTTTGGCAAAACAAGAGCGCATTTTCATTGCCGACACTCCTCATATTATATTTGTATAAATATTTTACCACAGCTTATTGTTAAGTAAAACAGAAAAAAGCCATTATTTTGTAAATAACTCGCCGCCGGTGGAAAGGGATTGGTCTTTATTGAATAAAGAAGGTCAAAATCAGGCAAAGCTTGTTTGAGGATGTCGGCTTGCTGTAAAATGGTTTTTTCGTCATAAAAGTAAAAAGAGTCGTGTTTTTCCGCTAATGTTTGTATCTGTTCCCTGTTTGGCATCGTGATCGCTTCTGAAAACAAACAAGCCAGCAATAACCGGTTCGTTGCCAAACCGGGATTGCTGGCTTGTTGTTGTTTTATTTTATCATATCTCTGCCAATCTTGAGAGCCTTTTCGTTCTTCTCTTCCGTACCCTTGGGCACCCGGTTGAGAACGGCCTTCTTAAGCGACTCTTCCGTCACACAGCCGGTGATCTTCGCCAAAGCCCCGAGCGCTATAATATTAGCGAACAAAGCCTTTCCGAGCTCTTCTTTTGCTACATGAGTTATCGGCAGCTCATAAACTTTAGAGAACTTTCTCTCCGGCAGCGCCTTTACATACAGGCTGTCGGTTATCAGTATCCCGGCCTCAGGCATATCGGTCGTATACTTGTTGCAAGCCTCCTGGCTCATTGCCAAAACTACGTCTGGCGTAGAAATCTTCGGGTAATGGATAGGCTTTTCATCTATGATTACTTCCGACTTTGACGAGCCGCCTCTGGCTTCCGGCCCGTAAGACTGCGACTGGATAGCCAGCTTGTTATCAAGGAGCGCCGCTTCGGCGAGGATTATTCCGGCGAGTATAAGGCCCTGGCCGCCGGTACCGGATAAACGAAGTTGCTGCATTATCTGACACCTCCGACGCTGGCGATTACCTTGCCGTATTCTTCCGTGTATTCTGGGGCTTCAGTTTTATGGAGGACACCGATAGGGAACTTGCCTTCTCTTTGTTCCTCCGGCAGCTTGTCCCAGGCGGCCAGCATAACGGCGCGGTCTCTTTGCCATTTCATCATAGCCGGGGCGTCGCCGATCTTGTTTTGCCGGCCGTAAGAGATGGGGCAGGCGCAGATGGCTTCTATCACGCTGAGGCCTTTGTGCTGTATGCCCTGTGCTATGAGGTCTACTAGTAGCTGGGTGTGGTAAGCGGTGGCGCGGGCGACGAAAGTGGCCCCGGCGCCTTCGGCGAGTTTAGCGATGTCAAACGGCCTGTCCACTGTGCCGTAAGGGGCGGTGGTGGCTTTGGAGTGGGTGGGCGTGAGCGGGGAGAATTGCCCGCCGGTCATGCCGTAGGTGTTGTTGTTAAAAAGGACGATGGTCAGGTCGATGTTCCTTCTACAGGCGTGTATGAAGTGGTTGCCGCCGATAGCCGAGGCGTCGCCGTCGCCGGTGACGACTAAAACGTTGAGGCGGGGTTCGGCGAGCTTTACGCCGGTAGCAAAAGGCAGCGCCCGGCCGTGGGCCGAGTGTACGGTGTTAAAGTCAAGGTAACCGGGGGCGCGGCTGGAGCAGCCGATACCCGATACTATAGCGGTATCGTCTTTTTTCAGTTGCAGTTTATCTATCGCTTTTACTATCGCGCCGGTGACTATGCCGTTGCTGCAGCCGGGGCACCAGATGTGCGGCAGGCGGCCGGGACGAAAGTAGGTCTCGATTAATTCTTTCATTGCCATCTTGTATCCCTCCTTAGGCTTTCGCCAAGCGTTCGATAGTTGCCAAAAGTTCTTCCGGCGTTATCGCTTCGTTGTTGTATTTTGCGTGCAGCGTTACCGGGCAGCGGCCGGCTACCGCGCGTTCTACTTCGCCGACGTACTGGCCGAAGTTCATTTCGGCGACGATGATATTTTTCACCTTCTTCGACAGTTCTTCCATTTGCTTTTGCGCGAACGGCCAAATGGTTATGGGACGGAGCAGTCCTGCTTTTATTCCTTTGGCCCGGGCTGCGTCCACTGCGGCGTAGGCGGTGCGGGCGGTGCCGCCGTAGGCGACTACGGCTATTTCGGCGCCGTCCATTTTGTATTCTTCAACTTCTACTATTTCGTCAAGGTTGTTGTTTATCTTGGCATGCAAACGGTCGAGGCAGTCTTTAGTAGCTTTGGCCGAACCGTTGGGGAAGCCGTATTCGTCGTGGACCAGGCCTGTGACGTGCCAGCGGTAGCCTGTGCCGAAGGGCGCCATGGCCGGTACCAGGTCGGCTGAGGAGGCGTCGTAGGCTTTATACTCGGCGGGAGGTACGGAGGGTAGCTTTCTTTGCGGTTTGGCGACGGTGTCGTAGTCGGGCAGTTCGATCTTTTCTCTCATGTGCCCTATTACTTCGTCGAGTAAAAGGATTACCGGGGTGCGGTATTTTTCTGAAAGTTCATAAGCCCTTATGGTCAGGGAGAAACATTCGGGCACGCTTGCCGGGGTGAGGGCGATAATGGGATGGTCGCCATGGGTGCCCCAGCGGGCCTGCATGACGTCGCCCTGTGCGGGAGAGGTAGGCTGGCCGGTAGAAGGGCCGACCCTTTGTACGTTTACTATAACGAGCGGTATTTCCGCTATCGAGGCATAGCCGATAAGTTCTTGTTTGAGGGAAAAGCCGGGGCCGCTGGTCGCGGTCATGACTTTCTTGCCGGTCAGGGAGGCGCCTATGATAACGCCGATACCGGCTATTTCGTCTTCCATCTGGATGAAGTTGCCGCCGACGGGTGGAAGCAGTGCGGCCAGCTCTTCAGCAACTTCGGTGGAAGGGGTGATCGGGTAGCCGCCGAAAAATTTAACTCCGGCCGCTATTGCTCCTTCGGCAACCGCTTTGTTGCCTTGCATCAACAGGACTTTGGACACTGTTTTCATCTCCTTCTCATTTTTCTACGAAAATGGCATAGTCCGGGCAGCGCATTTCGCACTGGCGGCAGGCTATACAGGCGTCGGGGTGTACCGCTTCTACTTTTTCCACTTCGTTGAGTTCAAGGACTTTTTTCGGGCAGAACTCTACGCAGATACCGCACCCTTTGCAGCGGCTTTCGATGATTGTTAGCGCCATTCTGTCTGACCTCCTGTTTTTTTGTGTGCTGGACGAACAATATATCCGTGCAATAACTCACGTATTTAATTATAGCACGAATCGGCTTAAATAGTCGCAAAAATGATGAAAAATTTACATTATTTACATTTAAATTTAAAATGTTTGCATAAATTCGCTAAATAAAAACTATATTATTCGTAAAATACGATAACTGTGAAAACTTTTGGGTAAAGTGTAAAATGAGTTTTGGCAAAAGGAAAGCACCCCGCCGCTCATGCATGGGACAGGCAGCTGGGGCGCCCTGTGATATCCCTTTGTTGCTCTTTTTCACAGCGCCCGCTCTCTTCGCCTGCTGTGAGTTTTTGGGGTATAAAATCGGTGAGGGCTGATCAGAAGAAGAAGCGCAGGTAGCTCCAGGCCAGGTTGGTATCATTGGCGCCTTTTTGTTGCTCAAAATCATAATATTCAAAGTTAAGATCGATGTTTTTGGCAACTACGAATCGTACGGCCGCTTTCCATCCTTTATAGCCGTCAAAGGAGGCGCCGTCCGGCCAAGTGTAGTCAGCAAAATTGAGTTCATGAGTACTGTTGATCATGGTAGAAGCCGGTTGGTCATAGTAGCCGGCGTGGATGTTGTAGGTGCCGGGTTTGCTGCGGTTGGCTTTTCCATAATCGGCGCGTACTGCCCAACCGTTCTTGCCGCCGTCATTGACGTTTTTGTCACCGCGCAGGTATTCGCCCCACAGGCTAAAATTCTTACTAAGTTTAAACGTTAGGGCAAGTTCATAAATATTGATATTGTTGTTTATATTGCTTATGGCGTCGTTCATGCCTTCGGTATGAAAGTAAGCGGCGGACAAATCGACGTTTTTGCCCAGCCCCAGGTTGAAGGCGGCGCCTGCTACTTGGTTGCGTTCGGTTTCAGTGCCTTGGTTGACATAGATACCGGGGTTGGCAAAAGATGGGCGCATGAGGAAAATATCGGCTTTGACATTGTCTTTTACGTAACTTAGCTTTAAACCGTCGGCGTCTTGGTCAAATACCAAGCCATATACCGGCGCGTAGGAAAAGCGGCCGGCGGTCAGCGTAAAGTCGCCCAGTTTGCCATCAACCCAGGCGCGGCGCAGGCGGGTAGCATTATCATTATTGGAGTTGGTCCTAAGGTCGGCCAGTTGTTCAATCATGCCGGTATAGGACCAGTTTTCGTTGACTTGTCCGCGCAACCACAGGCGGTTACGCAGTTGGTCTTTGTCTTTTAGAGCGTTGTTGCCGTATTGCCAGTCGCCGATGCGGATCTCGCCGGTGATTTTGACGTTGTCGGCGTTTTTCTCCAGTTTTGCTACACGTACGCCCAGAGTGTCAAGTTCACTGGCAAACTCGGCAGCCAGTTTTTCTATTTGGCTTTTCATGGCATTGTCCATTTTATCGCTTTTAGTCATGGCTTTGGCAACTATTTGCGCCATTTCGTAACGGGTCATGGTTTTTGCTCCGGCAAAAGTGCCGTCGCCGTAGCCGTCGATGATGCCGGTGGCGGCAAGCTTTCCGACCGAGGCATAGGCCCAATGGTTGGCCGGAATGTCAGTAAAGGGATTGGCTGCAAGGGCTGTACCGGCTGTGCCAAGTACAAAGGCCAAGGCAAGAGTAAGTAGCAAAGGTTTTTTCATTGAGTTTCCCCCTTAGGTTTTCTGGTTTCTTCTCTTCTGCGCACCGCGCTTGTCATGCGCCGGAATGCAGGCATTGATAAAATACTGTCAGATAGGTACAATATAATCAGGTCGCATGTTCTTGGAGATAACGTTCTGCCGCGCCGTGGGGTCAGGTCCGTGGCGCAGGCAGTTTTCCGGGGCGTGCGGCTCGCTTTTTATTTCCGCTTACTATGGGCGACAGGGATGGGCGCTGTGAAAAAAGAGCAACTTTATAGGGAGAAAACATTACGCAGGGAACCTTCTGGCAATAAGCGTCCGTCGTACGCGTCGCTACGGTAAAATTATCTTTCCGCGTCGCGGAGGTCTTGCAACTCGTAATGGGGATTAGTCCGCTGCTTGATGAATTTTATCAGACTGGGACCAGCTAATACGGCTATGATGAGGGTAAGTAGGACTATGGAAATACTGCTGTTGAAAAATATGTGCCAGTCGCCGCGGCTGACCAGGTAGGCCCGGCGCATACTGGCTTCGAACAGGGGCCCGAGGAAAAAGCCAAGTATGAATGGGGCGGCCGGGAATCTATTTTTGCGGGCGATGTAGCCGAGAGCGCCAAAAATGCCTAATATGACAAGGTCAAGGTGGTCGAAGTTTACCGAGTAGGCGCCTAATATGACGAAAGATACTACTATGGGGTAGAGGATGTGCATGGGCACTTTGAGTATTTTTATCCATAGGCTGATTAGCGGCAGGTTGAGCACAACCAGCATGATGTTGCCGATGAACATGGTAGCTATAAGTCCGTAAATAAAGACGGAGTGGTCTTTAAAAAGTAACGGGCCCGGGACTAAGCCGTACATCATCATGCCGCCGGCCAGTACGGCCGCTGTAGCCGTACCGGGTATACCCAGGGTAAAGAGCGGGACCATGGCGCCGCTGGAAGCGGCATTGTTGGCGGTTTCCGGACCTGCTACGCCTTCGATGGCCCCTTTGCCGAATTTTTCCGGGTTTTTCGACAGGCGCTGTTCAAGGGCATAAGACATGAAAGAAGAGGTGGCGGCGCCGATGCCGGGCAGCACGCTGATGAGAAAGCCCCCTATACTTCCGCGCAGCATAGGGCCAAAAGATTTTTTGATGTCTGCTTTTGAGGGCAGCAGGTCGCGCAGTTTTGTGCTGACGTTTAAGATGTCCGGGTTGGTGTTGATGCCTTCTTCCACTTCGGCCAGTATCTCGCTCAGTGCGAACAAGCCCATAAGGATGGGTACAAGGTCTAGGCCGGCTTCCAGGGAGTCCAGGTCAAGGGTGAAGCGGTTGACGCCGGCGAAACTATCCGTGCCGATAGTGGCGACCAAGAGGCCGAGTATGCACATGATTATTGCTTTTATCTGGTTCTTGCCGCCTAGGCTGGTGGCCATGCACAGGCCGAGGGCCATGGCGAAGGTGTATTCGGCTGGGCCAAAAGCCAAGGCTACGCCAGCCAAGGGTGCGCCGAGCAGCATGAGGCCGAAAGTACCGACGATACCGGCCATGAAAGAGCCGATAGCAGCTATGCCAAGGGCTACGCCGCCCCGGCCCTGCTTGGCCATCTCGTGGCCATCGATGCAGGTGATGACGGAAGCCGCTTCGCCAGGCATGTTAAGCAAGATAGAAGTGGTGGAGCCTCCGTACTGGGCGCCGTAATAGATGCCGCACAACATGGCCATGGCCGGCAGAGGGTCCATGCCGAAAGTGATGGGGATCAGAAGGCCGATAGTGGCGGCTGGGCCAAGTCCGGGCAGAACGCCGATGGCGGTGCCGATGACCGCGCCGAGGAAGGTGTAGAGAAAGACCAGCGGTGTGGCGGCGTTGCCAAACCCCATAATCAGGTTGTCTATCATAATGGCAATACTCCTTTCGGCAAGGCTATTTCCATGACGTATTTGAAAAAGCCATACATGACGGCTGAAGTGGCCAGGCCGATAAAGAGGGAGTTGGCCATTTTATGCCCAGGTTTGACCAGCCGGACAAAAACGGTGGTGGAAATAGCTACTGTGATGACAAAGCCCAGTACCTCAATTATTCCTGCTACTAAAAATATAGTGCCCAGCGCGCTAAAAAATATCTTGGGGTGGGAAAGCATTTTGAGGTCTTCGGCTATTTTTTCATCCGGTTTTTTTCTTATTTCCAGTATGCCCTGTATGATAAGTACTGTAGACAAGAGACCAAGAATGACTGATAGCCAAAAGGGGATAAATCCTGGCCCCGGTCCGTATTCGGCGGAATAGCCGTAACTGAGGGCGGTCAGCCCCACGATGAAGGACAGGGCTAGCAGCGCAGATCCGATAATTGCGTTTCTTTTAGCCATAAAGCGCTCCTTTCATAATTTCCGTATATCCCGCGTGCCCGGGCATAATTTCAAACACGCGGGCCGGGATGCTTATTTTTTTATCAGGCCGGCTTCCTGGAGCAGGGGCCTCGATATATTGGTCTGTTCTTTGAGGAATTTGGCGTAATCGTCGCCATAGATGTTTTCCTGTACCAGGTACATGTCGTCGAGATATTTTTTGAAGCGTTCGCTGGCTTGCAGCTTTTTGTATTGTTCGATGAGGAATTTTTGGTCTTCAGCCGGGATACCTTTAGGCGCGACTACGCCTCTGGGGGTGCCTAGAGATATATCGAGGCCCTGTTCCCTGGCAGTTTTGACATCAGGCATACCTTTAAGCCTTTGGGTAGTGGAGATAGCCAGTATCCTCATTTTACCGGCCTGTACCTGGCCGAGCGCGGTGCGAGGAGATAGGCTGGCGGCGTCGGCATGTCCGCCGAGGACCGCGACCATAGCGTCAGTTTCGGTAGTATTGGGGGTGCCGACGATTTTCACGCCGGCTTTTTTGGCAAAGAGCAGGGCAAACAGGTGGTCGTTACTGCCTATGGAGGCCATTGCCCAGGTAAGCCCGCCCGGTTTTTCTTTGCCGATGCGGATAAGGTCGTCCAGCGTTTTGTAGGGCGAATCCGCGCTAACCGCTATGGTGATAGGCTCGGTGGCGAGAAGTGTGATTGGGGTGAATTCCTTGTAGTCCGGACAGTCTTTGGAAACCATAGGCGCAGTGACTAAAGTGGAGGGAACGCTCAACAGGACATAGGGGTCGCCTGCTTTGGCGGCTACGTACTTGAAGGCGACCGCACCGCCGCCGCCCGGTTTATTGGTCACAACGAACGGCACTGTTATGAGTTTTTCTTTGGTCAGGTTGTCGGTGACTACACGGGCGAAAGTATCGGCGCTGCCGCCGGCCCCTGCGTGTACTATGTACTCGATAGGTTTGCTGGGATATTTGGCTTTTTCTTTGCCGCCACAACCGGCAACGGTGAAGGAAGAAACAGCCAGGAGCGATACCAGGGCAAATATTTTCCAGTGTTTACTCATAAATAAAACCTCTCTTCTCAGATTTTCGCTTTTATGGTATAAACTGTAATAAATAATGCGTCAAGATACAATAATAGATTATAGTGCTTGACGAACGCCGATTTTGCACACTTATAAAAATAATTTATCAACAAAAAGGAGTTGGCAACCAAGTGTTGAATTTTCATAAAAAGATTTAATTGTTATTGGCAGGTTGAGGGGGATGTCTATGCGCATCGAAACATTGAACATATTTTTTTCCATTGCCGAGACCGGCTCCATATCCCAAACGGCTAGGAAACATTATATATCGCAGCCGGCCGTTACTTCCCAGCTACAGGCGCTGGAAGAGGAACTATCCAAAAAGCTGTTTACCCGCAACGCCGGGCAAAGAAAGCCGCTGGTGCTGACTGAGGCGGGGGAAGTGTTCAAAGGCTACGCAAAAAAACTGCTGGATACTTACCAGGAGATGGAGAGCGCTCTTTCCCGCCTGGACGCCAATTTTGGCGGTTTGGTGGTGGGGACAGGGCCGACCATTGGGACGTATATATTCCCTTTTCTGGTTGAGTCTTTCCGCAAGGACTACCCTCACATACCTGTGTCCACTAGGATGGTGCTGGGCAGCGCCCTGCACCGGGGTCTATACGAGCGCGAATTCGACATGATCATCACCAGTAATCTGCCCAAAGGGGAGGATTATGTATCGCATGCCATTTTGGACGACCAATTGGTACTTATCGCGTCGGCAGGCTACAAAGTAGACGGCGTTATCACGGTCAACCGCCTGAAGAGGATTCCGCTGGTCATCAGGGAGGACGATTCGAGCGTAAACGGCCGTTTGAACAAACACTTGGCCAAACATGGCCTGTCATTAAAAGACTTTAATGTGGTCCGGCAGGTGCTGGGTAACGAGGCGCTCAAACAGGCGGTAAACGCCGGGACGGGACTGGGGTTTGTAGCCCGGTCTTCGCTTTTGGGGCGTAATTCCGGCAACAACTATCGGGTCATTCAAGTAAAGGGGCTTCAGGTGGAGCGGCATATTTTCCTCATTTACCCGGCCAGCCGGCCGGTCACCGCCAGCATGGAGTGTTTTACAAAATTTGTCCTGTTCAAGCGTTGGCTGGAAGGTACGCCGTTAGCACAGCCCTTGGCTTAGACGGCGTTCGAAGTCGACATATTTTTCCACATTGGTGGCAGTGTTGCGTTCTTCAAGTGTGGCCAGCCGCCCACGGTAACTGTTGGTGCGCCCGGTAGCTTTTAGCTCCGCCAGTACGTCGGTGGCGGTTTTTATGCTGGCGCGGATGAGCGTCTGCGGGTATTTGACCAGTTTTATTCCCATGTCGCCCAACTCTTCCAATGTCAGATTTTCTGTCACAGTGCCTTCGACTATGGTGGTGCAGATGGGTATTGACAGGTCGGCCATGCGGCGTATGTCTGCTGTGCTGGGCGGGACGCTGATAAATACCATGTCTGCTCCTATGTCCATGTACAGTCTGGCGCGGCGCAGCGCCTCGTCAAAACCGAGAGACTTGGAGGAGTCCGTGCGGGCTATGACAAAAAAATCAGGATCGGCGCGGGCTGCCAGTACTGCCTTGAGCCGTTCGCCCATCTCATCCACGCTTACTACTGCGGTGTCTTTAAAATAGGCGCAACGTTTGGGAAAGGTCTGGTCTTCGATCTGTATCCCGGCAATACCCATCGCCTGGTATTCCTGCATCATGCGGTAGATAGGCAGTATGCCGCCATATCCTGTATCCGCGTCCACGATCAGCGGAATGGTGGTCGCATTCAAAATATATTGATAAGCGAACCTGAATTCGCCATAAGAGAGGATGCCTACGTCAGCTTGTCCGGTCAGGGCATTGGAGAGAGCGGAACCGCTAACCATCGCTACCTCGAAACCGGCTTTTTCGATCAGAGATGCGCTCAGGGCGTCATAAGCCGCGGGACAGGCCAGCACTTTGCGGGTTGCGAGCAGCTCTCTCAGTTTTGCAGCCTTAGTTGTCATTTATATACCTCCTATTGATTTGTTTGCAGCTGCCAGGCCGTAGCGCCGGTCTAGCAGACTGATTATTTTGTATATTCTGAATTTTTCGCCTCCTCTTTTGTGTTTTTGACCAATAGCCGGCTATGTGTCAAAACAACATCTTTCTTCGCGCTAATAATAGCAGATGGGAATTGCTTCTACAATACAGCAAATAACGGCTTATAGAGTGCAAAAAAGCCTATATTTCAAATTACTTATAAAAAAAGATTATAGGTTGCTGAAAATAGAGGCAGTGCCGCCTACGGATGTTATTAATTGTTTGGAAAATGCTATAAAAAAATTTTATTGTTAAATTTAATGACGTATGATTTTCTTTAATTAGTTTTTTTATGCAATAAAAAAACGGCGGAGCTTGCGCTCTACCGTCTTTTTATTTTGCAAGGATAGCCGGCTTTATTTTTACCAAACGGGTAACAGTTGGCCTGCCCAGATATTTTGGATAAAGTTTTTTATTTCAGGAGACTGGTATATTTTCACAAACTTTCTTATCCGTGGGTCGTCTTTGCTGGCGGCACGCGTCACGATAAGTTGAGTGAAACGCGCTGAGGCATCTTCTAAAAGCAGTGCCTGGCCGGGTTTTAAACATATAGACGCGGCGTAGTTTGGCGTGAGGAGAGCCGCGTCATTTTGCGGCAAACCTTCCCTGATGCGCGAAGAGTCTGTCGGCGCCAGTTTAAAGTTGCGGGGGTTTGCTGTGATGTCTGAGAGATCGGGCAGGCGGGCGATTTTTTTCAGAGTAATAAGACCCTCTCTTTCCAGCAGCCATAAAGAGCGAGCAGTTGTCAGCAGGTCGTCCGCGACGGCGATGGTAGCGCCGTCCGGTAAAGCGCCGAGGGATGTGTATTTGGCTGAATAAAGCCCCAGGCGTGGCAGGACGGTCTTTCCTACCGGAACAAAGTCCGTCTGGCGTTCTTTGTTTACCTGGTCGAGGTATAGCTGGTGCTGAAAGCAGTTTAAGTCTATCTTGCCCTGCTTGAGCGCGCTATTTATTTCTACATAGTCTTTAAATTCTATTATTTCGAAAGAAAAGTTTTCCTGCTGGCCGAGTTTTTGTACTTGTTTCACTATTTCGGCCTGCGGGCCGGGTACTACGCCCACCTTCAATATGTCGGCATTTTGTTGTCCGCAGCCGGTAATAAACAGCAAAATTAGAAGTAATGCCAGTTTTTTCATGGCGTTACAGTCGGCTCTTGTCGGCTTTGCGGGCCAGGTAGTCGCCGAAGGACTGGACGAGCTGCACGATGACGATAAGTATGAGCACGGTGATGATCATGATGTCAAGGCGGAAACGCTGGTAACCGTAACGGATGGCCAGGTCGCCAAGTCCCCCGCCGCCCAAGGCTCCCGCCATGGCCGAGTAGCCTATAAGGCTGACTACGGTAAGAGTGAGGCCGAGCGTGATGCCGGAAAGCGCTTCGGGTAAAAGCACTTTTATGATGATTTGCAGCGGTGTGGCCCCCATGGCCAGCGCCGCTTCGATGACGCCATACTGTACTTCTTTGAGCGAGGCTTCTACAATGCGGGCGATAAAAGGGGTGGCCGATATGGTGAGTGGGACGATGGCCGCGGTAGTGCCTATGGATGTGCCGACAACCATGCGGGTGAAGGGGATGATAGCTACCATGAGTATGATGAAGGGGGTGGAACGAGCGGCGTTTATGACCATGCCCAAAGTGCGGTTGATGGCAAAATTTTCCTTAATATGGCCTTTGTCGGTTATAGTGAGTATGACGCCGAGCGGCAGGCCGAAGATGGTAGCGACCAGCGAAGATACAGCCACCATATAGAAAGTTTCCAGGCAGGATTCACCAAACAGGCTAATCATTTCTGGCGACATAGCCGAGCACCTCCAGTCTCAGGTCTTGCTGTTTGAAATAGTCGAGCGCAGCCTGGACGTCGGTGTCCTGGCCGCTTACTTCGACGACCAGGGTGCCGTACAGGACGTTTTTTATCGAGTCCACGTTGCCGTAGAGGATGTTGGTATCTACGTTATAGCGGCGGATGACGCTGGCCAGCACCGGCTCGTTAGTGCTGTTGCCGGTGAAGGACAGGCGCACCAGTAGGTTGTCGCCGTTATTGGGGGTGGGCGACAGGTGCAGGGCCTCAAATACAGCCGGCAGGTCGTGGTTTATGATGGCGCCGACAAAGTCTTTGGCGGTAGGGGTCTGCGGGTTGGTAAAGACATCTATGACGTCGCCCTGTTCCACGATGACGCCGTTTTCGATGACGGCGACTTTGTCGCAGATTTCTTTTATGACGTTCATTTCGTGTGTGATGAGCACAATAGTAAGGTTAAAGCGTTTGTTTATATCTTTGAGCAGTTCGAGGATGGATTTGGTGGTCTGGGGGTCGAGCGCGGAAGTCGCCTCGTCGCATAAAAGTACTTTAGGCTGGCTGGCCAGGGCGCGAGCAATGCCTACGCGCTGTTTTTGTCCGCCGGACAACTGGGAAGGGTAGTAGTCTTTCCGCTCTTCCAGTCCGACCAGTTCAAGCAATGGCAGGACGCGTTTTTCTATCGACGCTTTGTCCATGCCCTGTATCTCGAGGGGAAAAGCGATGTTGTCAAATACCGTGCGCGAGGTGAGCAGGTTAAAATGCTGGAAAATCATGCTGATTTTCTGGCGCGCTTTTCTCAGCGCGCTTTCGCTCATTTTGGTCATGTCTTCGCCGTCTACCAGCACCTGGCCGCCGGTGGGCCGCTCCAGCATGTTGATGCAGCGGATGAGGGTGGATTTGCCGGCGCCGCTTAGGCCGATAATGCCAAAAATCTGGCCTTTTTCCACCTCGAGGCTGATGCCCTTGACGGCGTGGATATTGCCGGCCGCGCTGCTGTAGGTTTTTACGATATTATCCAGTTTGATCATGGCGGTATGTCCTTTCTCAATATGTGAGAGGCCGGTTGGCCTAAAATGGTTAATAGGCAGTTGCCGGAAAATAAAAAAGATCTCTTCCAGTATGAAGAGATACAAAAGAGCCTTCATCTGGCAGGAATTGGCACCGTTCACCGCAGTGTGGTTGCCGTAGCTTCATAGGGCCGTGTCCCTCCGCTACTCTTGATGAAATTCCAGGCGGTTTGCCACCCGGAGCTTTATGTTGCTTTTGTTTACGGTACATAAATTCAATAAATATGATACATCTTATTAGTGTTTTTGTCAACTTTTCACGCCAGGGAAAAATAAGAAAAAAATTTATATTTTCACTAGATAAAGAATTAAAGTATATGCTATAATACCCCATAAAGAATTTTAATAATATTTTTCAGGCGGGTGATGATAGTGGCGAACAGCAAACTGAAAGACGAACTTACCGACCAGCTATTTGAGGCGGTCATGCTGCTGGAAAACCAGGAGGAATGCTATAGTTTTTTTGAAGATATAGCGACGGTCAGTGAGATAAAAGCGCTGGCCCAGCGTTTGGAAGTGGCAAGGATGCTCAAGGCCGGGCATATTTATGAAGATATAGTGCACAGGACGGGCGCCAGCACGGCGACTATCGCGCGTGTGAAACGCTGCCTAAATTATGGGGCGGACGGCTATAAGACTGTTTTGGCGCGTCTTGCGGCGAATTCCAACGGAAAAAGGGAAGGCAAAGATGGCAAAAAATGATTTTGTACCACAAATACCTTACGGCACTAAGGATTTTCTCACCGGCGAAGCGACGCGCAAACGTAATATGGAGACAAGGGTAGCCGGGCTTTTTTCCCGTTGGGGTTACGAAGAGGTGGTGACGCCTACTTTTGAATATGGAGAGCTGTTTGATAGCGGCACGCTGACCGGGCAGACTTTCAAGTTTTTTGACCGGGCCGGCAATACCCTTGTGCTCAGGCCTGACATGACGACGCCGATAGCGCGCCTCCATACTACGCGGCTGCGGGAGGCGCCGCGCCCGAAGCGTCTTTGCTATGTGGCGAATGTTTTTCGCCACGAACAGGCTCAGGCCGGTCGCCAGTGCGAGTTTTATCAGGCCGGGGTCGAGCTTTTAGGCACGGACCGGGCTGCGGCCGATGCTGAAATAATCGCCCTGGCGGCGGAAACGATAAAAGAGGCTGGTCTTGACAGTTTTAAAATAAGCTTGGGGCATGTGGATTTTTTGAACGGCCTGATTGAAGAGACCGGGCTTAGCGACATGGAAAAAGGGAAGATAAGGGGCCTGATATCCGGGCGCGACCTGGCCGGCCTGGAGCTGCTTTTAGCGGAGACCGGCATGCCGCAGTCTGTGGTGACGGCTTTGCAGCAGGTAATGCTGCTGCAAGGCGGGGAAGAGGTACTGGAAAAAGGGCGTGCTTTGTCCGCTAACAGCCTGAGCAATAAGGCGCTAGACAACCTGGCGGAGATATACTCTATGCTCAAAGAATACGGTGTGAACGGCAAGGTAAGATTTGACCTTGGCCTTATCAGGAACCTCGGTTATTATACCGGCATGGTATTTGAAGCTTACACCGGTAGCATGGGCTTTCCCATCGCGGGCGGCGGGCGCTATGACCGTATGATGTCTGTTTTCGGCGAAGACTGCCCGGCGACAGGTTTTTCCGCCGGGATAGACAGGTTGCTGCTTGTTTTGGGGCGCAATGGCCAGGCAGAAGAGCTGGGCGAAGTTGTGTATATCGGCTGGGCCGGGGGCTGTTTTGCTAAAGCGATCGCCGCGGCGGGCAACTTGCGCGGTGTGGGCAAAAGGGTGGAAGTGGCCTTCTCGCCGGCGACGGAAGAAGAGGCCAGGCGGCAGGCCAATGGTAAGGGGTTTATTTATATAGGCGGTTGAGCATTATTGACATCGTTTGAATAAAAAACTTGCCTAGGCATAAAATTCATGATAGCATATTAACATATTAACTAAGTAAAGGAAGAAAGAAAAGTGGACGCTATAACCATTGCTTTGCCTAAGGGAAAGTTATTCGACCGTTCGGTAGAGCTGTTTGCCAGGGCCGGTTTCAGCGCACAAGGCGTGCGTGAGGATTCGCGCAAGTTGGTGATAAAGAACGATGAGCTGAAAGTGAATTTTATCATTACCAAGACGATGGACTTGCCTACCTATGTAGAATATGGCGCGGCAGATATCGGCATTATCGGCAAGGACGTTCTGCTGGAAGAAAAAAAGGATGTTTACGAACTGCTGGATCTAAAATTCGGCAAATGCCGGCTCATGCTGGCTGTGCCGGAAGCTTTGCGGTGTGAAAAACTTACCGACTACGCCAATATGCGGGTGGCTACGAAATACCCTTGCGTGGCGGAGGATTTTTTTCATGGGCTAGGCATCCAGGCCGAGATAATAAAGCTCAATGGTTCGATAGAACTGGCGCCTATGGTAGGCCTGTCTGAACTGATAGTGGATATAGTGGAGACCGGGCGCACGTTGAAGGAAAACCGGCTGCTGGAAGTTGCCCACATACACACGGCGACGGCCAGGCTGATTGCCAACCGGGCCAGTTTCAAACTGAAATTTGAGCGCATAAGCCGGCTGCTGGAGGATATGCGCGCACTGGTGGAAAGAGGGGAAGCATGACTGTGAAGATGATAGACGCCACCGCTCTGCCTCTGGCTGAAGCGGCGGCTCTTTTAAAAAAGCCGGACTTTGACCAGGTGGAGCTGTCTGCCGCGGTCAAAGACGGAATAAAAGCGGTTTTTGGTGAAGAACTTAGCGCCCGCCAGGTGGTAGAACGCATCGTGGCGGATGTGCGGCGGGGCGGCGACGTCGAAGTAGCCCGCTACACAGGGCTTATAGACAGGGTAGAGCTGCCTGCCGGCGCTTTGCAGGTGACCGAAAAAGAGTTTGCCGCCGCTTTTAAAAAAGCGGACGAAGTAACGGTAGCCGCTTTAGAGAAAGCTATAAGCAATGTAAAAAGCTTTCATGCAGAGCAGCTGCCCAAAACCTGGCTGACCGGGCGCGAGCACGGCTCTTTGCTCGGGCAGAAGGCGACGCCGCTTGACCGGGTGGGCATATATGTGCCGGGCGGTACGGCGGCCTATCCGTCGTCTGTGGTGATGAACGCCGTCCCGGCCAAGGTGGCCGGCGTAGGCGAAATAGTAATGTGCGTACCGCCGGGCAAAGGCGGCGAGGTAAATCCTTATGTGCTTATAGCGGCGAAAAAGACCGGAGTCGACAAGGTATTTAAGGTAGGCGGCGCCCAGGCGATAGCCGCCATGGCTTTTGGGACTGAGAGCATACCGCGGGTGGACAAGATAACCGGCCCCGGCAATATTTTTGTAACACTGGCGAAAAAAGAAGTATATGGCTACTGTGATATCGATATGCTGGCCGGCCCGAGCGAGATACTCATCATCGCCGACAGCATGGCCAACCCGTCATATCTCGCGGCAGACCTTTTGAGCCAGGCGGAACATGACAGCCTGGCCTCGGCGGTGCTGGTAACGGACAGCAAGCCTTTGGCCTTGCAGGTAGACCGGGAACTCAACGCCCAGCTTGCTAAGTTGCCGCGACAGGACATGGCCAGGCAGGCTCTTGACAAACAAGGAATGATAATAGTCACTAAAAATATGGATGAAGCAGTGGCGCTGGCTAACGCCGCAGCGCCGGAGCATCTGGAGATCATGACCGGCCAGCCGTTCTCCCTGTTGCCCAAAATAAAACATGCCGGCGCCATCTTTTTAGGCGAATATTCGCCCGAACCGCTGGGCGATTATTGGGCCGGGCCCAACCATGTGCTGCCGACCGGCGGTACGGCGCGGTTTTATTCCGTGCTCAATGTGGAAACCTTTATGAAAAAATCCAGCATCATAGCTTATACGCAACAAGCGCTCAAAGACGCCGCGGCAGATGTCATACGACTGGCCGAAGCCGAAGGACTGGACGCCCACGCCAATTCCGTTCGTTTACGTATAGGGGGGCAATTCCCGAGGGGCCAGTCCTAAAACAGGAATTGCAGAGGCAATTCCCGAGGGGAGTAAATAATGAAAATCAAAGAACGCGATAGTTTGAAAGATCTGAGACCGTATAACGTGCCCCAGGTGAAGGCCGATATATTCCTTGACGCCAACGAAAACCCCTATTCTATGCCGCAAAAGGTAAAAGAGCAGGTGCTGGCGAATATGGCTTCTCTGGCTTTCAACCGTTACCCGGAGATCACGGCGCATTCCCTGCGCGTCGCTCTGGCAGGGGGACTGGGGCTGTCTATAGAAAATGTGCAGGTAGGAAACGGCTCCAGTGAGCTTATCGCTGCCTGCTGCCAGGTGTTTGGCGGCCCGGGGCGAAAAGTCGCCTACCCGTACCCGTCTTTTTCCATGTATGAGGTATATGCGCGTTTGTCTGACAGTCAGCCCTGCCCCTACCGCCTGGCAGAGGATTTTAGTTTGGACCCGGCGGCCCTCAAAGATTTTTTGGCTAAAGAGCAGCCTGATATATTGATAATCTGCAACCCCAACAATCCTACCGGTACCCTGGCTCAAGCGTCGGCTGTCCGAGAAGTGCTGGACGAGGCAAATTGCCTGGTGCTTTTGGATGAAGCCTATATGGAGTTTGCCGATCAGTCACTGCTGCCGGCTTTAGGCGATTACCCCCAGCTAGTGGTGCTCAGGACTTTTTCCAAGGCCTACGGCCTGGCGTCGGCCAGGGTGGGCTATATGGCGGCGTCTGCCGCTATCAGCTCTGCGCTTGGCAAAGCGCTGCTGCCTTACCATGTGAATGCGCTGTCGCTACTTGTGGCCGAGACTGTATACAAAGAGCGGGCGGCTTACCGGCCGCTGATAGACGCCATAGCGTCCGCGCGCGACGGGCTTGCCGCTTCTTTAGCGGGCTTGGGTGTAAAAGTATACCCGTCGGCGGCCAATTTTCTCTTTTTTTCCTGCGGGGAACAATCCTCCGCTTTGGGGCAATTCTTGTTGCGAGAAGGGATACTGGCGCGCGACTTTACAGCGCAGCCGGCGCTGGGCGGTATAAGGCTGACAGTGGGTACTACGGAAGAAAATGAAAAAGTACTGGCCGCAGTGGAAAAATTCCTGGCGGCGGGAAAGTGAGGCGAGTATGTTGAGAACAGCGTCTGCAACGCGCAAAACGAACGAAACTGCCATAACGGCGTCCTTGTGCCTGGATGGGCAGGGGGCAGCCGATATAGCGACCGGCATAGGCTTTTTTGACCATATGCTCACCCTTTTGGCCCGTCACGGTTTTTTAGATCTGTCGGTAAAGGCGGAGGGTGACCTTGATGTGGATTCTCATCATACAGTGGAAGATTGCGGCATAGTGCTGGGCGCCCTGATAAAAGAGGCGCTGGGCGACAAAGCCGGCATCAATCGTTACGGCCACGCCGCCGTGCCTATGGATGAAACTCTGGCTATGGCCAGCCTCGATATAAGTGGGCGGCCGTACTTGGTATTTAATGTAGAATTCCCTAAAACTACGCTGGGCACTTTTGATCTCGAGATGGTGGAAGAGTTTTTCCAGGCGGTGGCGGTACACGCCGGTATAACACTGCACATAAACCTGCTGTATGGGGCCAATACCCACCATATGGCGGAGGCGATATTCAAAGCGTTCGCTCGCGCCCTGGCGCAGGCGGTCGCGGTAAACGAACGGGTAAAAGGCGTGCCAAGCACCAAGGGTGTGTTATGATGCCGGGTAAGACGGTAGTAGTAGATTATGGCGTAGGCAATTTGTTCAGCGTAGCTAAGGCGCTCGAAAAGGCGGGCGCTCAGGTGGAGGTTACCTCAGACCGCCAGGCGGTAAAACAAGCTGAACGTTTGGTGTTGCCCGGCGTAGGTTCTTTCGGCCATTGCATGGCCAACCTCAACAACTACGGCCTCACCGGGCCGGTCAAAGAATTTGCCGCCAGCGGGCGGCCTTTTCTAGGTATTTGCGTAGGAATGCAAATACTGTTTGAGAGCAGTGAAGAATCGCCAGGAGTGGCCGGGCTGGGGCTTTTGCGCGGTCACGTGCGCCTTTTGCCGGATAAAAGCCTGAAAGTGCCGCATATCGGCTGGAACAGCCTCGATATAACAAAACCGGGCGGCATCTTTCGCGGCCTCGCGGGCGGCTATGTATATTTTGTTCACAGCTACTATGCTTGTCCGGAGGATACTGGTATAATTAGTGCAAAGACTGACTACGGCGGCGCTATAACGGCGGCCGTAACTTATAATAATATGCAGGCGGTGCAGTTCCATCCGGAAAAATCTGGCGAAACGGGGCTGAATATATTGCAGGCGTTTGAGGAGTGTAAATAGCAGATGATTATTTTTCCGGCGATTGACATCAGGGCGGGCAAGTGTGTGCGCCTGGTAGAGGGCGATTTTTCCCAGGAAACGGTGTTTTCCGATATTCCCGCGGCTATGGCCAGGCGTTGGGAGGAAGAAGGGGCGGAATACCTCCATGTGGTCGATTTAGACGGCGCTGTAGCAGGCGAAGTGAAAAATATGGAAAGCATCCAGGAGATAGTGTACCTTTCTCACATCCCTGTGCAACTGGGCGGGGGTATACGCAGCATGGACACTATCGAAGCGCTGCTCGATATCGGCGTGAACAGGGTGATACTGGGCTCGGTAGCGGTAAAAAGCCCTAAACTGGTAGAAATGGCCTGCCGCGCTTATGGCGACAGGATAGTGGTGGGTATAGACGCGCGCGACGGCTTGGTTGCAGTAGAAGGATGGGGGGTGTCCGGCGGCGTTGAGGCCGAAGAACTGGCTAAACGTATGGCGTCCGTCGGCGTAGAGCGGGTAATCTTCACAGACATTTCACGCGACGGTAAACTGGCCGGCGTGAACGCCTCGGCCAGCGCCAGTCTGGCTAAGGCCAGCGGACTTAAAGTCATCGCGTCCGGCGGCGTGGCCTCTTTGACTGATATACACGAACTAAAAAAGTACGCTGGCGACGGCATAGAAGGAGTTATAGCAGGAAAAGCGCTTTATACCGGGGCGCTGGATTTGGCGGAGGCGATAAAATGCGCCAGGGAGGTCTGATATGTTGACAAAAAGGATAATACCATGCCTTGACGTAAAAGACGGGCGGGTGGTCAAGGGGACTAATTTCGTCGATCTTCAAGATGCCGGCGATCCGGTGGAACTGGCGAAAAAATACGACCGGGAAAAAGCCGACGAACTTGTTTTTCTCGATATTACCGCCTCTGTAGAAGAACGCCGTTCGATGTTTGACGTAGTAAAGCGCACAGCGGCCGAAGTATTTATGCCGGTGACGGTGGGCGGGGGCATTCGCTCCATCGAAGACATGCGCGATATGCTCAAATCCGGCGCGGATAAAATATCGCTCAACACTGCCGCGGTGAAAGATAACGCTCTTTTGTCCAAAGGCGCCGGGCTTTTTGGCAAACAGTGCATGGTGTTGGCGGTAGATGCGAAGAAAACCGGCGACAACTCCTGGGAGGTCTATATAAGCGGCGGTATGACGCCGACCGGCCTTGATGTCATAGAATGGGTAAAAAAAGGCGTCGAACTGGGCGCCGGTGAGATACTTTTGACAAGTATGGATGCTGACGGCACTAAAGACGGCTACGACATAGAATTGACACGGGCGGTGGCTGAGGCCGCGTCTGTTCCCGTTATCGCTTCGGGCGGCGCCGGCAAGCTGGAAGATTTTTATGATGTACTGACTCTGGGCAAGGCGGATGCGGTATTGGCCGCTTCGGTCTTTCACTATGGGCAGTTCAGCATCCGCCAGGTCAAAGAATACCTGCGCGGACGGGGGATCGAGGTGCGGTTATGAGTTTTGACATAAAAAAATTAAAGTTTGACGACAAAGGACTTATTCCTGCCGTGGTGCAGGATATTGCCAGCCAGGCGGTTTTGATGCTGGCCTACATGAATGAGGAGTCGCTTTTAAAGACTATGGAGACCGGCTACACTTGGTTTTATAGCCGCAGCCGCCAGGAACTGTGGCACAAGGGCGCAACGAGCGGCCATGTGCAAAGGGTGCGCAGCATCAGCTACGATTGTGACGCCGATACGCTCTTAGTACAGGTGGAGCAGACGGGCGCGGCCTGCCACGAAGGCAGTTTTTCCTGCTTTACCAACAGGCTGTGGCAGCCAAAAGACAGCCCCAACCTGCCCGCTGTGGCGCCCGCGAGCATGCCCAGTCTGCTCAATGAGCTGTACCTGACGATAAATGAACGCCGTAAGAGCGGTGACGACAAGTCATATACAAAGTATCTGTTTGTATCCGGACAGGATAAGATACTAAAAAAGGTGGGCGAAGAATCCGCTGAGACGATAATCGCCTCCAAAAATCACGACGCTAAAGAAATAGTCTACGAAATGTCCGACCTTTGGTATCATTGCCTGGTACTTTTGGCCTACCACGGTATCGCGCCCAACGCGCTTTTGGCCGAATTGTCCGGGCGGCAGAAATAGGAAAAAATAAAAGCGGGGGTGTATTTATCATGGTCTTAGTCCTGGCAAGGATACCGGTGCGGCCGGAAAAACGAGAGGACTACATAAAAAAAGCCCGGCCGGCTATCGAGGGCAGCCGTAAGGAAGCGGGCAACATCAGCTACGATCTTTACAAAAGCACGGAAAACGACAGCGACCTTTTGTATGTGGAAAGGTGGAAAGATATGGACGCTTTCGACGCCCACAAAGAGATGCCGCACCTTGTCGCTTTCCGCAATATCCAGGCCGACGAAGACATGCTGGCTGGGGACAGGGAAATAAAAGTATATAAAATAGCGGAGTAAATGGGAAAGCCGCGGAACGCAAGTTCTGCGGCTTTGTGCTTTGTATGACTAAAGTAGCGCTATTTTTTCGTTTGTTTTTGCCAGAATTCATAGAACTTTTTCTGACTGTTTTTTTGATCAAGACGGCCCGGCCACAATTCACTTTTGCCGGCGCGCAGGGCGGCTGCCAGGTGTGTGTAGGCGCCGGGCGCCAGTTCTTCGAGGCGGGGCAGGAAGTCTTTTATGTCCTGGCGCATGGTGTGTCCGTCGTGCGGGCAGGGGCTTTTGAGCGGAACAAGGCCAAGCGCGGCTACCAGGTCGCGTATTTCCTGTTCGCGGTAGTAGAGCAGAGGACGTATAACGTGCAGCTTGCTTTCCGATAGCCAGGTGACCGGCAGGAAGGTTTTTAGCTGGCCGGAAGTCACGAGGTTCATGAAAAAAGTCTCCACAGCATCGTCATTGTGGTGGGCGAGGGCCACTTTATTGCAGCCCAACTGTTTAGCCAGGCGGTTGCTAGCCGCGCGGCGAAAGTAAGAACAGGTAAAACAAGGCCGCTCGCCCTTTTCTTCAATGAGCGAGGCGATGGCGACTTTTTCTGTGTGGTGCCCTATACCTAGGCGGCGGCAAAAATCCGCCAGCTGTTCGGTTGGAAAGTGCGCGTCAAAGCCGGGGTCTATAGTGTGGGCCAGAAGTTCAAAAGGAAATGGCGCATGTTTTTTTACTTCGGCCAGGGCGGCGGTCATGAACATGCTGTCCTTGCCGCCTGAAAGGCCTACTAGCACTTTGTCATTTTTCTCTAGCATGTCGAATTCTATTATAGCGCGCCAAAGACGGCTAAGAGCCTGTTTAGGAAACATGGGCAAATCTCCTGTTTTTCCTGTCAGATAGTTTTCTCGTTGAAAAAGACCGTTTTGTTCCGGCCGGCGTCTTTCGCCTCGTAGAGGGCTTTGTCCGCAAGGTCTATAGCTGTTTTAAAGTCGTTGTCCGGTGCGGCCTGGGCTATGCCGAAACTGGCCGTGACGGATATTTGAGCGCCGCTTGTTCTTATCGGCGTTCTGGCGATGTTTTCCCGGACTCGTTCCACCAGCTCGCGTACGGCGGATTTGTCGATATCGGAAATCAGCATGATGAATTCCTCGCCGCCGTAACGGGCCAGAAGATCATAAGGCCGAATGGAGTTTTTGGCCCGCCGGGCGATACGCCTCAAGACTTTGTCGCCGGTAACGTGGCCGTAACGGTCGTTTATCTTTTTGAAGAGATCCACGTCAAAAAGTACAATAAAACAATTCCCGTTCGTGCGCAGTGCCTTTTCCATATACTGCGGGGCCAGTTCGAAAAAGTGGCGCCTGTTGGCTATTTTGGCGACCGGGTCGATACTTGCCAGTTTTTCTAGCCGAGATCTGGCTATTTTTAATTCCACATTTTTCTGGGTAGTGAAAGCGACGAGGAAGCTTATAAAAAGGCCGCTGAAAATTAGCAGCCAAGTCTCCGGGTATTCGTACCACGCGCGTACAGGCGTTATACGGAAATGCCAGGTGGCGTTAAAAAGCTGTATACGTTTTTCTACAAAATGTGTTGTTGTCGGGGATTTATTGTAGCCGGCAATGGTCTGGCGCTGACCGTTGTCGGGGTTTATGCGCCATATTTCATAATGAAAGCCCTGTGCTTCCAGCAGATATAATTCCGCTCCGCCCAATGCCTGCGGGTATTTGAGAGTGACTGAAACAAGTCCCCAAAATTTTTTGCCGCTGGCGGGTGCGCGCAAAAAGACCGGCAACCGGCCTACCAGCGCCTGTCCGCCTTGCATGAGGGTAAAAGGCCCGCCGAATACCAGCTGGCCGCTTTGTTTAGCCATGATGGCTTCCCGGTTGCCTGCTCCCTGGCCGAGAAGGTTGTAGCCGACTAAGGCTTTGTTTTGCTCAAGCGGATAAACCTGGGACACTACGCCGCCCGGCGCAACGAGGATGTTGGCGATAGCCGGGTTGTCAACGACGGCTTCGGCCACACGGTCAAAATCTTTTATCTCACCGTCGCTTTGTATGACGAGGGCGGATAAAGCTTGGGTTTTATAGATCAATTTAGAGATGGTCTGGTTTATTTTGATGCTTTTTTCCATTATGAGCTGTTCCATGGTCAGCCGTTCGACATTCAGCCTGTTTACCACGGTCAGACCGATGACGTAAGAGCAGAGCAATAGGGTAAGCAAAAAGGATAATATACAGCTTAAAGAAAGTTTTTTATAATTTTTCGGGTAAAACAAGCGCATGTACTTACAATAAATCCTTCCCCAAAATACTAATTTAATAACACGATACCATAAAGCGCCGGGCCTGACAACACGCGTGTTATGGGTGGATGTACAGTTTAGTAAGCAAAAGATATAAATATTCGCAATACTGGACATAACGGATGTTGCATATTAAGCTGTGGCGACATACGGGAAAAACACAGTGGATATAGATGAATTTTAGTACAAAAAAGGCAAATGGCAAAAATTTGTTTTGTGGCAGGAATATGGTCAAATACGCCGAATATTATTCAAGTTAATAATAATGGATGGTGGAGTTTATTTTATGGATATGGAAAAGATACTCGCCGGCCTGAATGACGAGCAGGCGGCGGCGGTAAAACATACGGAAGGGCCGCTTTTGGTGCTGGCCGGGGCGGGCTCAGGCAAGACCAGGGTGCTTACTTCGCGGATAGCCTACCTACTGTCTAACGGCGTGAAGCCCTGGCAAATATTGGCGATAACCTTTACAAATAAAGCGGCGCAGGAGATGCGCAGCCGGGTGGAGAAGCTGGCTGGCGCCTCGGCCAAAGATGTTTGGCTGTTTACTTTCCACGCGCTTTGCGCACGCATATTGCGCATGGAGATAGACAAGCTGGAGGGCTATGACCGCAATTTTGTCATTTACGACACGGCGGATTCTTTGAATGTATTGAAAAATTGCCTGAAAGAGCTCAATTTAGACGATAAGCAGTTTCCAGCCAAGGGTATGGTGGTGGCGATAAGCAATGCCAAAAACCAACTGCTGGACGCCAAGAGGTTCCGGGAAGCGGCCGCCGGTTTTTACGAAGGAAAAGTAGCCGAAGTCTACCAAATGTACGAGCAAAAGCTAAAGGGCAACAACGCGCTGGATTTTGACGATTTATTATTACTCGCGGTGCAGCTGTTCAGTACGCAGCCGGAAGTGTTGGCGCGTTACCAGAACAGGTTTTCTTACGTACTGATAGACGAATACCAGGATACCAACCGTCCGCAGTACCTTTTGGCCCGTATGCTCAGCGACAGGACGAGGAACCTGTGCGTGGTAGGGGACGTCGACCAGAGCATTTATGCCTGGCGGGGCGCGGATATAAGGAATATCCTGGATTTTGAAAAAGATTACCCGGAGGCGGTCACGATCAAGCTGGAGTGCAATTACCGCTCCACGAGAAATATTTTGGACGCCGCTAACGCTGTGATAGAAAACAATCAGGAAAGAAAACCCAAGTCGCTTTGGACGCACAACGAAGCGGGGCAGTCCATAGCCTATTATCACGCCGCCGACGAACGCGACGAGGGGCGCTACGTAGTGGAAAACATGGAAAAGCTGCGCCGCGACGGCGATAAATACGGCGGCATGGCGGTACTGTACCGCACCAATACCCAGTCGCGTATATTTGAAGAAATGCTTATCAAAGCCGGCATACCTTATATCATGGTGGGCGGCCAGAAGTTTTACGAGCGCAAGGAAATAAAGGATATAATCGCTTATTTGCGGGTTATATTCAACGGCAGCGACGAAGTTAGCCTCATGCGCATTGTAAATGTGCCGCGGCGCGGCCTGGGCGACGCTACTTTGGCAAAACTCAGGACAGCGGCGCGAGAGCGTAGCCTACCGCTTTTTACCGTCATGAAAGATGCCGCGACAGTAGCAGGGTTGTCGGCGCGTTTCCAAGGCAAGCTGGCCGATTTGGTGACGCTTATTGAAAGATTGCGCGCGGCTTCTCTGGACATGGAGCTGCCCGCTTTTATCGAAAAAGTAATGAAAGACAGCGGCTATATAGAAGAGCTGGAGGCAGAGCGCAGTGTCCAGGCGGACGGGCGCATCGACAACCTGTACGAACTGCTGTCTGTGGCCCAGGAGTTTTCGCGCGGCGAGGAGGGAACACTGGAAGGTTTCCTCAATCATATCGCGCTGATCAGCGATATCGATGAAGCGAAAGACGCTGAAGATGCAGTGACTTTGATGACTTTGCATTCGGCCAAAGGGCTCGAGTACCCCATAGTATTCCTGGTCGGCTTGGAGGAAGGCATTTTCCCGCATGCCAGGACGCTGATGAACGACACGGAAATAGAGGAAGAACGCCGGCTGTGCTATGTGGGCATCACGCGGGCGCGCGAGCGGCTGTTTTTGACCAGTACATCCATGCGCACTATTTACGGTAACACTGTGATGTATCCGCCGTCGCGGTTTTTGCAGGAGATACCGCGCGCTCTTATAGATACGCACAAACGGGCCCTGCCTGTTTACGCTCCGGCGCCAGCGCCGAAAACAGCGCCGGAAAGGCCGCGGAGCAACCAGTTCTTTTCGCCGCCAGTAAAGCCGGCGGTAAAGGCGGGGAGCATATCTTTGGCGACGGGCGATAAAGTGCAGCACCCTAAATGGGGTGTGGGAACGGTAGTGTCCGCTTTGCCTAAAGGGGACTTTCAGGAAGTGAGCATCGCCTTCCCGGCGGAAGGGGTGAAGCAGCTGAGTACGCAATATGCGCCGCTGGAGAAGATTTGAAGATAAAAATATATCAGAGGTGATTTCATGCCGGTACGTGAAGAAATAGCAAAATTGCGTGAACAGATACGCGCGCATGAATACAGTTATTATGTGCTGGATGCTCCCACTGTAACCGACGATGAATACGACCGCTTGATGCGGCGGCTGAAAGAGCTGGAAGCTGAGCGCCCGGATCTGATCACGCCTGATTCGCCCACGCAAAGGGTAGGTGGAATGGTGGCGGGCGGTTTCGAGCAGGTTGTACATCTGGCGCCGCTTTTGAGTCTCTCTAACGTTTTTTCCCGCGAAGACCTGACGGCGTTTGACGCGCGGGTACGCGCCGGCTTGCCGGAAGACGAGCAGATAGAGTATGTGGTGGAGCCGAAAATCGACGGCCTGGCCTGTAGCCTGGTCTATGAAAACGGCCTCTTGGTACGGGCGGCCACTCGTGGCGACGGCACGGCCGGCGAGAATGTGACTAGCAATATACGTACGATAAAAAGCATACCGCTCAGCTTGTACCAGTCAGCGGAAACGCCGGCAGTCCTTGATGTACGCGGCGAAGTATACATGCCGAAAAAAGCTTTTGCCCGGCTGAACGCCGAACGTGAAGCGGCCGGTGAGGCGGAATTTGCCAATCCGCGCAATGCGGCGGCCGGTTCATTGCGCCAGCTTGACCCGGCGGTCACCGCTAAACGCACGCTGGCTTTTTTTGCCTATGCGGCCGGCGTAGGGGCAAAGGACAAACACGCCGATACCTTGCGTTTTCTAACAGGCATGGGTTTTAAGGTCAGTCAAGGTTATAATACTGTAGACAGTATAGATAAAGCCGCCGATTTGGTCGACAGTTGGGCTAAACGGCGCAATATGCTGGATTTTGAGATAGACGGAGTTGTCATAAAGGTCAACTCAGTGCGCCAGCAGGCTATTCTGGGCGTGACCGGCAAAGACCCGCGCTGGGCCGTCGCCTATAAGTTCCCCGCCGAGGAGGCGGAAACGCTGCTGGAAGACATTATATTGCGCGTGGGGCGCACGGGCGTCGTGACCCCGGCCGCCGTGCTCAGCCCGGTCAGGCTGGCCGGCAGTACCGTGCGGCGCGCGACTTTACATAACGCCGACTTCATCAGCCAGAAAGATATCATGGTCGGCGACTACGTTATCATACATAAAGCCGGCGACATAATCCCCGAGGTGGTGCGTTCCTTGCCGGACAAGCGTCCGGCTGACGCGCGGCCGTTCGTCATGCCCGAAGACTGCCCGGAATGCGGCACGCCGATCATCCGCCCGGAAGGGGAGGCGGCCTGGCGCTGTCCCAATCCGCACTGCCCGGCGCTGGGGCGGGAGGGCCTGATACACTATGTATCGCGCGGGGCGATGGACATAGAAGGCGTTGGCGAAAAAGTGCTGTTTGCCCTGCTCGGGGCCGGCTTGCTGCGCGACCCGGCCGACCTGTATGCATTAACAAAAGAAGAAGTAGCCAATCTGGAGCGTATGGGTGACAAGTCGGCGGAAAACATGCTGGCCGCTATCGAAATGAGTAAGGGGCGCGGTCTCTCACGCCTGTTGTTTGCTCTGGGCATCCGCCAGGTGGGTGAAAAAGCCGCCAAGACCCTGGCCAGGCATTTCCGTAGTATGGACGCCTTTTTGGCGGCCACCGAAGAAGAGATAACCAGTCTGCCGGATATGGGGCCGAAAATCGCGGAGAGCGTCGTCACCTGGGTTTCGCTGCCGGCCAACCTTGAGCTGGTGGAGCGGCTCAAAGCGGCCGGGGTGCTGATGACTGAGGAAGGTCCGTCCGTAGGCGATAAATTTTCCGGCAAGACCTTTGTTTTTACCGGCACACTGGAAAAGCTCACCCGACCGGAAGCCGAGGCTATGGCGGAAGCCCTGGGGGCTAAGACCTCCTCTTCGGTGAGCAAGAAAACTTCTTATGTGGTGGCCGGCAAAGAGGCTGGCGGCAAGCTGGATAAGGCGCAGCAACTGGGCGTGCCTGTGCTCAGTGAAGAGGAGTTTTTGCTCTTGGCCGGGGAATGAGGCGGCGTATATATTGCCTGGGTTGTTTCTAAACAAAGAAAGCAAAAGTTCAAAAATATATAAAAACATGTTGAGGATCGGGCAAAAGCTAATTTTGTCTATAGCTTCAATATATGATATAATTTTTAGCATATTTTAAAGATAAATTTGTTAGGATGGTGTAAGCGATGAAAGTTACGGCGCAGGAAGTACGGTACATAGCGCAACTGGCCAAACTGGAGATCGGGGACGGCGAGATGGAGAATTTTGTCAAGCAGTTCAACGACATACTGGTGTATGCCGGCATGCTGGATAAGCTCAATACGGCGGATGTCGAGCCAACGGCCCATGTTCTGACTTACGGCAATGTAATGCGTGAAGATATAGTCAAGCCTTCTATGACGCAGAAAGAAGCTTTGGGCAACGCTCCCGAGCGGGAGGACGGCGGTTATCTGGTGCCGCGGGTTATGGAAGGGGGAGAGTCCTGATGTCTTTATACGAACTTTCGGCGCATGATCTGTCAGCCAAACTGGCCGCAGGGGAAACCAGCGCTACCGAGATAACCAAAGCGTTTATGGGGCGCATAGATAGTGTGGAAGGCGCTGTCGGCGCTTTTGTTACGGTGAGCGGCGATGAGGCTATTGCCCAGGCGGCTAAAGTAGACGCCAAAATCGCAAAAGGTGAAAATATTTCCGTACTGGCCGGCATCCCCGGCGGTATAAAAGACAATATTTGCATAAACGGCGTTAGGACTACCTGTTCTTCGCGTATGCTGGAAAACTTCATCCCGCCCTACGATGCTACCGTCATCACGAAATTAAAAGAGCGGGATGCCATATTTATCGGCAAGACCAACATGGACGAATTTGCTATGGGTTCGATTACCGAGACATCTTACTTCAAAAAGACGCACAACCCCTGGAGCATGGACTGCGTGCCCGGCGGTTCTTCCGGCGGCTCGGCTGCTGCTGTGGCCGCGTGTGAGGCGGCTTGGGCGCTTGGCAGCGATACGGGCGGTTCTATTCGCCAGCCGGCTGCTTTTACCGGCATAGTAGGAATGAAGCCTACCTATGGGCGTGTATCCCGTTATGGCTGTGTGGCTTTTGCCTCTTCGCTCGACCAGATTGGCGCGCTGACGCGCGACGTTACCGACTGCGCGCATGTCCTCAACGCGATCAGCGGGCACGATCCGCTCGATTCCACCAGCTATAACCTGGCTGCGCCGGATTTCACGGCTGCGCTTGGTCAAGATATAAAAGGCATGAAGATAGGCATACCCAAGGAATATTTCGCCGCTGGCCTGGCAAAAGATGTGGAAGAGCGCGTGCGCGAAGCGATCAAACAATTGTCGTCGCTGGGTGCGGAAATCGTCGAAATATCATTGCCGCACACCGAATACGCTGTGGCTACTTACTATATTATCGCTCCGGCCGAAGCTTCCTCCAACTTGGCGCGCTTTGACGGAGTGAAATATGGTTACCACAGCCCGGGCTGTAAAAGCGCTTCCGAGCTGACGACCAAAAGCCGTACCGAGGGTTTTGGCAGCGAGGTAAAGCGGCGTGTGATGCTGGGGACCTATGTGCTCAGCTCAGGTTATTACGACGCTTATTACACGAAGGCGCTGAAAGTGCGCACGCTCATCATAGAAGATTTCAAGAAAGCCTTTGACAAGGTGGACGTCATCGTCTCCCCTTCCACGCCGACCACTGCTTTCCCGTTGGGGTCCCAGCTTGACCCCATCTCGCTCTATATGCTCGACGCCTACACCATACCGGTAAATATGGCCGGTCTGCCGGGTATTTCCATACCATGCGGCCTGGCGGGGGGCAAGCCGGTGGGCTTGCAGATAATCGGCAAGGCGCTCGCCGAAAGCACTGTACTGCGCGTTGCCCACGCTTACGAGCAAAGCGCGGGTTTCCATAAATTGCTGGCGCCTGTGGGAGGTAAATGAACATGAAATACGAAACAGTCATCGGCATAGAAACCCATGTGGAGCTAAAGACCAATACAAAGTGTTTTTGCAGTTGCTCCACCGATTTCGGCGGCGAGCCTAACACTAGGGTATGTCCTATCTGTACCGGTATGCCCGGTACGCTGCCGGTATTGAACAAGCGGGTGGTGGACTTCGCCATCAAAGCTGGCCTGGCGCTCAACTGTGAGATCCAGCGCTATAACCGTTTTGACCGCAAAAACTACTTTTACCCCGACCTGGCTAAAAGTTATCAGGTATCCCAGCTGTTTTACCCCATCTGCCTTAAAGGCCATGTGGATATAGAGGTGGACGGCGTAAAACGCCGGGTGGGCATAAACCGCATACACATAGAGGAAGATGCCGGCAAGCTTATCCACTCAGGCGCCACTATCAGCACTTCCGACTCCTCTATCGTCGATTACAACCGCTCCAGCGTGCCGCTCGTAGAGATCGTGACCGAGCCCGACCTCAGGTCGGCGGAGGAAGCGAAAGCGTACATGGAAAAGCTCAAGGCCATTTTGGAGTATCTCGATATCTCCGACTGCAAGATGCAGGAAGGCAGCCTCCGCTGCGACGCCAATGTGTCCATCCGGCCGGTGGGCGCTACGGAATTTGGCACCAAGAGCGAAATAAAAAACCTCAACTCTTTCAAGTCGGTGCAAAAGGGCATCGAATATGAAGAAAAAAGGCAAGCCGAAGTTTTGGACGACGGCGGCAAAGTGGTGCAGGAGACCCGCACCTGGGACGAAGAGCGCAGTATTACGCTATCGATGCGCTCCAAAGAACAGGCCCACGACTACCGCTATTTTCCCGACCCCGACCTGCCGCCCTTCATTGTGGAAAAAGCGTGGGTAGATGAGATGGCCAGAACTATGCCTGAGCTGCCCGGCGCCCGGCGCGAGCGGCTGATGAAAGACTTTGCCTTGTCTGAATACGACGCCTCCGGCATAGTATCTAGCAGGGCCATGGCTGAATATTTTGACCAGACGGTAGCGCACACTAAAGACGCTAAAGGCGTTGCTAACTGGCTGCTGGGCGATGTATCCGCCTGGCTGAACAACAACGGTGCGGAGGATGTCCGCGCCTTTCCGGTCAGCGCGGAAAACCTGGCCGCCATGGTTGAACTTATCAACAAGGGCGTTATTTCCTCCAAAATCGCCAAGACGGTTTTTGAAGAAATGGCTGCCAGCGGTAAGGCGCCGGCCGATATAGTCAAGGAAAAGGGCCTAGAGCAGATCAGCGACAGCGGCGCTCTTGAGGGCATAGTAGATGCCGTCATCGCCAAAAACCCGCAGTCGGTCGCCGACTTCAAGGCCGGCAAAGACCGCGCTCTCGGCTTCTTGGTCGGGCAGATAATGAAAGAGACCAAAGGCAAAGCCAACCCGGATATGATAAATAAACTGCTCAAAGAGAAAATGGTGTAAATAATAAATATCCCCCGGCTAGGCCAGGGGATATTTATTATTTTAAGATGCTTCCATCTCAGTGCACAAGTCGATGAAAGACTGCATAGCGGGCGTCACCCATTTTTTGCTGTGGTAGGCCAGCAGGCCTTTTACACTTAGTTGTATGCTCTGTCGTTTCGTGTTTTTCTATAACATATGCGATGGCTGCCTTGCGCTTTACCGGGCTTAGAAGTTTTTTGAGTTTACGTCTTTTAGTATGGATATATTCAGGGCCTGTTCGGCTACCAGCTTCTTCAGCCGTAGGTTTTCCTTTTCCAGTTCTTTCATCCGTTTTGCGTCTGAGGTATTCATACCGCCATATTCCTTGCGCCAGCGGTAATAGGTCTGTTCGCTTACTCCGATCTGCCGCGCTGCTTCTGCAATTGTTTTTCCCTGATTAGTACAAGGGCTGGGGGCAAGACCAGTCAAGCGTGTGGGGCCAGTTTTATACCATCTGTTCCGGATGGAATACTTCGTCGAAGCGTTCGGCGTTAAGAAAACCGAGTGCGACACAGGCCTCTTTGAGCGATATGTTTTCCGCGAATGCTTTTTTGACGGTCTTGGCGGCGTTTTCATAGCCGATGTAGGGGTTGAGCGCTGTGGCCAGCATCAGGGAGTTAAAGAGGTTATGGCGCATCTTTTCCTTATTGGCGGTGATGCCGGATGCGCAATGGGTGTCGAAGGACACCATAGCGTCGGCCAGCAGGCGCACCGACTGCAAAAAATTGTGTATGCACACAGGCATATAGACATTGAGCTGGAAGTTGCCCTGGCTGGCGGCCAAGCCGACCGCGACGTCGTTGGCCATCACCTGCACGGCCACCATGGTCAGCGCTTCGCACTGGGTAGGGTTGACCTTGCCCGGCATGATAGAGCTGCCAGGCTCATTCTCCGGTATGTGTATTTCGCCTAAGCCGCAGCGCGGGCCACTGGCCAGCCAGCGTACGTCGTTGGCTATTTTCATGAGATTGGCGGCCAGCGCTTTTAAGGCGCCATGCGCAAAGGCCAGGTCGTCTTTGCTGGATAGGGCGTGGAACTTATTGGCGGCGGTAATAAAAGGTTTGCCGGTGAGTCGGGCGACTTCGGTCGCTACTGTTACAGCAAATTCCGGTGGCGCGTTGAGGCCGGTACCGACGGCGGTGCCGCCAAGCGCCAGTTCGTGAAGGCCGCTTAGGGAGGTTTCCAACATGGCGCGGTTTTTTTCCAGCATGTTGCGCCAGGCGCTGATTTCCTGGGAAAAGGCGATCGGTACGGCATCTTGCAGATGGGTGCGCCCGGTCTTTACTATGCCTTTACTCTCTTTTTCCAGGCGCTGGAAGGTGGCGCAGAGCTTGTCCATAGCCGGGAAAAGTTTGGCCTGCACGGCGAGGGCGGCCGAGATGTGCATGGCGGTGGGGAAAGTGTCGTTGGAGCTTTGCGACATGTTTACATGGTCGTTGGGATGCAGCAGCTTTTTGCCGGCCAGCTCGTTGCCGCGGTTGGCTATTACTTCATTGAAGTTCATGTTGGACTGGGTGCCGCTGCCGGTCTGCCAGACGGCCAGTGGAAAATGCCCGTCCAGCTTGCCGGCGGTTATTTCATCACAGACCTGTACTATGATGTTGCAACGCTCCTGGTCGAGCTTGCCAAGTTCAAGGTTGGCGAGTGCGGCACTCTTTTTCAGGAGGCCAAAAGCTCGCACTATTTCCGTAGGCATTTTTTCCGTGCCGATGCGGAAATTCTCCAGGCTGCGCTCGGTCTGGGCGCCCCAGTAACGGTCGGCCGGCACTTTCACTTCGCCCATGGTGTCTTTTTCTATGCGGTATTTCATAGTAACACCTCCTTACAGATGTTTTGTGAAAGCGGCCTACCTTTTGGGTAGGCCGGGTGGATACGAGGTTATACCGGGTATAGTTCAGCCGCTTTTTGTTTGGCGGCGGTTTTGAGGTTTTGGTAAATACTGGCGCCGTGGCTGTCCATGGCGACGACCAGTGGGCCGAAATTTGCCGCCTGGAGATCCCAGAGCGCTTCCGGCATGCCCATTTCAAACCAGGTGACGTCGTTTATTTTTTCTATGCCCCTGGCCAGCTGCGCCGCGCAGCCGGGCGCGGCCTGCAGGTAAACGTAGCCGTATTTGGCGGCGGCTTTTATCGTGTCGTCGGCCATGCCGCCTTTGCCGATGATGGCTTTAACGCCCAATTCGCCTACCATGTCGGCGTAAGGCTCCATGCGAATGCTGGTGGTGGGGCCGATGACATTCAACCGCCAACTGCCGTCCTGGTTTTTGAGCGCCACCGGGCCTGCGTGGAAGATGGCCGAGCCGGAAAGGTCTTTGGGCAGGGGCTGGTCTTTTTCCAGCAATTCTTTTATTTTCAGGTGCCCCATGTCACGGGCGGTGAAGATATGCCCGCTGATATATATGACGTCGCCTATTTTCAAAGAGCGCATGTCTTTTTCCGTGAGCGGCGTGGTAAAGTGTTTATCCATGGCTAAGCCTCCTTACAGTATGTTTTCCACGCGGCCGTCGGCGTGTATGCGGATGCCTGCGCGCCGGGCGACCCAGCAGTAAAAGTTTATGGCTACCGGCGCTATGGCCGTATGGGTGTGTGCACGGTCTATCTTTACTGCCAGGCACACAGTTTTGCCGCCCGTGCCGGCGGCGCCGATGCCCAATTGGTTGATGGAATCGAGCAGTTCTGTTTCAAGGGCCGCCAGTTCCGGGTCGGGGTTGACGTCGTCCCAGGGGCGCACGCTGATGGACTTTCTGCTCATTTTAGCCGCCATGTCCATCTGGCCGCCGATGCCTATGCCTATCCCGTAAGGCGGACAGGGCTTGCCGCCCGCTTCGATGACGGTATCGAGGACAAAGCGCTTGAGGCCGCTAAGGTTTTTGCCCAGCTTGGCGGGGGTGAGTATTTGGAGGGCATTGCCCAGCTCCGCGCCGCAGCCTTTAAAACTGATGATGAGTTCGAGGTATTTTTGCCCGGGCACGTATTCATATTCAATATTAGGCACGCCGCGGCCGCTGTTGTCGCCGGAATTGACACGGGTCAGCGGGTCGACGATGCTGGGGCGCAGGTACCCTTTTTTAGTGGCTTCGCCTAGGGCGGACATGATGGCTTCTTTGATGTTGGCCGGCAGGTTGCCTTCGCCGAAAGTTATCCAAGTGGTGGGGTAGCCGGGCGACTGGCAGACGGCCTTGTCTTCTTCTTTGGCAATATCGAGGTTTTCCAGCATGGAAGAAAGCATGCTTTTGGCCGTGGGGTTGTCCTCTCTGGCTAGGGCAGAGGCCAGGAGGCGTTTGACATCAGGAGAAATTTCGGTGACCGCGCGTATTATAGCGTCATGTACCGCGGTCGTTACAGTATTTTCGTAAGCTCCCATAAAAAAACCGCCTTTCTGTCATAAGTATGCGCGCAGGGCAACCTGGACGGGATTATGCTCAATTCCCTGCAAATGGTATAATTATAGTTAAAGTATACTAGAAATAAAGCCAAATAGCAAAAATATGTAGTAGTTGGCAGAGCATATGATATAACCGGCCAAACTGAAAAACAATACATGCGAACAATAGCCAAAGCAAAGTTTGTATTGCTTTTCAGGTTGGTTGGCTATAGAATTAAAAACAAGAATGTCGATATAAATAGTGGAAAATAAGGAGGCTGAACTATGAACAAGGTTTTTGCAGTGGAAGGCATGACATGTGAGCATTGTGCGCGGACGGTTGAGCGAGTTGTAAAGAAAGTGCCAGGCGTCCAGGCGGCGGTGGTGGATTTTCCGGCGAAAAAACTGACGGTGGAGATGGATGACGGCGTGTTGGCCAAAGATATAATGGATAAAGTGGCAAAGGCCGGTTATAAAGCGATAGAATAGCAAACGAAGGAGGCTGGGGAAATGAAGGCGGTTTTTGATATAGAGGGCATGTTCTGTACTAACTGCGCCCGTGCTATAGAAAATTCCATAAGCGAACTTCCCGGCGTCCAGACTGCTACTGTGAACTTTCCGCTGAAAAAACTTACAGTGGAATTTGACGAACAGCAATTGTCGGTAGAACAGATAATTGCTGAGGTAGCCGACACCGGCTATACGGCGACTATCGGCCAAAGCCAGGAAGACTTGGAAAAAATGCGCGCGCGCAGTGAGGAACGGGAAAAGATACGGCTGGCTGTAGCGGTGATTTTGACCCTGCCGCTGGCCGCGCCAATGCTGCTTGGCGCCCTGGGCGTCGCAGCGCCGGCGTACTTGCACGGAGCTATGTTGCAGTTTGTGTTGGGCAGTATCGTGCAATTTGCCATAGGCGGGGAGTTTTATATAGATTCTTATAAAGCGCTGAGAAACGGCAACGCCAATATGTCGGTGCTGGTGATGCTGGGAACGAGTGCGGCCTATTTTTTAAGTGTGTACATAGCTTTTACTTCCCATAACATGCCATATTTCGAATCGTCGGCCATGATTATAACCCTAGTGCTGCTCGGCCGTTATATGGAGCATTCTTCGCAGCGCCGGGCGGGTGACGCAATAAGAAAACTTATAGGCCTGACGGCCAAATATGCTCATGTATTAAGAGACGGTGTGGAAAAAGATGTGCTGGTGGAAGAGCTGGCGTCAGGCGACCTGGCGGCGGTCAGGCCGGGGGAAAAAATACCGGCCGACGGTGTGATAGAAAGCGGCTTTTCTGCCGTTGATGAGGCGTTTTTGAGCGGCGAGAGCGTGCCGGTGGACAAAGTTGCGGGCGACAAGGTTTTCGGCTCGACGATAAATACTTTTGGCCATTTCATCTTTACCGTAACTGGCGTTGGCAGCGAAACGGTGATGGCGCGTATCATCCGTGTGGTGGAAGAGGCGCAGGGCAAAAAGGCGCCTGTGCAGCGCCTGGCCGATGTGATATCGGCAAAATTCGTGCCAGGTGTAGTTTTGACCGCCGTTTTGACGGTAGGATTGTGGTATTTTTGGCTGGCTCCCGGCAATATTGCCGCCGCTATAATCCATGCTACGGCAGTATTGGTTGTAGCCTGTCCCTGTGCTCTAGGCCTGGCAACGCCGACCTCCATACTTGTCGGTACAGGCCGGGCGGCGGAGCTTGGCGTGCTGTTTAAAGGCGGCGCGGAACTGGAGCGGGCGGCGGGCGTGGATACGGTGGTTTTTGACAAAACCGGCACGCTTACTGCCGGGCGTCCCAAAGTGACCGATGTATTTTCCGCAGGGCAGATGACGGACGCCGAAGTATTGCTCCTGGCGGCCGCTCTGGAACGCATGTCCGAACACCCCTTAGCCCAGGCTATAGTAGCGGCGGTGGACAGGGAAATACCGGCGGCGGAAAATTTCCGCAACCTGCCGGGAGCCGGTGTGAGCGGCCTGGTGGCCGGCCGGGCGGTACTGATAGGCAAAGCGGCCCTGATGCAGGAGGAGGAAATAAATACCTCGATGGTGGCGCGTTGGGCCAAGGAGCGCGGCGAAGAAGGCAAAACAGTTATTTTCGTTGCCTGTGAAGGCGAACTGGCCGGCGCTATAGCGTTGAGAGACCAGCTCAGGCCTACGGCGGCCGAAGCGGTAACCTATATGAAAGAGAAGCTGCAAGTCGGCGTGGCGCTTTTGACCGGCGACAGCGCGGCCGCTGCCGGAGCGATAGGGCGGGAGGCCGGCATAGAAGACATAATGGCCGAAGTTTCACCGGACGGCAAAGCGGCAGCTATAGAGGAACTCAAGCAGCAGGGAAAAAAAGTAGTCATGGTGGGCGACGGCGTGAACGACGCCCCGGCGTTGGCTGCTGCCGACATCGGCATGGCAATGGGCAGCGGTAGCGATATAGCTATCGAGACCGGCGATGTGACGCTGATTGGCGAGGACCCGCGTATCGCCGCTGAAGCGCTGGTCATGGCGCGGGCTACGCTCCGTAATATACGGCAGAACATGTTTTGGGCGCTCTTTTACAACACTGCGGCCATACCGGCTGCGGCGCTGGGCTACCTTTCGCCGGCCCTGGCCGGCTTTTGCATGGCCATGAGCTCGGTGTCGGTCGTCGGTAACGCCCTTAGGCTAAAAGGAAAAGGCGGCCTGCTGTTAAAAAAATAGAAAAACAGTTGACAAGCAGCTTATAAATTAATATAATAACCTTTGTCAAATCAAATGACTCCGTAGCTCAGCTGGATAGAGCGTTTGACTACGAATCAAAAGGTCGCAGGTTCGAATCCTGCCGGGGTCGCCAGTAAATATCAGGGTTTGCGGAAACGCAAGCCTTCTTTTTTTGCCTAGTCAAGTTTAAAAAACAGTTAAAGTCAAGTTTCTGGCTTCAGTGAAGCAAGGTAATCTCTGGGATTTCCAAGATTTTTTCCTCTATGGGTATTTCTACCATAGGGGCCTTTTCTTTTTCATCAGAGATAATAGACAATAACTTTTCATTCATCTTGACTGCTGCTGCCTGCTGAAGACCACTGGAGAAGTGGGAATAAGTGTTGATAGTAGTTGTTATGTCCCTGTGGCCTAACTGGGCCTGCACAATCTTCATGTGGACATTCTGGGCGAGGGCAAAGCTGGCGTAGGTGTGGCGTAGGGTGTGTATCTTGACGTTCTGTATTCCTGCTTTCTTGCACCACAGCTCATATGTCCGGCTGAAGTTCCTTGGCGCTACTGGCAGATACTCAGTGTTCTTCACTTGTTTTTCTACTGGTACTACCCAAGGGTTCTCAGGGTTACTCTTGGCTTTGACCTCTTGGAGTAGCTTGGTTATCTCGTCCGGGATATTGACAACACGCCTACTGCTCTTGGTCTTAGGCTTCTGGAAAGCGTCTCCCTGTCTGGTGGCTACATAGTTACGGACAATACGCACAGTACCATATTCAAAATTAACATCTTCCCACTTGAGGCCCAAAAGCTCTCCGCGCCTCATTCCTGTCCAGAGGATAAGCATTAAGGCATAATAAAGCCGATGAGGTCTTGCAGCGTCCAGCAAAGCCTTAAGCTGGTCTTCAGTCAAAGGCTCCACCTCTTGGGCCTCTATCTTGGGAGCCGTGGTATATACTGCGGGATTCTCATTTAATAACTTTTCTCTGATAGCCTGCTGCAAAGCTGCCTTTACAATGATACGCAGTTTTTGAACACTGGACGGGCTTAAGGTCTGGGCCTTCTCGCTGATAAACCTTTGGATAAAGTTTGTTTTTACCTCTTGTAATCTAAGGTTAGCAAAAGCAGGGTAGATGTGGTTCCGGGCAAGACTTTCATAATGTCCCGCTGTGGTCGGCCTTATGTCCGTATTGTAGTTTGTAAGGTATTCCTTTACCCAGTCATTGAAGCCTATTTTACTGCTATCAACGAAAGTTCCCGCCCTGAGCTGACTCTGTAGCTCAAGAAGTTTGTCCTCCGCTTCCTTTTGGGTTTTCCTCTGGTACTGCTTATAGCGCGGCTTTCCATTATCTTTGTAACCAAGATGAACCTGACAAATCCAAATAGTCTTTCCGTCTCTAATTACCTTAAAAATACTGCCGGTCTTATTTCCTCTCTTACTCATAATATATTTTGTCACTGCCTTCCTGACAGGACAATTCCCTTATTTTCATATTAGCACACCGCCATCTTGTTTTCTATCTGTTTGTCTATCCAAGCGTTGAGCTTCTCGGTGTCTACCCGCCACGCTTTACCGTGCTTGAGAGAAGGGAAACCCTTGCTCTTGACGTATTCATACATCTTAGTTTTAGGGACATTCAGGTATTTAGCGGCTTCTTCTACAGTGATAAATCTTTGTTGAAACATTATTCTTTTTAATCTCACTTTCTTTTTAAAACTTAAATTGTTCATAAAATAGAAAAAGGCCCGACTGGTCTTAAGATTGACCAATCGGGCCTTAGGGTGTTGCTGAAGGATGGGGCGGCGTTTCGCCACCTCATCTTTTTAAATATTTAATTATCATCGAATACCCAGCGTTCGAATTGGGTAGCTGAAGGGAGTTTGGAGCGGACTATGAGGCGGTAGATGTCGCCTTCGGGGATGATTAGGACTTCTAAAAGTTTGCTAGGGCTCTGTGGGTGCGGTACCCTGTGTTTTAAGGGGTACCTACAATGTTGAAGTATGGCTTGTTCTGGCTTTCTATAGCCTAAAACTTTGGCTACGTCAGAGGCGACTGCATAAGGCCGCCCCTCCAGTTCCACAAAGCGGGTGAGGTGCTACATCGTTTTAACGTAGCGCAATGGTGGCCCTGTGTTTCAGGGGGGCATTACTAATGGACACCCTTGCTTAAGGTCAGAACGGGCTGTCCACGTCTTCCATGTCTGATGGTTCGTCAAAGCCTTCTTGCCTTTCAAGGTTTTCCAAAGAGGAAAAGGCTTCCATGACTATGCCTCTTTTATTAATAGACAAACCATCAACAAGACAACAGCCAGAGGATGAATTTATATGGCAATAGCTACGCCCATTGACGGGAAAGGCCGCCTTATTGGCTACTGGCAGGGCTTTCTCCTTTAGTAGCCTCAAGGCTTCACCATTTCGGTACGTTCTGGAGCCTCTGTAAATCAACAGTCCAGCCTTGAGCATTTCCAAGAGTTCAGAGCCATACATACCCAAAAGTTCTTCCTTGGTCTCAATATCCACGGCATACTTTTCGAGGGCGAGGGCAGATATATCTTCTACTAAGGCGGCTGAAAGTTCAGGCTTGATGCCTTTTGTCTTGTAAATATAGCCTTCCAGCGCTCTAGAGGCCGCCCAAATGCTTTCATTGCTTGTGCCTGTGGTGATGTAACGGATGATTACAACGCCGCACTTTCGGTAGCCAATGGATACAGCAAGGATTATCTCAGGGTTAGCGTTTCTTTTTAGCCAGCCTCTTATCTGCTTCCAGACGGTTTTTACATTGTCTTTCTTCATAACTTTGTAGAAGACACCAAAGCCGACTTTAAATTGATTGTCTTTCGCATACATGCCAATGTTCCAGAATGTAGAGATATGCCTTAGAGCTGAATTATTTTGTATCAGGCGTCTTTCTTCATCCTCTCCAATGCTCTCTTTAGATTCCAACTCCGCAAAGAGCTTTTCTCTAGCTTTTTTCTTGGCTTTCGCCGTTCTCTTGCAATCAGCAAGGCGTTCAGCCTGTTCCCGTGCTGAAAGTTCTTCCTGTGGTTTACTTCTATGGTTATTGGTCTTTGGTACGGTAGACATAAAACCAAGGCTGCCAATAAGTAAAACCTCTGCGTGTCCTGTGTTTTTCACTTTTCTTAATCTCCTTCTTTCACATTCTTATTTGTCTTATATATAAACAGAAAACAAGCCCTCAAGCCGCCCCAGAAGGTGTTTCTTCTGGTTTGACTTGAAGGCTTGCCTTCTGGGGTTTTCCTTTGGAGTATTTTATTTAATTATTACCAATTACCAACACATTTATAGGCTCTATCAACAAAGCTATCAACAACAAAGTCAACAACATCAGCGTCAATCAGGGTTTCCACGGTGGCTTCTATGAGTTCCAAGTCGTGGGGACTTAAGGCTTTCTTGTCTTTGCCCAAGCGTAGACTAATTTTCTTTATGAAGGACTGCCTAAGGGCCAGCCCTGTGCCGCTCTTATCATTCATCATCAAAGTTCACCTCGTTTAAAACATTGATGAAAGCGTCAGTTATAGCAAGGGCGGTAGCCTTTATGATTACCTTGTCCCTAGCGTTGAACTTAAGGCTGAACTCTGGCTCTGAGCCATTGAGTACATCGCGGACTTGTTCTTTGACAGCGTTAATAAAAGAATAATGCATGTAACCTTTCACTCCTTTAAATTCTTAAGATTGCTGAAAGGCTATGCCCATGATAAAATATTTCATAGGCGAAAGCCTTGTTTAGGAAGAAGCTGCTCAACTTGTAACGGGGAAGGGCGGCTTCTTCTATTTCTTTTCCTGTTTGTCCAGTTCAGCCTTGACCAGATTAATACCCTTTTCAATAACTTCCGTCTTAGTAGCCTTCAATTTGTCTGCGCAATCGTTTAGCCGCTCTGCGGTGTCTTGGGATATTCGTATCTGTAATTTGATATTCTTAGGGTTATCTGTGGGCCTCCCTGTACGTGGTGACATTTTTACTATCACCTCCTCGCTTTACGTCATGACAAAAGTATAAATTACGTCATGACAGAAGTCAAGTAAATAATTACTTTCTGTGTGTAAACTAATATATAGTTCGCCAAGGTACTCCTTCAGTCACACCCAGAGCCACTCCAAGCCACCAAAGCCCCCACCATTTTTTTTCCATAAGTTCCACCTGTTCTCAACCTTAGATTCTCTTTTAGAACTCCCAGAGGCTTACCCCCGAAGCGTGTAACGCTGGCGCAGGGCTTAGGAGCATAGCTCCGCTAACATAATACCACTGGATTAACAAAAGGCCTGACTAAGGGCTATACAACAGGCCACTATCAGTTGACCACCGAAGCGCATAGCACTGGTAAAGAGCGAAGCTCTGAAAGGTCTTTCTTCACCTGATGATACACTTATGATTTACAAATGAACATACTGGGGGCTGCCTCTGCGTCTTCTTGAACATTGGGGACTGGCTATTATAATCTATACTGTAGATAGAAAAAGAAAAAGCCTTCAGCCACTCTAAAGTTTACTTCTTTAGAACAACTGAAGGCTTTCCTCTTGGCTCAAAACAGGTTCTCCTGTAAGTGATACCATAATTTAATTATTATATAGAAAACACTGAAAGGCCAGACCACAAGGGATTCTTAAGACTCTCCTTGAGAGCAGGCAAATAAGGCTCAACCGTGGGCTATTTCAAGATTACCTTAATTAATCACCTTGTAGCTTTCGATTTAAGCCGTCTAAATTATTGAATTGGTATCAGACTATCAAAGACAAATATAAAAGGCTCTGAAAGGCAATTAGAGGGTAATAAAGGTGTTCTTCAGGTTGCCAAGAGAAGCCTCTGATAAAGAGAGTAATATTCTTGGTGATGCTGAAGGCTTCCTTTTGGATTACTCTGCGTTAAACGCAGGGTAGAATCAATATATCTCTCTGGTATATGGGACAATAAGAGGGAAGTGTTTTATATGGGACAATTAAGAGTGCTTACTAATTTAAAATTTATCTCTCTTGTATGTTCGCCAATTAGAAGATGACGCCACCTTTCACAGCGGCACAACAGTTTTATAGGGGTGAACAAAATGTTCGTGCCCTTGCGAGGGGGTTGTGTTTGCTCCTTCTCTCTGGTACGTGGCACAATAAGGGGTAAGTGATATACGTGGCACAATTAAGGGTGCTTACCAAGATGACACCTTCGTTTCGCAGTGGTCATGCGGTTTACCCTTACAGAATGTTTTGTTCGGGTAGGTAAAGCGGTATGCACTGAAGCGGTGCATAGGCCCTACTTAGGCCTTATTCCGTAACCTCGCGTTTCCCGATGTTACCAAAGGGTACGCCATTTCACCGCCCCCTTTACTTACTTATGGGGTAACGTTTCATTACCTCACGAGACGAAGTCCAAAGAAGCCTCGTGGTTATCTTGAGGTGTGTCTTCAGTTTTTCTCTCTGGTATGTGGGACAATAAGAGGCGAGTGATATATGTGGGACAATTAAGACGGCTTACTTTTAAAGAGCGTGGCCTTGGTGCCAAAAAACTTTTATCTCTCTAGTATGTGCCTCAATACGGCACTTGTGATATATGTGCCTCAATTAAGACAACTTACTATTATTAAATAAAGAAAAGGAAGTAGCGTTTCACTCCTCCCTTTAAAGGCTTTTGAACTGTAGTAATTCTACAGTTGGGATTAAGCCCCGCTGTGTCTACAGTGTTTCCCTATATTCCCCCAAAAGCCTATCCATAACAGGCCTTGAGACACCGCATAGTTCAGCCATTTTCGACTTAGTTATTTCCCTGGACATATATTGATTATAGATTTTATCAAAGTCCCCCGGTAGTACCTTAGGAACTCTCCCTTTGTACTTTCCTTGAGCTTTCGCTAAGGCTATGCCCTCTCGTTGCCTCTCTAGCATAATATCCCGCTCAAAGGTAGCCACAGCGCCGATAAGAGTAATCATGAGCTTACCGCTGGCACTTGTTGTATTGATATTCTCTTTAAGACTGATAACCCCTACGCCTTTACCAGAGAAGGCCTCAAGGAGATTCAGAAGGTCTCTAGTATCACGCGCAAGGCGGCTGAAGGATTCTATATAGACATTATCTCCCTCACGGACAAACTCAAGAAGCTCTTGCAGCTTGGGACGGTCTATGGATTTACCGCTGGTCTTCTCAATGAACATCTTCTCGATAGAGTACGGCTTGAGGGCCTCTAGCTGGCGTTCTTCATTTTGTTCTATGGTGGATACCCGGACATAAGCTATGTTTTTCCCTTGGTAGGCTTTGGTCTTTTTAACCATAAAAAAATACCCCCTCTCTATAACTGTCTTTTCTCTTGGTAAGACAATAACAGAAAGGGGTAATATTTGTCAATATAGATTCTTTAATTTATCTACAAAAAGTTAAATAAAGGCAAGAATTATTCTAAATTAACAGCTTTTTTGGCCTTTTTAAGTGTAAATTTAGGGCATGATTTAGATTAGCAGATGTTCGATAATTAATTATGGTATAATAATTATATTAAATGACTCACTTCGATATTTTTTTGTTGAAGTATTTAGAAACATACTCCTTTCCTTGTTTTGAGAATATCACATGAAAGAGAGAAAGAATAATGGATGACTCAAAAATAGAAACAAATATAGTCAAGGTGGATATTAATGCCAAGGTAGTTGAAAAGATTTATGAGGACGCAGGAAGTCCAGTCTTGCGTGAATTGGGCGATTGGGGTAGAAATATTGTTAAAGCAGCAAGATTAATAGGCTTTCCTATTGATTTGTGTGCTTTTGCAAGAGATAAGTTCGATGCTTTTTTGAAAAAATCTCTGGTTCATGTTGACATAACATCAAGTTTAGAACCACAGCTTCCTATCGTGGGACCTATTCTTGATGGCATGAAATTTCAAGATGAAGACAGCATTGTATATGACATGCTTTCAAATCTTTTTATAACCTCTTTAGATAAAAATAGAATAAATCAAGCTCATCCAGCTTTTGCAAATATAATAAACCAACTTTCTCCTGATGAAGCAATTATCATATATTTTTTGAATAATACAAATTACAAATTACGACAACATGCAGCATTTAACTCTGATACAAACCTATTTACTTCGCCGGAAGTGGTAACAAATAGCTTTCCAATTACGAGCCTGTTTATTCCCGAGAATTTTTTCCTGTATATGAACCACTTAAACAGTTTGAATATCGCCGGAATATGGCAGGATGGCAACCAAGAATCCATATACGCAAACGGGCAACAAACGGGAGTTTATATTAATAACATTATCCAACTTACAGATTTTGGCAAAATGTTGGCATCAGCTTCTGTACCACAGAATATTGATATTTACATAAACAAAACATATAAGCAGGGGGCCACGGGGGAAGTAGGCTGAAGTTTAAATCTATAAATCCCCTCTCACAATTTTTCAACAAAAAAGGCCCTCAAGGTTAATCCCTGAGTGCTGAACTATCTAGAAGCTATTTGATACGCTTTAAGGGGGTGCAGAGTAGGCCGGGGGTTGATAATTCTATTTGTTCGTCAATCCATTTATCCAGTTTTGTACCGTCTACACGCCAGTTTTTACCAATCTTCAACGAAGGAAAGCTCTTGGCGTGAACCAATTCATATACTTTAGACCTTGGAACATTCAGGTATTTAGCGGTTTCTTCAGGAGTTAAGAATCTGTTTTCCATTGTTCAATCCTTCTTTCTCATAGATTCGCTAATGGGGCATGGGGAATTGCCGCTGTCAAGTTTTTATTACATGCCCACTAGCAACTTGTTCGGTAATAATCGCTTAAAACACAGATAGGTTAGTCAAGTTTTTACTCAAGTTTCTGGCAGTTTTTCGTGGGTTTTTGTGTGATAAAATTGGATAACATCAGATAGTTTAAAAAACAGATATACCCAGCAATACCCAGTGTTTTAGCAATTACAGATAGTCACGCCTAAGCGCCCAGAAGCAACTACGAATCAAAAGGTCGCAGGTTCGAATCCTGCCGGGGTCGCCAGTAAACATCAAGCCTTCGAGGTTTTTGCCTCGAAGGCTTTTTCTGTCCTGATACAAAAAACCTCTCTATTTTTCCCCGGAGAGTTTAGGGGTTTTATTGCCTACGCACAAAAATGAAGTAACAAGGTTTTTGGCTGTATGGCAAAAAATGCCGCTGCCTAAAGTAAGGCGAGCGGCCAATTAGGGATGTTTATTCCTCGATGGAAGTATATCATTAAATTTGCAGAAAGTAAATTAGCTAATAATATTTATTTTATAATAATTGTAAATAATAGTATTGGATCAAGATTACTAATATTTATTATATATAGCCTGATACATAGGCACTCTGCCGACTGACAAAGCGCCTGCCGCTCACCGTTGTAAGCGAAGAAAAAGGCGGTAGGATAAAGGCAGCAGGCCTTTTGGTGTATTGATCATATGATAGATTTCTTCTTATAAAGTTTTAGGTTTTTATCTGCCGTACCACATCTATGACGCTTCCGTCGCGGTATTCTACGATGGCCACTATTTTTTCACCGGTAGCGACAGGCAGCGGTTTACCTGCTATTTTTTCCGCCAGGGCCGCCATTTCCTCTATCGGTATGAGCGGCAGGCCGGCGGCGGCAAATTTATCACGCAGATCGGACCTTGCCGGATTTACCGCGATGCCGTATTCAGTGACAAGGACATCCACAGTTTCGCCTGGTGTGGTTATTGTAAGTATTTTTTCCTGCAATATCGTCAGTCGGCTACGAAGGAGATTGGCGGTGATGATTGTCAGTTTGGCGCCGGCGGCGGCGTCGCTGTGGCCGCCCGAGCCGCCCATAATAAGGCCATCCGATCCGGTGAGCACGTTGACGTTGAAGTTTTTATCCATTTCCGTGGCGCCGAGTACTACGCAGTCAAGCTGGTTGACCACGCAGCCGGAGTTGAAGGGGTTGGCGTAAGTGCCGGCGCTTATTTCTAAATGATGGGGGTTGTCGCGCAGCGAGCGGATGGCTTCAAGGTCAAAGCCTTGGACATCAAGTATTTTTTTGAACAGCCCTTCTTCCAGCATGCCGACCAGGTAGCCTGTAATGCCGCCCAAGGCAAAGCTGCCGGTGATAGCGAGCTCTTTCATGCGCCGGCGGATATAGTGAGCCACGGCCAGTGAGGCGCCGCCCGCGCCGGTTTGGAAGGAAAAGCCTTCTTGTAAAAGCCCTGACGCTTCGATGGCTTTGGCGGCCAGAGAGGCGATCTTGAGCTGGACAGGGTCTTTAGTAACTTTGGTCGTGCCGGATACTATGCCTTTGGGGTCGCCGATAGAGGCTACCTTTACTACATAGTCTACGCGGTCTTGCCTTATGGAGACAGGCGACAGCGGGTAGGGGAGCAGGCAGTCGGTAACGGCTACTACATGGTCGGCATATTCGGCGTCAGGAATGGCGTAGCCCAGCGAGCCGCAAGCGGCCGGTCCCTCGACCCCGCTGATGTTGCCGTAAGTATCGGCTGCTGGCGCGGCGATGAAAGCCACGTCTATATGAAGCTGGCCGCATTCGATGGCGCGGGCGCGGCCGCCGTGCGTACGAAAGATGACCGGTTTTTCCAGCAGGCCTTCGGATACTGCTTTAGCGACCGGTCCGGTCATGTAGTCGGTGTCAAGCCCGCTGACTACTCCGTTTTTTATATGCTCCACCATGGGGGCGTGTATGGGAAAGACCGAGCTGAGGGCGATGTTCAAATCTTTCAGGCCAAGCTGTGCCGCAACTGCCAGTACCTGGTTGACGACGCCGTCGCCGTTGCGGAAATGGTGATGAAAGGACAGCGTCATGCCGTCTTTGACGGCAAGGCGTTTAAATACCTCTTCTATGTCTGCCAGCGCTTTGCCTTCGCCCGGCTTGGCAAATTTTACTTTAGGCGCCTGCCTGTTCATGTCGGGCAGCGTGGCGAAAGATCCCTGAAATGGACGTACCTGGCCGTAACCAGCGATATAGGGCGGCAAGTTTCTCATGCTTTCACCTCCGGCAGTGCAGCCAGGCTGAGTATACGCTCGGCGCGTAAGACGACGGGGGCGTCCACCATCTTGCCGTCCACGGCAACAACACCCAAGCCTTGCTTTTTCGCTTCTTCCAGTGCATATACAACGCGCTGCGCCCAGTTGATTTCTTTGTCAGTGGGGGCGAAGGCCTGGTGTATTATGTCGACCTGGCGCGGGTTTATGGCAAGTTTTCCCTTGAAACCCATATTTTTGGCGGTCAGTGTGTCGGCCAGGAGGCCATCCTCATCCTGGGCATCGGTAAAAGGCGTGTCTATACTGTCGATGCCGGCCGCCGCCGCCGCGTTGGCGACAAGGGAGCGGGCGGTGAGTATCTCGCCGCCGCTGGCGGTACGTACAGCGCCAAGAGCCGCCGTATAGTCTTCCGCGCCGAGGGCCAGCGCCGCTATCCGCGGATGGGCGAAAGCGATTTCCGCTACTTTTGCCAGTCCGAGCGGCGTTTCGATGAGCGGTATGATTTTTACCGGCGATTGGCCGGCCGCTTCGGTTTTTTCTATCAAAGCTATCTCCTGGAGGAGTTCCTGCGCATTTTCCACTTTGGGCAACATCAACCCGTCCGGGCAGCAGGGTATTATCGCCCGAATGTCGGCTTCGCCGCCACTGGAGAGGGGATTGATACGCACGAATTTTTCGCTTTTGCCGTAATCGATTGTTTTGAGCGCCCGCGCCACTAAGAGGCGGGCGGCGTCTTTCTCGAGCGGCGACACCGCGTCTTCGAGGTCTAGTATCACAGCGTCGGCGTCGAAGACGCCGCCAACTTGTATCATGCCGGGGTTGTTGCCGGGCAAAAACAGCATAGTGCGCCTCACGAGATCGCCTCCTGTTCTGTTATCAGTCCGGCCCTCAAGAGCGCCGTTTTAAAACGCGCTTCGATGGTGCAGGCGAGCGCGCCTTTGTCGGCCGCCGTTATTTCAAGATCGGCCAGCCCCAGTTCGTGCGCGGCATCGCGCATGGTTTCTTCGATCATCGGCCCGTATTGCGGCAGGACGATGCTGGTCAGAAAGATGCTTACGCCCTGGCCGGGTTTGCCCTTTGTGACTGTAATTATTATGTCGCTGGATTCTAACGTCCCGGCTTGGCCAGTGTTTTCCGTCATCAAAACCACCTCGTTCCAACAAAATATCTTAGTTAAACATTAACATATCTTGGCATAGTTATTCTATATGTTTTTGCAATAATAACGATATTTTGTTATGCTGGAAAAAAAGTCTGGAGGGCGTATGGATAGCCAGAGGGATATGATTATCGAACTTACTAAAGACAGGCGGCAGGTGGAGGTTTTTTTGCAGGCCCGGGGCCTTTCTTTTGATGGCCGGCCTGACTATGTCGTAGGTTTTTTCCGCGGCGAAGAAATGATCGGTACAGGTTCTTTAAGCGGACGGGTGTTGCGCAACATTGCGGTGCGCGAAGACGCGCTGGGCGAGGGCCTGATGCTGAAGATACTCAGCGTTTTGATGAGTCATGGCGGCCAAAGAGGGATACATGGCTACCAGTTGTTTACAAAACCGGAAAATATCGGACTTTTTCAAACGGCAGGTTTTAGGCTGGTGGCAAAGGCGGAGCCGTATGCCGCGCTGCTGGAATTTGGTCCGGGCGGCGTAGCGGATTTTTGCTTTAATATAAAAGAAGAAAGCAGCGGCTGCTTGGGCAAAAGGATAGGGGCGCTGGTCATGAACTGCAACCCTTTTACTTTAGGTCACCGCTGCTTGGTGGAATATGCCGCCAAAAACAGTGAAGAAATTTTACTGTTTGTCGTTGAGGAAGACCGTTCGGTATTTCCTTTTGCCGACAGGCTGGAGCTGGTGCGGCAGGGGGTGCGCGATTTAGCGAACGTACATGTTTTCCCCGGCGGCGATTATATTATCTCTGCCGCTACTTTTCCGTCTTATTTTTTGAAAGAAGAAGACAAATTGCCGGCGCAGACCCTGCTTGACGCCACTGTTTTTGCGGAAAGGATCGCGCCGCCGCTAGGCATCACGGCGCGTTATGTGGCCGAGGAGCCGGAAGACAATACTACCAGGGCTTATAATGAAGCATTGCTGGCCGTTTTGCCGCCTCACGGGGTGTCGGTCGAAATTATAGAACGTTTGCGCATCGACGGGCGCATCGTCAGCGCTTCCAAAGTACGTAAGGCTTTACGCTCCGGCGACTGGGCAACTGTGAAAAAATTTCTTCCGGCCACGACTTTTGCGTATTTACAGTCGGAAAAAGGACGGGAAATAATAAAAAAGATCGGGGAAGTATAGGATGCTTACACTTGCCGATATGCTTAACGCGCGTGAACAGAGGGCGAAAAGACGGGAAGAGATGCAAGGGGTGTGTGGCGGGACTTTGTTAAGTCTGACGGTCAATATGCCCGGCCAGGAAAAGGATTCGCGCCGCGTGCGCAAACTCTTTCAAAAAGCGTCGGTAAGGCTGGCGGAAAAGTTTACCGTACGCGAATCGCGTGTATTATACGATAAGACGGGGCCGCACGGCTTATTTTCAGTAGAAGAAGATGCGCGGTCGGCAAAAAAAGCCGCCTGCCGTCTGGAAGAAGAAGCCAGCTGGTCGCGGCTGTGGGATATCGACGTATATGACGGCCAGGGCGGGATAATGGCGGACACGGCAAGGGAAGGCGGCCGGCTCTGCCTCTTGTGTGAACGCCCGGCTTTCGCCTGTATGCGGGACAACAGGCATAACGCCAGTGAATTGGCGGAAAAAATAGAGGAGCTATTCGCAGATTTTTTTGCCGCAGAGAGCAGAGATATTTCGCCAAAAGCGGCAATATTCGCCTCTCTTGCTACCGAAGCCGCCTTATATGAAGCGGCTTGCGGCCCTAAGCCGGGATTGGTCGATCCTTTCGGCAGCGGCTCGCATAAAGACATGGATTTTTTTACTTTTCAGCGCAGTACGGCCGCTTTGGCACACTTTTTTGCCCGTTTTGCCGAGGCCGGGCTGCGGCATGAGGAAGAACCGGCGCTGTTGCTGCCGGTGCTGCGCAAAATAGGCCTGGAGGCGGAAGAAGCCATGTTTACCGCTACCGGTGGCGTGAATACGCAAAAAGGGCTTGTTTTTTCCCTTGGTTTATTGTTGGGCGCCAGCGGGATTTTGGCATATAGAGGAGAGAACATCTCGGCGGAAAACCTCTCTCATTGTGTACAACAATTGGCTTTTGGCCTGAGCGAAAAAGAACTGGGCAGTGCAAAAGATGCTTGCACGGCGGGTGAAGCGGCATATAAAGAATTTGCCGTGGCCGGCGTGAGAGGTGAGGCGGAAAAAGGCTTTCCTTCCGTGCTGGAAGCAGGCTTGCCGGTATTGAAGACGGCCTTGCTGGCAGGGAATGATTTGAATAAAAGTTTGTTGATAACGCTGCTAGCTTTGATGGCCCAAGTCGATGATACCACGGTGCTGTCGCGCGGCGCCGGCATGGACGCTTTGGAATGGGTAAAAGAAACGGCGGCGGAGTTTACGGCCAAAGGCTATTTACAGCAAAATGAATGGCGGGAAAAAATGGCTATCCTGGGCAGCAAATTCACGCAAAGAGGCTTAAGCCCTGGCGGGTCGGCCGATCTGCTGGCGATCGCCTGGTATATGCATAGGATAGTCGGATTGTCTTTTTGATTTACAATGGAATACATTTCGGTTTACACAATGTTAAATAAACGGATTTATTCGCGTTAAAAATGTTAGAAAATACTTATGGGGCGATTTACAAAAACTGTTTTTTATTGTATACTAATTAGAAGCTATTTATGGATAAGCCGTTATTAGCGGACTTCATAATGCTTTAGCAATGTTTGTTATTTGCCTGCCGATTGGAAGCACTGGCAATTTTATTTTGCCAAAAACAGGGAGAGTTTTGTTTTACGGGCGGCTTTGGCAGTTATTTAACAGTTACAAGCAAGAGTAAAAAAGGGGGACAAACACAATGGCAAAAACTAAAACCATGGACGGCAATACCGCCGCAGCGCATGTATCTTATGCGTTTACCGATGTAGCGGCTATTTTCCCGATCACTCCGTCGTCGCCTATGGCTGAATCTGTTGACGAATGGGCTGCGGAAGGCCGCAAGAACATTTTCGGGCAGCAGGTCAAGGTTGTGGAAATGCAGTCGGAAGGCGGCGCTTCCGGCGCGGTGCACGGCTCTTTGCAGTCCGGCGCTTTGACCACCACTTATACGGCGTCGCAGGGCCTTCTTCTGATGATACCCAATATGTACAAAATGGCCGGCGAGCTTTTGCCCGCAGTGTTTCACGTCTCCGCCCGCGCTTTAGCAGCCCAGGCCCTGAGCATTTTTGGCGACCATCAGGACGTTATGGCTGCCCGCCAGACCGGTTTTGCCCTTTTGGCTGAAAGCAGCGTACAGGAAGTCATGGATCTTAGCCCGGTGGCGCATTTGGCCGCGCTGGAAGGGCGTGTGCCTTTCCTCAATTTCTTTGACGGTTTCCGTACTTCGCACGAAATACAAAAAATCGAAGTTTGGGAATATGACGACCTGGCTAAACTTGTCGACCAAGAAGCGCTGAGTGAATTCCGCGCCCGCGCTCTTAGCCCCAATAAACCGGTAGTACGCGGTACTGCGCAAAATCCGGATATCTATTTCCAATCGCGTGAAGCTTCCAATAAATTTTACCTGGCTTTGCCCGAAATCGTGGAAAAATATATGAACAAAGTCAACGCCCTGACTGGCCGCGACTATAAACTCTTCAACTATTACGGCGCTGCGGATGCGGAAAGCATCATCATCGCCATGGGTTCCGGCTGCGAGACTATTGCTACGGTCGTCGACCATATCAATGCCAACGGCGGCAAAGTGGGCCTTTTGAATGTCCACCTGTACCGTCCGTTCTCCATTAAACACTTTATCGCCGCTATTCCCAAGACAGTGAAAAAAATCGCCGTTCTCGACCGCACCAAAGAACCGGGCGCTCTGGGCGAGCCGCTCTACCTTGATGTCAAGGCTGCATTCTATGGCGAGGCCAACCAGCCGATCATCGTAGGCGGGCGTTATGGCCTCGGTTCCAAGGAGTTCCTGCCGTCGCACGTTATGGCGGTATTTGATAACCTGGCAAAAAGCGCTCCGGCTAACGGCTTTACCGTCGGAATCAATGACGACGTTACCGGTCTTTCCCTGCCGGATGGCGAAGATATCGACGTTACCCCGGCTGGTACGAAAAACTGCAAGTTCTGGGGTCTGGGTTCTGACGGTACGGTCGGCGCCAACAAAAGCGCGATCAAGATCATTGGCGACCACACCAATATGAACGCCCAGGGCTATTTCTTCTATGACTCGAAAAAATCCGGCGGCGTCACTGTTTCCCATCTGCGTTTCGGCAAAGAGCTGATAAAACAGCCTTACCTGATTAACAAGGCTGATTTCGTCGCTTGCCACAACCAGGCCTATGTTTACCAGTACAACCTGTTAGCAGGCCTGAAGAAAAACGGCGTATTCCTTTTGAACTGCATCTGGAAGCAGGAAGAACTCGAGCAGCACCTGCCGGCCAGCATGAAACGCTATATAGCGCAAAACAATATCAATTTCTATACCATTGACGCCGTATCTATTGCCGGCGAACTGGGCCTTGGCAACCGCATAAACATGATCATGCAGTCCGCTTTCTTTAAACTGGCCGACATCATCCCGCTGGCCGACGCGGTAAAATACCTTAAAGAAGCCGTCGACGAATCCTACGGCCTTAAAGGGCAAAACATCCTCGATATGAACTATGCTTCTATCGACCGCGGCGTAAACGCCATGTATAAAGTAGACGTACCGGCTTCATGGAAAGACGCCAAAGACGAAGCGGCGGCCGAGAGCGAAGAACCGGCCTTTATCAAAAACGTACTGCGTCCTATCAACCGCCTCGAAGGCGACATGCTGCCTGTTAGTACTTTCAACGGCGTGGAAGACGGTACCTTCCCGGCCGGTACTTCCCAGTACGAAAAACGCGGTATCGCGATAGAAGTGCCGGAATGGCAAGTAGACAAATGCATCCAGTGCAACCAGTGCTCGTTTGTCTGCCCGCATGCCGTCATTCGTCCGGCGCTTGCTACTGCCGACGAGATCGCCAAAGCGCCGGAAGGCTATGCCAGCAAACCGGCGGTAGGCGCAAAAGACCTCAATTACAGCATAGTCGTCTCCGTCCTTGACTGCACAGGCTGCGGCAACTGCGCGCAAGTCTGCCCGGCTAAGGAAAAGGCGCTTATCATGAAACCGATAGACAGCCAGATGGACAAGCTCCCCCGTTGGGAATATTCGCGGACCTTATCGCCTAAAGCCAACCCGATGAACAAGTCTTCGGTAAAGGGCACGCAATTTGAAGAGCCGCTGTTCGAGTTCTCCGGCGCTTGCGCCGGCTGCGGCGAAACTCCTTACGCCAAGCTTATCACCCAGCTGTTTGGCGACCGCATGGTCATAGCCAATGCTACCGGCTGTTCTTCCATCTGGGGCGCCAGCGCTCCCTCTATGCCTTATACGACAAACAGCGAAGGTTGCGGCCCGGCCTGGGCGAACTCGCTGTTTGAAGACAACGCTGAGTATGGCCTTGGCATGATGGTGGGCGCCGGCCAAATCCGCGAAGGTTTGGCGCAAAAGATAGAAGAAGCTGTGAAACTTCCGGTCAGCGCCGAACTGAAAGCCGCCATGCAGGGCTGGCTCGACAACAAGCTCTCCGGTGAAGGCAGCCGCGCCCGCGCCGGCAAGCTGGAAGACCTCTTGGCTAAAGAAAAAGGCAGCGATAAACTGCTCGATGAAATATATGAAGCTAAAGACTACTTTGTCAAGCGTTCGCAATGGATATTCGGCGGCGACGGCTGGGCTTATGACATCGGCTACGGCGGCCTCGACCACGTCCTGGCCTCGGGCGAAGACGTAAATGTCTTTGTCTTTGACACCGAAGTTTATTCCAATACCGGCGGGCAGTCTTCCAAAGCGACGCCGACCGCCGCTATAGCGAAGTTTGCCGCCAGCGGCAAGCGCACCCGCAAAAAAGACCTCGGCATGATGGCTATTAGCTATGGCTATGTATATGTGGCGCAGATCGCTATGGGCGCGGACAAAGCGCAGACCTTGAAGGCGATAGCCGAAGCGGAAGCTTATCCCGGACCGTCGCTCATCATAGCTTATGCGCCTTGTATCAACCATGGTCTGCGGATAGGCATGGGCCACAGCCAGTTGGAAACAAAACGCGCCGTGGACTGCGGTTACTGGGCTATGTACAGGTACAACCCGCATATGGAAGCGGAAGGGAAAAATCCCTTCACCCTTGATTCTAAAGAGCCTACGGAAAGTTTCCGTGACTTTTTGCTGGGTGAAGTGCGCTATTCTTCGCTGGCTCAGCAGTATCCGGCCCTGGCCGAGCAGCTGTTTGCCAAGACCGAGCAGGATGCAAAACTGCGGTTGAAAAACTACAAACGTCTGGCTGAAATAAAAGACTGACATTGATGAATAATAAGAATGCCGGAGTGTAGCCTCCGGCATTCTTTTGTTAATTTAATTTAACCGTTGTAAATACTTTACTTATTATGATAGAATATAACGGTAATAGTACGTGAAGGGGGAAATATCGTGATTACAGGTTTAATGGTGGCAGATGCGGTAGTAGCGATTTTATTGATAGCGGCTATTGTTTTGCAATCCGGTAAAAGTGCGGGACTGGGAACGATAGACGGCGGTGCGGAGACCATTTTTGGCGATAAAGCCAAAGGGCTTGATGTGCTTCTTTCTAAGGCGACCATGATTTTAGCGATGCTTTTCGCTGTTATAAATCTTTTTTTGGCTAAAAATTCCGGCATTTGATTATAATAAATATAAATTTGCATAAGGGAAAGGGGTAACAAGGTCTTGGAAAATCAGCTTTTTATGCCTATATTGGTAGGCTTGGCGGCATTATTTTTTGCTTTTTCACTTAGTTCGGCAATCAGCAGGTCCGATGCCGGCAACGAGAGGATGCGGGAAATAGCCGGGTACATATATGAGGGCGCCATGGCTTTTCTCAATCGCGAATATAAATATCTTGGCATATTTGTTGTAGTTGTGGCTGTTATCATCGGTCTTTTCCTGAGTATTGCCACTGCTGCCTGCTTTGTGGCGGGAGCTATTTTCTCTATACTGGCCGGCTATTTTGGCATGCAGGTAGCAACTAAAGCTAATGTGCGCACGGCGGAGGCCGCCAGGACCAGCATGGCGAGAGCGCTCAATATCGCTTTTTCCGGCGGCGCGGTCATGGGCATGTGCGTGGTAGGCCTTGGCCTGCTGGGGCTTTCTATTGCCTGCTATATTTTTAAATTTGACGTTGCCATAGTCACAGGCTTTGGCCTGGGTGCAAGTTCTATAGCCCTGTTTGCCCGCGTGGGTGGCGGTATCTATACAAAAGCCGCTGACGTCGGCGCCGACCTCGTAGGTAAAGTAGAGGCCGGCATCCCGGAAGACGACCCGCGGAATCCTGCCGTTATCGCCGATAACGTAGGCGACAATGTAGGCGACGTGGCCGGCATGGGCGCCGACCTTTTCGAATCATACGTAGGCGCCATCATTTCCGCCCTTACCTTGGGCGCGATAGTTTTCCCCAAAGGCGAAGGCATACTCTTTACCTTTCTCTTGTCGGCAGCCGGTATCATCGCATCCATCTTCGGCGTCATTGTCGGCAGGCGGAGCAAGGGCGACAACCCGCAAGCCGCGCTCAATACCGGTACTTATGTGGCTGGCGGCCTGACCATCATATCCGCCGCTTATCTGAGCAATAATATTTTTGGCGACTTTAAGGCATTTTTGGCGATCGCCGCTGGTTTGATAGTAGGTATGCTTATCGGCAAAATCACCGAAGTGTATACTTCGAGCGATTACGCTTCGGTAAAAAATATTGCCCAACAATCGCAGACCGGCGCGGCCACTACGATCATATCCGGCCTGGCGGTCGGTATGTATTCGACTTTCTGGCCCATGATCTGCATTTGTGTGGGCGTTCTAGTCTCCTTTTTCATCATGGGCGGTTTCAAAGAGCCGACCATGGGCCTGTTTGGCATAGCTCTGGCTGCGGTCGGCATGCTGTCTACAACAGGTATAACTGTTGCCGTTGACGCCTATGGCCCGATTTCCGACAATGCCGGCGGTATCGCTGAAATGGCGGAATTGCCGCCGTCCGTGCGTGAAATAACCGACAAACTCGATTCTGTCGGTAATACCACCGCTGCTATCGGCAAAGGTTTTGCTATCGGTTCGGCCGCTTTAACAGCTTTGGCGCTTTTTTCTTCCTATGCCGAAGTAGTGCAGCTCAAGGCCATCGACCTTTTGAACCCCCTGACCCTTGTCGGCGTATTCATTGGCGCGACCTTGCCTTTTCTCTTCTCCGCCATGACCATGGAATCGGTCGGTAAAGCGGCCAATCAGATGATAGAAGAAGTACGCCGTCAATTTAAAGAAATCCCTGGTCTGCTGGAAGGCAAAGGGCAGGCGGACTACCGCAAATGCGTCGATATTTCTACCACTGCGGCCTTGCATGAAATGATGGTGCCCGGCATACTGGCAATCGTAGCCCCGCTGTTGATAGGCTTTGCCTTTGGCCCTGAGGCTCTCGGCGGCATGATTGGCGGCGCGCTGTCAGCTGGTGTATTGATGGCCATACTTATGGCTAACGCCGGCGGCGCCTGGGATAATGCTAAAAAATATGTGGAAGCCGGCGCTTATGGCGGCAAAGGCAGCGATACCCATAAAGCCGCAGTCGTTGGCGATACTGTAGGCGACCCCTTCAAAGATACCTCCGGGCCGGCTATGAACATCCTCATAAAACTCATGACCATTGTATCGTTGGTGTTTGCGCCGCTCATTGCGTCGCACGGTTCTATAATCACCAATATGTTTTTGAAATAAAATAAGTAACAAAGAGCCCCGGCCGTATGGTCGGGGCTCTCACGTTCTTATTTATAGGATGTAAGTTTTTCTATCAACTGTCGTTGCTTAGGGAAGGCGGTTAACGCCGGGGCGTCCGCCCTTATATACTCGTAACCTGTCAACTCGAAAGCCGGTACACAGGTACAGCCGAACAAGCACCAGTCTTCTTCTTTTTCGGCCAGAGCGCCGAAGATACTGCCTTTAGGGATGATGATTTCCGGCAGTTGGCCGGACAGGACGTCGCCACCCAGTTTATAGGCGGTAAGGCCGGTTTCTTCGAGTATATATAGATTTAAAGGGCTGCCGGCGTAAAAATGCCAAATCTCATCGCAATCAAGACGGTGCAAATATGACGGCGCATCCCAAGTGGCCAGCGCCCAGGCGGAGCTTGCCGCCGCCCGGCCATTTAAGAAGAGTTCGCTGCTATAGCTGCGCCGTATGTATACGCCTTCACGTATTTTTTCCAGTTGGAGTTTTTTTATTATAGCTTGCGCGGTTTTGGGTAATAGCTCCATGGCATCACCACTGGAAGATTTTGCCGGGGTTGAGGATGTTATTGGGATCAAGCGCTTTTTTGATCTTTTTCATTAGAGCTAGTTCTACCGGGTCGGTGTACATGGCCATAGTGTCTATTTTTTTTGCGCCGATGCCGTGTTCGCCGGACAGACGACCGCCCATCTGGTAAGCCAGGGCGTAAATTTCTTCGTGGAAAGTATCCAGCATCTTATGCCATTCGTTGTCCGTAAGACTGCCTTTGAGCAAGGTGAAGTGGATGTTGCCGTCGCCGGCGTGCGCTACCGTGCGGTTCAAGAGGTTGTATTTTTGCTCAAAGTAGGCGGCGCGTTCCAGCATTTCACCGATCTTGTCTATGGGGACGACTACGTCTTCATAATAAACGACCTTGCTTTCCGCCCGCCCGGCCTCGGCCATGCTGCGCCGCGCCTTCCAGATGCGTTCTTCATCGGCTTCCAATACTTCCAGCGCGCCGTTTTGCGTGCACAGTTCATCCAAAACCGCTACGCGCGCTTCCAGCTCCGCTTCACTAAAACCGTCGAGGGTGATGATGACATAATGTCCGTCCTCATAATGCGGCAGAGGTATTTTTATGTAGTCGCTACAGGAACGGACAGCTTTGTTGTCCATAAATTCCATGCTGGTGGGGTCGATGCCGCCTGTGTTTATGATTTTTTGCACCAGGCGGGTGGCGGCAAGATAGTCTGTGACTATAGCCAGGATATCCATTTTATAGACAGGCAGGGGCTTTAGTTTTAAAACGGCGCCGGTTATGATGCCCAGCGTGCCTTCCGAACCCATAATAAGCTGCTCAAGGCAGTAGCCGGTGGTTTTTTTGCTGAGGCGCGCGCCAAGGGTAGTGATATCTCCTTCCGGAGTGACCACCTCGATGCTATATACCTGTTCACGCGTGGCGCCGTATTTTACCGCCCGGTTGCCGCCGGCATTAGTGGCGATATTGCCGCCGATAAGGCAAGAGTCGGCGCTGCATGGGTCTCCTGCGTAGAGGAGGCCGAGCGCTTTGGCGGCCTTTTGTATATCTTCGGTACGCGCGCCGCACTGCACTTTCATGTAAAGGGCGTCTTTATTTATTTCGAGTATCTTGTCCATGCGCGAGAGCACCATCACTATGCCGCCTTCGGTAGCAATAGCGCCCGCTACCAGGCTGGTACCCGCGCTGCGCGGCGTGACCGGCACCAGATGCTTGTTGGCCAGTTTCATGACGGCGGCGACTTCTGCGGCGCTGCCGGGGAAAACGACGGCTTCGGGTACGCGGTGGTAGCTTTCGTCGGTTTCTTCGTCGGTTTTATATTGTTCTAGTTTTTCCCGGTCGGTAAAAACATGTTCTTTGCCGGTTATCTCTTGCAAAGCGGCGATAAATTCGCCGTCGACCAAATTGTAAGCCATTGTTTGACCTCCTGTCTTCAAGCGGATGAATAATAATATAATACTGCATTTGCCCTGTTTAGGCAACAAGACGGCAACTTGACAAAATAGGCTGTTCGATGTAATTTTAAAACAATACCCTATTAAAAGGACGGAAAGCCATGAACTTTATTTTTATATCGCCTAATTTTCCTTCTCATTGCGAATATTTTTGCCGTGCCCTCTACAAAAACGGCGTAAATGTATTTGGCATAGGCGATCAGGATTACCATCTTTTGTCAGGCGTGTTGAAAAATGCCCTGGCCGATTACTACAAGGTAGATAATTTGGAAGATTACGGGCAAGTGCAAAAAGCCTGCGGTTATTTTATCCACCGTTATGGCCGGATAGATTTCATTGATTCGCTCAATGAACACTGGCTGGCCAGCGATGCTAGGCTACGCACGGATTTTAACGTGCCGGGCGTAAAAAGCGACCGCGTTATGGGCATGAAGAGAAAGTCGCTGATGAAAGAATTCTATATCAAAGCGGGCGTACCGGTAGCCCGCCATATTTTGGCAAGCGACGCCGGGGATATGCCGGCGGTAAAAGCTTTTATCGCCGAAGTAGGTTACCCGGTAGTGGCTAAGCCGGATATTGGCGTTGGGGCCTCCACCACCTATAAGATATCCGGCGAGGACAGCCTGCGCAGTTTTTTTGCGACAAAACAGCCGGAGGAATTTATCATAGAGGAATTTATCACCGGCAATATCGTGACCTTTGACGGCATAACCGACCATGACCGCAACGTATTGTATGCGGCCAGCCATTACTTGCCGGTGTCCCTGATGGATATAGTAAATGACGACTTGGACGTATATTTTCACTCACAGGAGATAACGCCGGAATTTTACGATATAGGCTGCCGGACGGCCAAAGCTTTCGATACCATCAGCCGCTTTTTTCACTTTGAATTTTTTAAACTGTCCATAGACAAACCCGGCCTTGGCAAAAAGGGCGCCATAGTGGCGCTCGAGGTAAATATGCGCCCGCCCGGCGCCTACATCCCGGACATGATGAATTTTGCCGCCGATATAGATATCTACCAGGCCTGGGCGGATATGATCGCTTTTAACAAAACTGCCCTGGCAGAAGTGAAGCCAGGCTACATCTGCGGTTACGCCGGGCGTAAATACCATAATGGCTACGCCAATTCCTACGACGACATAATGCAGCGTTATGGCGACAAGATAATGGTGGCCAAAGAGGTGGAAAGCGTATTTGCCCGCGCTATGGGTAAATTTGTCTACATCTTCCGTGGCAAGACGGTAGAAGAAGTACAAGAAGTGACGGATTATATATTAGAATAAAAACAACAGCGCCCGAAGACCAAGGTCTTCGGGCGCTGTTTCATATCAGGTCAAAGCCGTATCGTCTGCTTTACTTTCTTCATCTTTCTTCTTAAAACCAAGCTTTTCCAGCGACCATTCCACAATGACGAAGAGTACGGGTATGAGGAATATGCCGAGGCCGGTAGCGATAGTCATACCGCCTACCACAGTGACGCCCATGGCGTTGCGCGCGCCGGCGCCGGCGCCGGAAGCTACGGCCAGCGGCAGACAGCCGATGATGAAGGCCAGGGATGTCATGAGTATCGGGCGCAGGCGCAGTTCAGCGGCTTCGATGGCTGCCTGTACGGCCGGCATGCCGTCATCTACCCTGACTTTGGCAAATTCTACTATCAGGATACCGTTTTTTGCCGCAAGGCCGATAAGGGTTATAACGCCTATCTGCATGTAGATGCTGTTTTGCAGATTGGCAACATATTGTGAGAAGAAAGCGCCGAAAATGCCTGTCGGGACAGATAGCAAAACTGCGTAAGGTATAGCCCAGCTTTCATAAAGGGCGGCCAGGCACAGGAAGACGAAGACCAGGGCGAGCGCCATGACGCGGGTGGCCGAGTCACCGGACTTTTTCTCTTCGCGGCTTTGGTTGGACCATTCCACTTTAAAACCGGAAGGCAAATTGTCTCGGGCCAATTCTTCCATGGCCGACATGGCTTGGCCCGAGCTGTAGCCGGGCGCTACCGAGCCGTTTATCTGGATGCTGCGCGCCGCATTGAAGCGGGTGATGCTGGGCGGGGCGGTGGCTATTTTGGGACGCAAAAGGGTGTCGAGCGGCACCATGCCATTAGCCGATTTTACATATATAAACCGCGTGTTATCTTCAGTGCTGCGGTATTTGGCGTCGGCCTGCAAGACTACTTTGTAAGTGCGGCCAAACATGTTGAAGTCGTTTACTTCGTAACCGCCGAAGTTGACCTGTAAGGCGGAAAAAACGTCATTTAAGGCGACGCCCAGTGTTTTTACTTTTTCTCGGTCTATTTCAAACTCGACAGTAGGGGAGTTGCTCCTGTATGTTGTATATACCCGTGTTACTTCAGGCCGGCTGCTGTTGGCGGCGGCGAGGAATTTTTTCGTTATCGTCTCAAGTTCTTCATTGGTATGGCCGCTGACATCCTGGAGGACCATAGTAAAGCCGCCGACCATGCCCAAACCGGGCAGGGAGGGGGGATTCATGGCGATGATGGAAGCTTCGCTGTATTTATCGGACTTGGCGTATATGCCGCCCAGCAAAGCTTTTATTTGCGTGGGCGCGTCTTTGCGCTCGCCCCAGCTATCAAGGCCGATAAACAGCGTGCCGGCGTTCGATTTGCTGCTGCTCGATAGTATGTCGTGACCGGTGATCGCCATGACATTGGCGACTCCTTTGACACCTTGTACATCCTGACCGAGGTTTGCCATGACATTTTGCGTTCTCACCAGGCTGGCCCCTTCCGGTAGTGTGACCGAAGCCAGGACGAAGGCCTGGTCTTCATCCGGGATGAAGGTCGTTGGCACCAGTTTGAATAAAAGCCCTATGCCGGCAAAGAGCAAGAGAAGAAAGACGAAGGCATATTTTGCATGGGCTATAAGTTTTTTTACTATCTTGCCATAAGCATTGGTCATACGGTCAAACCAGTCGTTGAAACGGACAAAAAATCTGCCGATAGGGCCGTGATGCGCGTTTTCGTCATGCGGGCGGAGCAGCATGGCGCACAAGGCGGGCGTGAGTGACAAGGCGACGATAGCGGATAGCGCCATGGAAACGGCGATGGTAAGGGCAAACTGTCGGTAAAGGACGCCCATCATGCCGCCGAGGAAGGCCACCGGTATAAAGACCGAGGCCAATACAAAGGCTATGGCCACGACCGGGCCTGAAACTTCAGCCATAGCGCGGCGTGTAGCCTCATAAGGGCCAAGCTTATTTGTTTTGATGTGGTGTTCGACCGCTTCGATAACTACTATGGCGTCGTCTACCACTAGGCCTATCGCCAGCACCATGGCGAACAGGGTGAGTGTGTTGATGGTAAAGCCCAGCGCGACAAAGGCGCCAAAAGTGCCGACAAGCGATACCGGGACCGCCAGGAGTGGGATGATGGTGGCCCGCCAGCTTTGCAGGAACAGGTAGACTATGATGATGACCAATAGCAGGGCCTCTAAAAATGTCTTGACTACTTCCTTGATAGATTCAGCGATGTAGGCCGTATTATCACGGATCAGGGCATATTTCAGATCCGGCGGGAAGTCTTTGGCTGCTTCTTCCAGTACTTTTTTTACTTCGCCGATAGTTTCCATAGCATTGGCGTCATTGGTCAGGAGTATGCCCATGCCGATAGCATTGTGGCCGTTCAGCCTGGTTTCGACATTGGAAGAACGGGAGGCGTTTTCAATGCGGGCAACGTCTTTTAGCTGGATAAACGCCCCGTTAGGCTGCGCTTTTATGATGATGTTGCCAAATTCTTCTATGCTGGCCAGCCGGCCCTGTACTTTGCCGGTATACTGGAATTCTTGCGTTTTTTCCGCCGGCATGCCGCCGATAGTTCCAGCTGGGGCCTGGACATTTTGCTCTCTTATCGCTGCGATGACGTCGCTTACGGTCAGCCCGAGCTCGGCCAGGCGGTCGGGATTTAGCCAGATGCGACGGGACAGGTCGGAACCGAAGACGTTGATGTCGCCAACGCCGCGCACGCGCTTTATGGCGTCCAGCATATATACTTTTATATAGTTATATATAAAAGTCCGCTCGTGGGTTTCCTCCGGTGAATAGACGCTGAGCAAAAGCGCCATATCGGACGAAGCTTTTTTTGTGATAATGCCGTATTCTTTCACTTCGTTGGGCAAAGAGGAATTGGCCTGGGAAATATTGTTTTGCACTTTTACCGATGCGATATCGCCGTTTATGCCGAGGTTGAAGATTACTTGCAGGCGGTAACTGCCGGTATTGTCGGCAGTGGAGTTCATATAGTCCATGCCTTCGACGCCGTTTACCTGTTCTTCGATCACCTGCGCTACAGCCTGGTTTACCGTATCGGCGTTAGCGCCGGTATAGGTGCCGTTTACAGAAACCGTAGGCGGCTGTATTTGAGGGTATTGCGCTATAGGCAGGTTTAGCCCGGCAATCGTTCCGGCCAGTACAATGAGGACTGAAAGGACGATCGCGAAAACCGGGCGGTCGATAAAGAATTTTGCCACGTTGGTATCTCCTTGTTATCAGTTGAAAATAAGGCCGAGGTCCTGGGGTGTTACTTCTGCCGGCTCTAGCGCTATGCCTTCTTGCACTTTAGTAAGGCCTTCCACGACAATATTTTCGTTGCCCATGAGCCCGCTTTCCACCAGCCAGAAACTGCCCACTTTTTTGCCGAGCGTGACCTGGCAGGCCTTGGCTTTTTTGTTTTCGTCCACTACCATTACATAAGATTTTTCCAATACCTGCTGCACAGCTCGCTGCGGAACCAGGAGGGCGTCTTTTTTCACCGAGTTGTCTATCTTGACCCGTGCGAACATGCCGGGTACTAAAACGGCGTCCGGGTTGGGGAAGGAGGCTTTTACCGTGAGCGTGCCGGTGTTGTTGGCCATACCTCTGTCTACCTGGGCTACTTTGCCGTGAAGCGGGTAGACCGAGCCGTTGCTCAGGGTTATGCTCACGTCTTCGCCCCAAGCCGCACTATTTTGGCGGAGTTGGCGCAGGTTTAGGTATTCGTTTTCGCTCATGCTGAACTGCACGAATACCGGGTCGAGAATACCCACAGTAACAAGAACAGTGCTACCGGCCTGTACATAGGTGCCTACGCTGACGTCGTCGACATACAGCCGGCCGTCGATGGGAGAGACCACCAGGGTATCAGTGAGGTCGTCCTGGGATTTTTGTGCCAGGGCGCGCTGGGAATTTACTACCGCTTTTTGCTGGCGCAGAGCGGATTCCTGTGTAGTCAGCTGTTGTTCCGCTATGGCGGACGCTTTGTACAGGTTACGGTACCTTTGCGTATCTATCTCGGTATTGGCCAGGCTGGCTTCAGCCTGGGCCAGTTGCGACTGCGCGGACAAAAGGGAGCTCACGTAGGGGCGGTCGTCTATTTTAAACAGCGGCTGGCCTTTTTTCACCATCTCACCGCCGTTTACCATTTTTTGCACTACGTTGCCCGAGACCCGCGCCTGGATGCGCGCCTCATTCTTGCCCTGCACCTGGCCGGCGTATTCGTCGGCAATGGTTACATCCCGTTTGATTGTTTTCATGGTTTTTACCGCTACCGCTTTTGGCGCGGCGGCCTGTTTGTTGCCGGCACAGCCGGTGACGGCGGCAATACAAAATACTATTGCCAAAACCGTGCAGGATATCCTGCTATTTCTCCTTGGAGACACTTTGTTACCCCTCCTGTTTTGCCTGCGCTGATCATCACAAAATAAGTAGATTGGAAATGTTTGACAAGTTAGACCCTATTGCTCTATCATAAAGTATACAGTTACTGTATAGTCAAGGTGGGAGGCCTGTTTATGGATAAGATTTTGGATAAAAAATTTACTACCAGCCAATTTGCCGCGATGCATAATATCAACAAGCGTACGCTCATGTACTATGATGATATAGGGCTGTTCAGCCCGGATGAAGTCAAAAGTAACGGCTACCGCTATTATACGTTCCGCCAGAACATGCTTTTTTCCACGATATTATTGCTGCGCAAAATGCATGTGTCGCTCAAAGATATCGCCAAATATATAAAAAACTATACGCAAAAAAACCTGCTCGACCTGTTGCGGGGACAAGACCGCATACTTGATGAAAAGATAAAGGAGCTCCTGTGGCTGCAAAAAATCGTTAGAAATAAGATAAATAACATCGAGACCAAAGACGGCATCGAGTTTTCCAGTATAAAAGTGCAGGACGAGGAAGAAGCGACCATCGTTGTCAGCCAGGAAGTAGCCGATCTGCCGGTAGAAAAAATAGTCCCTCTGGCAGCCTCTTTCATTGGCGACTGTTATAAATACCGGGCCTATTGCGGCTATCCTATGGGGCTGATCTTTGAAGGCGCAGCCTTAATAGACACGAATGAACGCAAAATAAAAAACTTCTTTTTTATATTCGATGAAAAAGAAAAAAGCCTGCCTGTTTGCATTAAACCGGCAGGTCGTTATCTCGTAGGCTATTATAAAGGAAATTGGGCTGACTTGCCCTTGTTTTATGGAAAAATGACAGGATACGCTCAGGAACATAGTCTCAATCTGGGGAAAAATGTCTACGAAGAACGAGTGATAGACGATATTGCAGCCCGGAGCATGGACTATATAGAATTGAAAATATCCATAGAACTGGCCTAAGTTTATTGCTTTTTCTGCGTGGCGTCTTTCATGCGCGAGCAGTTCTCGAGGATCATTTCTTCCAACTGTTTGAGGCGGGCGTCGACTTCATCTACATGCTTGCTAAGAAGGCTTTCCATCTCGGCCACCGGGTCGGGCAGTTTGTCGTGGTTAAGGTCGATGCTGTCCTGCGGATCTATACGCTTGCCGTTTTGCGCCACCACGCGCCCGGGGATGCCGACTACCACCGAATTGGGCGGTACTTCACACAATACAACTGAGCCGGCGCCTATCTTGGTATTGTCGCCGACCTTAAAAGAACCGAGGACTTTAGCGCCGCTGGCCACTACGACGTTGTCGCCGATAGTGGGGTGGCGTTTTCCCCGTTCTTTGCCTGTTCCGCCAAGTGTTACGCCTTGATAAAGAGTAACGTTGCTGCCTGTCTCGGCAGTCTCGCCGATGACAACGCCCATGCCGTGGTCAATAAAAAGGCCGGGCCCGAGCTGCGCTCCCGGGTGGATATCTATGCCGGTGAGAAAGCGCGAGAATGTATTTATGAAGCGCGGTATGAGCGCCCAGCCCCGTTTATATAGGCTGTGCGCCAGCCGGTGCAGCCATATGGCGTGCAAACCCGGATAGCAGATTATTACCTCAAGAGTACTTTTAGCCGCCGGGTCGCGGCTTAGCACTACCTCTATATCGCGCCGTATTTGGCTGAACATATACAAACATCCCCCTAAAAATATAAAACATTTTATATTAGTATACCATAAAAAAGACAAATATGCTGTTGCTGAGCGTGTATACTGTAATACAAAGTCTTTTTTCTTGAATTGTTCATACTATTTATGATAACATAAATTAAATAAAGCGGTTTTTGCTTAAAGGAGTGGTTGTACATGGACAAACAACAGATGAAAGAATTGATTTGCCAGGCGATAGACCGGGCTGGCGACAAGATAGCGGCTTATGCTGAAAGTGTGATGAAAGAACCCGAACTTGGCTATAAAGAAGTCAAGACAGCGGCAAAGACCGCCGCCCTCATGAAAGAGATAGGTCTTCCAGTAGAGGAAGGTTTGGCTATTACCGGAGTCCGGGCTACTCTACAGGGCGACGCAGGGCCGACTATCGCCATACTGGGCGAACTGGACGCTATAGGCTGTCCGGAAGCGGAGTTTGCCAATCCAGAAACAGGAGCGGCTCACGCCTGCGGGCACAACCACCAGCTTGCAGCCATGATGGGCGCGGCTTTTGGCCTGGCTGCTCTATATAAAGAATGCAAACTACCGGGCAAGGTTGTTTTTTTTGCCGTGCCGGCGGAAGAATATGTAGAGCTAGAATACCGCAACGGCTTGCGCAAAGAGGGCAGACTGCACTTTTTAGGCGGCAAACAGGAACTTATTTACCGTGGCGCATTCAATGACGTCGATATGGCGATGATGATACATTCAAACTCGTTCAGCCCGGAGCCCAGTATTTTCATCGGTGAATCCAGCAACGGCTTTATAGGAAAGACCATCCGCTATATAGGAAAGATGTCACACGCCGCCGCCGCGCCGCATGAAGGGATCAACGCCCTCAACGCCGCTATGCTCGGACTTATGGGTATACATGCCATGCGCGAGACTTTCCGCGATGAAGATATAATCCGGGTGCACCCTATCATTACCAAAGGCGGCGACCTGGTTAACTCCGTGCCGTCCGACGTACGCATAGAGACTTATGTGCGCGCTAAAACAATGGCGGCTATCGGCGGGACACACGAGAAAGTTGACAGGGCCCTTCGTGCCGGCGGCGACGCTGTGGGGGCCGAGACCGAAATAATTACTATGCCGGGCTATTTGCCTCTTTCTTGCTCAAGCGAAATGAATGATATCTTCGTGCAAAACGCCCAAAACGCCTGGCCGGGAGTGCAAGTGAACAATGCCGGACATTTTGGCGCATCTACCGACGCCGGCGACCTGTCTCATATCATTCCTTTGATCCACCCGTTTGTCGGCGGAGTGGACGGCACCTTGCACGGCAAGGATTTCAAACTGGTGGATTTCGCCGCGGCCTGCCTGCTGCCGGCCAAAGCCATGGCTATGAGCGTGGTCGACCTTCTATATGATAAAGCAGCTCTGGCCGAAAAAATCAAGCGGGAATTCAAGCCAATCTTTACGCGCGAAGAATATATCGCCACACTGGAAAAATATTTCAGTTGAGATTATAGAAAAATAAAAGGAGGAGGAAAATGAAGAATATCAAACTTCATGTTTTAGCGCTGATCCTGATCATCGTGGCCGAGTTGATCGGCGCCAAAGTTTTCAAGGTAGGACCGGGGACCATAGTTATTGTGCCAATGTTTTATGCACTTATCATCGGTATTTTGCTGACGCCGAAATTCCTCAATGTTGCCAAACAGCAGGATATGCTTGACGCTTCGTCGCTCATCGGCCTTACGCTTATGCTTCTTATGGCGCGCTATGGCACATTGGTGGGGCCGACCCTGCCTAAGATAATAGCGGCCAGTCCGGCGCTCATCTTACAAGAGCTCGGCAATATTGGCACCGTGCTGATAGGCATACCGGTAGCGGTTATGCTTGGCCTCAAAAGAGAATCTATCGGCGGCGCGCACTCCATAGCGCGCGAGCCTAACGTCGCCCTTATCGGCGATATGTACGGCCTTGACAGCTCGGAAGGCCGCGGCGTTATGGGCGTATATATCAGCGGCACGGTTTTTGGTACGCTGTTTATTGCGTTGCTAACCAGTTTTTGTGCGGCATACCTGCCTTTTCATCCCTACTCCCTGGCTATGGCCAGCGGGGTTGGCAGCGCCAGCATGATGACCGCTTCGGTAGGTTCGCTGACCTATATGTTCCCGGACATGGGGCCTCAACTGGCGGCGTTCGGCGCGGCCAGCAACATGCTTAGCGGGCTCGACGGCGTTTACATGTCTCTGTGGCTGGCTCTTCCCGTGTCCGAGTGGCTGTATAAGAAATGTTACAAGATGAAATACGGGCATTTGCCGGAAGGGGAGGACGCGAAAAAATGAACATAGCGAACAGTTTTATCGTATTGCTGATAGTCGGCGCCATGTCTTTGGTGGCCAACCTTGTCGGCTATAACAACTCTATTATTGACGCTACGCCTGGCATGGCCATACTTATCGGCATAACGCTGGCCGGCATGTTTTTGGCTAAAGTATTGCCCGGCGGCATACCGGCGGTTGCCTATGTAGTGACGCTCGGCTGTATAGTTACCTATCCGACTGTGCCTGGCGCGGCTTATATAAACGCCTGCATGTCCAAGGTAAGTTTTCTTTCGCTTACTACGCCCATCCTGGCTTATGCCGGCATCGCCATTGGCAAAGATTTGGACGCTTTCAAAAAGACCGGCTGGCGGATAGTGGTGTTGGCTTGCGTCGTATTTACAGGTACTTTTTTGGGCTCTACCATCATCGCCGAAATCACTTTGCGCTTTTTAGGTCAGATCTGACAAAAGTGAAAAAATAAATATAACCTGATACGGACTGGCATAAAGTAACGGTTTTTCCGTGGCTTTTGCCAGTCTGGATTATTTTTTATTTTATTTATGGGAATTTAGCTGTAAATGTTGTAAAATATATACGTATATTTTTATAGCTCAAGATGAGCGGAGGCTACTTTGATATGCGAGATACTACTTTGTTTTCGACAACTTTGCCCAGTCTGGTACACAATAACGAGATAGGCGAAGAACTGGTCAGGATAGGCGGGGAGCAGAATTACCCTGTAAGCAAGGCGAAACTGTACAGAAAAATAGACAAATACGCGGGTTTTGGGCCTGATTATATGATAACCGCCGACCGACTGCCGCCGATACCCGGAGGCTGGCAGGTGGAAATAAAGTCCTTCCAACCGGAAAAACGACAGATAATGGTCAATGTCAAACCGGAAACCGGAGCGGACGGCAAAATTTGCGGCAAGATAAACAACCTGGTGCTGCGCATGATAGAAGAATATAAAAAAGAAGGATTGCTCATCGCTATCGGCGAAGAGTGCCAGGAATTTTACGGTAATACCGTGCGCGTGATAAATGTTTCCGGCCATCGCATCCTGGTGGATGATTTTGAAGGATTTATCGAAGATATGCGCTGATTTTTAGAGGTAATGTATGGCAGTGACTGCTGTTGATATAACTATAGAAAGCATACGCCTTGATGAAGACGGAGGCGAGGATGCGATAACCACTTTTGCCAAGGGCAAGCGGGCCGAGTATAAAGGCGTGGTCTATGTCGACTACGACGAGCCGGCTGTTTCGGGCCTCGAAGGTACACATACGCTGTTAAAGTGGTACGGTGATCGCCTTTTATTGTCGAGGCGCGGGGCGGTAGCCCAGCAGCAGGAGTTTTGTGCGGGCTGTACATCAGAATGCCTTTATGAGACTTCTTTTATCGTATTGCCGATGAAGGCGGAGACCCGTCTCATAGAAAGCGCTGTCGACAGCAGCGCCATGGATATATACATAGAATATTTTCTTACTTTGGGCGGTGAGCCGCAGGGGCTTACCAAGCTGCGTATATTGGTGCGGGAGGATGTTGGGATTGGATATAAAAGACAAGCTGGCGGCAGCTCTTAAAGAAGCTGCTGCCGCCGCTATGGCAAAAGGCTCTGTGCCGGAAGGCGCGCTGCCTGAAGTGCAGCTGACCGTGCCGCCGCAAAAAAGTTTTGGCGATTTTGCTACTAATTTTGCCATGCAGGCGGGCAAGGCCTTAAAATGCAACCCGCGCACTTTGGCGCAGGCGATAAATGACAATATGTCGGCTACTTTTATAGAAAAGATGGAAATAGCCGGACCGGGGTTTATCAACTTTTTCCTGAAAAATGACTGGCTATACGATATGCTAGGTGAGATAACCGCTAAAGGCGAAGCTTACGGCAATTTTCCACCACGTGCGGAAAAAGTGCAGGTGGAATTTGTCAGCGCCAATCCGACCGGGCCGCTTCATGTAGGTCATGGCCGCGGCGCGGCGGTGGGCAGCGCGCTCGTAAATCTTTTGCGCGCGGCCGGCTGCCAGGTGGAAGCCGAATACTATATAAACGATGCCGGCAATCAGATAAACAACCTGGCCGCATCGGTCAACGCCCGCTATCTGGAGTGCCTGTCCATACCGTGTGACTTTCCCGAGGAGGGCTATCACGGGACCGATATCATAGCTACCGCGCAACGCATCGTCAATGCGGACGGCGACAAATACTGCCGCCTGCCGACCAGCGAACGCGTAGTTCTCTTTCGCGAATTGGCGCTAAAAGAAAAGATAGAGCTGTTAAAAGAAGACCTCGAGAAATTCAATGTGCATTTCGATACCTGGTTCAGCGAACGCACCCTGCATGAGTGCGGCGATATAGAAAAATGCTGTGCAGAACTCATAGAGCGCGGCTATATGTATGAGGCGGATGGCGCCAAATGGCTAAGATCAACAGCGTTCGGCGACGACAAAGACCGGGTGGTCATAAGAGAGAATGGCGTGCCGACCTATCTGGCGGCAGATATCGCCTACCATAAAAATAAGTTCGAACGCGGCTTCGACACTTTGATAAATCTGTGGGGCGCCGACCATCATGGCTATATAAAGCGCATGAAGGCGGCTTGTGAGGCTTTCGGCTATAGTGGCGACCGGCTGGAGGTGCTTGTGCTGCAAATGGTCAGCCTGTACCGTGACGGTGAACTGGTCAAGATGTCCAAGCGTACCGGGCAGAGCGTTACGCTCAACGAACTCATTGAAGAAGTAGGGACTGACGCCGCGCGCTTTTTCTTTATCATGCGTTCTATCGACAGCCAACTGGATTTTGACCTTAACCTGGCTACAGAGCGTTCCAACGAAAACCCGGTGTATTATGTGCAGTATGCGCATGCCCGTATTTGCAGCATTTTCCGGCAAATAGCGGAAAACGGCATAACCATGGCCGGGCAGGCAAACTTGTCCCTTTTGGCCAGTGAATGCGAAATAGACCTGATAAAAAAACTGGGCGAATACGAAGAGGAAATAGCCAGTGCGGCCAAAGACCGTGCGCCGCACCGTATTGCGCGTTATGTACATGAATTAGCCGGCCTTTTCCATACTTTTTATAACCAGTGCCGTATTTTGGGCGTGGATAGCGATTTGCAACAAGCCCGTCTGCAACTTGTGCAGACTGTAAAGAATAATCTGCGTCACGCTTTGGGCATTTTGGGCGTGAGCGCGCCCGAACAGATGTGATATTTATAGTGCGTATTTTCAGGAATTCATTTTAAATTTGCAGGAGGCATTTGAGGATGGCGAAATATATTTTTGTGACAGGCGGGGTCGTTTCATCACTGGGGAAAGGCATAACCGCGGCGGCGTTGGGACGTCTTTTGAAAAGCCGCGGCCTTAAAGTCACTATCCAGAAGTTTGACCCGTATATCAATGTCGACCCGGGCACGATGAGCCCGTATCAGCACGGCGAAGTGTTTGTCACAGACGACGGCGGCGAGACCGACCTCGACCTTGGGCACTATGAACGCTTCATAGATGTAAACCTGAGCAAAAGTTCCAGTGTGACCGCCGGCAAGATATACCTGTCCGTTATCAATAAAGAACGTAAGGGCGAATACCTTGGCAGTACGGTGCAGGTCATCCCGCATATTACTAATGAGATAAAAGACCGTATCTACAGGGTTGGCCGTGAGGACAACGCCGATATCGTCATAACCGAAATAGGCGGTACGGTAGGAGATATTGAAAGCTTGCCCTTTCTTGAAGCCATCCGTCAGGTGAAAAAGGAAGTCGCCAGAAATGACGTTCTTTATATACACGTCACGCTCATGCCCTATATTTCCGCGGCCGGCGAACTCAAGACCAAGCCGACCCAGCACAGCGTGAAAGAATTGAGGGGCATAGGCATCAGCCCTGATATCATAGTTTGCCGCACCGAGCATAAAATATCCGGCGAAATGCGCGACAAACTGGCGCTATTTTGCGATATCGACCCCGAGGCGGTCATACTCAACTACACAGTGGAAAGCATCTACCAGGTGCCGCTTCTTTTAGAAGAACAGGGCATGGACAGCATCGTCATGGAAAAACTCGGCCTGCCCGAACGGCCTAAAGATATGGCGGCCTGGCGGGGCATGCTGGAAAAGATACTACAACCGCATGAGCGCAATGTTACGATCGCCATTGTCGGCAAATACGTCAATTTGCCGGACGCTTACCTTAGCGTTTCCGAAGCTTTGAAACATGCCGGTATAGCGCATGACGCCGGCATAAAGATAAAATGGGTGAATGCCGAGATCATCGAGGCGGAAAATCTTGACGTAAAAAAATTACTGGCCGACGTCGACGGCGTACTGGTACCGGGTGGTTTTGGCATACGGGGCATAGAAGGCAAGATAAAAGCCATACAATACGCGCGCGAAAATAAAGTTCCGTTTTTCGGTATTTGCCTTGGCATGCAGTGTGCGGTCGTTGAGTTTGCCCGCAATATTTGCGGCTTTGCCGACGCCCACAGCACTGAGTTTGTGGAAAATAGCATCCACCCGGTGATAGATTTGATGCCGGAGCAGGCTACGGTGGATGAAAAGGGCGGTACTATGCGCCTTGGCATATATCCATGCAAGATACCGGAAAATACGCTTACCTGCGCGGCCTATAAAGACGAGATAATTTACGAGCGCCATCGCCACAGGTATGAATTCAACAACGTTTTCCGCGATGTTTTACTGGAAAAAGGCTTGGTCATAGGCGGCGTATCGCCTAACGAACGTTTGGTAGAAGTCGTAGAACTGCCACAGGAAACACACCCCTGGTTTGTCGGGACGCAGTTCCATCCTGAGCTGAAATCCCGTCCGACTAATCCGCATCCATTGTTTAAAGATTTCATAGCGGCGGCGATAGCCGGGCAGAAAAAATAAAAAGAAACATGGGAGGATAGGAATATGAAAAAGCTGTTAGTAATAGTTTTATTCCTCTTTGTGCTGGGCATATTCGCATCCTCTTTCCGCTCCGGTAAACCTGCTGAAGAACAGGGGAAATACATAGCTGTTATAAGAGTGCAGGGGCCGCTTTACGGCGCCAGCGTCGACGGCCTTACCAGCCAGATAAAAGGCGCCGATGAAATCATGCGCCAGCTTATAGAAGCCAGGGAAGACAAGTCGGTAGTGGCCGTGCTTTTACGGATAGACAGCCCCGGCGGCAGTGTGACCGCGGCGGAAGAGATAGGCGTAGAGCTGGGAAAACTGAAAAAATCAGGGAAGATCATGGTCGCCTCTATGGGCGATATGGCGGCTTCCGCCGGTTATTGGCTGGCAAGCGGCACTGATTATATATATGCCAACCCGTCTACTTTGACCGGCAGTATCGGCGTGTATGTCCCTTACACCAACATCGAAGAGCTGTATAAAAAGATAGGCGTCAGCCAGGAACGCATCAAAAGCGGTCCTTACAAGGATATGCTGGCGGCTGAACGGCCGATGACGGCTGCCGAGCGCCAGATATTGCAAAACATGGTGGACGAGATGTACAAAAGTTTTGTCAAGCAGGTAGCAAAAGGCCGCAATATGCCAGAAGACAAGGTGCGCCAGCTAGCCGACGGCCGGGTGTATACCGGACGGCAGGCTAAGGAACTGGGTTTGGTCGATGAATTGGGCAATTATTACGATGCGCTCGATGCTACTGCTAAACGGGCCGGTATAGAGGGCAAACCGAAAGTAAAAGAATACGGTGAATCTTTTGGCCTCTGGAAAATGCTGAAAATGGGTATGGCCGGCGAACTCGGCGGTATTTTTAAAGTGCTGCCTTTGGACGAAATAAAACAAAAAGGATTCTACTGATCATGTGGAGCCTTTTGAGCATAACAGCCGATGTATTTTTCTCACCGGCCGCCGGTATGGCCAAAGCCGCGGAAATAAAATGGAAAAAAGCCCTGTTTTTTTTGTTTTTCCTGCTTTTGCTGCTTTATTGGCCGCTGGCGCGTAAAATGCTGCCTAACGCTGGCGGCGGCGTTTTACTTTTGATGTTTAGTTTGAAATTTTTCATGAACTGCGTGGCGTTGTTTTTATATTCGGCCATAGTACACGGCCTGGCCGGCGTCCTTTTTGGCGCGGCCGGCGATATAAGGAAACTGTTGGCTTCTTTTTCTTTCACCTACCTGCCATTTGCCCTGCTGTCGCCGTTATCGCTGTTGGCGGTTTTGAAAAGCAGTGTATTTCTACAGGCGGCGCTTGTCTTTGTCTTGTTTTTTTGGATGGGTTGCCTGGCGGCGTTTGGCGCTAAAGCAGTGTATAATGTTAACAATTTCCAGGCAAATGTGGTGGTTTCTTTGCCTACGTTCATATTTTTGTTTGCATTTGCGGCATTTATTTTTTATCTAGGGGTGTTTATTGGCAACTTCCTGCCGCTGTGAGCAGTGACGGACTTTCTTCCTGCCGTAAGGCAGGATTTTTGCTTTTTATGGCGAAAATTAAAAGCAAAGGGCTGGTGATATCTATGATTATAAACGCGGCTGTAACGCTGGCTTTGTTTTGCGCCGGCTGCGGAAAAATGCACCGCGAGGAAATATCATATTTTTCTGTAGGCAACTGCGGCGCACGGGCGGTAAACTGCGAGTGCGGCCATTATATAGGTATTTTAAACGCGGCCGGAGAGGGCCGGTACATGCTGTATACAGCATGTGACTTGTGCGGTGAGCTTCATGTCATGGATATTTCCCGTCGTTTGTTTTCCCGCGGCCGTATAGTGAGGCTTTCACTGTCTTGCGCGGCGACCGAGATCGGCTTGGCCGGCGACCGAGAGGCTGTGGATGAAGAGTTGTCATCGCGCAGCAGCGAAATGGCCGACTATCTCAAAGAAACGCTGGCTGACGGTGAAAGCAGGACGCCCCAGGTGATGCTGGAAATAATAAACCGCCTCGATGATCTTGCCCGCATGGGCAGTATTGGCTGCGGCGTTTGCGGCGGCAGCAATATCGGGATGGCGGTAGAGGAAACACATGTGCTGCTTTATTGCCGCAACTGCGGCAGCATCCATTATTTCAACGCGGCGGACGAAGAAGACGCCCAAATGGTAAGGCATATGAGATATATAGATTTGACTGACGGGGGCAAAAGGCAATCCAGGTAAGGAGGAGATACTTTGAAGATATTTCTTGACACGGCCAACCTTGAAGAAATAAAAGAAGCGACCGCTCTTGGCGTGGTAGCCGGCGTAACTACCAACCCTTCTTTGGTAGCCAAGGAAAAGCGCAAGATGAAAGATGTAATAAAAGAAATAACAGCTATAAATCCTGGGCCGGTAAGCGCCGAGGTTATTTCGTCTTTAGCGCCCGATATGGTGGCTGAAGGGAAAAAGCTTGCCGCTATCGCGAAAAATGTAGTAGTCAAGATCCCGATGACGGCGGAAGGTCTCAAGGCCACTAAAGAACTGGCTAAACTTGGCATAAAGACTAATGTCACCCTGGTGTTCAGCGTCAACCAGGCACTGCTCGCAGCCAGGGCCGGGGCTACTTATGTAAGCCCGTTTGTCGGGCGCCTCGATGATATAGACGCCGACGGCATAGCCTTGGTCGAGGAGATAGTGGAAATGTTCGATGTGCACGGTATTGATACAGAGGTCATCGCGGCCAGCATCAGGCATCCCCTCCACGCTTCACAGGCCGCTTTGGCCGGGGCGCACATAGCGACCATACCTTATAAAGTACTTATTGATATGACTAAACACCCCTTGACAGATAGCGGACTCGCGAAATTCATGGCCGACTGGGAAAAGGCCAATAGCTGACACAGAGAAGATAAGGGAGGATATACGATGAATTTGAACCGTGAACTTACGATGGAGTTTGTGCGGGTGACGGAAGCTGCGGCCATATCGAGCGCCCGCCTGATGGGGCGGGGGGACAAGAACGGAGCGGACGGCGCGGCGGTCGACGCGATGCGCAAAGCTTTCGACTCGGTCGGTATCAGCGGCACGGTAGTAATAGGCGAAGGCGAGATGGATGAAGCGCCGGAACTGTATGTAGGCGAGAAAGTGGGCGCCGGCGGGCCGGAAGTGGATATAGCGGTAGACCCTGTGGAAGGGACTAATCTTGTGGCCAAGGGACTGCCCGGCTCTATTGCGGTCATGGCGATAGCGCCGCGGGGCATGCTGCTGCACGCGCCGGACATGTACATGGAAAAAATAGCCGTTGGGCCGCGCGGCAAGGGGTGTATCGATATAAACGCCTCGGTCAGGGAGAATTTGCGTTCGGTGGCCAACGCCATGAAACGTCCGATAGAAGATTTGGTCGTAGTAATACTCGACCGCGAACGGCACGCGAAAATGATAAATGAAGCGCGCGAAACCGGTGCGCGGATAAAGCTCATCTCCGACGGAGACGTATCGCCGGTCATCAGCGCCGGTATCGAGGGCAGCGGCGTGCACATGCTGATGGGTATCGGCGGCGCGCCGGAGGGCGTTCTGGCCGCGGTCGCTATGAAATGCCTGGGCGGCGACATGCAGGCGCGTTTGTGGCCGGAAAACGACAGCGATGTAGAGCGGGCGGCCAAGATGGGCATCAAAGACGTCAAGAAGGTATTTACCATCGATGACCTGGTATGTGGCGATGAAGCTTTTTTCACCGCGACCGCTATTACGGACGGCGAGCTGCTGCGCGGCGTCAAGTATTTTGGCGACGGCATACGCACCAATACTATCTCCATGCGCCTTAGCTCGGGGACTGTGCGTTTTGTCGACGCCATCCACAGCGTTGATAACAAGCCGCACAGCATAAAGTTATAAAAAACAAAAAAATATGATATAATCATAAACGGGCTTTGGCTACGGCCAAAGCCCGTTTATGATTGTTTAGAACGAGGAGGGCGGGTCTTTGCATAACATATTGGCGCTTATGACCGGCGCCCAGGCTGTAAAAGAGATTTTTGCCGGGAAAACCGGCGTCAAACTCAGCGGCGTTAGCGGCGCGCAGAAAGCCTGCCTGTTGGCAGGTCTTTTTGCCATGCGCCCCTGTCCGTTTGTGCTGGTGCTGCCGGGACGGGAAGAACTGCGGGAATACCGGCGCGACCTTAGCGTGCTCTTGCCCGGAGTAAAAATAGATGAATTTTACCCGGATGATTTTTCCGGTATCGACGCACACGGGCGTAGTTTGGAAATAACCTCCAGCCGCCTTTTGTTATTGCGCCGCTTGCACGAGGGGCAAAGCGGGATAATACTTGTGACGGCGGAAGCTTTTGGCCAGTTTTTGCCTGCGCCGGGCGAACTTTTTGCCACCGGGATAAAACTTTCCGCCGGGCAAAAGGCCGACATGCTCGAGGTGATAAAAGAGCTGGCCGGCTATGGTTATGAGCGCCTCGATATAGTGGACGCGCCAGGGCAATTTTGTGTGCGCGGAGGTATAGTCGATGTTTTTCCGCTTAGCAGGCCTCAACCTGTACGCCTGGAGTGGCTGGATGACGAGATAGACAGTATACGCGGATTTTCCGTGGAAAGCCAGCGTTCTATAAAAGAAATGGCTTATATAGATATATTGCCGGTGAAAAATATAGAAACCGGTGACTTAAAGGAAGACCTGTTTTCTTATTTACCCGGTGATTCATTGCTGATTATCGACGAAGCAAGACGGGTCAAAGAGAAGCTGGCAGAAGTGCTGCATGCCGGCCTGGCCAGTGATAAATTTATAATATGGGAACAGTTGGAAGATAAGATAAACCCCAAAAACTGCGTGCTGGCATTGTCTGCGTTAACCACAGATATCCTGCCGCGGCTTGCTGAAAAAAGGCTTGAGATCCATATGCTTTCGCCTTACCACCGGCAAATGGAGCTACTAGTCGAAGATTTGCGCAAATGGCTTTCCGAGGGCATACAGCCGGTCATATGCATGGGCGGGCCGGCCAAAGCGGCCGGTATGGCCAAAAACCTCACCGGCTATGGGCTGGATGCTTATTTCTGGCCGGAAGAGAGCCCGCGTCCGGCCGGCAAAGTATTGGTAACTGTAGGCGACCTGGCTGCCGGTTTTCAGATAAAAGGCGAAAACTGGCTGCTATTGACCGAAAACGATATTTTCGGCGTGCTAAAAAGAAAACGTCTGCCGTCCAAGCATGCGGGACATAAGATAAGGTATTTTTCCGATATAAAGATAGGCGACTATGTGGTGCATTCGGTGCATGGCATAGGTAAATACGTGGGCAGCGAGACCCTCAATGTGGGCGGCATGCACCGAGACTATCTTTTGGTCATCTATGCCGGCGACGACAAGCTTTACATACCGGTCGACCAGGTACAGCTTTTACATAAATACATCGGGGCGGAAGGCCATGCGCCGCGCCTTTCGCGTATGGGCGGCGCCGACTGGAGCCGTGTACGCGGCCGGGCCAAGGCTGCTATCACCGAGATGGCCGGAGAGCTTTTACGCTTGCAGGCGCAAAGAAAACTCCTGCCCGGGCACGCTTTCAGCAAAGACACTGTCTGGCAGAAAGAGTTTGAAGAGGCCTTTTTGTTTGAAGAAACTGCCGACCAGCTAAAAGCAATAGAAGAAATAAAAAGCGACATGGAGCAGACTTACCCCATGGACCGCCTGCTATGCGGCGACGTCGGGTACGGAAAGACAGAGGTGGCTATCCGCGCTGCCTTCAAGGCGGTGATGGACGGCAAACAGGCGGCTGTGCTGGTGCCGACTACGGTTTTGGCTCAGCAGCATTTTCTTACTTTCAGTGAACGCATGCAGGCTTTCGGCATAAATGTGGATATGGTCAGCCGCTTCCGCACCGCTAAAGAACAGAAAAAGACGCTGGCGAAAACCGCGAAAGGCCAAGTGGACGTACTCATAGGCACCCACCGCCTGCTGCAAAACGATGTGGTCTTTAAAGATATCGGTCTGCTGGTCATCGATGAGGAGCAGCGCTTCGGCGTGGGGCAAAAGGAAAAAATAAAGCGCTGGTCGAGCGGCGTGGACGTCCTGGTGCTGTCGGCGACGCCTATCCCGCGCACCCTGCATATGGGGCTTGTCAGCGCGCGTGACATGAGTATCATCGAGACGCCGCCCGAAGACCGGCTGCCTGTAGAAACATATGTGGCCGAATACGACGAACAACTGGTTCAGCAGGCGATAATACGTGAAATAAAGCGCGGCGGCTATGTCTACTATGTGCACAACCGCGTCAAGGACATCGAAAAAGTAGCGGAAAACATCCTGCGTCTCGTGCCTGAGGCGCGGGTAAAAGTCGCGCACGGGCAGATGCCGGAAGAGCTTTTGGAAGCGGCCATGATGGAATTTTACGAAGGGCAGTATGACGTTTTGGTTTGTACGACTATTATTGAAAACGGCCTTGACGTGCCTTTGGCCAATACTATCATCGTGCAAGGGGCGGAAAATTTCGGCCTCTCTCAGTTGTACCAGATGCGCGGCAGAGTGGGGCGCTCTACCCGCCTGGCCTTTTCTTATTTTCTTTATCCGCGGCAAAGGGTCCTTACCGAGATCGCGGAAAAACGCCTTGCCGCTATTCGGGATTTTACCGACCTCGGAGCGGGTTTCCGCATCGCCATGCGCGACCTCGAGATACGCGGCGCGGGCAACATTCTGGGGCCGCAGCAGCACGGGCATATTTTAAACGTGGGTTTTGAAACTTACTGCCGCCTCCTGGAAGAAACCATGCTGGAGCTGTCGGAGCAAAGCCCGGGCCAGGAAAGCCTGTCTGATACCACGATCGAAGTGGATGTCGACGCTTACCTGCCTGACGACTATATAGACGACGCCGGCCACAAGCTCGACGTATACAGGCGCTTGCCCTTTATCGAAGACCAGGTTGCCATGATCGATATGCTGGACGAACTTATCGACCGTTTCGGCGAACCGCCGCAAGCGGTAGTGCTGCTGCTCAAGCTGGCTATGCTGCGCGGCATGTGCCGGCGGCTGGGCATAAAAGCGGTGAACGCCAGGGCGCTGGAAGTAAAGATGATCTTTGCCGAACAATCTATCATCAGGCCGGAAGCTCTCCTGGACTTTGCCGGGAAAAACGCGGCTTCAGTGCGGCAGGGGCCGCCGGTGAACATAAAAGTACGCCGTAAAGAGAAAACACCGGTACTCGATTGGCTGGAAGATGTGTTGGCGGTATTGGCCGGTTGAGTTTTGACCCGGTGGGGCTTATAATGTGAAAAGAGTTTGTTAAAGAGAGTGTGAATAATTTGTCAAAAGACCAATTCCTGCGCGGCGCTTTTATCCTGACTGTGGCTGGGATGTTTGTAAAAGTGATAGGCTCGGTAAACCGCATACTGCTGTCGCGCCTGTTGGGCGGCGAGGGCATAGGTCTCTACCAGATGGCTTACCCCATCTATCTTTTGGCGCTGGCTATATCCTCATCCGGTATACCTGTAGCCATTTCCATCATGGTCTCAGAGCGCCTTGCACTGTCCGACCGGCGGGGCGCCGGCCGGATCTTCCGCACGTCTTTGGCCGTTATGTCTTTGCTGGGCGTATTTTTCGCCTCATTGCTTTACTTTGGCGCCGGCTGGTTGGTCGAACACCATATTGTACGCGACCCGCGCGCCTATTATGCCATAATAGCTTTGACGCCGGCCGTATTTTTTGCGACCATCCTCGCCTGCTACCGCGGTTATTTCCAGGGGCACCAGACCATGTCGCCGACCGCTCTGTCGCAGATAACCGAACAATTCGTCCGTGTGGTAACCATGATAGTCTTCGCTTACCTGCTGCTGTCCGAAGGATTGCAATATGCGGCGGCCGGCGCCAGTTTCGGCGCGGGGCCGGGCGCCTTGGCGGGTATCCTGGTGCTGATTTATTTTTACCATAAACATAAAAAAACTCTTGCCGCCGAAGGCTTGGAGGATGCGGGAATAGAGCCGCAGCCAGTCAGTGTTATCATGAAACGCTTGCTCCAGCTGGCTTTGCCGGTATCTTTGGCTAACATCATGGTGCCACTGGTGACTAGTATAGACGCCCTGATGGTGCCGGTGCGCCTCGAGACCGCGGGCTACACGGTAGAGCAGGCGACGACGCTTTTTGGCTACCTGGCCGGGATGGCCATGCCGCTTGTCCTCATGGCTACGATACCCACTACTTCACTGGCGGCCAGCCTGGTACCGGCCATTTCGGAAGCGTTTACCCTCAAAGACAGGATAGGTGTGGCGCAGCGGATAAATACCGCCATGCGCCTTGTCGGCATAATAACCATCCCCTGTTTTTTAGGATTGTTTGCCTTGGCCGGGCCGATATCGCGCATGCTGTACGCTGCGCCGGAGGCTGCGTCCTGTATCGCCATAATCTCTATGGGGATATTTTTCCTTGGCATACACCAGGTCAGTACCGCCGTACTGCAAGGACTAAATAAAGCTTCCATCCCGATGTGCAATATGCTGCTCAGCGCCTGCATCAAGATAATGCTGGTCTGGCTGCTGACCGCCGACCCGCGGTTTGGTATAGACGGCGCGGCCTGGGCGAGCAATGTGGACTTTGCTTTGGCCGCCGTGCTAAATCTCTTTTTCTTATATAAATATACCGGTTTTGTCTTCGCCTTTGCCTCTACCGCTCGGATATTCGCCGCCGCTCTGACAATGGCCGCCTGCGCCTTTGGCGTACAGCACGTAGTCATGCCTTTGGCGGGAAATACCGTGTCGACCCTTGCGGCCATAGCTTGCGGCGGGGCGGTATATTCCCTCCTGCTTCTTGCGCTTGGCTGCGTGACGGCTGATGAAATAAGGCGGCTGCCTGTCTTTGGCGCGAAACTGGCGCCGGTCATAGATAAAATACGCCTGTTCGGAGGTGCTAAATGACGGGTAAAATAATTATTGCCGGTTTAGGGCCGGGGGCGGCCGGGCATATAACCAAAGAAACCTTTGACGCCTTTGCCGCGGCCGACGAAGTGCTACTGCGTACTGCCATACACCCCAGCGTAGATGAACTTATTGCCGAGGGCATAAGCTTTTCCTCCTGTGACGAATATTATAACAAAGAAGATTTCGCCAGCGTGTATGCCGCCATAGCGGATACCTGCCTGGCTAAAGCGCAGGGCAAAAACATAGTTTACGCTGTGCCGGGCAGTCCCATGGTGGCTGAACGGACGGTGGAGATATTGCGGGAAAAAGCTCCGTCCGCCGGTATAGAGATGTCTTTTCTGCCGGCCATCAGTTTTCTTGATGTAGTCTTTACTGAGCTGGCTGTCGACCCGTCCGTCGGCCTGGCTGTAGTGGACGCGCTGTCCGGGGCGCCGCTGCCGGGCTGCTGGTTGCCGCTCATTGTCACGCAGGTATACAGCACGCAGGTGGCGTCCGACTTAAAACTGAACCTGATGGAGAAATATCCTGACGAACACGAAGTAGTTTTTCTGCGCAACCTTGGTATGTCGGACCAGGAAATAAGGCGTATACCGCTTTTTGAACTGGACAGGCAAAAACACATAGACCACCTGACATCCCTTTATGTGCCGCCGCTGGCAGAGGGCGAGATGGACATAACTCCCTTAGTCGAGACCATGGCTACTTTGCGGGCCACAGACGGCTGCCCCTGGGACAGGGAACAGGACCACAAAACGCTTAGGCGTTACCTGGTGGAAGAAGTATACGAAGTGATCGAGGCGATAGAAAACAATGACGTGCCAGAGCTGTGCGGCGAATTGGGCGACCTGCTTTTGCAAGTAGTATTCCATGCCCGCATTGCCGAGGAGCGGGGGCTATTTACCATGCAGCAGGTAGTGGACGGGATTGTGGAAAAAATGCACCGCCGCCACCCGCATGTCTTTGGCACGGTAAAAGTGGGCGGTTCCGCCGAAGTGCTGGCTAACTGGGAAGAAATCAAAAAAGAAGAGTACCATGGCAAAAGAAAAACTGTGCTGGACGGCGTGTCTAAAGGCCTGCCTGCGCTCATGCGTTCTTTTAAATTGCAAAGCAAAGCGGCCAAAGTAGGCTTTGATTGGCCCGATACGACCGGCGTATGGGAAAAGATCTATGAAGAAATTGCAGAACTCAAGGAAGCACTGGTTGAAAGTGACCAAGCGGCAATCGAGCATGAACTGGGGGATATATTGTTTGCATTGGCCAACCTGGCGCGCCATATCGGCTGTGAGCCGGAAGTTGCGCTTACTGCCGCCAACAATAGGTTTAGCCGGCGTTTTGCCCTGGTGGAAGAATATGTTACATGCAGCGGTAAAAAATGGCAGGATTTTTCCTTGGCTGAACTGGAAACGTTCTGGCAGCAGGCGAAAAAATCTGGATAAAAATTTTTAATAAAAGTATTTAGCAGGAAAAAGCTGAAAAATATAGAAATATTAAAGCAGCAAATAATAAGCACTTGACAGACGAGCGACTGTCGGGTATGTTAGATTAGCAAGGAAAAAATTAATTGTCTGAGGAGGAAGTAACTGTGAACAAAACAGAACTTATCGCCAGTGTAGCCGAAAAAGCTGGTATGACCAAGAAGGACGCAGAAAAAGCCGTTAATGCAATGGTTGATAGCATCAAAGCAGAAGTTGCCTCTAAAAGCAAAGTACAAATAATCGGGTTTGGTACTTTTGATTTTAAACAAAGAGCTGCCCGCAAAGGCAAAAACCCGCAAACCGGCGCTGAAATCAATATCCCCGCAGCCACTGTGCCTGTATTCAAAGCAGGTAAAGCATTTAAAGACGAAGTAAACAACTAGTAATTTATTAAGCCAGGCGTTAGGCCTGGCTTTTTTTAATGCGGAGGCAGGCATGAATCCTGTAGTGCTTATTGTGGATGATGAAGAGAGTATCAGGGAACTGGTGCGTTTTAACATGGAAAAAAACGGGTATGAGGCCATAGAAGCGGGAACCGGCCTCGATGCTTTAAAGCTGGCCAGAGAAAGCAAGCCTGACCTGCTCATACTCGATTTGATGTTGCCCGGGGTAGACGGCCTCGAGGTATGCCGCCGCCTGAAAAGCGACGCTCATACTTCGGCCATACCGGTCATCATGCTGACGGCGCGCCGTGAGGAGATAGATATGGTGCTGGGCCTTGAGCTGGGGGCGGACGACTACATGGTCAAGCCTTTCAGCCCGCGCGAACTGGTAGCGCGCGCCAAAGCGGTGCTGCGGCGTTCGGCCGGCCAGCACAGCATGGAAGGGGAGCTTTCCGTCGGCGGCCTGCGTATGAATTTTATACGCTACGAGGCATTTTTACACGGAGAAAAACTCGAACTTACGCCTAAAGAATACGAACTGCTGAAATTGTTTGTTACCAATAGCGGCAAGGCGTTCAGCCGCGAACAACTGCTGGAGAAAGTCTGGGGCTATGACTATTACGGCGATACCCGCACGGTGGATGTACATGTGCGCCACCTGAGGGCCAAGCTGGAAAAAGATGAAAAGATAGCCGCCGCTATAGAAACGGTGCGCGGGGTTGGGTACAGGTTCGACGGTTAAGCGGCAGGCAGGAAAAATTAACAAAGAGTTAACAATAGGTTAGCTCTTTGTTCTTGTTTTTGTGGTATAGTTCAATTAACAAAAAAATAGGGGGACTAGATATGCCCGCAACGCAAAACAAGATAGACGTAAACGGCCTGCGCCTGTTTTACGGAGAGCATCAGGCTTTGAAGGAAATATCGCTGAATGTGAAAGCAAACTCGGTCATGGCGCTCATCGGCCCGTCCGGCTGCGGCAAGTCTACTTTTCTCAAAACGCTCAACCGGATGAACGACCTTATCGACGGGGTACGTATTGATGGTGAAGTACTAATTGACGGCCAGGATATTTACCATCCGGGGATCGACATAGCCAGCCTGCGCAAAAAGGTGGGCATGGTCTTCCAGCGGCCCAATCCCTTTCCGATGAGCATATATGATAACATCGCCTATGGCCCGCGTATTCACGGCAACCCGGCCAAGGGCTACCTTGACGAATTGGTGGAAAAGAGCCTTAGCGGGGCGGCGCTGTGGAATGAAGTAAAAGATCGTTTGGACAAGTCGGCTATGGGACTGTCCGGCGGGCAGCAACAGCGTCTGTGCATAGCGCGCCTTTTGGCAGTGGAGCCGGAAGTACTGCTGATGGACGAGCCCTGCTCGGCGCTCGACCCGATCTCTACTATGAAAGTTGAAGAATTGGTGGCTGACTTAAAAAAAGACTATACTATAGTAATGGTTACCCATAATATGCAGCAGGCTGCCCGCGTTTCTGACTTCACCGCCTTTTTTCTCAACGGGGAAATGGTGGAATGCCAGGATACCACGACCATGTTCATGCAGCCTGGGGACAAGCGGACAGAGGACTATATCAGCGGGAGGTTTGGTTGAATCATGCGGCAAAGTTTTAGCAACGACCTGGAGAATATACGCCGCCAACTCACCGAAATGGGCGAGCTGGTGGACAAAGCGATGGAAAACGCGGTAAAGGCTTTGCGGGAGCAGGATATTGCTTTGGCGCAAAAAGTCATCGATGAAGACGATATAATAGACGACATGCAGATAAAGATAGAAGACCGCTGTCTGGCGCTCATCGCTCTCCAGCAGCCGCTGGCCAAAGACCTGCGGGTTTTAGGCACGGCGCTCAAAATAACTACAGATATCGAACGCATGGGCGACCACGCGAAAAACATCGCCGAAGTGGCGCTGGAAATAGGCAAACAGCCGCTGATAAAACCGCTCGTCGATATCCCGATAATGGCGGAAAAAGTCAATATAATGCTAAAAAACTCCCTGAAAGCCTATGTAGAGCTGGATATCGAACTGGCCGAAGCGGTATGTAAAGCGGACGACGAAGTGGACGACCTTTGCGACAAGATACTGCGCGACCTTTTAGACTATATGATGGCCGACCCGGCCAATATCAACCAGGCCAGTCAGCTCTTATACGTGGCGCGCTGCATGGAGCGCATGGGCGACCACACGACCAATATCGCCGAATGGGTTGTGTATATGGTGACTGGACAACGCATCAAGGGCAACTAATACGGAACGGCGATAAAGCGGCATATGCGGTGTTGTTCGTCGTGTTTTATGCTCGACGCACGTTATGCAGTGCGACTGCGCTAAAACACTCCTCACGCCTCCGCCTCTACCACTTTCTTGCCGTCCCTTGGATTTCAAATGAATGCTTTTAATTTACAAATCCTTAACATTTGCATAACAAACAGTTACACAGGAAGCCTTACAATTAAATTGACTAAAAAAGCAAATTAAGAGGAGGCTTACTTAAAGTGAAAAGTGTAAAAAAGTCTTTGAAAACTGTTTTGGCTACTACCCTTGTATTAGGATTAGGCCTATTGGCCGGCTGTGGCAAAAGTGAGAGCGACAAACCTGCGGCGCCTGCAAATAATACCGCCATCAGCGGCACGGTAACGGCATCCGGCTCTTCGGCGCTCCTGCCTTTTTTGAAAGCCGGCCAGGAAGAATTTTATAAAAAATACGAAAAAGTAACGGTAAACATATCGGCTGGCGGCTCTTTTACCGGACAGAACCAGGTGGCTTCAGGTTCGGTGAGCATCGGCAATTCGGATGTTGAGTTGCAGGACAGCCTTAAAGACAAAGGGCTGGTAGAGCATTTGTTGGTCGGAATACCCTTTGTTTTTATCACCAATAAGGACGTCGCGGTGGAAGATTTGAGCCCGGCGCAATATGTAGATATACTCACCGGCAAAGTAGCAAACTGGAAAGACGTTGGCGGCAAAGACCAGAAAATTACCATTATAGGCCGCTCTTCCAGTTCCGGCTCGCGGGCGACTATTGCCAAAGTAGTGCTTAAAGGCGCTAAATTTACCGACAACGCCGTCATCCAGGACTCTAACGGCGCAGTGCGTGCTGCGGTCGCCACCACTCCCGGCGCTATCGGCTATGTTGATGCCGCCTACGCTGATACCAGCGTGAAAGTGCTTGCTTACGGCGGCGCCAAATACTCCATAGATAATGTGACTAACGGTAAATATCCTGTATATACTTTTGGCCGCATGTACACTAAAGGCCAGCCCCAGGGCGCGGCAAAAGCGTTTATCGATTTTGTGACCGGCAGTGAGTTCCAGGGTAAATATGCCGAAAAGAGCGGCTTTATCCCTCTGGCGAAAATGAAAAAATAACAATGATCAAAAGCCGCGGTAAGGCTGGGTAATAATCCGGCCACTGCGGCATTTAGCGTGGTGTAACGATGCAAAACAGTATGACATGGCAGCAAACTAAATATGACGCCAGCCGCAAGTTTTTCGACGGCCTGGTGCGGCGGCTGTTTGTCGCCTGCGCCCTTTTGATGGCTCTTATTATCGCGGCGATAGTCTTTTTTATCGGGCAGCAGGGTCTACAGACCTTTATCGAAGTCAGCCCGGTGGATTTCTTTTTTTCCGCCAAATGGGATCCCCTGGAAAAGCAGTTTGGCGCTTTAAGTTTCATCACAGGCAGTTTGTATGTGACTGCTTTATCAATACTCATCGGCGGACCGCTTGGCATAGCTGGGGCTGTATTTATGGCAAAAATAGCGCCAAAACGGCTGCACTCTTTCATGAAACCGGCTGTGGGCCTTTATATGGCGATACCGTCAGTAGTTTACGGCTTTATGGGCTTGACGGTCATAGTGCCCCTTGTGCGGGAGTTTTTTGGCGTAGCGAGCGGTTTTGGCCTGTTTACTACGGCATCTATTCTGTCTATAATGATTTTGCCGACAGTTATCAGCATATCGGAGGATGCCATACGGGCGGTGCCAAGGCCGCTGGAAGAGGCTTCGCTCGCTATGGGCGCCACCTACTGGCAGACCATTTGGCACATCATACTGCCGGCAGCTATGCCCGGCTTGATGACGGCTATCATCCTCGGCATGGCGCGCGCCATCGGCGAAACCATGGCTGTGCAGATGGTCATCGGCAATACGCCGCAACTGGCTAAATCGCTCTTTATGCCTACAAGCACGCTGCCCAGCGAAATAGTAATAGAAATGGGCAACACGCCTTTTGGCTCGGCCTGGAGCAACTCGCTATTTCTCATGGCTTTAGTGCTCTTATTTATATCCCTGGCCATGATCGTGGCTATCCGCAAAATTGCCGCCAGGAGGATGGTCTGATGTCTACAGCTTTTGTTGAGAGAAATAAACGTAACGATAAAATCGCCCAGCTTGGCCTGTGGGCGGTAGGCTGCTTTCTGCTCGGCCTCTTAGCCGTGTTCTTAGGCTATATTTTGTATAAAGGCCTGCCTGTCTTAGGCTTGGACTTTATTTTCGGCATGTCGCGCGACATCGAAGCAGGCGGCGGCGTAGGCGCTCAGTTGTTCAACACGCTGTACATACTCTTTTTGTCTATGCTGGTGTCGGTGCCGGTCGCCGTGGGCGCGGCTATTTACCTCAATGAATATGCGAAAAATAACTTTTGCACCCGCATGGTGCGGATATGCATAGAAAGCCTGGCTACAGTGCCGTCTATAGTGCTCGGCCTGTTTGGCATGATCATATTTGTAAATTTCCTGGGTTTCGGTTTTAGCATCATCGGCGGTTCGCTGGCCCTGGTATTGCTCAACCTGCCTCTGTTGGTCAGGGTAACGGAAGAAGCCCTGCGCACAGTGCCGGATGCCTACCGTGAAGCCAGCCTCGCCCTCGGCGCTACCAAGTGGCAAACCATTAGGAAGGTAGTGCTGCCGAGCGCTCTCCCCGGTATCATCACCGGCATGATGCTCACCTCGGGTCGGGCGGTCGGCGAAAGCGCCATACTCATTTTTACCGCTGGTACTACTGTATCGAGGCACATGGCCGATTTTGACCTTTTTTCCGCCGGTGAGACACTGGCTGTGCACATGTGGTACGTCATGGGCATCGGCCTTGTGCCAGACCGCATGGACATCGCCAACGGCACGGCGGCTCTTTTGATAATAATGGTGCTGTGCATCAATATATTGTTTGTCTGTCTGATGAAATTCAGCCAGAAACATAACAGGCTAGACTGATGCACCTCTTCTTTGCTTTTTACGTTTATAGGCAAGGGTTATGCCGCTAAATCCTGTATGGATGGCTGGCGGCTCCATAGCTTGTTTCTTTTGTTTGAAAGCCCAGTCCGTCTTTATAAAACTTTGTGGCTTTCTCCATGTTTTTTACGCCCAGGCAGATTATATTTACTCTATTCATGATCTTCTCCTCTATTTCGCCAGCGGTACGGTAAAAGTAAAAGTGGCGCCGATATTAGGCTTGCTGTCTACTTTTATCGTTCCGCCGAGCATTTCTACGATGAATTTTACTATAGCCAGCCCGAGGCCGGTACCGCCGGCTTTGCTTCGCGCCCGTGACTTATCCACCTGGTAAAAGCGTTCAAAGATCATCGGCAGGTTTTCCGCTGCGATACCTATACCGGAGTCGGCAACGGAAAACTCACCATAGTCAGGGTTTTCCTTGTAAGAAAGAAGTACAGTGCTGTTTTCCGGCGAGTATTTCAGGGCGTTTTCCGTCAGGTTGACCAGCGCCTGTTTGAGCCAGTCCCTGTTTGTTGCTAGCAGGTTAGCTGGATGCTGGCAGGAAATTTCTAATGTTATATTTTTACGTTTGCCCTGCGGGGAAAATTCTTCGCGTATTTCTTCCAGCAGTTCCCGGGCCGCCACCTTTTCCAGGCGCAAAGACTGTCTGTGCTGGCCGGACTCGAGGCGAGCCAGCTGCAAAAGGTCTGTTAATAGGCGCTGCATGCGTTCGCTTTCCGCCAGGATGATGCCGGTGAACTTTTGTCTGAGTTCAGGCGATTCCGAAGCGCCGTCGATAAGGGTCTCGGCAAAGCCTTTGATGGCGGTGAGCGGGGTCGCTAGCTCGTGCGAGGCGTTGGCGACAAATTCCATCTGTTTTTCGTTTATGGCCTGTAAAGACGTAATGTCGTGAAATACGCACAGGACGTCTTGTTTGTCCGGTAAAGGCGCGATAAACACCTGAAAGGCGTATTTGGCATTATTGAGGGTAGTTTTTAAACCCAGCATCCTAGTGGAATTTGTCTCGAGACAGGTGCGGATAGCAGTATCGAGCGCGCTGCTGCCGATTATTTGCAGGTGGTGACGGCTGACTATATTGTCACCGAAGATGTAGACGCCGCTCCGGTTGGCATTAGTTATTCGCCCATTTTTATCAAAGAGCAGTACGGGATTGTCCATATGCTGCAAGATAAGTTCCAGTTTTTGTTTTTCCGCCGAAGTTTCTTTTATTTTAGCAGCCAGGCCGGCGGCCAGATTGTTGAGCACATGCGCCAGGAGGGCAAATTCCCCCTGGCCTTTATAGTGGATGCGTTCTTCGAGGTTGCCTGCCGACAGCTTCGATGCGAAGAGGGCGATACCCTCCAGCGGCCGGATGAATTTTTTCGCCAAATGTATGCTCAAGTAGCCTGCCAAAAAAACGGCCAGGAAAAAAGCGATAAACATAGCCTGGCTGAGAGTGGCAAACTGGCTGTCGATGGCCGAGGTAGGCAAAGAAGCTCGGACGGCCGCCTGATAGGGGGCCGTACTTCCGTAAGGCATGGCTACATAGACGGTTTTTTGCCTGTTTTCTTTATCCAGGCGTATACTGGAGCCTTTTTGTCCGGACAGGGCGGCTTCTACTTCCGGGTAGGAGAGCTGGTTTTCCGCCTGGCTGCGCTGTTTCGTCGCGGCTATCACCTGGCCGTTTTGTCCTATGACTTCAAGTTCCAGGTCCATACTGTCGCCAAGGTTAAATACCAGCGTTTGCAAAGCGTCGCGTTTTGTTATGTCGGGACATTCGCTGACCAGGACGTTTTCGCTGTGTCGCAGATGTATGAACATACTGCCGATAAGGTTTTTTTCACTGTAGATTTTGAATGAGTACAGGGCGTAAAGGCCAAACAAAAGCAGTGAAATGCCCGTAGTTGCCACAAAATATAATATCATGCGGTTTCTGATTAGCGGTTTGTACATATAGCGCCTCCTGTTATTAATAATAGCTCAAAAGCGGGTGTTTGTACAAATTTCACTGTGCGCCGTTATTACTTAACGGGAAATTATCTGCAAAAAATCTTTTGCGCAGGTTTTACTTAATTCTTTTATGATGTTATACTTTATTTGATAAATATGGTTACTATAATAAAAAATGGCGGCGGTTTGCTATGGCTAAACAAAAAAAAATAAATGTTTTCCGGTTTCTGCTTATTGTATTGCTGGTGTTTTTTGCCGTGCAGATAACGCGCCAGGAACTTAAGATATATGAAATAAATAAAGAAATAGATGCCAGCAAAACGCGGATAGCCGACTTGAAGGAAAAGCAACTGCAACTGCAAAAAGAGCGTGAAAATGCCAGTAATCCGGCCTATATCGAAAAAATAGCCCGGGAAGATTACAACATGGTGAAAAAAGGAGAAGTACCCGTACTGGTAAAAGAAAGGTAAAACAACTTGAATATTGTTGACACTTAGGAATTTCCAAGGGTATAATCATTGTATAAGCTGTAGCGGGTAAAATGTACTAGGAGGGAACCTTTTTTCTTATGTCGATAGAAGTAGGCGCCGTGGTTGAAGGTATTGTAACTGGCATAACTAATTTTGGCGCGTTTGTTGAGTTGCCGGAAAACAAGGTAGGTCTTATTCATATTTCCGAAGTATCTGACGTATACGTTCGTGATGTTCGTGAATTTTTAAAGGAACGTGACAAAGTAAAAGTAAAAGTTTTGACTATCGATGAACGGGGGAAAATCGGCCTATCGATAAAACAGGCCAACCCGCCCGCGCCCCGGCCGCAAATGCCGCGTCCGCCGAGGCCTTCGTCTCCGCCGGAAGGGCGTTATCATCAAGCAAAAAGCGCTCCTTTGCCAGTTTCTTTTGAAGATAAAATGAACCGTTTTCTTAAAGACAGCGACGACCGGCTGACAGATTTAAAGAAAAATACTGAATCCAAACGCGGTGGTCGGGGAGCCAGCCGCCGTGGTTAAAGCAAAACCGGCGCACTTTTGTTTGACTAATCAAATATGACTGGATTGATACAAAACAGGGCATGATTGAGAAAAATTAGAGAGCATTTCGCCGGAACTGCTCTTTTTTATTTTCAAAATATAACGGAGGCCGGATATGGAAAAAACGGCTGAATCATTGATCAATAAGGTGAAAAAGTGCATTGACGACCATAGTTTGTTAAAAAGCGGCGACAGGGTACTATTGGCTTTGAGCGGCGGGGCGGACTCTATCGCCCTGACGGAGATTTTGCGTACGCTTTCCGTAATGGGCGGCTGGCAGGTGGGGGCATGCCATGTCAACCACCACATGCGGGGCAAAGAGGCCGATGAAGACGCGCTGTGGGTAGGCAATTTCTGTCGGATGCGCGGTATAAAGTGTTTTCTCGAAGATGTGGACGTGCCAAAATTGATTGCCGAAGGCGGGTATTCGCCCGAGGAAGCGGCCCGTATACTCCGCTATGATGCGCTTAGAAAGGTCGCCGCCCGCGAAGGGTATGACTGTATCGCTGTGGCGCACAACCACCAGGATAATGCGGAGACATTTTTGCTCAATCTCCTGCGCGGGAGCGGCATAGAAGGACTTACCGGCATGCAGCCAAGGCAAGGCGATATAATAAGGCCGTTCCTGGCGGCCGACCGCCAGGATATAGAATTTTTTTGCCAGCAGCATAAGATAGCATTTCGCAAAGACAGCAGCAATAAAAATAAAAATTACCTGAGAAACCGGGTGCGGTTGGAATTATTGCCGCATATGGAAGAGTTCAACCCAGCTATAGTTGATGTATTGGGCCGGACCAGCGCCATTTTAGAAAGTGACGCGGATTTCTTGCGTACGGCGGCCGGGGGAAAGTTTGCCGCCTTGATGCTGGAAGATAAAGACGCCGTATCTTTGCCGCTCGATGCTTTGACGGCCGAACACAAAGCTATGTCCAGCCGCATAATCGCCCTGGCGATAAACCATGTACTGGGCGACGCCGGTTATATAGCAAGCAAGCATATCGCCAAAGTGCGTGAACTTTTACTGTCCGGACGTACCGGGGCTATCCTCGATATGCCGGGCGGTCTGAAAGTAAAAAAGACTTACGACGAGCTGATTTTTTCTACAAAAACTATTGAAGACGGCAGGACAGCGCCGATCAAAGAGCAGCCGCTCCCTATCCCGGGCCGGGTGGTCCTGCCGGACGGACGCATCTTGCGCGCCTCACTTTTCCGCGGCGCCCGCCCCAGAACCAATGGAATCACCCGGGCAGCCTTTCCGGCTTCTGTCGCCGGCAGCGAACTTATCGTAAGAAGCCGCCAGCCGGGCGATTTGTTCCAGCCGTCAGGCATGGGGGGCGCAAGGCAGAAACTAAAAGAATTTTTTATTGACAGCAAAGTACCGCAGGAAGAACGCGACGGCATTCCTCTGGTCTGCGATCAGGAAGGCGTTTTGTGGGTAGCCGGCCTCAGGTGCGCCCACAGGAACGTGCCGGCAGGCGACAGCTGGCTGTATCTTGAACTTATCAACAAGGAGTATGTATATGTTTGAAAATGATATAGAAAAAATAATCGTTACTAAGGAACAACTGGAAAAACGCGTACAGGAACTTGGACGAGAGATAAGCAATGACTACCATGGTGAAGAGCTGGTAATGATCGGACTTTTGACCGGCGCCGCTCCGTTTATGGCCGACCTGGCAAGAGCGGTGGATTTGCCGGTGTATTATGAATTCATGTCGGTTTCTTCCTACGGTCAATCGTCGACCAGCAGCGGTAATATACGTATTTTAAAAGATATACAAAACGACATCGCCGGCCGGCATGTGCTGGTAGTAGAAGACATCGTGGATACCGGTCTTACCCTTTCCAAAATCCTCGACAAACTGGCGCGGCATAACCCGGCCAGTTTGAAGGTGTGCGCGCTGTTGGATAAAGCTCCCTGCCGCAAGCAGGAAATAAAAATAGATTACTGTGGCTTTACCGTGCCGGATGAATTTATTGTCGGCTACGGCCTTGATTATGCGCAAAAATACCGTAACCTTCCTTTTATCGGCGTGCTGAAAAAAGCCGTTTACGCGCCGTGAGCGTACAAGTACAAATATTGCTTGCCCTAAAGGAAAGTGTGTTGTATCATATTAGGGTATAGGTATTTTATTTATATTGTAAGAAAGGGGGGCATAGACCTTTTGAATAAATTTTTTCGTAATGTCAGCTTTTACTTGCTTATCATCATAATAGCTATTTCTATTATAGAATATTATACTTCTCACACTACCGTCAGTCAGGAAATGTCGTACACGAAATTTCTTGCGCAAGTAGAAGCGGGAGAAGTTACGCAGGTAACTATCACCGATAAAACTATAAAAGGAAAGCTAAAGTCAGGTGTTGAATTTACTACTATTGCGCCCAATGATCCCAAACTCATTGAGATCCTCGGGGAGCGCAAAGTTGAAATAAACGCTAAACTGCCGGAGCAACCGCCCTGGTGGACGACTATTTTCTCTTCTGTTTTGCCTATGCTGCTCCTTATTGGCGTATGGTTTTTTATCATGCAGCAGACGCAGGGCGGTGGCAACCGCGTAATGTCTTTTGGCAAGTCGCGCGCCAAGATGTACGGCGACGAGCGGGTGAAAACTACGTTTGCCGATGTAGCCGGCGCGGATGAATCCAAGCAGGAACTGGAAGAAGTAGTAGAGTTTTTGAAACAGCCGAAAAAGTTCAATGAACTGGGCGCCCGCATACCAAAAGGAGTCCTTTTGTTCGGGCCTCCCGGCACAGGAAAAACCTTGTTGGCCAAAGCAGTGGCCGGTGAGGCGGGCGTACCGTTTTTCAGCATCAGCGGCTCTGACTTTGTGGAAATGTTTGTCGGCGTGGGCGCTTCCCGCGTGCGCGATCTGTTTGAACAGGCCAAAAAGAACGCTCCCTGTATTGTGTTCATAGATGAAATAGACGCTGTCGGCCGGCAAAGAGGCGCAGGCCTGGGCGGCGGGCATGACGAACGCGAGCAGACGCTCAACCAACTTTTGGTCGAAATGGATGGATTTGGCGTAAATGAAGGCATTATCATTGTCGCCGCTACCAACCGCCCGGACATACTTGACCCGGCGTTACTGCGGCCAGGCCGTTTCGACCGCCAGATAGTGGTCGACAAGCCTGACGTCAAAGGGCGCAGTGAAATACTCAAGGTACATGTTAAGGGAAAACCCTTGGATAAAGACGCCGACCTGGATTCTTTGGCCAGAGGAACGCCCGGCTTTACCGGGGCGGATTTGAGCAATCTCGTCAATGAGGCGGCGCTCTTGTCGGCACGGCGCAATAAAAAACGTATCGGTATGCCGGAACTGGAAGAATCCATCGAACGCGTTCTCGCCGGCCCTGAACGCAAGAGCCGCGTCATCAGCGAAAAAGAAAAGAAACTGGTCGCCTATCATGAAGCCGGGCATGCGCTTGTCGGCCTCAATGTCAAAAACAGCGACCCTGTCCATAAAGTATCTATCATACCGCGCGGCGGCGCCGGCGGGTATACACTGTACAGACCTAAAGAAGACCGCAACTATGCTACGCGCTCCGAACTGCTCGACAAGCTCAAGACCCTTTTGGGCGGCCGAGTTGCCGAAGCGGTAGTGCTTGACGAAATATCCACCGGCGCGCAAAATGACCTCGAGAGGGCCACCGGCCTTGCGCGCAGGATGATTTGTGAATATGGCATGAGTGAAAAACTCGGGCCGATCACTTTTGGCCGCCGTCAAGACCAGGTATTTCTGGGACGGGATATTGGGCGCGACAAAGATTACAGTGAAGAAGTGGCTTTTGCCATAGACAATGAGGTGCGCTTGTTCATAGAAGAAGCGTACGCCGAAGCGGAGACGCTGTTGCGCAGCAACATCGATAAACTGCATTTGCTGGCGCAGACGCTTATGGAACGCGAAACTTTGGAAGCCAGCGATATTTCCTACCTGATGGAACATGGAAAACTGCCTGACAAAGTAGATGAAACAATAAATGACAGCAGCATTCTCCAGCAGCAGGAACCGGCCGGCAAAGAGGCCAAGCGGCCGGACATGCCGATACTCGATACCGGCAACCCGCCGGCAGTATATTAAAAAGAAAATCCCCCTGTGTTAAACAGGGGGATTTTTATAATAAGCTGTTGACAATGCCTTAAGCTGTTGTTAATCTTAAAAAGACCCGAATTTTTAGCGAGGTGGAGCATGCGGGACGAAATCATAGACCTGTTGCGGGCCAGCCAGGGCGAACCCATTTCCGGCGAAGATATATCACAGCGTTTTTCTGTTTCGCGTACGGCTATCTGGAAACATATACAGGCGCTGCGCCAGGATGGGTATGATATAGAGTCTGTATATAAGAAAGGCTACATTTTACGCGGCGCGCCAGACTTGCTGCTGCCGGGCGAAATAAGCGCCCGCCTGGAGACAAAATGGCTGGGCCGCCATATCATATATGAGAAAAGCCTGTCTTCGACCAACGATCTGGCGAAACGGGCGGCGCTTGACGGCTGTCCGCACGGTACGGTGGTGTTGAGCGAAGAGCAGGTGACCGGGCGCGGGCGCATAGCGCGCGGCTGGTTTTCGCCGTTTGCCGCCGGCATATGGTGTTCTATGGTGCTCAGGCCGCCGCTCATGCCGCACGAAGCGCCGAAATTTACCCTGCTTATGGCTGTGGCCCTGACGGAAACCTTTCTGAAATACCCGGGGATAAAAGTGGCTATAAAATGGCCGAACGATATACTTTGCCAGGGTAAAAAGCTTGTCGGCATACTTACCGAGATGAATGCTGAAATGCAGGCTATCAATTACCTTGTGGTCGGTACCGGCATCAATGTCAACATAAAAAAAGACTGCTTTCCCGAGGACATCAAAGACAAAGCCGCTTCCTTAGCGGACTTTACCGGAAAAAAAATAGACAGGGTAGTGTTGTTGGCTACCATGCTGAAAAAAGTTGAAGAGCTGTATGACGATGCCCTGAAAAACGGTTTTGCCGGCCTTCTCGATAAGTGGCGCGGTTTTTCCGCCACACTCGGGAAAGAGGTGCGGGTGATAGCGCCTGATGAAACTTTTACAGGGCGGGCGCTAGACATAGATGCCAGCGGCGCGCTGGTCGTCGAGCGCGCAAACGGCGCCCGGGAAACTGTATTGGCGGGCGACGTTTCTATCCGTGCAGCAAACGGCGATAGCTACGTATAATACTTTTAAGGTGGTTTTATTATGTTATTAGTGCTTGATGTCGGCAATACGAATATAGTTGCCGGCGTATATCGCGGCGAGGAACTCCTGGTACATTGGCGTCTTTCGAGCGACCGCAACAGGACGGCCGATGAATACGGCATACTTATCGGCAATATGTTTTCATACAGCAACCTGTCTATGAAAGACGTGACCGATGTCGCTATCTCAAGCGTCGTGCCGCCTTTGAGCGTGCCGCTGGCCCGCATGTGCAAACGCTATTTCGGCAAGACTCCGCTGCTGGTGGGGCCAGGCGTAAAAACAGGTATATTCATAAAATATGAAAACCCCCGTGAAGTCGGCGCCGACAGGATAGTAAACGCTGTGGCCGCTTTTGAAAAATATAAAAGCAAAGCGCCGCTTATCATAATAGACCTTGGCACGGCCATGACCTTTTGCGTAGTGACTGAGAGCGGCGACTATCTGGGCGGCGCGATCGCCCCCGGTATCGGGATATCGACGGAAGCCCTGTTCCAGCGCGCGGCCAAACTGCCGCGTATCGAACTGAAAAAGCCGCGCACCGTCATTTGCCGCAATACGGTCAAAAGCATGCAGTCCGGTATCATATACGGTTACGTAGGCCTTATCGACGGCATCGTTGAACGGATGAAAGAAGAGATGGGCGGCAAAGCGTATGTTATAGCGACAGGCGGCATGGCGGCCCTCTTGGCCTCGGAAACCAATGCCATCGATTGCGTGGAGCCTTTTCTCACCCTCGACGGCCTCCGGATCATCCACAGCCGCAACATGCAGCAATAAAACGAGAAAATAATGGCCGGCTTGCCGGCTTTTATTTAATATAACGGAGGCTCAAGTGAAGATAGGAAATGTTACGGTCGACCCGCCGCTGCTGCTTGCGCCGATGGCCGGCGTTACCGACCAGCCTTTTCGACTGCTGGTGAAAGAGCAGGGCTGTGGGCTGCTGGTATCAGAGATGGTCAGTTGCAAAGGCCTTTTATATAATAACCAAAAAACAAAGGAACTATTGCATTTTGAGCGTCAGGAACGCCCTTTCGCCGTGCAGCTGTTTGGCGCCGACCCGGATGAAATGGGACAGGCGGCGGCTATAGTGGAAACATTCGGGCCGGATATGATAGATATCAACATGGGCTGCCCGGTGCCTAAAGTAGTAAATAACGGCGAAGGATCTGCTTTATTGAAGCAGCCGGCCTTGATTGAAAAAATAGTGGCGCAGGCTGTAAAAAGTGTAAAAATACCGGTAACGGTAAAAATACGTTCCGGCTGGGATGAAACCAGCATAAACGCGGCAGAGGCGGCGCGCGCCGCCGAATGCGGCGGGGCCTCGGCGGTTGCTGTACATGCCAGGACGCGTAGCCAGTTTTATACAGGGAAAGCGGATTGGCGCGTGATCGAAAAAGTAGTGGCGTCTGTAAGCATCCCGGTCATCGGCAATGGCGACATACATTGCGGCGAGGACGCCCTCTCTATGATAAAAACTACCGGTTGCGCCGCCGTCATGGTAGGACGGGCGGCAGAAGGAAACCCATGGCTGTTTGCCGGTATAATGGCCGCGCTTCAAGGTAAAGAGGCGCCGGCGCAGCCAACATATGCTGAGAGATTTGCCATGCTGCTCAGGCATTTTGCCATGCTGGCGGAATACAAAGGAGAAAACATCGCCGTTAAAGAAATGCGCCATCATGCGGCTGCTTATACAAAAGGGCTGCCGCATTCGGCACAGTTTCGCCGGCGTTTTAACACTGCGGCCACCGGCAGTGATTTTGCGCTTATTTGCCGGGAATATCAAAAACAGCTGGCTATATGTTGAGTTTGCGTAATAATTCTGCAAATTTGTATACTTGGCGTATAATATTGACAAGGCCAGGCGCTACGCCTATAATGTAGTAGATAGGCGGCTGAAGGGATTATAATCTGGACAGCTTTGTCTAAACAGGGCTGGCATTTTTTAATTGTCAAACAGACGCTGGCAAAAGAGGAGAGCGACAATGACAGAAAAAGAAACCATCTTGACTGCCGAAGGCTTGAAAAAACTTGAAGAAAAACTTGAAATGCTAAAATCAGTGCGTCGCCTGGAAGTTGCTGAGCGGATAAAACAAGCCATCTCTTTTGGCGATATCAGTGAAAATTCCGAGTATGAGGATGCCAAAAACGAACAGGCTTTTATCGAAGGCGAAATAATAACTTTGGATAAAATGGTCCGTACGGCGAAGATAATCGACGACGAAGATATCAAGACGGACGTTGTTACGCTGGGTTCTGTCGTCAAACTAAAAGATGTGGCTCTGAAAGATACCTGGGAGTGCACTGTCGTAGGTTCGGCCGAAGCCGACCCCCTCTCGAACAGGATCTCCAACGAGTCGCCTGTCGGCGCCGCCATCATCGGCAAAAAAGCTGGTGAGACCGTGCAGGTGAATGTTCCGGCCGGCGCTCTCAAATATAAAATAATGTCCATCAAACGCGCGTGATAAAGAGGTTGTATAAATGTCTGACAGCAAAGAAAACACGGATATAGAGATATCACAGGAAAGCATGAACGAACAGATGCAGGTGCGCCGCCAAAAGATGGATGCTTTGGCGGAAAAGGGCGTGGCGCCTTTTGGCCGCCGTTTTGAGCCGACCCACCATGCGGATGATATAAAAGAAAAATTTGAAAATTTTGCCGAAACAGATGAAGTGCGCCTGGCCGGTCGTGTTATGGCCATCCGCGGCCATGGAAAAACTTCGTTTTTGGATATCATGGATAAAAGCGGCAATATCCAGTGCTACATAAGAAAAGACGCCCTGGGCGAAGAAGCCTATGGGCTTTTAAAATTAATGGATATCGGTGACCTTGTAGGCGTGACCGGAACTGTTTTTCGTACCCATATGGGCGAGATAAGCATAAAAGTGGCCGGCCTGGAGTTTTTGGCGAAGTCTCTTCGCCCCCTGCCGGAAAAATGGCACGGTTTGAAAGACGTCGACCTCAGGTACCGCCAAAGATACGTCGACCTTATAGTAAATAAAGACGTGCGCCGCACTTTTGTCCTCCGGAGCAAAATAATACGCAGTATCAGGGATTTTCTCGATACCCGCGATTTTCTCGAAGTAGAAACGCCGATGATGCATTCCATTCCGGGCGGCGCGGCGGCCAAGCCTTTTATCACCCATCACAATGCCCTCGATATGTCGCTCTATATGCGCATAGCGCCGGAATTATACCTAAAGCGCCTGATCGTCGGCGGTTTTGAACGTGTATATGAAATAGGCCGGGTGTTTCGCAATGAAGGCCTGTCCATCAGGCATAACCCGGAATTTACTTTGGTGGAAGTATATCAGGCTTATGCTGATTATAACGATCTGATGGAACTGACTGAGCAGCTTATCCACCAGGTGGCGCTGGATGTTTTGGGTACGGCGAAAGTCGTATATCAAGAGCAGGAGATAGATTTCACCCCGCCTTGGAACCGCGTGACCATGGTCGGCGCGGTGAAAGAACATACCGGCGTGGATTTTTCCCTTATCTCCAGTGTTGAAGAAGCGCGCGCCGCGGCGGCACAATTGTCTGTTCCGGTAGAGAAAGCTTTTGGCATCGGCAAAATACTCAATGCCGTATTTGAACAATATGTAGAAGACAAACTGGTACAGCCTACTTTTGTCACCGGTTATCCCAAGGAGATATCGCCCTTGGCGAAAAGCAGCCAGGATGACGCCGACATGACCGACCGTTTTGAGGCGTTTGTTTTTGGCCGTGAATTGTGCAACGGATTTTCTGAGCTCAACGATCCCCTCGATCAAAAAGAACGCTTTCTCAAGCAGGTTGCGGACAGGAGCGCCGGGGACGAAGAAGCGCACATGATGGATGAAGACTATATTACGGCGCTGGAGTACGGCATGCCGCCTACCGGCGGGTTGGGTATAGGCATAGACCGCCTGGTCATGTTTTTGACCGACAGTACCTCCATAAGGGATGTACTGCTCTTTCCCCAAATGCGCAAACTGTAAGACAAAGGCTGCCTCTTTCGGGCAGCTTTTTATTTTATGCCATTCTGATGTATAATATTTTTAAGAGGCGGGAGGGATATTATGCAACGCTACCAGCGCCATGTGTTTTATCTGGACAAAGAAAAGCAAAGCAGGCTGGCAAAGTCCCGTGTCACTGTCGTGGGCCTTGGAGGGCAGGGCGGTTTTGCCGTCGAGATACTAGCCCGTATCGGCGTGGGGCGTATCAGGATGGTGGACGGCGCGTACTTTCAAAAGTCCAACTTGAACAGGGAAATATTCGCTACCGAAGCTAACCTTGGCCAGAGTAAAGTGATCGTGGCCGGCAATCGTATAAATGAGATAAATTCACAAGTAATGGGCGAGCCGCTCGCAGTATTTATGGACGAAGAAAACTGCTGCGACCTGGTGCGCGGCAGTGACGTCGTGCTCGATTGCCTGGATAATTTTACCGGCAAAATGCTACTGTTTGCCGCCTGCCGGGAAGAAAAGATACCAATGGTCACCGCCCTTTTGGCCGGACTGCTGGGGCAGGTCGCCACTATTTTGCCGGACAGCGCTCTCGGGCCGGACGACCTTTACTCGCGCATTTGCGAGCAGGCTGGGATAGATGGGTTCGATGCGGTAAAACTGCCGGCGTCCACCGGTATAGCGGCCAGCCTGCAAACACAGGAAGTAATAAAGCTGGTAACCCATACCGGCGAACTTTTGGCGGGAAAAACGCTTTTTTTTGATTTGGGACGCAATATTTTTGAAGTTAGCGCTACTGCGGACAAGCAAAAATAAATTATGCTATAATATATATAACAAACGATAAAATTTATTAAAAGGAGAGGGCGCTTTGACGAGCCGCTTTTTGAAGTTTTGTGTAGTTGGTTTTTCCGGCGTATTTGTCAATATGGCTGTTTTTAGTGCTGCGAACAATATGGGCTGCTATTATATAACAGCCTCTATTTTGTCTTTCCTGGTGGCCGTGAGCAACAACTTTTTCTGGAACAGCATGTGGACGTTTAAAGACAGGCAAGCTACGGCGGGTGACATACACCGCCGCTATGTGAAGTTTTTCACGATAAGCGCCCTGTGTCTTTTGGGTAACTTGGGGCTGCTTTTTTTCCTGGTGGAAAAAGTAGGCCTGGCACATATTTTTAGCCAGGCTACCGCTATACTGGTCATGAGCGCCGCCAACTTTATCGGCCAAAACCTCTTTACTTTTGAAGAGAAAAAAGAAGAAAAACCGGTGTCTGCCTCATGATGCTGGTTATCATACCCACCTATAACGAACTATCGAATATAAAAGAAATAACCGCCCAGGTGCTGGCACACGACTGGCTGCATGTGCTGGTGGTGGACGACAATTCGCCAGACGGCACGGCGGATGCTGTAACGTCCTTGATGAAGGAGAAATTTCCAGGGCGACTGTTCCTACTCAAACGGGCCGGTAAGTTAGGCCTTGGGACAGCATATCTCGACGGTTTCCGCTGGGCGCTGGCGCGCGATTACCAGGCGGTATTCGAGATGGACGCCGATTTTTCTCATAAACCCGGCTATCTGCCGGATTTTCGCGCGGCGCTGGATGCGGGCGCGGATCTTGTGCTGGGCAGCCGTTATGTAAACGGCGGCGGCGTGAAGAATTGGGGACTGGGCCGCAAGATCATCAGCCGCGGCGGCAGCTTGTACGCCAGGACGATCTTAGGCCTGGATATTCGCGATCTGACCGGTGGCTTTAAGTGTTTTCGCCGGGCGGTATTGGAAGCGCTCGATTTTGACGAAGTAAAATCCAACGGTTATTCTTTCCAGATCGAACTTACCTATAAAACAATCAAAAAAGGCTTTAAGGTAAGAGAGATACCCATTATTTTCGAAGACCGCACTTTAGGCGCGTCTAAAATGAGCAAAAAAATATTTCTCGAGGCCGTAGCCATGGTATGGCGTCTACGCCTTGGCGGCAGGGGACAGGCATGAATTTTCTCAATAGAACAACGGCATTTTTTTTGACCGTTGTTTTTTTAAATGCTCTTTACAATACTACATTGCCTTTGCACTTTGATGAAGCTTACTATTGGCTGTGGAGCAAGCGTCTGGCCATATCTTACTTCGACCATCCGCCGATGGTGGCCTGGCTGCTCTACCTGGCCGGTTTCCTGGGCGACAGTCCGTTTTTCTTAAGGCTGGCGCCACTGCTTTGTATGACCGCCGCCGGTTTTATTATATGGCGTCTGGCTTATGAGGCGTTTGACAGGAAAACGGCCGACTTGGCGCTTTTACTGTACTCCCTGCTGCCGATAGTGCATATAGGTTTTCTTTTAGCTACGCCGGATGCGCCGCTGTGTTTGTTTTGGACACTCAGCCTGTATGCCGCCTGGCGCGCTTTATTTCCGCGTCACGGCTGGGACAGGCCTAGGCGCTGGTTTATACTTACCGGGATATTTTTCGGTTGCGCCCTGCTGTCAAAGTATACTGCCGTATTGCTTTTTCCTTCACTGATATTAGCCGTGCTTTTTTCGCAAAAGCGGCATGTTTTATTTTCCGCCAACCTGCTTTGGGCGACTTTGGCGGCGACCATAGTATTTTCTCCGGTCATACTTTGGAATTACCAGCACGACTGGGTGTCCTTCGCCTTTCAGTTCAGGCACGGCATAGCGGAAGAAAAAATCTTCAACAGCAAATACCTCTTAGAGTTTATCGGCGCCCAGGCCGGTGTGCTCAGCCCCCTGGTCTTCCTGGGCCTGCTCTATGCTTTAGTGCGCTTTGTCCCGGATAATTTACGCGAAGACCGGCTAGCCTTTTTCTTTTGGCCATGTGTTTTTCCGCTGCTGTTTTTCACCCATGCCGCTATGTTCAAACGGGCGGCCGCCAACTGGGCCATACCGGCCTATATATCGGGTATCATCATCCTTGCCTATTGGGCTGCCCGCCAGGACTGGCGGCGTTGGAAGCTATGCTCTCTGGCCCTGGCGCTGCTGGTGGTTTTTATGCTCAAAGTCCCGGAAGTCTTTCCTTTCCTGCCGCAAAAGGCAGTAATGCAAAGCCAGTTCGACGGCGAAGTACAGATTTTTAAGCAACTGCACCTACAACCGGGCGTGGGATTTTTAGGCGACAGTTACGGTATGGCCGCGCTGGCGGTTTATTATCTGCCGCAGCCGTCCCCGGTCTGGGTATTGACTGCGCCGCGAGTATCCATGTTCGACTATTGGCAGAAAGGCCAAGAATTACCCAAAGAAGCGCTCTACATAGGGCGTTGGGATGAAAAAGAGCGGCTGGCCGCCTATTATAAACAAGTAGAGCGGCAGCCGGATATAGAATATAAAGACACTTACCTGACGGAAAGGTTTTTCGTCTATAAAGTAAAAGGCCCGGTAAAGGCGGTGTTTTGATGAATGTATATGTGTGGCGCCACAACAGGAAATTCCATAGCTTCAGCATGATGAACGAGCCTTGCGTGCAGCAGGATTTTTATACCGATGCTGTAGCCGTCGTGCTGGCGGAGAGCATAGACGAAGCGCTGGCCTTGTTAGCTGAGAAAAAGGAAGGTTGGCGGCTGGAAGACCTGCGCGAACTGGAGCCAAGAGTTTATCCGGCAGATAAAAGCGCAGCGCTGTTTACCGATGTGCGCGGCAGTTAGGGGAAAGGCAGGGGTGGCTGTGAGCAAAACGGAAAATATCGAAACAGAGATAAAACTGATAGCCTTGTCGGAAGATGTATTGGCCGGCGTAGCTTCTCTTCCCTTACTGCGCGAGCGTATGATCGCCGGCAGCGAACGGGAGAAAGAGCTTGTTTCCCATTACTACGATACTCCTAAACGCCGTCTGGCCAGGGCGGGAGTCGTTTACCGCGTACGTAAGGAGCCGGGCGGCTATGTGGCGACCGTGAAGGCGGAAAACAGCAATAGCGGCGGCCTGTCCGAACGTCTGGAGTATAATGTGCCTTTGCCGGATGCCGATCCGACGCTTGCGGGTTTTGAACATATAAAGTTTTTGCTGGACTTGCCGGCCCTGGTGGGCAAAGGGGAACTGGAAAAACTTTTTGCCGTCGAAGTCGTGCGCCAGCAGTTTGAAGTTGCGGTGACAGCGGAGACGAAAGTAGAGGTAGCTATCGACCGGGGCAAAATAATTGCCGGGGACAAAAGCTTGCCCATAGCCGAAGTAGAGTTGGAGCTAATAGAAGGCAAACGCTCCGACCTTTTAGCCTTTGTCGCCCAACTGACTAAAGAAGCGCCGCTTTTTGCCGAACACAAAAGCAAATATTATCGCGGCTGGCTGCTCATAGGCGGCAAATCCGATTTCTCGAAAAGCAAAAAAATAGAGGAAGAAAGCCGCCAGCCGTTAAAAGATATTTTGTTAAGTGTTTTGGCGGAAAAAATAGGCTTATTGCTGTCTTCTATCACCGATGCGGCTTTTTCGCCGGCCAAGGCGGGATTATTGAGCGAACAGGCGCAAGAGCTGAAAAGCGTACTGGACTTTGCCGCGCCGCTTTTGTCGGCGCCGGAATATGACCGACAGGAAAGCATCCTTGACAAAATGGCGAAAGACTTTGCGGCTGTTTCACTGGTTGCTTCTTTTTCTGCCGACTGGGAACATATAACTTCCCAGATGAGCGGCATACAACCGACCGCTGTCTGGGCAAAACTGCTGGTAGAAAAACAGCGGGATAGCGGTCTGGCGGAAAAAGACTACACCAGCCGCCTGTTTTCCCTGTGGGCCTGGCTGGAAGGCGCGCCATGGCTGAACATTGTGCAGCCGGCGACAAAAGAGTTTATTGTTGAACGCTGTTTGCAATATTTGACTGAAATTATGGACATGCAGCAAAATATTGAGAGCAGCGCCAAAAACGCCGCCATACTGGCGGATAAGGTCGGGGCATTGAACGCTGCCCTTGGCGTGTTGCATCCGCAGTTGCCTAAAAATGTAAATAAACTGCAAAAAAACATAGATGCTTTACATGCCGCGCTTAAAAAAGGACAGGAGGCTCAAAAAGCCGGTGAAGGTATTTTCTCCCTCTTTAAGGCTTCAGGCAGTAGGCTGCTTTACCGTGATGCCGGCATACTTTATGGCTGGTACCTGCGTAGCCAGGGCAAAGAAAAAAACAGTAAAGAGATAGAAGAATACCTGTCGGAAATAAGAAAAATATGGATCAAACTAAAAAAATCCTTACCGGGAGATGACCTTGCTGTATTGCAAGAAGACTAGAAGACAAATTAAAACCCCTTGCCGTGTTTGCGATGTCTTGAAATGCATCGCAGGCGCGGCAAGGGGTTTATTTACTAGCAAAGAAAAATTTTACAAGTTATATTGCATAAAGAGTTGAAATGATATAAAATATAGTCAAAAGGTCAAAAAGTTAAAAAGAAGAATTACCTTATTACCATATTGTATAGGGTGAGCAGTATGCCCACCGATACCAGCGCTATGATGGCTATCTCCAGCATCTCCGCCCGGCGGTTGACCACTTCTTCGTTCAATATGCCATAGGTGCGGTGAATGACGGTCACTTTGGCGTCAATACTTTTGCGCCAGGAGTCGGCGCGCAGGAGGCGGATGTAAAGGGAATAGACGCGGGCATAGAACACGTCTTCGGTCACTCTCAGCGCATTATTTATGCGTCCGGTCAAGACAGTTACGTCGGCCATCAGTTCCATCAGGTTGCCGCGTATGCGGCGGTAGTTTTTCAGGCGTTGTTTGCCTGATTCGGTATTGGCTTCTTCTATCTCGTCGTACATGGCATCGATTGCGCCCTCAAGCAGGGTGTCGTAGTACCTCAGCTCCAGAAATTGGGCATTGGCAAATTCGAGTAAATCAGGTATGTCCATGCTGCCGGCAGAGTCGTAGACCAAAGCGGAATCCCAGGTGAAATAAGCGATGTCGTCGGCGTAGGACAGGCGGTTTACAAGAGTCTCCTCGCGCGTTTGCTGGCTGATGGGCGCATGGTCTTTCAGTAAAAGAGGCACGATGTCCCAGTCTTTTTTCCATTCATGGAAATAGTAAACTACAAAGTCTTCTTCAAAATCCGGCTCGCGCGGCTTTATAAGCGCCTGCTTGACAGTATCGGCGACCAGGCTGGCAAATTCCTGGACTTTTTCTTCCGGCATATTTTCAGTAGCTATGGCCAGATCAAGATACTCGGCATAAGTGGTAGTCTCTGGCAGGTCGAAGCGCATTATGATGCTGATGACGCCGATATCATAAATGCGCGCGCGTATTTCCGCCAGGAGGTTTTTGCCGGCCAGCTGTATTTCATGCGAACCCAGATCTACAGAAACGGGTGGGTTTTTAAAAGCGATGGCCTTCGGTGACACGCGCTCAAGACGCAGCCGGGAAGCGATTTTATTGCGGGCGGCCCAAAGCGCCTGCACATGGTCGAGGTTTATCTCGTCAGCTATGTCGAACAGCCGGTAAACAATAATGGAGTTGTTCATATCAAAAGCTCCTCCAACTGACTTTTACCTAATATATTTATTTTATTCGCCAACAGTGGCAAATTACCTGCACAGGAAAAATTTTATTAAACATTAGGGAGGGATTTTCATGAATCCGGAAAACTATAGCGAAGCCAGCAACCAATTGCTCGAGCTGGCACAAAGAAAAGCCATTTTGAATTACAATCAGGAACTGACCGGCACACATCTTTTAGCCGCTTTAGCCGAAGGCGACAAATTCCTGGACTTTTTGCTGGAACAAGTTAAAGCAGACAAGAAACGATTCAAAGGCGAAGTTGCAAATCTTTTAAAACGGCTGTCGGCCGTGCGCGGCCAGGAAAGCGCCCTTAGGATGAACGCGGCGGCCAGCCGCGTGCTTTTGCGCGCGGACGAGGCCAGAGAAAAAGAGCAGGCGCCTGCTATAGAGCCCAGGCACATACTCTGGGCGCTGGCAGAAGACGGTGAGAGCGAAGTGGTAAAACTGTGCCGTGAATACGGCATCACGCGGCGTAAAATTGAGCAGTCGGTAAACGCTTACCAGGCGGCGCACGGAGAGGACGAAGCCAGTCGTCAGACTTTGGAAAAATATGGACAGGATTTGACCGCTAAAGCCCGTAGCGGCAAACTAGACCCGGTCATCGGCCGGGATGAACAGATACGGCGCGTGGTGGAGATACTCTCGCGCAGGAAGAAAAACAACCCCGTACTCATCGGCGAGCCGGGCGTCGGCAAGACGGCGATCGTAGAAGGTCTGGCCCGGCGTATTGTCGCCGGCGACGTGCCGGAAATGCTCAAAGGAAAAACCATTTATGCCCTTGATTTGGCAGCGCTGGTGGCCGGGGCGAAATTCCGCGGTGAATTTGAAGAACGCCTAAAAGCAGTCCTGAAAGCCGTTACTGATTCAGACGGCGAAATAATTATGTTTATCGACGAATTGCACACGGTGGTGGGCGCCGGGGCGGCGGAAGGCTCGATGGACGCCGGCAACATTTTAAAACCCATGCTGGCGCGCGGCGAACTAAGGTGCATCGGCGCGACTACTTTAAACGAATACAGGAAGCATATAGAAAAAGACGCGGCATTGGAGCGGCGCTTCCAGCCGGTCATGGTGCGCGAACCAAGCGTCGAAGATACTATTTCCATCCTGCGCGGCTTGAAAGAGCGCTATGAAGTACATCACGGCGTCAGGATAAAGGACTCCGCCCTGGTGGCGGCGGCGGTGCTGTCCGAGCGTTATATCGCCGACCGCTTTTTACCGGACAAGGCGATAGACCTGATGGATGAGGCGGCGGCTAGGCTGCGGACGGAAATAGACTCCCTGCCGGCCGAACTTGACGAAATAAGAAGGCGCATACTGCAACTGGAGATAGAAGAAGAGGCGCTATCCAAAGAAAACGACGCAGCTTCCAAAGACCGTCTACAAAAACTCAAAGATGAACTCGCTTCCCTGCGCCAGCAGTCAGCTGCGCTCAGTGAACGCTGGCAAACAGAAAAAGAAGGCATAATCAAAGTACGCGAACTAAAACGCGAAATAGAAGAAGTGCGCAGTCAGATAGAGGCGGCGGAACGTAGTTACGGCTATGATTTGGCCAAATTGGCGGAGATGAAGTACGGCCGCTTGCCGGAGTTGGAAAAGCAGCTGGCCGAGCAGGAAAAAAGCATGGCTAAAAGCGATGACTCGCCAGGTCTTTTGAAAGAAGAAGTGGATGAAGACGATATCGCCGAAGTGGTCAGCACATGGACGGGTATCGCCGTATCCCGCCTCTTGAAGGGCGAGCGGGAGAAGCTGCTTAACATGGAAAACATCATGCATCAGCGGGTAGTCGGCCAGGATGACGCCGTACGCGCAGTGTCTGAGGCGGTTTTGCGCGCGCGCGCCGGTATCAAAGACCCGGGCCGGCCGATAGGCTCCTTTATTTTCCTTGGACCGACCGGCGTCGGCAAGACTGAGTTGGCTAAGACTTTGGCCGAAGTATTGTTCGATGATGAAAAAAGCCTGATCCGCCTTGATATGAGCGAATATATGGAAAAACATTCGGTCGCCCGCCTTATCGGCGCGCCGCCCGGCTACATCGGATACGATGAAGGCGGCCAGCTGACCGAGGCGGTAAGACGGCGCCCGTATGCCGTGCTGTTGCTCGATGAAATAGAAAAAGCCCATCCGGACGTATTCAATGTGCTGCTGCAAGTATTGGACGACGGCCGCCTTACCGACAGCAAAGGCCGTGTAGTCGACTTTAAAAACACGGTCATTGTTATGACCAGCAATATCGGCTCAAAAGATATCCTAAAAGACGGCGCAGACGACAAAGAAAAACTTATGGCGCTGTTGGGCAGTTTCTTTAGGCCGGAATTTCTCAACCGCATAGACGATATCATAGTATTCAAACCGCTGACCGATAAACAGGTCGGCGATATAGCGGCGCTTTTGCTGCATAGCCTGGCGGCTCGCCTGGCTAAACAGCTGGAGATACAGCTGACTTGGGATGATCAAGTAACGGCATATTTAGCAAAAGCCGGGTTCGATCCCGTGTATGGAGCGCGTCCGTTAAAACGTCTGGTAACGCGGGCGGTGGAGACGGCGCTCAGCAAAAAAATCGTAGGCGGCGAAGTGAAAGCCGGCGACAAGGTGCAAATAGGCGTAAAAGATGATAATATAATAGTCAATTAAAATTTATGCAATGTTATGGGGTGTATTATGTTAAAAGAAGTTTACGCCGGCATCTACAACAACGAAATAGTTTTGCCCAACAATCCCTTAAAAATGCTCAATTGCTTCATCATCAAGGGCGATGACCGCAATATCATCATCGATACCGGCTTTAACCGCCCGGAGTGCGAAGAAGCCTTTTTGCAGGGCATACAAGAACTGGGCCTTGATATGGAAAAAACCGACCTTTTTTTGACCCACCTCCATTCCGACCACGTTGGCCTGGCGCCGCTGGCGCAAAGACTAGGCGCGCGCGTTTATACCGGGGCGAAGGAAGCGGCGATGGTGCGTATCATCGGCACTGATGAATACTGGGAGTTTTTCTACAAACTTATGAAGATGTACGGGCTTGATGAGTACGGCCTGAGCGCTAAAGACCATCCCGGCTACCGCTTCCGTCCGGACGGCCTTATCGACTGCCTGCCTTTACAGGAAGGCGAACAACTTAAAGCCGGCGGCTACACGTTTACCGTTGTCGATACGCCGGGCCATACTTTGGGACACACCGGGCTGTATGAAGAACAGCATAAGCTGTTTTTCTGCGGCGACCACGTGCTGGGCAACATCACGCCCAATATTATCTGCTGGGGCCCGGAAAAAGACTCTCTCGCCATTTACCTAGACAGTTTGAAAAAACTGGCAGGGTATGACGTAAAACTTCTCCTGACCGGGCACCGCGAACTTGTCCGTGACCATAAAGCGCGTATCGATGAACTGTTGCGCCACCATGAAGTGCGGCTGGCCGAAGCGCAGGCGATAATAAGCGAACAAGAGCGGCCACCCTGCGAAGTGGCTGCGCGTATGACCTGGGATTTGAAAATAGACAAATGGGAAGACTTTCCCAAAGCGCAAAAATGGTTCTCTTCCGGCGAAGCCATGTCCCATCTGGAGCATCTTTTCCACCAGGGAAGGGCGGACAGGCGAGAACAGGATGGCGTATATTACTATAAGTGTAAATAAACTAAGGCCTGGCAATACAGCCAGGCCTTAGTTTATAGCGATACATTTCCATTCTGCCGTCATGATAAGTTTATCACCCAGCCAGGCTTCGCCTTTTTGTGCCAACAGTTTATCTTTGGCTTTTACTGTGTTTACTTTCATATTTACTGTAGCGGGCAAAGAAACTTGAGCGAAGATTTTTACTTTGTCCAACGCGGCGAGCGCATATATGTTTTTACTTGCCAGGCCCAGCTGCCGAGCGCCGGCGCCGCCGCATTGGGCAAGCGACTCGATGATTATAGCGGCCGGTACGTAAAGGTCGCCTGCCCGAGACGGTTGGGCGAAGATAAAACCAGAATCGTAGCTTTTCTCGCCTTTGATTATTCCAGGCGTTTCTGTGTCCAGTTTATCGAGAAATAAAAAGGGTTCGCGCTGGGGCAGGAGTTTTTTAATTTCTTCTTTCGCCAGGAACTCTTGCAGACGCTGCCGGTCGGTTTTGCCGCTGTTGTTGAGCGGCAGTTCGGGCAAAAAAATGACTTGCTGCGGGCAGTGCTTGCCGCCTAGATGCCTACGGCAGAAAGACAGTATATCTTTGGCCTGCAAAAGAGGGTTGGCTGTAGCGATAACCGCGCAGATTTTTTGCCCGCGCAGCCTGTCGGCGGCCGGCAGTACGGCAATATCGCTTACATCCGGGTGGCGGCGGAGCAACTGTTCTATTTGCGCGGTGTTTATTTTTACTCCGCCGCTGTTTATGACGTCGCCGCCGCGGCCAAACAGGCGCAGAACGCCGCCTGGCATGATTTCGCCCAGGTCGCCGACTGTAGTCTCCGGCCTCAGGGCGGGTATGATATAAGGGCTGCTTACCCAGATCACTCCTTCCTTAATATTTATCTTTACTTCCGGAAAAGGTTGTCCTACGGCGAAAGGGTCGGCCGTGGGCAGTTGCGCATAACTTACGTGTCCAAGTTCTGCCGCGCCGTAGTATTCACGGATAGCAGCGCCTGGGAATTTTTCCTGTAAAGCGGCTACAGTGGCCGCATCCAGCTTGGCGCCGCCGCTAAGTAGGGAATGTACTGTTTGCAGGGGCTGTTTCATGTTTTTTAGCAATATGCGGTAATTGGCCGGGACCATAAATATGGACGTCGTTTTGTGTTCGCTCATATCGGCCAGCCAGCGGCGCGGCATTTGGCTGGAGGAAAAAACGACCGTTCCGCCGGCAAACAGCATGTGCAGGCAGGAGTTGAGGTTGGCGGTAAAAGAAAGGCTGCCGGTCAAAAACAGCCTGTCCTCGCTGCTTAAGGAAAACACCTCGCTCTGGTATGGAAAAGCGCTTGTCCAGCTTTGGTGGTCGCGCCACAGCAGTTTGGCCTGGCCGGTACTGCCGGAGGTAAGCGCGCCGAAAAAAATATCGGAAGATTTAAGTTTTGGCAGTACTTTTTCCCCTTGGTCGCCGGGGGCGAAAGAGCCGGTTATTTGACGTTTTATACCGTGCTTGTCTGACAGGTTGGCAGACAGAACGGAGGGGGAGCCTGTCGGCAAGAATACGCATACGCCGCCGGCTTTTACTATGGCGAAAAAATATGCAAGCTGGGAGAGTGGCTCTTTAATATCTACCAGTACGCGTTCGCCTGCTGGCAAGGCCAACCGTCGGGCCAGATACGCGCTCTGCTCCTCCAGTTCGCCGTATGTGAAGCTGTTTTGGCCGTGTATCAGACAGATTTTGTCAGGCGGTTTTCCTACAAGCAATTCCGATATCAACATGTCTAAATAACCTCCAGCAAAAGGGCCGTGCCCAGGCCGCCTACCGCTCCTGCGGCGGCAATACCCAGCCGCATTTGTTCTTGCTCGAGGGTGCGCAGGAGATGCAGGGTTATCATCGCGCCGGACGCTCCGTAGGGATGGCCGTAAGCCAGGGCTCCGCCCAGGCGGTTGACTTTGTCGAGCGGCAGGGATAGTTCCTGGCAACAAGCCAGGATTTTAACGGCAAACGCCTCATTTATTTCCACGGCGTCTATTTCCTCTAAAGAAAGGTTTTGTTTTTCCAGCAATTCGCGTATGGCGTAAACCGGCCCCAGGGGAAAGTGATTGGGGTCGCAGCCGGTGCTGGCGCTGGCTAGCGCTTTGGCGCGCGGACGCAAAGCATACCGATGCCGCGCTTTTTCCGAGGCGAGCAGCAGAGCTGCTGCTCCGTCGTGTCTAAGACAGGAATTGCCGGCGGTAGTAAGGCTGTCGGGCGATAGCAGGCCCGGCATACGGGACAGAAGCCGGGGCGATATATCTGCGCGGATGCATTGGTCGTCTTGTATTGTTTTTTCGTTTTTAACGAGCGGCAGTATGGCGGATGTCAGAAACTTTCTGGCCGCCGCCGCTTTTTTATGGCTGGACAAAGCGACTTCATCCAGCGCGGCGCGGGATATGGCAAATGCCTCTGCCAGGCGTTCTGCGCCTTGCAAAGTGGAAGGATTGCCAATATGCGGCGGAGAAAATGGGGCTTGTTCATAATAATCAGCGGCGCCGGTGAAGCGCGGGTCATTTTCGTGGAAGCGGCGGCGGGGCGCCAGGCTGGTGCTTTCCACGCCGCCGGCGATGACCAGGTCGGCCTGGCCTGATGCTATCAGTGCTTGCGCTAAACCCAGTGCGGTCAGACTGGAACCGCACTGGGCGTCTATGGTAAAGGCGGGCGTGCTATAAGGAAAACCCGCCTCCAGCACGCTAAGGCGGGCGATATTTCCCCCGGGGCCGACTACGTTGCCCATGGCTACCTGGTCGATGCTTTCTGCCGGCAAATTATTTCTTTCCAATAATGCTGTAAAAACAGCCGCCGCCAGGTGTTCAGGCAAAAAGTCTTTCAGTATGCCGCCTGTTTTGCCGATAGGCGTGCGCAGGCCGTCTACTATGTAGCAACTCATAACGCCCCCAGCCTTTTACGGAGCGCCGCGCCAAAAACAGTGGCGATGGCGGCTTTTAAAAGGTCGCCGATAATGAACGGCGCCGCCCCGGCCATGATGGACGGCAATAGAGGCATGCCGGTGACTAGGCTGAGCCAAGGCACGGCGAAAAGATAGGCGATGATGATGCCGCCGGTTATATTAGCTAAAAATAGCCGGAGCATGCTGCCGTTGTTGCCGCGTAAAAAAGCGATGACGGCCGCCCCGACCATAAAGCCCACATAATAACCGCCGCGTGGGCCTAAAAGCACGCCAAGGCCGCCGGTAAAACCGGACAGCACCGGCAGGCCGGCCGCGGCTAATAAGATGATCACGAGGACGCTGTAAGCCGCCTGGCGCGGGGAAAGTATACTGCCGGCCAACATGACGCCTAGGCTGATGCCGGATATGGGTACAGGGCTTATCGGGACCGGAACGGAAATAAAGCCCAGGGCGATGGTCAGCGCGGCAAATAAAGAAGAATGGATAAGGTCTTTGTGCTTGCTGTCGATGTTCATTGCTTCTCCTCTGGCAGATAATTCTTTTACTAGTATACGTTAGGAAAAACAAATTAGTCAACTTTAAAACATTTTATGGTTAACCTAAATGCAAAAGAGAAAGCGCCGAAAAGGCGCTGTAAATAAAATAAAAGAAAAAAAGTTGTTATTGTATTGTCCAGCCGCCGTCGAGGACGATGGCTTGGCCTGTCATATAGTTGGACTGTTCGGAGGCCATAAATACTGTCGCTCCTACCATATCTTCCACCTGGCCAAATTTGCCCAGCGGAGTTTTTGCCAACAGTTTGGCCGCAATTTTTTCGTTTTCCAGTTGTTCGCGGTTGAGTTCAGTAATGACATAACCGGGACAAAGGGTGTTGACGAAAACGCCTCTTTTTGACCATTCGAGCGCCAGGGCTTTAGTCATTTGAATAAGACCCGCCTTGGCTACACAATAGGACAAAACCTGTTTTTCCGCGACCAAGCCCAACACCGAAGAGACGTTTATGATTTTCCCGCTGCCTTGTTCCAGCATGACCTTGCCCACCGCCTGCGCGGTGAAAAAAGCGCTGCGCAGGTTGAGATCCATGACCCAGTCCCAGTCTTCTTCGGTCACCTCTTCGGCCGGTTTGGTAGAAGAGGTTCCGGCGTTGTTGACCAGGATATCGATACGGCCAAATTCCGCCAAAGTCTTATCAACAAGCTGTTTTATGGCTTCTTTTTTCGTCAGGTCGCCGGCAACGGCCAATGCTTTAAAGCCTTTGGCGGTAAATTCTTTGGCGACCTTTTCACAATCGGTTTGCGAGCGGCTGACGATGACCAGGTTGGCGCCGGCGTCGCCCAGGCCGTTAGCTATGGCCTTGCCGATGCCGCGGGTGGAACCTGTGATAATAGCTGTTTTACTTTGTAAAAGTTTGTCCATGCGTTTTACTATTCCTCCTTTAAGTTACATCAATTCCAGGACTGTCGCTATGGCCGGGCCGCCGCCCACACATAAAGAGGCTGCGCCATACTGCGTTTTCCTGCGCCTCATTTCGTAAATAAGTGAGACGATTATCTTAGCGGCGGTGCAGCCTACCGGATGGCCGAGGCCTATCCCGGAGCCATTGGCATTGACTTTATCCATGCTGAGGCCAAGGACGCTGTTTACCGCCAGAAATTGCGCGGCAAAAGCTTCGTTTATTTCGTAATAACCGATATCGTCGGCAGTAAGGCCTGCTTTAGCCAGCGCTTTGGGTATGGCGTGGACAGGGCCGATGCCCATGACTTCCGGTTTTACTCCGGCGGAAGCAGTCGCTGCCAATCTGGCCAGTGGCTTTATGCCGAGCTCATTGGCTTTTTCGAGTGACATGAGGACGAGCGCAGCCGCGCCGTCGTTTACGCCGGAAGCGTTGCCGGCCGTGACGGTACCGTCTTTTTTGAAGGCAGGCTTCATAGCCGCAAGCTTTTCCAGTGTGACGTCAGCACGGGGGTGTTGGTCTGTGTCGACAATGGTATCGCCTTTTTTGCCTTTGATAACAACAGGGGTGATTTCCTCTTGGAAAACCCCGTTTTTTATGGCATTCACAGCCCGCTGGTGGCTGAGCAGGCTAAGTTCATCCTGCGCCTGGCGGCTAATGCCATAAATTTCCGCAAGGTTTTCCGCCGTTATGCCCATATGGTAATCCATCATGGCGCAGACCAGGCCGTCACAGAGCATGGAATCCTTCACGGTGGAATCGCCCATACGGAAGCCCTCGCGCGCTTTGGGCAGGATATAGGGCGCCTGAGACATGTTTTCTGTACCGACAGCAACAGCTATCTGTGTGTTACCAAGCATAATAGACTGCGCAGCCAGTTCGAAGGCTTTCATGCCCGAGCCGCACTGTTGGTCTACGGTATAGGCGTATCCTTCCGCCGGTATCTGGCACTTTAGCTGTATCTGCCGGGCCGGGTTGCCTTTGGCGCCGGCCTTGTAAATCATGCCGCAAGCCAGTTCATTTACCATTTCCGGCTGGACGCCGGCCTGTTTGAGCGCGCTATTTACGGCGGTAACCCCTAGGTCTACTGCGCTGACGTCTTTAAGTGCGCCTAAAAAGCTGCCGATAGGAGTACGGCAGGCGCCTACGATAACTACCTGGCGCATCAAGATTTTTCCTCCTGTTTGATGCCGGCGATAGCCATGGCCCGGCGTTTTTTATACTCAAGGTCGGACAGCTTGGAGTACATGACCTTTTGCGCCTGCGGCGAACCGGCGCCGTGCATGCTTTCGACAAGGGCGGTGCCGCCGGTCATGTTCTCAATGAGCCTGGCTATGCGCAAGCGGTTTTCGGTAGGGACAGAAGCTACGCCTTTAAAGTATTTATCTACGTATTTGCCGATATCGGGATTTCTAAGGTCGGATTCGGAGGGCAGGGTGGCGGTCAGGCCGCCGCCTATATCCTGGGCGATGCGGTCTATATCGTAAATAAGGCGAGTAACATTGTGCTTGCCTACGTTAGCCAGCAGCGGGTCGACAAAATAAGCTCCGGACTGGGTGGGCTTGCCCTCGGCGGAGCAAGCGATAGAGCAGGCGTAAAGGGTTTCCGCCAGGTGGATCATTTCATTTATTTTTTCTTTAACATGGGCCGCTTTGCCGTAGCCGCTGTAGTCGGCCATGACGGCGGCCGCCCCGATGACGATATCGGACACGCCGCCTTTGCAGCCGCCGTAGTTCTGCCGGTGGTAGCAGGCGAAGCGCTCTACAAGCATGCCGGAGAACTCCACCTCGCCGCACATAAATACTTTTTCCCAGGGGACAAATACGTTTTCCAGAACGGTCAGACATTCGCCGCCGACGATGCCGTAGCGGGCGTTACCCTGGTCTATTTCGCCCTCGCATTTGCGGTCGTCGTTGGTCTGGCGACCGAAAATATGCAGTACTCCCTCGGCGTCTACAGGCAGGGCACAGGCTACTGCGTAATCTTTATCTTCTGCGGACATGCCCATAGTAGGCATGATCAGCATTTCATGCGAATTGACCATGCCGGTCATGTGCGCCTTGGCGCCGCGGATGATTATGCCTTTGTCGTTTTTTTCCACTACACGTACGAACATGTCGGGGTCGGACTGTTGGCTGGGGCGCAGGCTGCGGTCGCCTTTAGGGTCAGTCATGGCTCCCGCTACCATCAGGTCGTTTTCCTGTACATACTGCAAAAAGTTCTTCAGGCGTTCATGGTATTGCGTGCCCAGTTTCTCATCCATTTCAAAGGTAACTGTATATAAGGTATTGAGGGCGTCAAAGCCCACACAGCGCTGGTAGCAGGTACCGGTCTGCTGCGAGATCATGCGCAGCATCTTGACTTTTTTTAATAAATCTTCCGTGCTTTGATGGATATGGGTAAAGCGGTTGATTTTTTTGCCGGTCAAATGGGACTGGGTAGTCATCAAATCTTCGTTAGCAGGGTTGAAAGCAAGGTTGTAAGTCATAGCCGCTGCATTGACATGTCCTTTTATAAAAGGATGGTCTATCGCTGTTGCGCTGTCCAGCAGCTGACCTTTGACATAAACTTTGATTTTTCTTTTGCGTAAACTTTCGATGTATTCATTCCCCGTTTTCATAGCAAAGAATTCCCTCCTTAAAATTTTAGAAAGACTAAATCTTTAAATAATTTTAACATAAAACTGATTGTATAGCTATCAGAAAAATCGGCATATTTCAGGATGCAGAAAAGCGCCCCCGCTCTTTAGCGAAAGGCGCTTTTTACATATCTCTTTTATTCTTTCCTAAAAACCAAACCATGTTTTTGCATTTTGCGGATGAGGGTGGTACGGTGGATGCCGAGCTGGGCGGCGGCGTAGTGTACATTTGGCGTCTCCACAAGTGTTGTGGCGATGATATCTTTTTCGATCTTATCTAAAATAGCGTCGAGCGGCATATCCTGGCCGCCGGATTTTTTCCAGGCCGAGAATCCTTTTATGTTGTCAGGAAGGTCGTCGACCGTTATAGTTTCATTTATTGTCAGTACGGATAATTGTTCGACTGTGTGTTCAAGCTCCCTGATATTACCCGGCCAGTTGTACCGTATAAGGATATCGAGGGCTTTAGTCGCGATACTTTTTTTCTGCTGATATTTTTTATTGAAAACAGCTAAAAAATGCTGTGTAAGAGGAAGGATATCGCTGGAACGCTTCCGTAGCGGCGGTATGTGGAGCGGCACCACCGACAGGCGGTAATACAGGTCTTCGCGAAAAAGCCCTTTTTCTACTAACTCCGGTAGGTTTTTATTGGTGGCGGCCAAAAAACGGACATGGGCTTTTTTTATAGCGTTGCCGCCTACTTTGATATATTCTTTCTGCTGCAACAGGCGCAGCAGCTTGGCCTGCATGCTCATGCTCAGGTCGCCTATTTCGTCCAAAAGGAAGGTGCCGCCTTCGGCCAGTTCGATAAGGCCGTGTTTTCCCTCTTTTTTCGCACCGGTAAAGGCGCCGCGCTCATAGCCAAATAGCTCGGATTCCAAAAGGTTTTCCGGCAAAGTAGTGCAGTTTATCATCATAAAGGGTTTTTGCGTCCTGATACTGCTGCTGTGGATGAATTTGGCCACTATTTCCTTGCCGGTGCCGGTCTCGCCGGTGATGAGGACGGCAGAATCAACATTAGCCAAACGGCGGCATTTTTCCAGCAAGTTTTTGGTATTGGGGCTGACCGCGATTATCCCTTCTTCGGAAAGTTGTTTGCTGCGCAGATAGGCCAGCTCCTCTTCATAACGCTGGGCCAGCTCTATGCTGGATTGTAGCTGCTCGCGCAGGGAATTGAGCTCGGTAAGGTCTCTTATGTTAGTCGTTACGCCGACTATTTTGCCGTCCGCCCAGATAGGGTTGCCGGTTGCCAGTACCTGTGTGCCGCGAATATTTTGCATGATGCTGACCACATCTTTTTTTTCCAGTACTTTCAAGGTAACCGATTCGTTTATCAAGCCTTTTTGTACCAATTCGCTCATGTGCAGGCCGACGATATCGGCCGGTTTTAATTTACTTATTCTTTCATATGCTTTGTTGACGCGTTTTACAAAACCTTCGCCGTCGGTGACGAAAATACCGTCATAGGAAGAGTTGATGATAGCGTTCAGTTCTTTATTCAGGGCTTCCAGTTTTTCCGCTTGTTCCATTTTTGCCTCCGGGAAATTTTCATAAAGATTTGCCTAATTTAAGAAAATTGCGATAAATCAGAAAATAATTTGTGCGTTTTTGCACAAAGTATTTTTGCCTTACCAAAAATACAGGATATTAAGCCTGAAAAAAGCCCGGAAACTTTTGTGCAATATAGCACAAGCTGTGTGCGTATTTGCACAAAACTCTTTTTTTATATTACCACAAAATATCAGCATTGTAAAACAACCGCATAAATGCGGTAAGTTTTTCTGTTGCAAAAATAACACAAAGAAAAAACTGTGGATATTTTTGGTATGGTTTTTGCTATTTAAGTTATGTGTGAAATAAGTGCTCATAATAAAAAAGGGGGAAAATAGAATGGCTTTGATGACAGGTGAACAATATGTGGAAAGTTTGAGGAAGATGAAATTCAAACTCTATATGTTTGGCGAGGAAATAAAAAACCCGGTGGACCACCCGATAATAAAACCCTCTATGAATTCGGTAAAAATGACCTATGATTTGGCCCAAGACCCTGAACACCAGGAACTGATGACCGCTACTTCACATATGAGCGGCGAGAAGGTAAACCGCTTCTGCCACTTGCACCGTTCTACAGATGACCTTGTGAGCAAAGTAAAAATGCAGCGGCTGCTAGGCCAAAAAACCGGAGCCTGCTTCCAGCGCTGTGTAGGCATGGACGCCATCAACGCTGTGGACAGCGTGACATATGAAATGGATGCGGAGCTTGGCACGGATTATCATAAAAAATTTACCGCTTTTTTAAGACAGATGCAGGGGAACGACTGGACGGTGGACGGCGCTATGACCGACCCCAAGGGCGACCGGGGCAAAGCGCCGCATGAGCAGGACGACCCGGACCTTTTTGTCCGGATAGTGGAAAAAAGAAAAGACGGTATAGTGGTGCGCGGCGCTAAAGCCCATCAGACCGGCGCGCTCAATTCCCACTGGATACTGGTCATGCCGACTATTTCCATGGGAGAGAAAGACGCCGACTATGCGGTATCTTTCGCCGCACCTGCCGACGCCGAAGGTATAGTCTACATCTACGGCCGCCAGTCCTGCGATACCAGGAAAATGGAAGAAGGCGCGGAGATGGATCTCGGCAACAGCTGCTTTGGCGGCCATGAAGCGTTGATGGTTTTTGACGACCTTTTTATCCCCTGGGAAAATGTCTTCATGTGCGGCGAGTACCAGTATTCAAACGCTCTTGTTGAGCGCTTTGCCGGCTACCACCGGCAAAGCTACGGCGGCTGTAAGGTGGGCGTGGGCGACGTGCTTATCGGCGCGGCGGCGTTAGCAGCCGAATACAACGGCGCGCAAAAGGCTTCGCACATAAAAGACAAGCTGATAGAAATGGTACACCTCAACGAAACTCTTTACGCCTGCGGCATAGCCTGTTCAGGCGAAGGGAAAAAACTGAGCTCCGGCACCTATATAATAGACCTCCTGCTGGCCAACGTCTGCAAACAGAATGTGACCCGTTTTCCATATGAGATAGTGCGGCTGGCCGAAGATATAACAGGCGGCCTGATGGTCACTTTGCCTTCGGAAAAAGACCTCAGGCACGAAGTGGCCGGCAAGTATATAAAAAAATACCTGCGGGGCGCGAAAAAGGAAGACATGGAAAACCGTTTCCGCATTCTCCGCCTGGTGGAAAATCTGGCCCTGGGGACGGCGGCAGTTGGCTACCGCACGGAATCCATGCACGGCGCCGGTTCGCCGCAGGCGCAAAGGATAATGATCGCCCGCCAGGCGGATTTAGGCGAAAAAATAAAACTGGCTAAGAATATTGCCAAGATAACCGGATAAATGCTGTGAAAGGCGCAAATATCAGTTACGCATAAGGTGGGGTGTGAATTCGACCGGCGCACAAAAATCTTTGATGTGTATACCTGCTTATAGTATGCTGCAAGCGAGCATACATGGTGTCTGTATCTGATATCTGTTTTTCTTTAAAATAGGTTTATAGAAACAATTTCAATTTAAATTGTAAGTAAAATTTCATGCTTAAAGCTAACTATTTTATTTGCAATACTTACTTATTTTTCTTAATGATGTAATCAAGTTTACAATAAATCCTTTTTAGAAATAAATTTTCCAATAATATGTGCTAATAAATACAAATTTTATGTTAAAAATTATTGAAAAATAAAAGGGTTTTTCGTCCTCGGTAGTGAATAAAGAATTGGTTATGAATATATTTTATTTTGGCAAAAGGAGTGACAAGGATGTTCAAGTTAACAGAGGACCAAGTAGAAATCAAAAATATGGCAGGTGATTTTAGCAAAAAATTCCTGGCGCCCACTGTAGCTGAGAGGGATGAAAAGTCAGAATTCGCACGGAGCATTTTTGACGAAATGGGGAAAATCGGTTTTACCGGGATATGTTTCCCGGAAGAGTACGGCGGTTTGGACGGAGATACTCTTAGTTATATTCTCGCGGTAGAAGAAATGTCCAAGGCAGACGACGGTATGGGCGTTACACTTTCGGCCCATGTATCGCTTTGCGCTTGGCCGATTTTTGCTTACGGCACTGAAGAACAAAAGAAAAAATACCTCCCTGCGCTTTGTGAAGGCAGCAAGCTGGGCGCGTTCGGCCTGACCGAGCCTAATGCCGGTACCGATGCGGCATCGCAGCAAACCGTTGCTGTAAAACAAGGCGATAAATATATTATCAACGGCAGCAAACTTTTTATAACCAACGCCAGGGAAGCGGAGACTTATGTAGTTTTTGCCATGACCGACAAGTCCAAGGGCACTAAAGGCATATCCGCTTTTATCATGGAAAAAGGCATGAAAGGTTTTTCTTTTGGCAAAGAAGAGCACAAACTGGGTATACACACTTCGCTGACCTGCGAGCTGGTCTTTGAAAACGTGGAAGTTCCCGCGGAAAACCTTCTCGGCAAAGAAGGCGAAGGTTTTAAAATAGCCATGAGCACTCTCGACGGCGGCCGTATCGGCGTAGCCGCTCAAGCGCTCGGTATTGCCCAGGCGGCTCTTGACCATGCTGTAAAATACTCCAAAGAAAGAGTACAGTTTGGCAAGCCTATATGCAGCAACCAGGCTATCGCTTTCATGTTGGCCGATATGGCGACAAAGGTACAGGCCGCCCGCTGGCTGGTCTACCATGCCGCAGTAAAGAAAGATTCCGGCCAGCCTTATGGCAAAGAAGCCGCTATGGCTAAAATGTACGCTTCCGATATAGCTATGGAAGTGACTGTAGATGCTGTCCAGGTTTACGGCGGTTATGGCTACAGCAAGGAATATCCGGTAGAGCGCCTGATGCGCAATGCCAAAATAACTCAGATATATGAAGGCACCAACCAGGTACAAAGAATGGTCGTTGCCGGCAATATATTAGCTTAAATAATAGTGAGGCGGTGCAATTTATGGCAAAAAATATTTTAGTTATCGGCGCTGGCCAGATGGGCAGCGGCATCATGCAGATATTACTGTCCGGCGGCTACAGCGTAAAGGCTTATGATGTATACCAGCCGGCCGTCGGCAGCCTTAAGGGGCGTTTAGAAAAAGCTTACGGCAAAATGGTGGAAAAAGGCAAAGCCACCAGCGAAGACGCCGCCAAATGGCTGAGCGCGCTCACAGTCTGCACAGAACTGGATAAAGACACCTGCGCGGTAGACCTCGTAATAGAAGCGGCCACGGAAAGAGTGGATCTTAAACTTGCCCTGTTCCAAAAACTTGACGAGCTGTGCCCGGCGGAAACGGTCCTGGCCAGCAATACTTCGTCTATTTCCATAACCCAGATCGCGGCAGCGACCAAACGGCCGGAAAAAGTAGTCGGCATGCACTTTTTCAACCCGCCGCCGGTCATGAAACTGCTGGAAATCATCCCGGGCATGAAAACCGCCCCGGAAACCGCCAATGTATGCAAAGCCATAGGGGAAAAACTGGGCAAAGTAGTAGTAGACGTCCAGATAGATTCACCAGGTTTTGTGGTCAACCGTCTGCTCATCCCGATGATCAACGAAGCGGCCAACCTTTTGCAGGAAGGCGTTGCCAGCGCGGAAGCTATTGACAAAGCCATGCTCAACGGCGCCAGCCACCCGATAGGGCCATTGGCTTTGAGCGACCTTATCGGCAATGACACCGTGCTTGCTATCATGCAGGTATTCTATGAGGAATTCGAAGATTCCAAATACCGCCCCGCGCTTATTTTGAAACGCATGGTCAGTGCGGGTAAACTTGGAAGGAAAAGCGGCGAAGGCTTTTTCAAATATTAAGTTGTCAATGTAAGGGGGACCTTTATGAAAGACGTAGTAATAGTAGCGGCTGCGCGTACACCGGTAGCCAGCTTCAACGGAGCGCTTGCCGGAGTGAGCGCGGCTGAACTGGGCGCAATAGCTATAAAGGAGGCGATTGCACGGGCTGGCATAAAGCCCGGTCAGGTCGACGAGGTGATAATGGGGCATGTGCTGCAGGCGGCGCAAGGACAGAATACCGCTCGCCAGGCTTCTATGAAGGCCGGCATACCGGCGGAAACGCCGAGTTTTACCATCAATAAAGTATGCGGCAGCGGCCTTAAAGCCGTTGGGCTTGCCCGCCAGGCGATAGTGGCCGGCGACGCCGACATAGTAGTGGCCGGCGGTATGGAAAACATGAGCCAAGCTCCCTATGCGCTCGACAAAGCGCGCTGGGGTTACCGCATGGGCGACAGCAAAATCGTTGACGTCATGATAAAAGACGGTCTCTGGGACGCTTTTAATAACTACCATATGGGCATTACCGCGGAAAACGTAGCGGAAAAATATTCCGTCAGCCGCGCCGACCAGGACAAAGCCGGCTTTGAGTCCCAGCAAAAAGCCTGCCGGGCGATCGCCGAAGGCGCTTTTAAAGAAGAAATAGTGCCGGTCGTTATCAAAGGCAAAAAAGGCGACACAGTCTTTGATACTGACGAATACCCCAAACAGGACGCCAGCGTGGACAAACTGGCCAAACTCAACCCCGCCTTTAAAAAAGACGGTACAGTCACCGCTGGCAACGCTTCCGGCATCAACGACGGAGCGGCCGCCTTTGTCATAATGTCCGCTGATAAGGCGAAAGAACTCGGCCTCAAACCTATGGCCAAGGTATTGAGCTACGCCAGCGCCGGCGTTGCGCCTGAAATCATGGGCATAGGCCCGGTGCCTGCATCGAGGAACGCTCTCGCCAAAGCAGGCGTGGAATTGAAAGATATAGACCTCATCGAAGCCAACGAAGCCTTTGCCGCCCAATGGTGCGCAGTAGGCAAAGAGCTCGGTTTTGACCCGGCCAAAGTAAATGTCAACGGTGGCGCTATCGCCATTGGCCATCCTATAGGCGCTTCCGGCGCCCGTATTCTTGTCACGCTGCTTTACGCGATGAAAAAGCGCGGAGCCAAACGCGGCCTCGCCACCCTCTGCATAGGCGGCGGGCAGGGTGCAGCCGCCGTTGTCGAACTCTTATAACAAATTAGGAGGCGGGATATGCCGTACAAACACCTTTTAATAAATAAAGAAGACGCGTTGGGCATAATCACCATCAACCGTCCGCAGGTAATGAACGCGCTCAACAGCGAAGTTCTGTCCGAACTGAAGGCGGCCATGCTGGAACTCGAGGGCGATAAAGCGGTTAAAGTAATTATACTTACCGGCGCCGGCGAAAAAGCCTTCGTTGCCGGCGCTGATATATCGGAAATGGTAAACCTTGACGCGCAAGGCGGCCGTGAGTTCGCGCTTTTAGGCCACGAAGTCTTCGAGAAGATCGAAGGGCTTGACAAGCCGGTCATCGCTGCGGTAAATGGTTTTGCGCTGGGCGGCGGCTGCGAATTATCCATGGCCTGCGATATGCGTATAGTCTCGGAAAAAGCCAAATTTGGCCAGCCGGAAGTAAACCTGGGCATAATCCCGGGTTTTGGCGGCACCCAGCGCCTGATGCGCCTGGTCGGCAAAGGAACGGCTAAAATGCTCGTCATGTCGGCGCGTATGATAGGCGCGCAAGACGCTCTCAGGATGGGACTTGCCGATATTGTAGTACCGGCCGAGGAGCTTTTGGCGCAAGCCAAAAAACTGGCTCTCGAAATAGCTGGCAAGAGCCAGAACGCGGTGAAAATCGCCAAACAAACGATCAATGCCGGCCACGAGATGGGTCTTCGGGCAGGAAATCAGTTTGAAGCAGTCAAATTCGGCGACTGTTTTACCAACAGTGAGCAAAAAGAAGGCATGACCGCCTTCTTGGAAAAAAGGCCTGCTAAATTCTAAAAAATAAAAAAGCCAGACAGTTTTAAAACTGCCTGGTTCAGACTGTAGACATAAACGTCACTTTACGCAACGCGTAGAGTGACGTTTTTCGTGAAAACAAGGTATTTATCCCAAAAATCTTCAACTTTTGCTCTGAAACAGCCAAAACAACAAAAAAGCAAACCCTTCTTCCACTTCATCTTTGCCAGCTTCTTTAAATTCATGCATAGGAAAGTCAGCCCTACCTGCATCGCGACTTTCTTTAGCCCGCGCAGTTGGGTGTATCTCATCGCATGCCGCTCTTTGGCCTCGGCAAATACTCGCTCTATCGTTTCTTTCCTCATT